>JACNKP010000046.1 GCA_014381985.1 SAR92 clade bacterium
ACACCGAGGTCTCAAGGAATTTAGCGCCTAACGCTGACTCAAGCCAAACGACCATATCAGCGGTCCAATAACAACCGGCCACACCTAAAGCGACCCCGATTGAAATGCCGAACAATCCTATCATTGAACCCTGCATTAGAAACAAACTTACGATATTAGACCTCGACAAACCCAAGGTCTGTAAAACAGCGATATCTTTGCGCTTATCCATGACAGTCATCATCAACATGGAAATGACATTAAAGGCGGCTATAGCAACAATCAAAAAAATCAGCAACCCAACCATATTGCGTGATAGCTGGATCGCCTTATAGAGGTTGCCATGAGTCTGAAACCAATCTCGAAAGCCATAACCATAGGGCAACTGATTAACAATCTCAAAACCAATATTACGCGCATTAAATTGTTCGTCTATCTGCAACCGGAACCCTTGCACTCTGTTGCGCATACCCCCAATCGTTGACGCCTGTTCTAGAGAAACCAGGGCCAAAGCCTGATCTATTTCAGTGTGTGTAGAAAAAACACCTGCAACGACAAGTGAGTATGCTTTAGTCGGCAGACCATCGGCCGCGGGAATAATCACCGATACCGATTGCTTGATCGATACGTTTAGTGCCTCGGCAACCACCTCAGACAGCAATATCTGTCCCGCATCAGGCATAATCAACTGATACTCCTCAAGCATTTTCGCAATACCAATCGGCAGAGCCCGTGAGGAGAGCCCCAGCAATTGAATTGGCCGTGCTTGCAAGCGGCTATTAATGAGACCCTCTACTTGATTGTACGGCGACACTTCAGTGACATGGTTAAAGGTCGCAATACGAGATTGTTCTGCCGGCCAGTCTTCTATGCCTTGCGGATGGATAATCTGTACATGAGGCACAACTGAAAGAATATTCTCACGTAATTCACGATCAAAGCCGTTCATGACCGACAAAACGATCACCAGCAATGCCACACCCAGGACTAAGCCGGTAATTGCCAATAGAGAAATAAAAGAGACTAATAGATTGGAGCGCCCACCGGAGAAGAAATAGCGGAGGCCAATAAATATTGGGACTGGCTTAAACAACAGGTTGCTCCATCGCCACTAGTTTACCCTCTTCCAAACTGACCGTTCTATCCATTTGAGCGGCAATGGTCCTGTCATGAGTGACTAGTACAAAGGAGATGGCTAATGAATGGTTTAGTTCGATCAATAACGCCAGGATCGATGCGGCGGTGTGGGGATCAAGATTCCCGGTAGGTTCATCCATTAGAACAACGGAGGGCTCGGTAACAAGCGCTCGAGCAACGGCGACGCGCTGCCGCTCTCCCCCAGAAAGTTCAGCAGGCTGATGACTTAGTCGACTGCCAAGACCTACACGTTCTAACAACGCGGTGGCCCGCTCTCGCGCTTCTGCGACCGAGCAGCCACCAATCAAAAGTGGCATAGCGACATTCTCTAAGGCAGAAAACTCACCTAGCAAGTGATGAAATTGATAAACAAAGCCCACATGCTGGTTGCGCCAACTCGCTCGATCAGACGCCCCCAAGCTACCCCAGTGCTGATCACAGACCAAAACCGTACCAGAACTCGGATCATCAAGACCACCTAGCAGATTCAGCAACGTAGTTTTTCCGGAACCAGACACACCCACTATTGCTAGCTTCTCACCCCTCTTAATATCAAGATTAACCGCCTTAAGCACCGACAAGTTCAGGTTGCCCTGCTGATAATCACGACTAAGGTCTTTAGCAACGAGTACTGATTCAATGGTCATAACGCAAAGCCTCCGCTGGCAATATCTTTCCTGCACGCCAAGCAGGGTAAAGCGTAGCTAAAAAACTAACTGTCAGCGCAATACCTACAACTGCTGCAACGTCATTAAATACTATTCTTGATGGCAATGTATTGATGAGATAAATGCTTGGATCAAACAGATAAACGCCTAACAAGCCCTCAATGATACCGACAATATCACCAATAAAGTACGCCACAAAACACCCCAGCAAAGTACCACTGAGCACGCCAACAGCCCCTACTGTCATACCTTGCACTATGAAGATCTTGGTAATCAAGCTGGAGTTTGCTCCCATGGTTCTGATCACCGCTATATCTTTGCGCTTGTCAGCCACCATCAACACGAGACTTGCGATAATATTAAAGGCAGCAACAGCAATAATGACTGACAGTAAAAGACTGACCACCAGTTTCTCCATTCGCATAGCCTGAAATAGAGAACTCATAGCGTTAGACCACGAACGCCACTGGTGATTGGGAAGTATGGATGTCGCATTGGATTTCAACCAGCTATCGACTTTATAAGGGTCTTCAAATTGCAGCTGAAATCCCTGATAGTTATCCCCTAGCCGCATTAATTTCTGCATATCTTGCTGGTGCATAAAAGCTACCGAAGCATCGACCTGGGCCCCAACTTCAAAAATCCCTGAAACCGTGACTCGCTTTGTCCGTGGAAAAATACCGGCGGGTGTCACGCTAATCATCGGCAGGGTAACCTGTATTTTATCGCCTATAAAGACATTGAGTTTTCGCGCTATTTGACTGCCTAAAATGATACTGAAATCACCGGGCGCTAGCTGCTCCACATAACCACTCAGCATATTCTCTTTTAATAGCTTAGCAGTTGGCCAGGCCTCGTCTAAGCCCTGTAAATTAACCCCAACCTGATTGACATCTTTAGACAGCATCACAAACCCCTGCACCATGGGAACGACAGCAGTGACCCCCGCATCACCTCTAGCAATAATCTGTTGTCTAATCTCGGCGAGTTGATCTGATGTAAAGCTAGGGTGGCCTGCGACCGTAGCATGAGGAATGATCCGTAATAACCGCTGTTTTATTTCTTTATCAAAACCGTTCATCACAGACAGCACCACGATAAGTGCCATCACGCCAAGTGCCATCGCAGCCACAGAGAAGCCTGAAATAAACGACACGAATCCTTCTCTCCGCTTACTACGGGTATAGCGATATCCAATAAAGAATGGGAGATTTTTTAACATGAACAGATTAAACCTGAAAGCCCGATCACAAACAACAAAGAGTCCAGTAGAGGTCCATAATCTTGATTATTCTACGGAATGAAAAGGAAAATCAGGCGTTTAGCTCTGCTTTTCATCAAAATGGCGGTGCTGTCTACTGACCCGATTCAGTCCGTTCATCGACGCAATTCGATAGGCTTCAGCCATGGTTGGATAGTTAAAGGTGGTTCGCAGGAAGTACTTGATCGTATTAGCCTCACCTTCTTGATTCATTATTGCCTGACCAATATGAATAATCTCAGCGGCCTCAGCACCAAAACAATGGATACCAAGAATTTCGAGGGTGTCTTGGTGAAAGAGTATCTTCAACATACCGACTTCTTCACCAGATATTTGGGCCCGAGCGGTATCTTTAAAGTACGCTCGCCCAATTTCGTAGGGAACTTTTTGCTCGGTCAATTCTCTCTCGTTTTTTCCCACAAAACTAATTTCAGGAATAGTCCAAATACCCGTGGCAACGTCGTCCACCCGAAACTGATCTGCCATATCGCACATATGAGAAGCCGCGGATCGACCTTGATCATATGCTGCTCCAGCTAGCGCTGGCCATCCAATGACGTCACCTACCGCATAGATATGAGGGATGGCAGTTTGATAATCTTGGTTAACGATCAACTGGCCACGCTCGTCAGCTTCTAAGCCAATCGCGTTTAAACCAAGGCCTTTGGTGTTACCAGAGCGCCCGTTACACCAAAGTAACGCTTCTGCATGAATTCGTTTACCTGACTTTAACTCTAAGGTAACTCCCGTTTCACTGGTCACGACTCGTTCGTACTCTTCGTTGTGACGAACCATCACATTTAGATCACGCAGATGATAACTCAAGGCATCTGAAATTTCATCGTCGAGGAAATTCATTAACCATTCTCGCGTATTGACCAGATCGACCCGAGTATCTATGCCAGAAAAGATTGAGGCGTACTCACAGCCAATGACGCCAGCACCATAGATAATAATATTACGTGGTGAACTATCCAGCCTCAAAATAGAATCGCTATCAAAAATAGCAGCATGATTGAAATCGATATCATCAGGACGATAGGGACTAGACCCTGTCGCAATAAGAAAAAATTTACTGCCAATAGCCACCGAGGTGCCATCATCAGCACGCACTAATATCTCGTGAGCATTGCTAAACGTGGCTCGCCCTACATGCAGGCGCACCCGATTGCGGGCATAACCTTTTGTCCGTCCTTCGACCTGTTTAGTAATCACATCCTCGGCGGACTTCATCATTTCCGGAAAAGAGAACCAGCGAGGTTCACCAATAGACCGGAACATAGGCATTTTATTGTATTGCATCATACGCCGCACCGAGTGCCGCAGAGCTTTAGATGGGATGGTACCCAAATGGGTACAGTTACCACCTGGCATTGCACGATCATCAACGACTGCGACTCGCAACCCTTGCTTAACCGCATTTATAGCTGCCCCTTCGCCCGCTGGACCACTGCCAATAACAACCAAATCGTAAGAAAAATCAGCCATCTCTAAAAACTCTTTTGTTGGGCGTCCATTGCGTTATAAGACACTGACTCACTGATCTCAGCGCTTTTCTCGTCACATTTATTGGGGTCATCACCGCAAATATCGCAGGTATAATCAGTTTCACCTAAAGCCGCGCCGACACCACCGCAAGAACCAGATATAGGCTTGCGACCCATCAGAACACCAACTGACATGGCTCCGACCAGTAGACCAAACATCACAACTGCTAAAATAATTTCTGCCATATTACTGGACCTCTATCAGTTCGTTGATTCCCAAGAGAGGTGTAAACGTTTCACTGTAAGAAACGGTATAACCTTCGTCTTGTCGAGCAACAATATAAACCGGAATCTTTAATTCATTAGCTAAATCGACAGCTTGATCACTATTCATGACCATTAATGCTGTTGCCCAAGCATCAGCCTCGGCACAGGTGTCTGCGACCACCGTAACCGAAGCCACGGAATGAGTCGTTGGACGTCCCGAGCGGGGATCAATGGTGTGGGAGTAGCGCACGCCATCTCGTTCAAAATAATTCCTGTAATCCCCTGATGTAGCCACGGCTCCTGCCTCTAAATTAAGCACCTGAGCCACCGCCTCAGTTAGCGATGGTGACTCTATGGCTAATCGCCAAGGATCCCCTTCAGGATTAAGCCCGTTTACTCGCGTCTCCCCACCCACCTCGACCAAGTAATCAGGAAGGGCGTTCATTTCCAAAAGGTCAGCGACCAAATCTACAGCGTAACCCTTAGCTACCGCAGATAAGTCCAACCGCAAAGGGCGACTTTTACTCAGCAAAATTTGCTGATTATTCACCGTCCTATTAACCGCATCAAAACCAATGCTAGCAAGACTCCTCTGGATAGCGCTATCACTCGGCACAACATCACCAGTAAATGTGGGCCCAAAGCCCCAAATATCCACTAATGGGCCAACGGTTGGGTCAAGAGTACCACCGCTTTTTTGCCAAACTTTTCGTGTTATCCGCAACACTTGATCAAAGTCATCAGATATAACTAAACGCTGTCCAACATCCAACTGATTAAACTGACTTATCTCAGAATCAACTTTGTACGTCGACATAGACTGATCAACACGATCAAGAGTCTGTTCAATTTGTTTGGCAAGATCCACCGGAGCCGGTTGGTCTGCAACAATTGTGACATGATAACTGGTACCCATCTTACTGCCAGATATCTTAATGATTTCTGGGCCACGATTACAACCACCCAATAGTGCTATAAAGGCAAAAAGCAGGACACAGTTAAACGAAAAAGAGGCTTTATTAAGCCTCGTTAGCGTACTAATGTTCTGCTTATCCGCCAAAGTCATCAAGGAAAATATTCTCTTGTTCTACGCCCAGGTCGGTCAGCATTTTGACTACTGCTGCATTCATCATTGGCGGACCACACATGTAAAATTCGCAATCCTCTGGTGCCTCATGATCTTTCAAATACTGCTCATAAAGCACATTATGAATAAACCCTGTTAGCCCATCCCATTTATCTTCTGGTTGAGGATCGGACAACGCTAGGTGCCAATCGAAATTGTCATTTTCAGATGCTAAGGTGTCATACTCATCGTCATAAAAACATTCACGCAGCGAACGAGCGCCATACCAAAAGCTGATTTTACGGTCTGAATTAACCCGTTTAAGCTGATCAAAAATATGTGACCGCATGGGGGCCATACCCGCGCCACCGCCAATAAAGACCATCTCATTACTAGTCTCTTTCGCAAAGAACTCGCCGAAGGGACCATAAACAGGGATAGTATCACCAGCCTTTAAGCCAAACACATAGGAAGACATCACACCAGGTTTGATACCTACCGAACCTGGAGGTGGAGTCGCAATACGAATATTAAACTTAACCACGCCCTTCTCATCAGGGTAGTTAGCCATTGAATAGGCTCGGATAACGGTCTCATCGACTATTGATTCATGGTTGAAAAACCCAAAGCGCTCCCAATCACCACGATATTCCTCTTCAATATCAAAATCAGAGTATTTAATGTGGTGCGGCGGACACTCTAGCTGAACATACCCTCCAGCTCGGAAATTGACATCTATGCCTTCCGGCAGCTTCAGCGTCAGCTCTTTAATAAAGGTTGCCATATTTGGATTTGATACAACTGTACAATCCCAACGTTTAACACCGAACACCTCTTCAGGGACCTGCACCTTCATATCCTGTTTGACGGGGGTCTGACACGACAAGCGCCAGCCTTCAGCCGCCTCACGTCGAGTGAAATGCCCCTCTTCGGTTGGCAGCATCGACCCGCCGCCATCGCTAATCACACATTTGCACTGGGCACAGCTGCCACCACCACCGCACGCCGAGGGTAAAAATAGTCCCGCGGAAGACAAAGTCTGTAGTAGTTTATCGCCAGCCGGCACGGTAATGGTCTTCTCACCATTGATCACAATATTCACACTACCGGAGGATACAAGCTTGCTTCGAGCAGCCAAGATAAACGCCACGAGTGCGAGAATCACCGCCGTAAACATGCTTACACCAAGAATAATTTCAGTATTCATACTCAGTTACTTCTCCGTTATTACAGATCAATTCCGCCAAAAGACATGAACCCAAGGGAAACTAAACCCACGGTAATGAATACGATACCCAGCCCCTGTAGGCCTTCTGGAATATCACTATATTTCAATTTTTCACGGATACCCGCCAAAACAGCAATAGCCAGCGCCCATGAGGTTCCCGAACCGAGACCATAAACAACACTTTCTGTGAAATTAAACCCGCGTTCGGCCATAAGTAAGGAGCCCCCTAAAATGGCACAATTCACCGTAATAAGAGGCAAGAAAACGCCTAGCGCGTTATAAAGCGCAGGGACATACTTATCTAGCACCATTTCCAGAATTTGCACAATGGCCGCAATAACGCCAATAAAGCATAAATAAACTAAAAAGCTGAGATCAACATCAGGAAGACCTGCCCAGGTAAGCGCACCATCTGACAGAAGATAGGTCAGTAACAGGTTGTTGACTGGAACAGTAATGGTTTGCACCACAATGACTGCGATTCCCAAGCCTATTGCAGCGTCGATTTTTTTCGACAATGCGATAAATGTGCACATACCTAAGAACATACTTAGGGCGATATTATCAATAAAGATAGAGCGGACGAGCAAGCTAAGATAATGTTCCATTAGAGCACCTCGCTTGGCTTACTATTATGAGTAATTTTAAAGTCAGCTTTTTCAACCTGAGATTTCTTCCAAGTGCGCAAAACCCAAATGAGTATACCGATCAAGAAAAAGGCACTGGGCGGCATTAACATCATGCCATTTGGCACGTACCAGCCACCGTCACTAACAGGCGTAAATATTTCGTAGCCCCACAATTTACCAGCACCTAAAAGTTCACGCACAAAAGCCACTAGCATAAGTATTGCGCTATAGCCTAATCCATTACCAATACCATCAAGAAAGCTTGGAATAGGCGGATTCTTCATCGCAAAGGCCTCAGCCCGACCCATGACGATACAGTTGGTAATGATCAGTCCGACAAATACTGATAGTTGCTTACTAATATCATAGGCAACCGCCTTGAGCACCTGATCGACAACAATAACCAGTGACGCGATGATCGTCATTTGCACAATAATCCTGATACTGCCGGGAATATGGTGCCTAATCAATGAGACAAAGAAATTAGAAAAAGCGGTGACTATAGTAAGCGCCAGGCACATAACGAAGGCTACCTTCATGCTAGAGGTCACTGCCAGCGCGGAACAAATGCCCAAAATCTGTAAAGCGATAGGATTATTAGCGACAACCGGCTCAAGTAGAGTATCTTTGATATTTGCCATGCTAGGCATCCCCTGATTTCAAGTGGCCAATGAGCGGCGCAAAGCCCTCTTCGCCAAGCCAATACTGAATGAGATTATGGACACCGCGCGTGGTGAGAGTGGCCCCAGCTAGTCCATCAATTTGGTATTCTGACCCGTCTCTGGACATATCAGCTTTACCTTTAATCACGCTAATAGCTACCTCGCCCGACTTATAGGCCTGTTTGCCGACCCACCCAGCCTTCCAATTAGGGTTATCCACTTCGCCACCCAAGCCTGGTGTTTCTGTATGTTCGTAAAAACCGATACCTGCAATGGTCTGAAGATCCGACTCTAATGCCAAGAAACCATAGAGCGTGGACCAAAGACCGTAACCTTTGATCGGCAGAATGACTTTCTCTATGCCCTGCTCTCCATCAACAATATAAACAGTCGCAAATTTAGCTCGCCGCTTAATCTTTGCGGGATCATTTTTTGGGTCCAGAGACACTGACATAGAAGGATCTTTCGACGCTTTACGTTGATCATAGATCGACGCATCTACAGCGTCAGTGAAATAGCCCGTATCAAGATCAACAACTCGCGCAGTAATCTGCTCAAACTGCTTCTCAACGTCAATACCTGGTTGTAGCAAGCCTGCTGAAGCAAGGATATTTGTCTTCAAGTCTAGTAACTTATTTTCTTGTTGCTGTGGCCGCAAGATAACAGCCGCACTTGAGACAACAACCGCGCAAACCACACAAAGAACTAGTGCTACACCAAATGTCTTTTGAACTGAATCACTGGCCACGAGCTAATCTCCTTTTAATATTCGCATTAACCACAAAATGGTCCATCAGCGGAGCGAACAAATTTGCAAACAAGATCGCCAACATCATGCCTTCAGGAAATGCAGGATTAACCACACGAATCAGAATGACCATCACGCCAATCAGCATGCCATACCAAAACTTCCCCGTATTCGTCATTGCTGCAGAGACGGGATCGGTTGCCATAAAGATGGCGCCAAAGGCAAACCCTCCGATAACCCAATGCCAATAAAAAGGTAGCGCAAACATGGGATTGCTTGAATCAATATTATTAAATAGCGTCGCCAAAAGAGCCGATCCAATCAATACACCGCTGATAATGCGCCAAGAAGCAATTTTGGTGATTAACAATAAGGCTGCACCCATCAGTATGGCTAGGGTTGAGGTTTCACCAATAGACCCCTGTATGGTGCCGATAAACGATTGTGTCCATGTGGCGGTTTGCTCGAGAGCAACAACACCCTGAGCTGATGCAACCGAAAGCATAGTAGCTCCCGTGTAGCCATCAACAGCTGACCATACCGCATCGCCACTCATATATGCTGGATAGGCGAAATATAGAAATGCGCGACCTGTTAAGGCTGGGTTAAGAAAATTCTTGCCTGTGCCGCCGAAGACTTCTTTACCAATGACAATACCAAAACTAATACCCATAGCCACCATCCATAGAGGCAGATCGGGCGGGCAACAGAGTGCAAACAAAACAGAGGTTACGAAAAAGCCTTCATTAACCTCATGGCCACGTACGCTGGCAAATAAAACCTCCCATATCCCACCTACAATAAAAGTGGTCATGTATATGGGTAAGAAATACGCAGCTCCATGAATAATATTGTCCCAAATGCTCGTAGCGTCATAACCCGCAAGTAGGCCTATGAAAAGACCACGCAGACCTTCCTGAGATAGCATGCCCATCTCAGCCATAATGGTGTTAGCTTGAAAACCGATATTCCACATCCCAAAAAACATAGTTGGAAATGTCGCCACCCAAACGGTAATCATTACGCGCTTTAGATCGATTCCGTCGCGCACATGTGAACTATTTTTAGTCACATCTGCAGGCTTAAAAAGACCTGTATCAATTGCTTCATACAAGGCATACCATTTTTCCCACTTACCGCCTTTGTGAAAATGTGGCTCGTATTTGTCGAGAAGATTACGCATCATAGTATTATCCCTCCTTCTCAATTCTGGTCAGATTATCCCGCAGGATTCGTCCGTACTCATATTTTCCAACGCAGACATAGGTGTACAGACCCATATCGTCTTCATCTAGTTCTAGGCAACCGAGCTTTTGAGCCATTTCAGTATCGCCAACAATAAGTGAACGCAGAAGCTGTATAGGCAAGATATCCAGAGCAGTCACTTTTTCATACCCACCTACCGGCACCATTGCTCGTTCACTTCCATTGGTACTGGTGGTCATATTGAATAGCTTTTTGGTGAGTGAAGAGACAAACACTGGCAATGAAGAATGCTTGTCCACTCCAGCTCGAAGATAATGCAGAAATTGTCGCTCACGCCCTTCTTGGATAACAGAGACTTGACTATGATAACGACCCAGGAAAGCAAATTCTGAAACGGCTTGACGCCCCGAAAGAACTGAACCAGAAATCACCCTATTCTCATCATTTTTAAGCTCGCCAATAACTAATTGATTGATATTAGCCCCTAATCGCGTACCTAAAAGCCTCGGCTGTGTCACCTGAGGCCCTGCAATGGCGATGACACGCCTGACATCAATGCAGCCTGTCGTAAATAAAGCGCCAATGGCAATCACGTCCTGGTAACCAATCGACCACACAGTTTTATCTATGCTGACAGGATCAACAAAATGAATATGAGTCCCAGTAAGTCCCGCAGGATGAGGGCCACTAAATGCAATCTTCCTGACACCGTCTATATCAGCTCCGGGTATTGTCGAATTCGGAGCTACGCATAAGTTGACGGGCCCGTTGGTCAGTCGCGTAAGTATCTTTAAGCCACTTGTAAAATCTTCCCGTCGCTGACCGACAATCACCGAGGGGTCTGCTGACAAAGGATTAGTGTCCATGGCAGTGACGAAAATAGATGATGCCATAGTGTCAGCGGCAGGCACTTTTGAAAACGGCCTAGTTCGCAACGCAGTCCATTGTCCGGACTTAACCAAATTTTCAATAACATCAGCTCTATCGAGGGTATCCAGCTGCTCCACTGCATATGTTTCAAAAGTTTCACTAGTATCGCCATCGATATCGATAACTAAAGATTGAAAAACTCGTCTTTCACCACGGTTAATGGCCACTACCGTTCCGGCAGCTGGTGCTGTATAGCGTGCAGATGCATTTTTCTTGTCAGTAAACAACAGCTGACCCAGTTTAACTTGGTCGCCTTCGCGCACTGCCATGGTTGGCTTCATGCCCTGATAATCTAGGCCAACCAGGGCGACTTGGCTAACGGTCGGGCCATCATAAACCACCTGCTCTGGAGCTCCCGAAATGGGAAGATCCAAACCGCGACGAACTTTAATCATAGAGTTTACCAGTGTTCACATTTATTTAATGACTGTTAAGCGCACCTCGAATACAGTCAATAAAATATTGAATTTGTAGCGAATCCGCTGTTACTCACCGGGCGATTTTCTGCCCTCACTAGGATAGAGACCTTGAGTGAGAAATTTGTGCGCGAGAGTATAATGGCCTATGACCCCAGACGCCAGCTTATAAGACCTAAAACGCCCTTATCACCGCATAAAATGATACTTTTTGTTCTAAGGACTAAAAACTAGGAAGGCTGCACAATATTCAGACAAAAATAAGCTCGGCTTCCCGAGCTTATTGCGACACTTGAGCAGATTTAGATTAGGCTTCTCTTGGGTATGACGGCCAAACAACGCCTGCAAATTTCTCTAAACATCTGACTACCTGACAGCTGTAGCCAAACTCGTTGTCATACCAGCAATATAGTACGCAGCTACGACCTTCAACAATCGTAGCTTGAGCATCAAGAACGCAAGCCTGCCGAGATCCCACAAAATCAGTTGAAACAGCTTCCGTTGAAATTGTGTAGCCTATTTGCTGCTGAAGATCTGAATGCAAAGCCTTCTGTCGTAAAAATTCGTTCAACTCCTCAACCGTGGTGTCTCGACCCAACTGCAGATTTAGAATAGCCATAGACACATTCGGTGTCGGAACTCTTATAGCATTACCCGTCAACTTGCCTTTTAGCTCAGGTATCACCTTAGCGACCGCTTTAGCCGCACCCGTAGATGTAAGCACCATATTGAGAGCAGCACTTCGGCCACGGCGTCCACCCTTGTGGTAGTTATCGATTAAATTTTGATCATTGGTATAAGCATGGACAGTCTCAACATGGCCACCACTAATACCAAATTCATCTAACAAGCACTTAAGAACTGGGACAATCGCATTGGTTGTGCAAGAGGCTGCAGAGATGATTTTTCTGTCCGGCGTAATCTGATCATGATTAACACCATAAACAATGTTGGGAATATCATCACCAGCAGGCGCCGTTAATAGCACTTTACTGGCGCCAGGCCGCAGGTGTCCACTAAGTCCTTCCGTATCTTTCCAAACGCCCGTATTGTCAACGATCAACGCATTAGTGATGCCATAATCGTTGTAGTCGATTTCTTCAGGAGAATTAGCATAAATTATCTTGATCGGATTACCATTAACGACCAGAATATTTTTATCTTCTAAAACCCGAACAGTACCTTTAAAGGGGCCATGCACGGAGTCTCTGCGAAGCAATGCAGCGCGCTTTTCAAGATCATGGTTTAACTTCCCTTTACGGATAACGATAGCGCGCAAGCGCAGCACATCACCACCACCGGCTTTATCAACCAGAATTCGAGCTATTAATCGCCCGATTCGACCAAACCCATAGAGTACAACGTCTTGGGGTTCAGGCAGCGGCTTAACATCAGAACCTATAATTTCATCAAGCTCAGCGGCTAAAAAGTCACTCAGACTCGACCCATTGCCATTACTTTTTTGATACTTAACCACTAATTTACCCACGTCAATATGGGCAGGGCCAAGCTTCAACTTAGAAATACCTTCAAGCATTGGGTAAGTATCAAATTCAGAGAGTTCATTACTCTCAACCTGACGAACAAATCGGTGTTCCTTCATCAAGTCAGTCACTGACTGATTGACCATGCTATTGCCATACATGTACGTATTAATATTGCTCTGACGATACAATTTACCGATTAAGGGAATCATACCCTCTGCCAATGCTTCTCTTTCTTTCCAGTCTTTGAAAAAATCGTCTGGGAGGGGCCTTTGCTGTTCGTCCACGAATTATGTCCTTATGCAGATGGAGTTATTACAAGATATTATCGAACACGAAACCCAAACAGGCAACTAATCGAGGGTTAAAATAGCAAGATAGGCATTATTTCTATAACTAATAGTCTGAGGTAAGTAGAATACCCGCCAATAAAGCAGCATAAAATGAGATCAACAGAAGTCCACTATGAATATTTTTAATCAACAACCCGCTGTTAAACCTGGCGATAAATGTGTTTGGGGTGGATTACCACCATCTGGCCGTGCTTTGGCCGTGGTTGAAGCCGCTCTTAAGTATTCGGGTTTAACCCTAATTATTACCGACACTGCACAACAGGCAAGCATTCAAAGTCGTGCCTTAGAGTTTTTCGCTGCACAACGAAACCTATCGATCTTTACATTCCCTGACTGGGAAACACTGCCCTATGATATTTTCTCGCCGCACCAAGATATTATTTCGGCGCGCCTACAAACCTTAGCAAAATTGCCAAACGCGGACCACGGCGTTCTCATTGTACCTTTGACGACATTAATGCATCGGATTGCGCCCATTGATTTTGTCGCCTCCAGAACGTTCTGTTATAGCATTGGCGAACAACTTGACCGAGGTTTATTGCAAGGGCAGCTCTCACGAGCAGGCTATAAACGTGTAGATACAGTTTACGAGCATGGTGAATTTGCCTTTCGCGGATCAATCATCGACGTTTTCCCTATGGGCGTTAAAACGCCTTTTCGAATGGATCTTTTGGATGATGATATAGAGTCTCTACGGCTTTTTGATCCAGAATCACAGCGCACATTAGAAAATGTCGAACAAATTGAATTACTTCCCGCAAGAGAATTTCCGATGGACAAAGAGTCCATCAATCTGTTTTTAAATAACTGGCATGAACGCTTTGATCATAACCCCGCCAAATGTCCAGTCTATCGCGACATTAAAGATGGTATTGCACCCCAAGGAATAGAGTATTACCTAAGCTTGTTCTTCGAACAAACAGCGACGCTTTTCGACTATTTACCCATCAATTTACAGCTATTTACCAGTAGCGGAATAGAACAGGCAGCAGAGCAATTTTGGAGCGATATCAACAATCGTTATCAAGAATATGGAGTGGATCCTGAGCGCCCTCTTTTAAAACCAGAGGAAATATTTCTACCTGTTGATCGCCTTTTTCATGAAATAAAAAAACGACCAAGAACGATTCTTGATCGTCAACCCATCGATCCGGCTGTTCATCACCAAGACTCAAACCTAGTGTCTGTCCCTGACGTGTCGGTAAATGCCAAACAAACAAGTCCTCTGCAAAAATTACATGACTTTTTGGGCACCTTTGAGGCTGCCAAGGCTGGCTCTCGAGTTCTATTTTGCGCTGAATCGTCAGGCCGTCGTGAGGTATTAACTGACCTACTAAAGACCATTCAAGTTAATCCAGCAGAGGTCGATAGCTGGTTACAATTTGTCGAGTCAGATCTACAGTACTGCATAATTACCTACCCCTTAGATCAAGGCATTGTTTGCCCAAATAATGGCCTGTGCCTTATCACGGAAGGCGAGCTATTTGGCCAGCAGGTCATGCAGCGACGCCGGCGCTCCAAGGTGTCTGAGTCGCCAGATTACATTTTCAAAAGTCTTGCCGAATTAAAAATTAATGCCCCAGTAGTGCACATAGAACATGGGGTCGGCCGCTATCAAGGGTTGATCACCTTAGATGTAGATAAGACCGCGCAAGAGTTCCTGATGCTCTATTACGCCAATGATGCAAAACTCTACGTGCCAGTGTCGTCCCTGCACCTAATCAGCCGCTTCGGAGGCGGCGATCAGGTTGCAGCACCACTCAATCACCTTGGTAGTGATAAGTGGGATAAGGCTAAACAAAAAGCCGCCAAACAGGTGCGGGATACAGCCGTTGATCTTCTCGATATTTACTCCAGGAGAGCAGCTCGCAAAGGTTTTGCATGCTCAGCTAACGAGCAAGACTATCTGAAATTTAGTGGCGACTTTGCCTTCGAGGAAACAGCCGACCAACAGGCCGCCATCGATGCGGTCAGGAAAGACTTATTAAGCGCCCAACCTATGGATCGATTGGTCTGCGGTGACGTAGGTTTTGGCAAGACGGAAGTTGCCATGCGCGCAGCCTTTACGGCCGTCAGTAGCGGCAAACAGGTAGTCATCCTAGTGCCAACCACCCTGCTCGCGCACCAGCACCTGCAGAATTTCCGAGATCGTTTTGCAAACTGGCCCGTTAATGTTGAAGAGCTATCTCGATTTAGAACCGGGAAAGAACAAACGGCAGTGATTGGTGATACTGAGGCTGGCAAAGTTGATATCTTGATCAGTACCCATAAGCTGCTTCATGCCGAAATCAATTTTAAACAATTGGGCCTTATGATCATCGATGAAGAACATCGCTTTGGCGTGAGACAAAAAGAAAAGATTAAATCTTTGCGCAGTGAGGTGGATATATTGACCATGACAGCCACGCCAATACCCCGCACGTTAAATATGTCGATGCACAGCATTCGGGACCTGTCGATTATTGCAACGCCTCCAGCTAAAAGATTATCGGTGAAGACCTTTGTCCGTAAACAAGAGTCAAGGGTTACCAGAGAGGCCATTCTGCGGGAGATACTCCGGGGGGGCCAAGTCTACTTCTTGCACAATGATGTCAAAAGCATCCAAAGAGTTGCCGATGAGCTAGCTACTCTAGTCCCCGAAGCAAGGATCAATATCGCTCACGGCCAAATGCGCGAGCGTAATCTCGAGCAGGTCATGTCAGATTTCTATCACCAGCGCTTCAATGTATTAGTTTGCACCACCATCATTGAGACCGGTATTGATATACCTAGCGCAAATACAATTTTGATTTCCCGTGCCGACAAATTTGGTCTTGCTCAGCTACATCAGTTGCGAGGCCGAGTCGGCAGATCCCACCACCAAGCCTATGCGTATTTGATGCTTCCACAAGACAAGAAAATCACCTCAGATGCCACCAAAAGGCTCGAAGCTATCTCTGCCGCAGATCAACTGGGATCTGGCTTCACACTAGCCACTAACGATCTTGAAATCAGAGGGGCTGGAGAACTTTTGGGCGAAGAACAAAGTGGCCATATTCAAGCTATTGGCTTTACCCTTTATCTGGAAATGCTAGATAGAGCCGTTGCAGCCATTAGAAATGGTTCAGAACCTGATTTCGATGCCGCACTAAATCAAGGCCTTGAGGTCAATATGCACGTACCGGCCCTGATTCCAGATGACTACCTCCCAGATGTGAATATGCGCCTAACCATCTACAAAAGATTAGCTGACTGCCAATCAAAATCAGACTTACATGAACTCCAAGTAGAAATGATAGATCGCTTTGGCTTGCTCCCAGAGCTATCAAAAACCTTATTTAAACTTGCGGAGCTTAGACTGGTAGGTGAGCAACTAGGGCTGAAGAAAATAGAAGCTGGCCTAACCCGTGGTCGTTTACAGTTTAAATCGACCACGATTGTGGAACCGATTACTATTATCAAAATGGTCCAATCAAAACCTTCCACTTACCGCTTGCAAAACAATGATCAACTGAGTTTCACTATGGACATGGAGAATCCCGAGCAGCGCTTCTCCATAGTGCATAATATACTGCAGGGGCTATTGCCACCTGACTGAAGAGAACGAACCGAACAAGCACAGATACCGAACATTAGACGGAATATTAATGAGCAGTAACAAGCGGTTTTTAGATGGCGCGAGGACTTATCTTTTTATGCTAGCAACAGTGGCTGCTAGCAACTTTGCCTCAGCGCAAGAAAATCAACTCCCCATTCCCTTGGTGCCGCCTGAAAATTGGTATCAGGTAGAGATAATTTTGTTTACGCAACCTGATAATCTTAGCGGCGAAATACCGCCTCTAGACCACAAACTTGAATACCCTAAAAATTTACTCGCTTTGATTGATGCAGAAGCAAGATCTCATCAATTTACCCTCTCCCAAATCCAGGCCGCTCTTCTTTTGGATCCAAAGGCGGAGCCATTGCTGCCCAAAGTTCTAGTCTGGATACCCATCGCGGAAATGGAGGACCCTGCCATTACACTTAATGTGTCTAATCAGGAACCCACTACTTTAACCGGCGAAACAGAAACAGAAATAGAAATGCAGATTGTCGAAGACAGCCTCCCTGTCGAGCCTTACATCCCCGAATATGAAGAATCTTTTATTATTTTAGATGCTAAGGTAAGAGATCTTAATGACAGCGCAAGGGCACTTGATCGCCGGAATTATAATGTCGTCTTTCACGAAGCTTGGCGTTTTGAAGCAGACGCTTCTGGTGAGGATCCTTGGATCCATATAAGCGCTGGGAAGAGGCTAGATGACCGATCTGAAATCGAGGGTAGCCTTCGGTTTTATAAATCACGATTTTTACACGTTGAAACTGATCTATGGCGACTCAAGTTCGTCAATGAGAATTCCTTGGTCGATACCTTAACCGTAAAGCTCCCAGATAATCCAAATTTTCAATTGATCATAGAGGACTCACCCAAACAACAATGGGAGATCCCCGTTTTACCAGAGTATCTAAGTGACCTAAATGCCGAATCAGAGCTAGTTAACAGCAACAGTGCTGCTTATGGCGAAGAAGCCATTGATCTAGGCCTATTAAAAGATGAGCACGATCATGGCGCCATCAAACAGTACTCGATTGCAGAGATATGGCCTATCAAGCAATCTAAGCGCATTGAAGAGAACAGTGTCTACTATCTAGATCATCCTGAACTGGGCGTTATGCTGACCATTAAAACCTATAAGCCCGAACCGCTAAATCCACAAGTAATCATTGACGATGAAGGCGCAATAGAGCCCGAAAATCAGGACTAAACTAAGCACACACTTAACAGATGAACCCCTCATTCCTGCTGAGATTAAAACTGTTACCTATGATCGACAAAGATCAGGCTCTCGGTATCAAAACCCAATGTCGCAGACAACTCAATAAAGTGATTAACAAGATCATCACTGACCTCAGGCGATCTCGACAAGAACCACAGATAATCGGTGTCCATGCCGGCCACAAAGGCGTATTGATAGTCCACGCTGTCTAGTTCAAATATGATATATGACCCATAAAAAGGACCAAAAAAAGATACTTTTAAATGGCCAATATCAGGCGTTTGTACAAAGTAAGCTTTACCTTCTGCCTGACGCCACTGCTTAGACTCGTCCATAAATCCTGCATTAAGAACCACCACACCCCCATCCTCTCGCATCGAATAGGTAGCGCTAACAGAGCTCATACCGCGTTCAAAAGAATGATCTAATCGAGCAATTTCGTACCACTGGCCAAGATAGCGCTCCAGTTGGAAATTTTGAACAGGATACACACCCTCCGGAGCTCCCAGACAGCCAGACAGTCCTGACGAAACCAAGACCAAGCAAGCTAACTTTAGCCTAATCATCAGATGGTTAAGGCCCTTCTCAATCATACTTTTGAGGATGCACCAGCACTGATTTCCAATGCTGCTGAGTTTTCAATATGAACAGTTGACGTAGGGAAGGCCATCTCAGCACCTGCAGTCTCAATAATAGAGCTCACCTTCAGCAGCACGTCCTGTTTAATCTGGTGGTACGCCACCCAGTCAGTGGTCTTGGTAAAGGTATAAATAAAGAAATCGATAGAGCTAGCAGAAAACGCATTGAAATTGACAATTAGTGTCTGAGTTGCATCTATATCATCATGTGTTTTAAGCATTTCCGTTACCTGATCCACTATAGTTGCCATACAGGAAACATCTGAATAACGAATACCAACCGTCTCGTAAATACGTCTATTGCTCATTCGGGAGGCGTTCTCCACAGAAATAGCTGCAAACACTCCGTTGGGAATATACAGCGGCCGCTTATCAAAGGTACGTATTCGGGTTAGTCGCCAACCAATATCCTCGACGGTTCCCTCGATTTCTTTATCAGGCGATCGAATCCAGTCTCCCACCGAGAATGGGCGATCTAGGTATATCATTAATCCACCAAAGAAATTTGCGAGTAGATCTTTAGCCGCAAAGCCAATCGCGATACCACCTATACCGCCAAAGGCAAGTAATCCTGAAATACTGTAACCAAATAACTGCATGGCAATAAGTAATGCAGTAATCACCACTGATACCCGCAATAATTTAGCCACTGCTCTCACGGTGGTGCTGTCAACGGGCTTGCTAATATAGTCTGGATTAATAAGGTTCTGCTCAGCCCTCTTAATGAAATTAGTCAAAAATAGAGTCGTTAGAAAAATTACAGCTAGGCGGTTAATCGGATCAATCAACTCCAACAAGGGGGAATTCATTTTTTGCGCGGCCACGCCGGCTGCAAAGTTAATTCCAAGTATCCAAATGAACCATATAGCGGGTCTTCGGCAGGCCTCTATTACGGCATCATCCCACACTGTGGCTGTCTTAGAGGTTCGCGCTTCAAGCCTATCGATGATTTTGTTCAAAATGTAACCGAGGCTCAAAACAACCACAACGATGAGAAATAGCTCGGCAACCCAAAGGAACCCAGAGTCACTGAACTCAACCAACCATGTCCGAAAATTATTCATTTAATAATTCCTGCTTTGCTTTATTGTTAATGATATCTCACACCCTGTTAAAGTCACTGATTTAATTCAATGCTGCCACTTTTTGGGATATCGCCAGCCGTCGAGGCGAACCTTCAAGATCTGACCAACTAATCGACCGTTTAGCCACCATCGATGCTAATTTGGAGCTTTGCGATATATTGGCAGACTCCATGTACGACAATACCTCAACTGCCCCCTGGGGACAATTGCAGACTAAAATCATATCGCAACCTGCCTTTAGGGCCAGTTTCGCTTTGTCCACATAACCACCGGCAATATCAGCTCCTTTCATTGTTAAGTCATCACTAAAAATAATACCCTCAAAGCCTAACTTTCCCCGAAGCACATCATTCAACCAAAACGATGAGAAGCCAACTGAGTCTGGGTCAACCGACGGAAAAGTGATATGTGCAGGCATAACTGCATCCAGCATCTTTGACAGCTTTGCAAAGGGCTGTATATCCCGGGCATACAAAGTATTCCAGCTACGATCATCAACCGGCGCCTCTAGGTGACTGTCTGCAACGATGCCTCCGTGACCAGGGAAATGTTTTCCAGTGGCTGCCATCCCTGCATCGTGCATGCCTTTAATAAAAGCCTCAGCTGCACTGATTACTATTTCTGGCTGGTCGGAGAACGATCGATCGCCAATGATGCTGCTAGTGTCACGGTCAACATCCAAGACTGGGGCAAAACTTAGATCAAGGCCACAAGCAATCACTTCAGATGCCATCAGCCACCCCAAGTCTTTGCTTAAACCCAACCCTTCCTCTGGCGAGCGCGCGATCAAGTTCCCTATTGCCTGCATAGAAGGAATGGCGGTAAACCCCTCGCGGAGTCGCTGAACCCTTCCACCCTCTTGATCAACCGCGACGAGCAAAGACTTAGAACAGGCTCTAATCTCAGCAACCAAATCACAAATTTGATCTCTACTCTGAATATTACGACTGAACAGAATGACGCCACCTACTTGGGGATTTTGCAGCTGAAGCCGCTCATCACGGTCAAGTGAGACTCCTTTCAAATCGAGCATCAATCGTCCGTATAAATCAACCTCTGAACTATTCAATAGCGCACTCCCAAATAAAAGCTTTACACAATATCTAATACCAAACTATTTAAACCCATTTACTCTTGATAGGTAATATCTATTTTGGCTAGTTAAAATCAATCAATTCGTGCTGGCCGGTTATTAACAATAGCTTCAATACTCGCCATAACCGGGTCGGTTAACAATGGCAATACTTCTATTGATTTTAGGTTATCTTCAAGCTGTGACAATTTAGATGCCCCCAAAATAACAGTGCTCACCTGTGGATTTTTAAGACACCAGGCTATCGATAAATGGGTCAAACTCACACCCAAATCTGCCGACAACACGGCAAGTTTTCTGATTTTCTCAATTTTTTGCTTACCGTCGTCCGTCGTCCACATTTTTCGTAGCCATTCATAACCCGGTAGGGCCAGTCGACTGTCAGTGGGAATACCCTCGAGATATTTGCCGGTTAGTAACCCAGAGGCCAAGGGCGACCAAATAGTGGTTCCCATGCCATAGTTTTCATACAGAGGACAGTACTCCCCTTCTACCTTGTCCCGATACAGTAAGTTGTACTGAGGTTGTTCCATGGTGGGTGGTGTTAAATATTCTTTTCGGCAAATCTCATGGGCTTCGGTGATCTGTTGAGCCGACCACTCTGACGTGCCCCAATATACCACTTTGCCCTGTTGCACCAAATTGTGCATGGCTCGAGCGGTTTCTTCTATTGGAGTATCTGCATCTGGCCGGTGGCAATAAAATAAATCCAGGTAATCAACGTTTAAACGGATAAGCGCAGCATCGCAGGCATCGCGCACATGTTTGGCGCTGAGACCGATCTGGGTTGGTTTACCTCCGCCCCAGTAGACCTTTGAAGACACAGCATAGGTGTCCCGTGGCAGGCCTAAACTCAATATCGCTGCACCCATAATTTTTTCTGATTCACCCGCTTCGTAGCCCTCCGCATTATCAAAAAAATTAACGCCATTGTCATAAGCGCTTTGTAACAGCTTTTTCGCAGCGCTTATGTCGACCTGTTTACCAAACGTTACCCACGAACCCAAAGACAGCGCGCTAACCTTTAAGCCCGATTTTCCCAGCTTTCGATATTCCATATCAAATCCCCAAATAAATGCTTTACACAATGTCTAATGCAAAGCTATTTAAACCAATTTATTATTTACATATTCCTCGCAGCTATTTTACCCTGTTACTGAAATTCTACCCAAAAAAATAATTACATATTTTTTCGTGAGTTAAATAAAATACCTACAAAACACTTTCACTTTTATCTGCAAGTGACACATCACCCCAAAAATCTGAACCGTGCAACAAGCGCCGGCTAGTGATATTTTAGAACACCAACTATAAAAAGGAACACTATTATGGCTAGCCAAATACCATCTGTTGGACAGTGGTATAGGGATATGGCAACTAATCAATTCATTGAAATTATCGCGGTCGATGAATATTCCTCCGTCATTAGCATTCAATACGAGAACGCTGAGATCGATGAACTAGATCTGGCCTCATGGAATGCACTGCCCACGACCTGTAGTAACAGCCAGGAAGAACGCTGGGAGTTATCTTTATTAACAGACCAGGACCGCATCTTCTGTGACCACATTACGGTACTTGCCGGGGTAAATAGCACCCCCTCTAAAGTAAAGCCCGATACTGCATTTGGTTGGGATGATCTGTAGTCCAGTTTCATCAAGACCCTAAACCGAAAAACCAGTGGTACCTTTCTGCTGATCTAGCAACGACTTGCTAATTGCGTAATACTGTATATAATCACAGTTAAACAAGGCTTGAGGATATATTGTGGAGCGACTAACAGCAAGACAGCAAGAGATACTAGACTTGATTCGTGACAGCCTTGATGAGACTGGCTACCCCCCAACAAGGGCTGAAATCGCTCAGAAACTAGGTTTTCGCTCGCCCAATGCTGCGGAAGATCATCTTAGGGCGCTGGCTCGCAAAGGCGTAATAGAAATGATCCCTGGTGCTTCACGTGGCATCCGAATTGTCGAGCAATACTCTGGCATCCCTATTATCGGCAGGGTCGCTGCTGGTGAGCCAATAATGGCTGAGCAGCATATTGAAGATTACCAAGAAGTCCCCTCCAGTACCTTTCATCCTAGTGCTGACTACTTTTTGCGTGTGCAGGGCCAAAGTATGGTTGACGTGGGCATAATGGACGGAGACTTACTTGCCGTTCATCAGCAGCCAACGGCTGACAACCAGCAAATTGTTGTCGCCAGAGTCGATGGCGAAGTAACCGTAAAAAGACTAAAGAGAACGAAAAGCAAGCATGAGATTCATCTGTTGCCAGAGAACCGCGAGTATTCGCCCATATTAGTTGACTTGAGAGCTCAGGAATTTGCCATTGAGGGACTAGCGGTTGGCGTCGTGAGAGTATCGCTTTAAATTAAATATTAATGCAGAATTTGACGCTTTTCACCCGTTTCAACAGAGGCGGGGGTTCGGTCGTCGTTAATTTCAAAGACTGTTTGGATGCCGGCGTCCATCATGCTTTTGGCAACATCAATATGTTTTCCATCAAGGTACTCTAAAACTGAGTCTGAAAAACTTATTCGAACGAGAGGCTCGTCGGATCCGGCGCGTTGCAATGCAACCTCACCATCATCAAGCATTACAAGTTCGTATTCTGTAAAAGCCATATTATAAACCCCTATTATCTAGCGTATTATAACAGCAAGCTAGAGCACTATTAAACCTTGCCGATTATTAGCTGGCGCCCTTCTGACTAGGCACCCATTTCCCATTTACGTAAAACGCACTCCAACCCGTTGGTTTACCATCGCTTTCACTGCGAACATACTGTTCTTTAGTCTTGCGACTATAGCGAACCACAGACTCGTTACCCTCAGGATCTGCACTTGGCGCAATCAAAAGGAATTGGTATTTTTCATCGATGCGTTCTTTATACGGCAACAATTCATTAACCGTTGGTGCGCGAGTTTCTCTATGTCGTGGGAATTGACTAGCGGCTAAGAATATACCTGACGCACCATCACGCAGAACGTAATGATCGTCTACCTTAATACAACGAAGTTCAGGCATGGCAATAGGGTCTGCCTTTGGCGGCGCTGCTTGCCCACTGCGCAGTAACTTGCGTGTATTTTTACAAGGTTCACCCTCAGAGTTTTCGCCGGTACAGCCAAAGTATTTGCCAAATCGACCCGTTTTAAGCTGCATTTCACTACTACATTTATCACAATCAAGAACTGGTCCTTCATACCCTTTTATTACGTATTGACCAATCTCAATTTCATGGCCAACACAATCTGGATTGTTGCCACAAACATGGAGCTTACGCGTTTCATCTATTAGATAACTGTCCATTGAAGTATTACAGAGTTTACATCGATGTTTGTGGAGTAAAGACTTTGATTCAGCCTCATCATCCTCTTCGATATTGACTGCTTCATCACCCGCAGTCAGATTAACCGTGTGCTTACAGCGTTCCTTCGGCGGCAAAGCATATCCAGAACAACTCATAAATACACCCGTTCCAGCAGTCCGAATCATCATCGGGCGATCGCACTGTTTACACTCAATCTCTGTTTCAGATGGTTTGTTAGGGCGCATTCCCCCTTCAGAGTCCTTAGCAGACAACACCTTTACACTAAAGTCCTTATAAAAGCGATTGAGCAGGCTCTTCCACTTCAATTTTCCTTCAGCAACCTGGTCGAGCTGTTCCTCCATGGACGCTGTAAAGCCATAGTCCATCAAATCGGTAAAACTCTCTGACAGGCGATCCGCCACAATGTCGCCAATTTTTTCTGCAAAAATTCGTTTGTTTTCGATCCTGACGTAACCACGATCTTGGATAGTCGATATAATCGATGCATAGGTCGAAGGTCTTCCTACACCGCGCTTTTCTAATTCTCGCACCAATGCTGCCTCAGAAAAACGAGCCGTTGGCTTGGTAAAATGTTGCTGCGGAATCAGCGCTAACATATTCATAGGATCGACTTACTGGAGATCAGGCAGCTCAATATCATCATCACCTTTTCGATTGGCGGGCATCACCGCAAGGTGGCCATCAAACCGTGTAACCCTGCCCTTAACCGTAAGCTCATAGTCTCCCGCACCGACAGCAATCGTCGTTGAGGCGAACTCTGCATTAGTCATCCGGCATGCAACGAATTGCTGCCATATCAACTGATAAAGTCTTTGCGCATCAAAGTCCATCTCGCCAAGGCTACCCGGCGCTCAATCTACGTTCGAAGGGCGAATCGCTTCGTGTGCATCTTGAGCGCCAGATTTACT
>JACNKP010000073.1 GCA_014381985.1 SAR92 clade bacterium
CAAAAAACCTCTGTAAAAACAGAGGCTTATTAGATGCTTATGGCGGACCGGACGGGACTCGAACCCGCGACCTCCGGCGTGACAGGCCGGCATTCTAACCAGCTGAACTACCGGTCCGTGAAAGCATATTCTCTAATGGTGGGTGGTACAGGGATTGAACCTGTGACCCTCGCCTTGTAAGGGCGATGCTCTACCAGCTGAGCTAACCACCCCCTGAGAGAGCGACGCATTCTACCGAACTGGGGGTGACTGTCAAACATTTTCTGAGCCTATATACATATCAGCTTCACAGCCCTAATATAACGGCCTAATTCACGTTATTTTATTGAACAAAAATGAAGATTTATAAAGAATTTAGTATTGAGGCTGCCCACCGACTTCCAAATGTCCCAGAAGGGCACAAATGTGCCCGGCTGCACGGCCATTCCTTTCAGGTGGCAATCCATGTCGATGGTCCTGTTGGAGAGCAAACAGGGTGGATAATGGATTTTGGCGATATCAAGGTGGCTTTTGCGCCTATCTATGAACAACTTGATCATCATTATCTAAATGATGTCATGGGTTTAGAGAACCCTACCAGTGAAAACTTAGCTATTTGGATATGGGATAACCTAAAGCCCCGACTACCTCTATTAAGCGCTATTGAGATAAAAGAGACCTGTACCAGTGGATGTATCTATCACGGCTAGGCAGCCTTAGAGTCTGGTTTCGCTGTGCGCGCTCCCTCCCATATCATAAAGCCCAGCATGATTGTGATGGGAATAAGACAGCCCAGTAGCATCTGTTGCCAGGTAATTATATTTATAGCCCAGCCGGCAGCCAGTGCTGCTATCGCCTGACATGAAAAAACCGTCGAATCATTAATGGCTTGGGCCTTGTGGCGGTCATTGTCAAGATGCGTGCTGGGCAATAATGTGGTGCCGGCAAGAAACAAAAAGTTCCAACCTATGCCAAGTAACACTAACTGCAACCAGAAGCCGGTAACACTCGTATCTGAAAACCCAATGGCGATAGTGGCGCAATAGCAGGCCAACCCGATAAACATCATTGCTCTAATGCCAAACTGGCGAAACAATAGTGGTGCGATAAATGAAGGCACAAACATAGCAGCAATATGGCTTTGGATAACCCATTTAGTATCAAGGAGCGAATGACCATGGAAATGGTGCATGCTGATGGGTGTGCCTGTCATCACAAATGACATAACCGTATAGGCAATGACGCCACTGGCTAGTGCCAGCGCAAAAGAGGGTCTGCGCAGCAAATTGATTGTTGGCGTCTGCTTTTGTGCTATGGGATTTGATGCAATGGGTGCGGGGCTGTAAAAGCTCAACACAATGCCTGCAGCAACTATGCATCCGATGGCTAGTAAAAAAGAGCCTTGGTAGGTAATGGAAGACATCTCTCTTCCTAAAATGGCTAGCTCAGGGCCGATGAAGGCAGCGACAATGCCACCACCCATTACCATTGACGTGGCGGAAGCGTGATGCTGCATACTCACCGACTCCATCGCCGCGAACCTGCCTTGCATTAAAGCGGCACTTAGAGAGCCTAAAACAAAAGAGGCTGTGCAAAAAAGCACGAAGCTTTTTGTTTGCAATGCCGCTATGGCTAATATACACCCCAGTATGCCAACAGCCATACAGGTGAGCATCCCTCTCTTTCTGCCCAATTTACGCATTAGCTGAGTTACTGGGACCACGCTAATGGCGGTACCCGTTATCATTAAGGCTATGGGCGCTGTAGCCCACGCTGCTGAGGGCGCTAATTGCGCGCCAATCAGGGTGCCGGCCAAAACCATTAGTGGCATGGTTGATCCGGCCAATGCGCAACTAATGCTAAGTATCCAGACGTTTCTAAAGTCTTTATGCGAAATAATGTTGATCGGATTGTCCTTGTTCTGATTTTTTTGTCTAGGTATTGGTTGTAACGACGGAGCATAAACTAAATTGTTCGCTGGGGTAGCTTGTTTCTGTGCTCTGCTTTGCATAAGTCCTGTATAATTGACGAGTGCAGAAAATCATACTCAATAAATCTTTAATTGGCATAATAAAATGGTAACAGTCGGTACATTCAATCAACTTCAAGTTGTTAAACAGGTCGATTTTGGCGTTTATTTAGACGGCGATGACCTAGATTCTATTTTACTACCAAAACGCTATGTGCCAGAGGGGTGTGAAGTAGGTGACTGGATTAGCGTCTTCTTGTATTTTGACTCAGACGATTTGTTGATTGCGACCACAGAGACGCCAAAAGTTGAGGTGGGTAGTTGCGAGATGCTGACGGTCGTTGATATAAACCATGCTGGCGCGTTTATGGATTGGGGCTTACCCAAAGATTTATTGGTTCCCTATAACGAGCAGCAAAAACCAATGGAAGTAGGGTATTCCTACGTTGTCTATGTCTATCATGATCAACAGTCAGATCGTATCGCCGCGTCAACAAAGTTAAACCATCATCTAGATGAAACCCCCGTCTGGTTAAAGTCGGGTCAGGCCGTTAATTTACAAATTGCTGGGCGAACAGATTTAGGCTACAAAGCCATCATTGATGGCAAATATCTTGGGCTTCTTTTTCGCGCTGATGCTTATCGACCATTAAAAATTGGCGAGCGACTTCCCGGGTTTGTTAAGACGATTCGTAGTGATGGAAAAGTTGATTTATTAATATCACAAGCTACATTACAAGGTGATTATGACTTGTCTGAGCAAATCATTCGGCATTTAACGGACCAGGGGGGGCAGTCCACATTGACTGATAAGAGTGACCCAGATGCTATACACCGTGCTTTTAAAGTGTCCAAGAAAAAATACAAACAAGCTTTAGGGACCCTTTATAAGAGTAAAAGGATTGTTATCTCCCCGGGAAAAATCGAACTCGCGTAACAGAAAAAGAGTTCAAGTAGCAGGCTTATAATTTTTACTTATGGATTTTAACTTGTTAGCTATCACCTTGTATCCTCTATAAACAGGCATTTTGTGGCAGTTATGCTGTTGCGTGGATCAATTTACTTACGTATTTATAATAAATATTTATTAATGTATATGCTTTTTTAATTTGTATCCAGCCTATTACTGAGCGACCATCAGTGTGCGTTCATCTAATACGTGCAGTGTTGGGTGCGCTATAAGAAATATAAAATAAACTGTATAGTGATAGCGTTAGCGCAATCAGTGCTATTTAGATCACGTGTGACGTTGAATTTTAATTCTACATTGGGGAGAAACATATGTTTCGCAAGACTAAAGTAAACCGTGCGGTAGTATCAGTTATCGCAGCCGGCTTCGCAGCTACAGGCGCAAGTTTGGCGGCAGCTCAGATCGAAGAAGTTATCGTAACAGCGACAAAAACTTCAGCAAGTACACAAGATATTCCAATTGCCGTTTCTGCAATAACGTCAGAAAAACTTGACCAAATGGGTATTTCAAATTTTGAAGATTACCTTATCCAACTACCGGGTGTAACAGCTGGTGGTAGTGGACCAGGTCAAAATACTATTTATATTCGTGGTGTAGCCTCTACCACTCCGGCTATTTCTATTGCTGGTGTTGCAGGTCTTGCACCTAACGTTGCATTTTATCTAGATGAGCAGCCATTGGCACAGCCTGGCCGTAATCTTGACGTTTATGCAGCTGACTTAAGTCGTGTTGAGGTTCTAGCTGGACCACAGGGGACATTGTTTGGTTCTAGCTCGCAGGCAGGTACTGTTCGTTTAATTACTAACAAGCCTGATCCTTCTGAAGCATACGGTAAGCTGAAGATGGGCTTTTCGCAAACTAACTCAGGCGGAACTAGCAACAACTTCGAAGCTATGTACAACTTGCCAGTAAGTGACAAGGTCACATTACGTGGTGTTGTTTATAGCGATGATAAGGGCGGTTATATCGATAACGTCCATGGAACGCGAACGCTAGAAGAAAGTGCCCGTTTCCGAGTCGAAGGATTCGTGCGTACAAATGGTGTGCCTGTGAGCGCAGCTCGTACGGGTTTCCAGGGTGGTGGAGTTGATGCGGATGGCAATGGTTATGTTGATATGCCTGGTGTTACTTTTATTGCTGCGGATAATACGGATCTTTTAGAAGAAGATTTTAACCAATCTAAGTATACCGGTGCTCGATTAAGCGCTTTGATTAGTTTGAGCGATGATTGGGAACTTTTACTGTCGCACACGACTCAAGAGCTTGAAGCTGACGGCGTTTTCTTTGCTGACCCTAATTTAGGTGACCTTGAGATCCAAAGCTATATTGATGATTCTTTACAAGATGAGTTTGATAATACAAGCTGGACCCTGACAGGTCGTGTTGCTGGATTAGACGTTGTTTATACCGGTGCTTACACAGAGCGTACTGCTGATCAAAATATTGGTTATTCAGATTATATGTTTGTAGGCCAGTATCTGCCTTACTACGTGTGTGACTATTCGGTGACTTATGGCGACGGAACAGGCACCTGTTACGAGCCAAACATGTCAGCACCTAGCCACTCAGAAACTGAAGTATCAACACATGAGATTCGCATCACAACCGACCAAGACAAGCGTACACGTCTGACTGCCGGTGCCTTCTTTAGTGAAACTACTCTTCAAGAACGAGTGAGCTTTACTTATCCTGGCAGTATCAAGGCTCAAGGTTGGGGTGGAGCAGGGTCTGGCCCAGGTTTCGCAAGTCCTAACTACTCATATAGTGATGGATACCTTTCATCCAATGAACCTTATGCACCAGGTGAGATCTTCCGTAACGATATTGAGCGTACTGATGAGCAAATGGGTGTGTTCGGCGAGTTGAGCTATGACATTAGTGATGATCTTTCTGTAACCTTAGGGGCACGTTACTACGATATCGAGATTGACTTCGACGGTAGTGCTGCAGGCTCGTTCTACAACTTCTGTGGTAGCACGAACCCATCTTGTGTGGATGCTCAGGTCTTTGGTACTAACATTGCGACACTTTACGGTGGAGACAACCCTACCTCAGGTATCGATAAAGCTACAGCCGATGGAACGATCTTTAAGTTCACAGCGTCTTACACACCAACTGAAGACATGCTGCTTTATGCAACAGTGTCTGAAGGTTTCCGAGCTGGATTCTTAAACCGTCCCGGTGGTTATACTAGTAAAGACGGTCTTTACACCGTTCCTTATCAGTTCGACACGGACGAGATGATGAACTATGAGTTTGGCTGGAAGGCTGACATGATGGACGGACGTATGCGTTTCAACGGTAGTGTGTTTATGGCTCAGATTGACGGCTTACAAACCACTATTTTCGATCCAAGTATTGCTAACTTGTTCTTCTCTGATAACGCTGCAGATGCCGAAGTTACTGGCCTAGAGGCTGACTTGATTTGGGCGCCTGAGAGCATAGAAGGTTTAACAATCAGCGCTGGTTTGTCGATTCTTGATACCGAGATAACCAAAACTCTAACCACGTCTAAAGATGTTGTGGCAGGTGATTCCTTGGCTTTCGCTCCTGAGCGTCAAGCGAATCTGCAAGCGCGTTATGAGTGGACGACAGACTCTGGTCTGACCGCACACATTATGCCGCACCTTGCTCATTCAGCTTCTTCTTACAGTGATATCATTAGAATCAACCGTGACCGTATAGCGGGTTGGACCTTGATGGGTCTTACAGCGGGTGTGACTAGTGACACTTGGGGAGCAGAGCTATATATTGATAACCTCACAGATGAGCGTGCTGAATTAGCGCGGAACTACATCAATGATAGAGAGCGTGTTTCATATGCAAGACCCCGTACTATGGGTGTGCGTATGACTTACAACTTCTAAACATTGTAAAGTAGTTAAAAAAGCTAGATCATAATGCCCCTTTCGAGGGGCATTATTTTTATACGGAGAAAAAATTGGACAACAAATCGCGATCAGATGACATTGTCAATAAAGAGTTGATGGAGGAGATTAAGGCTCTTTTGCGGGCTGGTGATTTCACCAAGGCTGAACAACAGCTATTGGACATAGTCTCAGCAGGTTCAGACCATGATGAAGTGTTTTACATGCTTGCAGTCTGTCAGCGCTATTTGAAAAAATATTCTGCTGCTTTGAGTAATCTAGATAAGTTAAAGACCTTAGCGCCTGATCATAGTCGCGGTCATCAAGAAACAGGCCATGTTTACAGGGCGATGAATAATGCAGACGCTGCGCTTAATGCTTATAGCCGGGCTATACAGATCAATCCTGCCCTGTTCGCAAGCTTTCGAGCACAGATAGACATTCTTTCAGCGACCGGCAGAGAGTCAGGTACTGGTCCGCTCAGGCGGCAACTGGAGTCTCTAGAGGCACTGCCAAAAGTGCTTGTTGTGGTTATGGATCTCATTGCTCATGGCAAGCTAGTCAAGGCAGAGGAGCTCTGCAAAGGATTTATGCAGAAAGTACCTCGACATATTGAAGGTATGCGTCTGCTGGCGGATATTGGAAACCGACTCGGCGTATTAGAAGATGCAGAATTCTTGTTAGAGAGTGCCATTGCATTTTCTCCAGATAGCATACAGGTGCGGATCGACTATATTCAGGTGCTCAGAAAAAGGCATAAATATGAAGAAGCTTTGGCCCAAGCCAAACTTCTATTGGCAAAAGATCCGAAAAACCCGCAGTTTCAGTCGGTTTTTGCGGTTGAGTCTATGCAGTCTGGCGATTATGCCACTGCCTTAGAGGCCTTTGATTCTATTTTGAAGATCATTCCTGAAGACCCTGTAACACTCACATCGCGTGGTACTGTCTTAAAAACGACAGGTCAGACCGATGAGGCAATTGACTCTTATCGCAGGGCGATTAAAAAGTATCAGGGCCATGGCGAAGCCTATTATTCTTTGGCCAATCTCAAACTTTTTAGTTTTAGCGAAGAAGAGATCGCTATTATGGAGGCCCAGAAAAACAATCTTGGTATCTCGCATATGAGCCGTGTGTATATCAATTTTGCCTTGGGTAAGGCTTACGAAGATAAGGGCCTTTTTGAGAAATCGTTTGAGCACTATGAGCGAGGAAATGCTTATAAAAAGGCTCAAAGTCGTTACAAGTCCAACGAATTAACTGATGAGTTTCAGGCTCAGGCGGACGTTTTTGATGATGCGTTTGTAGCTCGTCATTCAGACACAGGTCACGATGCGCCGGACCCCATTTTTATTGTTGGGCTGCCCAGAGCGGGATCGACATTACTTGAACAAATTCTTGCATCGCACAGTCAGGTTGATGGAACCATGGAGTTACCTAACATGCTCTCCTTGGCGCAAAAATTACGTCGTGGCGAGCGAATGAGCATGACGAACCATTATCCGACGGTACTAACAACATTAGAGCCCCAGAGCTTTGCAGAGTTTGGTGAGACATTTATTAAAGAAACACGCATTCATCGTGGCTCAGCGCCATTTTTCATTGATAAAATGCCGAATAATTTTAGACATATTGGATTAATCCGCCTGATGTTGCCCAATGCCAAGATTATTGATGCACGCAGGCACCCCATGGGTTGCTGCTTTAGTGGATTTAAGCAGTTGTTCGCTGAAGGTCAAGAGTTTACCTATGGCCTAGAGGAAGTAGGCACTTATTACAAAGATTATGTTGAGCTTATGGATCACTGGGATAAAGTATTTCCGGGGAAAGTGTTACGCGTTCAATATGAGGATGTTGTTGCGGACCTTGATACTCAGGTGAGACGCATACTTGACTACTGTGGACTAGACTTTGAAGAGAGCTGTATTAGTTTTCATGAAAATGAGCGCTCAGTGCGAACGCCAAGTTCAGAGCAGGTACGCCAGCCGATTTATCAGAGTGGTGTTGAGCAATGGAGGAATTTTGAAGATTATTTAGGTCCGCTTAAAGATTCCCTAGGCCCAGTGTTAGGCCGATACCCCATTTAATTAGTAGCCGTAAAAATAAGCAAGGCGAGGAGATGTAAAGTGACTGATGTAAGGATGTCTCAACAAGAAATTCAATCAATCGTTGAGCTGGCGCTTGAATCGAATGGCTGTGATAAAGAAAATGCTGCTGCGGTAGGTAGAACGATTTCTGCTGCGGAGCTCGATGGCTGTGCAGCGCACGGATTATTCCGTATGCCTGGGTATGTCGCATCTCTGCGCAGTGGCAAGGTGAATGGCAAGGCTAAACCGACAGTCACGCGTATATCCCCAGGCGTTGTCAAAGTTGATGGAGATCACGGTTATGCGCCACTGGCCTTGGAAATGGGTCGAGAGGCGTTGATTGAAGCTGCCAGAGAGAATGGTATAGCAGCCATGGCGTTAGTTAATGTGCATCACTTTGCTGCTCTGTGGGTGGAAGTTGAGCCTATCGCAGAAGCCGGATTGGCGGCGATGGCTTTTACGACATATAAACCAGCTGTAGTTCCTGCTGGAGCTAAGGAGCCGCTATTTGGTACAAATCCAATGTGCTTTGGCTGGCCTCGAGGTGATCAACCGCCACTTGTGTTTGACCAGGCATCAGCGTCAATGGCGCGTGGTGAGGTGATGATCGCTGCGCGTGATGGCCATCCGGTGCCGTTAGGGACTGGAGTCGATGCTGATGGGGTACCGACCACTGATGCTGACAAAATCATTAATGGTGGGGCTTTACTTCCATTTGGGGGTCACAAAGGTTCAACCATTGCCATGATGATAGAGCTTTTAGTCGCAGGTCTCACGGGTCAAGATTTTAGCTTTGAAGCTCAGAAGAATGATAACAATGATGGGGGTCCACCCAATGGTGGTGAGTTTATGCTTGCCATCGATCCTAATCGCTTTGGTGATGCTGATAACTGGCTAAAGCATTCAGAATCTTTCTTGCAACTGTTGGGTAGAATGGAGGGCGCGCATATACCGGGTAATCGACGGTACGCCAATCGAGAGAGGCACGCTCTTGAGGGTATTTCAGTGAAACAGACAGTTCATGCTAAATGCGTAGAGTTTTGCCAGACTAGCCAATAAGCATTTTTCGCTGGATGGGCAAAATTAGTTTGAGGTGACTCCTCTGGGAGTGGATAGTCCCAGTCGCATAATTTGGTTGGGCATCTCAGCAATCACGGTTTCAATCATTGCATCGGCGGCTGGCGATAGGGTCCACTCATTTCGGGTAATCAAACATATCTCTCGTTTCTCGGCCGGCATCAAAAGCCTAGATACTAGTTCGCCAGTTTCTCTTGGGATGGCCAGTGATGGCAGTATACTTACGCCTAAGTTGGACTTAAGCATGGCGATCAGGGTGGTTATATTTGGAAAATCAAACTTAGATGGACCTAATGACTGCCTTGAGCGCATGGTTTTGGTAATACCAGTGTCTAAGAACGTCTCGTTATCCAGTTGATTCCAGTGAATTGGATCATTGCTAGCAGCTAAATAATGATCACGGTGGCAGACTAACTCTAAATTATCGCCAAATAAGGGTCGAAAATTCAGAAGTTTATTTTGTTGCCAGACACTGCCAATACCAAAGTCTACCTCATTGCGTTCGACCTTTTGCTGCACCCCTCTGGACGTGTCATCATTTAAGAGCAGATTTATTCCAGGGAAATTGGCCGAAAAGGTTTTTATAATCGGAGGGAGTAAGTTCGTTGCCACCGATGGAACTATCGCCATACTAATATTGCCCACTCGTCGCTCAGCTGTGGCCTTGAGATCTGAAATAGCCGTGTCGAAGTCCCGGACTAAGCGTTCGGCTATAGGAATAAAGTTTTCGCCTTCTGCCGTAGGAGTGACGCGTCGAGTTGTTCTATCCAGAAGTTTTAAGCCGATAAACTCTTCCAGCTGCTTAATTGCTAACGTTATTGCCGGCTGGGTTCTAGAGAGCTCCTCGGCGGCTCGATTGAAACTGCCATAACGGGCCACAATCACAAACGTTCGAAGATGCTTAAGGGTGATATTAAGGTATTTCATGAACGCGGCCTTATCATTAGTCTTGATGTTGGGACAGTATGTAATCTTCAAAATTTTATATATTAGCTAAGTTTATATATCTATATAAATTTGTAAATAGATTTATTATTTGAACACGTTAATATACAGGTCTAATAACCAGACTTGGTTACTCAGTTTATATTTACTCAAGGGGAAGAAGATGAGCGGTGAAGTTTATCGTAACTATATTAACGGTCAGTGGCTCGAGGGCCAGAGCGTCACTACGAACCTGAATCCTTCGGATATTAGTGATGTGGTAGGTCTGTATTCAAAGGCCAACGAAGATGACTGTGTTTCTGCTATTACTGCAGCGAATGAAGCCTTCACCGGCTGGTCTCAGAGTGCTCTTGAAGTACGAAAAACGATCTTGGATATGATCGGTAATGAGCTTATTGAGCGCAAAGAGGAGATTGGTGCCATTTTGGCGCGTGAAGAGGGTAAAACCCTTGCTGAAGGTATTGGTGAGGTGGGCAGGTCAGGCCAGTTTTTCCAATATTACGGTGCTGAGGTGTTGCGCTTGATGGGTGAGAACACGGCCTCAGTTCGGCCAGGAGTCGATGTCGAAGTGCATCGCGAACCATTGGGCGTGGTTGGAATTATTACGCCTTGGAATTTTCCGATGGCTGTTGCTGCATGGAAAGTTGCTCCAGCACTGGCCTATGGTAACTGCGTTGTGCTCAAACCCGCGGAACTTGTACCCGCTAGTGCCTGGATTTTAGCGGAGATAATTAGTCGCAGTGGTTTGCCTGCCGGCGCTTTTAATTTGGTGATGGGTTCGGGTCGTGAGGTAGGCGAAAAACTGACTAGTTCAGCCGGAGTTGATGCAATTACCTTCACAGGCTCGGTTGATGTGGGTCGGCATATTGCTCGTAATTGTATCGAAAATATGTCGCGAATACAGCTTGAAATGGGCAGTAAAAATGCACTTGTAGTGCTGAATGACGCCGATCTTCAATCTGCAGTGGATTGCGCCGTAGCAGGGGCTTATTTTGGTACAGGACAAAAGTGTACGGCGTCCTCACGTATCATTGTTGAGTCAGGTATACATGATGCATTTGTAACCAAAATGACTGAGGCCATGGACAAGTTGGTCGTGGGCAACGCGATGACTCCAGGGGTGCATATAGGCGCGGTCGTTGACGAGCGGCAGCTATTACAAAACCTTAAATACGTAGAATTAGCTAAACAAGAAGGTGCTGAATTAGTTCAGGGCGGTGAAAAATTAGAGCTTGAGACCGAAGGTTACTTTATGTCTCCAGCACTCTTCATTAATACCAATAATAAAATGCAAATTAACCGGGACGAGGTGTTTGGACCTCTTGCCTGTGTGATCAAAGTCGATAGCTATGAAGAGGCTTTAGAGGTCTCCAATGACTCTGATTTTGGTTTGACGTCAGGGATCATGACGGCTTCTCTGAAGCATGCGAGTCATTTCAAGCGCCATTCCAAGTCGGGTTGTGTGATGGTTAATTTACCCACGGCAGGCACTGATTACCACGTGCCATTTGGTGGCCGTAAATCATCCAGCTATGGCCCAAGAGAACAGGGTCAGTATGCGCGTGACTTCTATACCATTATCAAAACTAATTACAGCAAGCCGTATTAGATTTAAGTTGGCTGGGCGTTAAGGAGATTTTAATGCACAAAGATATGCTCATGATCGATGGATTACAGTACGTCAACTGGAATCGTCAGTTATTTGAAGACGCGCAGCTAAGTGGTGTGCATTGTATTCACGTAACTATTGCTTACTGGGAAAACATCCGTGAAACCCTAGAAAACATAGGCACCTGGAACCGTCATTTCATCAATCATGGCGATCTCATCATGCCGGTTCGGCAAGCTAGGGATATTCTCGAGGCTAAGCGGTTGGGTAAGGTCGGTATTGTTTTTGGTTTCCAAAACTGTTCGCCCATTGAGGATGACGTCAAAATGGTGGAAATTCTCCATCAGTTAGGCGTGCGTATTATGCAGTTAACCTACAACAATCAGAGTCTGTTGGCGACCGGTTGCTATGAAGAGAAAGACGGCGGTGTTACCCGATTTGGCAAGCAAGTGATTAAAGAAATGAACCGAGTAGGCATGGTGATTGATATGTCTCATAGCGCAGAAAAATCAACCCTAGAAACTATTGAACTATCAGAGCGTCCTATCGCCATTACTCACGCCAACCCAAGTTTCTTTCATGCCGCATTACGCAATAAGTCTGATGCCGTCATTCGTGCTATTGGAGAGTCAGAGGGGATGCTAGGTTTTAGTATGTATCCATTTCATCTAAAAAATGGCCCCGACTGTACCCTTGAAGAGTTCTGCCAAATGATTGGCCAGACCGTTGAAATGATTGGTATTGACCGCGTTGGAATAGGCTCTGACCTGTGTCTTAACTGGGATTATAAAGTCCTAGAATGGATGCGTAGCGGACGCTGGACAACGGGGGTTGATCACGGTGAGGGTTCGGCTGAAAAGCCGGATTGGCCTGACCAGCCAAGCTGGTTTAGCGGCACCAAAGACCTCAACATTGTCGCCAAGGGTCTTGAAGAGCAAGGCTTTAGCGATGACAACATCGCCAAGGTTATGGGTGAAAACTGGTTGTCGTTTTTTGAAAAATCATTCTCAGGAAGTCTGCTAGACTCCTAGGAAATTGACTTATTAAGAAGTCGCGATAATACTGAACCATAGTAATAGAAAAAACGTAACGCTTCGGTAAGCTTAGGTTCTATATACTTAATTTGTAGCTGGGCTAAATTGGCTAGATGGCGAAAATTCATGCATAACCTCACTCACAAGATCGACAACTCTGATGGCTTGACGCCATTGCCGATGCGGCCTGCCAGTCAGGTTATGCAGTTGGAGCGTCTTGGCAGTTTTCATCAATCGAGGTTGAGCTTTATGCGCACGCTGGTTCGGCGCATGGTGGTGGAAAACTGGCAGATCAGTAGCTCTGTATTTGATCTTGACGAGCAGGGTTATGGTACTGTGGTCTATCAAATCGAGGCTAACTACGGCACTTTTAGCTATGTGCTGTTCTCTCATTATTTAGACCCAGAAAATCGCAATGATCGAGTTATTGCCGACCAGTGGGACCTGACTATGGCCCTCTGCGAGGGCACAGTGGATACCGAACAACTCGACTTTTTACGTAACAATGTACCCAAGCAGGAAGCAGGGCGAGTTGACTCGAGGGTCCTGGTTCTATCTCGCGCTAACCGCAGTGCACGCACCTTTGAGTATGTCGTTAATGAGTTGGCCAATGGCCATCAACCGAATGTTGATGTGATTGCCGAAGTGGGTTATCTGTATCGTACTACTGCAGCCTATGGTAGCGGGAAGTTGGGCATGGCGGATTGGGAGAAGGTCCGTACTAAGCACCGCGACTTTGCCCGACCCTTTGCTGCAGAGATGTTCACCTGTTATATGTTGCGCCACTTTAGCATGCAGCAGGCCGATTATCTGGCCGCGCAGCGCGCGCCAAACAGTGCAGTTTTTCTGCATGAAGATATTAAGCGCTATATAGGTATTGGTAATTCTACGGGTCTGGGTATGGCGCCGTTTTTAATTAATCATCCGCTGTTAATCAATCAGTGGATTGAAATGCGTGAAACCGCATTGGCCACTGTTGTTGCCGCCAGTGAATCTGGTGTTGATGAAGCCACTCTTGCGCGTTTGGATGTTGCGACTCAGCGAGTTATTCAGCATTTAGGTGAAATTGTCACCGCTGATGAGCGGCAAAATAACGCAAATTTACTACTGAGGGAAGAGCTACAGTTACTGCACTTATGGCTAGAAGAGCAGGGCGCAGTACTGGCGAGTAACCAGTATGTGTGGTCCTCTCTTACTCAGTATGCCGAGCAACACTGGCATATAGAAACTCAAGAGGTTATCAATACCCTGTTGATTGAGCTTTATCCCGAACTAGTTGATGGCTTCGAAGAGCAGATGGGGGTAGAGGAATCTCATCAGATAACGCCTGAAATGCCGGTCGCAGATCTGATAGAGATTATTGAAGATAAATATGAGTGGGCGCTTGCCATAGACTTTAGTAAGCACGAGTCTATGGGGGTATTTTGGTATCGCTCTCAAGAAAAAATGGAGCCACGTCTGGGTCAAACCAACATTGATATGGGTATGGAGAAAGAGATGTCTTTGGCGGTTGGTCGCCTAGTACGTGAATGTTACGACCAGATCGATAGCTACAATCAAGCTCGTGGGCAACAGAATGTCGCGCATTTTATAATGCAGAACCCGGCGTATAGTGGAATCGTTGCCCGTATTCAAACCATGGCCCAGAGTCATTACGGTGATATTCGAGAGAATCTGGTGCATGCAGACGTGCTGCCAATTCATTTACTACGCTGCAAGTTATCATTTTTTGGGGTCAGTAAATTTGACCCGCGCTCACGTCTCTGGGTACGTAATACTATGTTCCAGGGTGCTCCGCTGATCAGCGATTTTGGTAAACCCTTGGTTGATGACTGGCAGTTCCCTATCAAACCAGTATTGGCATCTCGTTAAGCATCATGAAAGTATCTAAGAATGAATTAATGGCTTCGTTAAAGAAGGCATTTGAAGGTTTGGGGTTCCAGCCCGGCGACTATCACAACGCTGCGGATATGGTAGTCTGGCTAGAGACGCATGGTTTTGATGGTTTTTCGCGCTTGGAGGCGGCGTTGGACTATTTAAATACCACAGCGCCTATTCATGCCGATCTAGTGCAAGAAGATGCACATAATTCTGTGTTGGATGGCAAGGGTACATCTATTTTACTGTGCGGCAGTGAGGCGATTGATCTGATTAGAACCCATGTAACGCCAGGTTTTAGTGCAGGCTTAGAGCTTATTAACTGTTATAACCGGACATTTATTATACAGCAACTGGTAAAAGCTGCGCAGCGCAACTACGCATTTGTCGCTTATTGGCGACAGTTGGATTACTGCGTCAAAGTGTCTATTACCGAAGGTGCCGAACTTCCTGAGTATGAGACGTTTACTGTTACTGAAGTGCTTGAGCCGCAATCGTTAAGAGTTTTTTGCGGTGCAGATTTAGAGATTATTAAACGGCAATACGCGGGGCATCTAGAGTTCGGGACCTTAATTGAAACCTATTCTACGTCAGAAATGCTGGCCTGTTACCAGGCTTCAGTAGAGCATGGTATCGAGATAGACGAGGCTCTATGGCAAACCCTTGATGATTTGGTTGCCAGAATACTGGTTGAATCCACGGAAAGCTCTAGAGCGGGTGCAGGCGATTAAATGAGAGTCATCTTTATATTTTACTCGGCCGAGACTGCATCACCTTCAGCTTGACTGATTAACCAATAGCGAAAAGCCTCAACATGAGGGTGACTATATTGGTTCACAGGTGTGGCTAGAAAGAAAGCTTCAGATGAGGCGATTGACTCCTCAAACGGGGCAACCAGCCTGCCACTTTCTAATATATTGGTTACTAGGCAAGTACGACCCAACATGATGCCATGACCGAGTGCCGCCATTTCCATCATTGTTATCGATGAGTCAAAGTGAATCCCTTGAGAGGGGTCGACACTGTGATAACCAAATTGGTTAAGCCAAAAAGCCCAGCCTTCTTCGTACCCCATGACATGTAGGAGTGTATGGTCGGATAATTGTTTTGGCTTTGTGGGCGGATTTTCAGGTGATACATCACCACCGACGAGTTCGGGGCTGCATACCGGAAATAGAAAATCCCATGTCAGTCGATTGCTGGTATAACCAGGCCACATACCTTTGCCGTAGCGAATTTCCACATCAGCGTCTTTGTCCAGATCACCCACCCAGTTGTTGCTGGTAAAGCGCAAGCCTATTTCAGGGTGCTCTTCTCTAAAACTTGATAACCTAGGTGCTAACCAAGTGTTAAAGAACACCAAATTAACTTTAACTGTCAATGTGCGACTGCGTTCTTTGCCGAAAACCTCATCAGTGACCATGGCTAGACGTTCTATTGATTCACGCACCCCTGGAATATAGGATTGGCCTGCGTCGGTGAGTTTTAATCCTCGGGGAAGGCGCTTAAACAAGGATGTGCCGAGTTGAGCCTCGAGCCCTTTAATTTGTTGACTAATAGCGGCTTGAGTCATGTGTAATTCCGCCGCAGCCTGAGTAAAATTCAGGTGACGAGCGGAGGCCTCGAATGAGCGCAACCAATTTAAAGGAGGAAGTCTTTTTTTCATTGTAATTATCTCTAATGTTTAGCTCGACGTACTGTCGGGGCCGTCAATCAATGACCCCAATTCAGTAGCAGCAGTATGTAGAATATCACTATAACTAATTAATTCGTCGAGACTTTTTCTAACCACAGGCGCATGTATAAATAAGCAGGCACAAAGTCTTTGCTCGCTATCCAGAATAGGTACTGCACAACCGACCATACCATCGACAAATTCTTCATTATCGGTGCTGATATTGCTCGCCTTTACCGCTAAAAGGTTTTCTTCTAGATGCTCGGGATCCACAATGGTATTGCGTGCATACTGATTTAAGGGTAAATGGTTGATGATTTTCTGGCGCCGCTGTTTGGGCAGGGAGCTAAGATATAGCTTACCGCTAGCTGTGCACCAGACCGGTGTATGGCTGCCCACTTGCAGATTAAGTTGCAGCGGCCAGTCGGATTGCACTCGATCGTAATAGACCATCTCACTGCCATTGGGAATGGCGATACCGCATGTCTCACCAATTTTCTCAGTTAGTTGCTCAAGAATAGTTCTGCGAACGGCGCTAAAACGCTCGCTATGCAATACACCCCAGGCGACACCGTGCATTCGACTGCCGGGAACAATTAAGCCGCGCATGTTTGTCTGCACAAAACTATCGTCTTCTAGCTGATTGAGAAGACGATGGATACTTGGCTTTGGTATACCCAGGAGAATAGAGAGATCAGCTGGTGACAGAGGTCGCTCAGCTTTGGCTACAGCTTCAATGATCACCATCACTCTGGCAATCGCTGAACCTTTTTCTCTCCCATTAGTGGCCATGATTATCTCAGTCTTAGCTTAGTGTCGGCATGGAGAACTGGGCACCTTCTCGAACACCAGCGGATGGCCAACGTTGAGTAATGGTCTTGCGTTTGGTGTAAAAGCGAACACCATCAGGGCCATAGGCATGTAAATCACCAAATAGTGAACGTTTCCATCCACCAAAGCTGTGATAAGCCACAGGTACAGGAAGAGGGATATTAATACCGACCATACCGACCTGAATGTGGTCAGAGAAGTACCTTGCCGCCTCCCCATCACGGGTAAAGATACAGGTACCATTGCCATATTCATGTGCGTCGATGAGATCCATTGCCTGCTGCATGGAATCAACACGAACAACCTGTAGTACAGGGCCGAAGATTTCAGCATCATAGCTATCCATGTCTGCGGTAACGCGGTCGATCAATGTACCGCCAACATAGAAGCCATTTTCATAACCATCAATAGTTGGATTACGACCGTCAACTACGATGTCTGCACCCTGTTCTTCGGCGCTGTCGATATAACCAAATACCTTTTGTTGATGTTGCTTTGTAATCACTGGACCAAAGTCATTATCAGCATCGTGGCAAGGGCCAATCTTTAAGGTCTTCATCGCTTCTTTCATCTTGCTGACCAGTTGATCTGCCGCGGCATCACCAACGGCTACCGCCACTGACAGTGCCATGCAGCGTTCACCAGAAGAACCAAAGGCAGCGCCAAGTAGTTGCGCAACAGCGTTATCCATATCAGCATCTGGCATCACAATAGCGTGATTTTTGGCGCCACCCAGAGCCTGACAACGCTTGCCGTTAGCATTGGCTGTTGTGTATATGTATTCTGCGATAGGAGTAGAGCCAACAAAACTAACGGCTTTGATGCGCTCGTCATTGAGCAGAGTATCTACGGCCTCTTTGTCGCCATTAACTACATTCATAACACCGTCAGGCAAACCTGCCTCCTTCAATAGCGAAGCAATAAACAGTGTCGAGCTTGGGTCGCGCTCTGAGGGTTTTAAAATAAAGCAGTTACCGCAAACGATTGCCATGGGATACATCCATAAAGGCACCATGGCAGGAAAGTTAAATGGCGTAATGCCTGCAACTACGCCTAGAGGCTGGAATTCACTCCAGGAATCAATATTGGGAGCCACATTTTTGCTGTGTTCTCCCTTTAGAAGCTCCGGTGCGCAGCATGCGTATTCTACATTTTCAATACCTCGCTGCAGTTCGCCAGCGGCATCGTGAGATATCTTTCCGTGCTCTTCGCCTATTAGCTGGCAAATTTTATCGGCATTTTGTTCGAGTAAATCTTTAAACTTAAACATCACTCTAGCGCGTTTGATAGCGGGAGTGTTCCGCCAGGCTGGATACGCTGCTTGAGCGGCTTCAATAGCCGACTCCACAGTAGCCTTTGACGCTAAGGCGACCTGCTTGCTGACTTCACCATTGGATGGGTTAAATACATCTTGAGTGCGTTCGTTTACTTCAATTGATTGACCGTTAATTAAATGTCCTATAGTGGCCATTTTGTCGTTCCTCATAATATTGATGTTGAATTCGTTGTTTTAGTTACCAAAGTTTTTTGTACAGCTCGATCATCTCACCCACATCGGGAATTCTTGGATTATTGCTTGGCGATCCTGACGCTAAGGCTTGAGTGGCCATGGTTTCAAGATTACTAAAAAAGTGTTCACGGTCAACACCAAAATCTTCTAATGTGGGCACCTGTAGCTCATCATTAAGGGCGTATAGTTCTTCCATCAGCTTTTGATTGGCCTGCTTGGTGTTGTCGCTGGAATCAGCGGCACCTATCGCGCGCGCGCAATCAGCATAGCGCTCTGCCGCAGCGGGAATAGAGTATTCGGTCACCGTAGGCAGCAACATTGCATTGGAGAGGCCATGCGGCACATGGTAGAACGCGCCTATGGGTCTGCTCATGCCATGCACTAGGGCTACAGAGGCATTAGAAAATGCAACTCCAGCCAAGGTAGACCCGAGCATCATCTGCTCTCTTGCTTCTCTATCACTGCCATCATGGAATACTCGGCGTAGATTAGGTCCAATTAACTTCATAGCGGTAATAGCCTGAGTGTCAGTATAGGCGCTGGCTTTTTTGCTTACATAGGATTCCATAGCGTGAGTCAACGCATCAATACCCGTATCTGCTGTTGTCCGTGCGGGTACGCTTAGGGAAAGTTCGAAGTCGACTAGAGCAGCCATGGGCATGAATCCAGTGCCTAAGCACAACATTTTCTCATCGGTGGTCTCATCGGTAATGATGGTGAATTTTGTCACCTCAGAACCGGTGCCCGCAGTGGTGGGGATAGCAAAAATAGGTAAGCCTGGCTCGTCTACTATACGAGGGAATTTGTAGTCGCGCATTTCGCCCCCGTATGTCCCGAGTATGGCAATAGCTTTGGCACTGTCGATTGGGCTACCACCTCCCAAAGCTATAATTGCATCGAAGTTGCCACTGCGAACTTTATCAACTCCCGCTTGTATGGAGCGAACGGTGGGCTCAGGAACTGTGTCATCAAACACCTCGAATCTAATTCCAACTTGATTTAAGTGCTTTCTAACAGTACTGATATAGCCGAGTTGAACCATAATTTTATCAGTCACAATGAGTGGTCGATGCAAGCCCATGCTCTTTAGTATGTTGCCGATCTCAGCACTGGCACCCGCGCCGACCTGTAAAGTCTGAGGAAGAATTATTTTTGCTGACATGACTACTCCGATAATATTTATTTATGAAGTCACAAGTGGCCGTTCTGGTCATTTATGACTTTTTCTAATCTCTCTGGCTCGTAATGTCTTAAATTAACGGTGAAATCACTATACTCTTAAAATGATACAAATCATATTGTTTTGAGTTAAATTTACTTACGTTTTTATCTTCACCTCGGCTTTTTGAGTCCAGTATTTGTTCGTCATAAAAAAAATCATGTCTCTTGATAAAAGCAGTAATGGCAGGGCCTGCAAGCAATTTATTTTTTCCTTAGAGATAAAAAAACTGATGCCTCAGGGGTTGTATTTTTTGCTGGTGCTCGGTGTTCTTGATTCTTAATATGCCGCCCATTAGACGGGTGCTTTAAGAAGCCCTTAAACAGACATCAATGAGTAATTCTTCGGTATTAATAATCATGCCGAAATGGGAAGACAGAATGAGTAATAAAGTTCAATTGCCTCTTAATGGCGTCACCGTAGTGGACTTCGGTCAGCAAATAGCAGGACCAGCCGTCGCCATGATTATGGCTGACTTGGGGGCTACGGTGGTACACGTTGATCCCCCTACTGGACCGCAGTGGAAACATCAGGCAAATGCGATTTTAAATCGCAACAAACAGTGCCTCACTCTTGATTTGAAATGCCCCGTTGGGTTAGTGCAAGCGATGGATTTGATCGCTAAGGCTGATGTGGTCATTGAGTCTTTTCGACCTGGGGTCATGCAAAATCTGGGCATTGATTTTCAAGCTCTTCGCTTGGCACGTCCAGAACTCATTACTTTGTCGATCCCTGGGTTTGCGAGTAACGATGAACTGCGCCGTGATTGGAAGGCGACTGAAGCCGTTGTGGCTGCCACTGCTGGCGCCTACACAGATATGGGTTTTAACCGAGTCCTAATGGGTTTAAATCCTTGCTTTTCACCATTGCCCTTGGCGTCGTCATACACCACGACGTTAGCGGCGAGTTCGGTCGTTTTGGCGTTGGGGGCTCGAGAGCGGTCAGGTTTTGGCGATCATATCGAGGTGCCCGTGATTGCATCGATTATGGAAGGATTGTCTTATAACTCCTACGAAATTGATGATCTACCTGAGCGCTACAAAACCATGCGCGAAAAGGAAATTGAGCATCGACGTGCTAACAACATAGCTTTTGATTTGAGCTACGATCAATTGCAGGAGTACTTAGACCCCTTCTACCGAACTTATGAATGTGCCGATGGCCGAATGTTTTATGTGGTTTGTCCGTCGCACCGTAAGCATGCACGGCGCTGTCTAGATGCTCTGGGTCTTTATGAAGAGTTGTTAGCTGAGGGCTTGCCCGATGTTGCTAACTTACATCTGCCTGTTAGTGAATGGGATGCTGAGACTGCGATCGGCGTTTATCCTCTACCTAAAAAATGGGCTGATATTATTTCGACTAAGATGAAGTTGATTTTTTTGACTAAATCTTCAAGTGAGTGGGGCGCTATTTTTGGTGAAAATCAAATCCCAGGGGCGCCACATCGAACGACTAAAGAGTGGGTTAACAGCAGGCACTGTAATGATGCCGGTATTATTGTAGAGGTCGATGATGAAGAGTTTGGCCTAATGAAACAACCTGGGCCGATTGCTTGGCTAGAAGAGTCAGGCGGCCAGATGCTAGCGCCAAGGGCGCGACAATTTGTCAATTTTGATATGGCGTTGGCAACATTGACTGATTCTTATAGGCCGCGATTAGCGCCAATCCATGGCAGCGCCCATGAGCAGTCCGGCTGGTTGGACGGTTTGCGGATATTAGATTTAACTAATGTCATTGCCGGCCCTCATTCAACAGCATTTTTGGGGCGTTTTGGGGCGCAGATTACTAAGTTAGAGCCCGTTGAGCCAATGTATGATCCGCTGATAGGAACATTGTTCACTTTCCAGTCAGACATGGGTAAGCGCAGCGCCCTAGTAGATATTAATACCGAAGAAGGACGTGAGGTTTTTAATCGCTTGGTTCGGTCGGTGGACCTTGTGGTTATTAATGCTCCCGATCGTCAAATGAAATCACTTGGGCTAGACCATGATACCTTGCAGGAGATTAACCCCGGGGTATTGTTCTGCCGTCTTGATTGTTTGGGTGGTCCGTCATTAGGACATAAAAGTGATTACATTGGCTATGACGATATTGTTCAAGCCAATAGCGGCATTATGAGTCGCTTTGGTGGCCGTGAGACGCCAGAAGAGCACGCTCATTTAGGTACTCTAGATGTGAACTGTGGTTTTGCCGGTGGGTTGGGTATGGCGTTGTCGATCTATCATAAGGCCAGAACTGGGCAGCCAAGTCGTGCTCGCACTTCATTGGCGGCCGTCACTAATTTGGCTCAGTTGCCGTTTTGTTTTGATTACGCAGGTCTTGAAGAATTCAATGAGCCGTCTGGGCGAGATGCGATGGGTAATAATGCTCTGTCGCACTTTTATGCTACCGCAGATGACTGGATTTTTCTTGATGCGAGCGAAGAAGATTTAGACACCTTAGATAAAATACCAGGACTACAGGGAATCAATAGCACTGCTGACATTCAGGTCTTTCTCACTGTTGCTTTCCAGCAGTTGTCGGCTGCAAACTGGATGCAGAAACTGCATGCTGCCGACGTTGCCGCGGCAGTACCGCATTCAATTGAAACACTTAGACACCAGTACAGCCGCGTTGCTGATGGCGAGGTTGGCATAGATCGTGGCAGTTTTGCCTTCTCAGTCTATGCTGATCATCCGAGTGGCCACTGTGTTACTCAAATTGATCACTATGCTATTCGACCTACTTCGTCGCGTATTTTTGCAGTAACGCCTACCGAGGCTCATGGTCATTCGACTCGAGAGGTGCTTGCCGGAGTAGGATATGGTGAGCAAGAAATAGAGTCAATGCTGGAGCGCGGTATTGCAGCCCTAAGCTGGGGTTTAACGCATTTGCCTGGGGATAATCTAGGCCAGCCCATGCCTCAGTTAGACGGGTTGATCCGCACAGCTGATACAGCGAGTGTAGGTTGGATCGATATGGAGCCTGCCGATGACGATATCTTCATCACATAGGGTACAGCGTCCGTAATGTCCTGAAGCAATGCGTTCTAGTGCGACGGGTATTCTTGCTAGTTGTTGCTTGCGGCGGCGTGAGGCCTCTTTGGCCATCTCGACACCTTGCATGGCATCCATGCGAGAAAGACGCCCGACCATAGACTGATCCAACTGTACAGGTTTCGTGGCCTCGCTGGAGATAGCTTCTAACTCAGTAAGCTGGGTTCTTAGATCAAGTAGCGCTTGACGGAAATTTTCAGCAATTAAATTATTCATGACTGACTCAAATGGCCGGCATTTGACTTATAGCGTAGGCTTGTTGATTGAGCCAAGGTGCTATAGGGGTCATTTTAGGTACAATTTCTTTCGTGTAGATGGATCGGCATATATTGGCAATTTTCTCCGGCCAATCACCTAATTCATCTTTCCGGCACACTAATGTCAAATATCGAGCGTTGGCGCCATTGGCCAGCTGCATCACAGCAACCCCGTCTAGTAACTTTGGATAAGGTACTAGGCAAAGACCCGTGGCAAAACCCCAGCCCTGACCCGATTGGACAAAACGTAAAAGTGTTTGTGTACTGTCTAGTTCACAGTTGACATTAAGTTCGATATTAAGACGTCTAGCAATTAGATCACTCAGTGTGCCAAGACGAGATTGTCGGTTATAGTGCACAAAGGGCAGGTTCTTCGAGAGCCATTCGTAGCTAACCTTACCTGACTGCGCAAACTGTTCAGGTACAATCATCACAAAGGGATCTCTAAGAATGGGATAACGTTGTAATTCTGGATGTTCATCAATCGGATCACTGGTCACAAGCATATCGAGATCACGGTTTAATAATGCCTGCGTTAGTGGTGATACCAACCCAGTTCGCAGTGCTAGTTTTGACGTAAAAGGTTTCACTTTTTGCATAAATTGCAGTCCAGCAACATCACAAAAAGAATCGATCATTCCCACGCTTAGTGGCAGGCTCCCTCCCTTGGATACCTTGCGTATATCGATCAGCATGCGTCGAGTATCATTGATTATGCTTTCTGCATAACCCTTTAATACTTGACCGCTGGGAGTCAGTTTGATGGGTCTGGAACGAGTCACAACTAACTGAGACTCAGAATGAATCTCTAGTTGCTTGATCGTTTGGGATACGGCCGATTGAGTGATGCCGAGTCTTTCTGCGGCTTGAGTTAAGCTTTCAGATTCAGCGACAGCGGCGAATACACGCAGTGCGCTTATTTCAATGTTTTTACTATTTTTCATTAGGTTAGTGTAGCGTAAAATCAAGGTTAAAAAACTAAACTCGATACGCGCTCTATGCAGCCAGATGGTTACTTATTGGCTAGCGACTAGTTGCTCTAATGCATGAATACCCACAGGGCTTCCGGCATATTCTTGCATGGCATCCAGTAGACAGTCCCACATAAACTCTGTGGCGCTTATATCGCACAAAATAAAATAGCTGAGTGTTTGGCCTAGATCTTGGCGAATGACGATGGCATTGGTCTTGGCAACTGACGTCTGGGCAATATGGCCAAGTCCAAACTTATGGGGTCGTAAATCTACACCACAGACTTTTGAGAACATTTCAGCTGCCTGATCTCCAGTTACTGCGAGCCAACAATGACTGTCACCTCTAGGTAAAAAGTATGTCTGAGTGTCATTCTCAGCATGATCCTGAGTAGACTTTTTTGTCAGGGTGGCCACCTGAGGACTTTCAGAAAAAATATCGCTAAGAATTAACAATTCTTGATCGGATAATTTAGCCACCAGACAGCCGTTAGGTTGAATCGCAGCCATGTTGGCACTATTGGGTAGTTTTAGCCCTTGGCTCTCTGCCCATTTAGGAGAGCCGGCGCCTTTAAAGCCAGTTCGTGGTAGCGTTGATAAATCACATATGGCCATAGAGCGCGCTTGGATTTTCTCAGAATTGCCATTGTCATAGTGACTGACAATGAAATGGGCGCCCATTTGTTTAAACACCGCACTATTATTGATATGCCGGCGATAAAGCTGACTACGTCGTATACCCTTAGTGGGATCTAGTGTCGTCATGGCTATAGCTCCTGCCGCGCATTATCGGGATCGAAGAAGGGCAAATTTACGACCTTGGCAAGTACTCGTACGCCACCCAATGATTTTATCTCGATAACACTTCCCGCGTCGCTCTTTTGAGGGGGCACATAGGCAAGGCCAATGGCTTTGCCTAGGGTTGGAGAGAAGTTGCAAGAGGTGACACGTCCTGTCATCTGTTCATTATCTACGACTAGGTGACTTTCTTGTGGGATTGGTACCTTGCTATCATCGATCACAAAACCGACTAAGCAACGCAGGCTAGGTTTTTTCTCTAATTCAGCGATAGTTCGCCCGCCAACGAAAAATGGTTTAGTTCGAGACACCGCCCAACCCATCTGTACTTCATTCGGGTTTGACATTGCATCAGTATCTTGACCGATAATAATATGGCCTTTTTCAAGTCGCAGTATCCGCTGTGCCTCTATGCCGAACGGTTGAATATTGTGTTCATTGCCTGCACTCATGAGAGCGTCCCAGAGG
>JACNKP010000052.1 GCA_014381985.1 SAR92 clade bacterium
CCTCTATGCTTTTAGAATGCTTGGGCTATTTATGGTACTACCCGTTCTCGCAATTTCAGTGGGAGGGTATTCAGACTACAGTCCGTTATTGTTGGGGTTGACTCTAGGTGCTTATGGGTTAGTCCAAGCGATTCTACAAATTCCCTTTGGGCTGTTATCGGATCGAATTGGGCGGCGACCGGTGATTATTGGCGGTCTTTTGTTGTTTATTCTGGGCAGTATTGTTTGTGCTCTTGCTGAGACGATGCAAGGTTTAGTTCTAGGGCGCGCTTTGCAAGGCTCAGGAGCAATAGCCAGCACTTTAATGGCCATGGTTACAGACCTTACGTCGGAGGAAAACCGGAGTAAAGCGATGGCGATGATTGGCGGGAGTATCGGCTTTTCATTTATCTTAGCCATGGTTCTTGGCCCGCTCATAAGTTTGAACTATGGCCTTTCAGGTGTTTTCTGGACCACCGCTATTCTGGGCGTATTAGGTATACTGATTGTGTGGTTATTAGTGCCAAATAGGGTTCAAGTGCAACATAATCGAGAGACCTTAACGGATGTTAAGCAGATTGTTAAGTTGCTCAAGCAAACCACCCTGTTGCGTCTGAATTATGGCATTTTTGCACTGCATCTAGCCTTGATGGCCGCCTTTGTCGCTATACCAACGATATTGTCCGAAGAGCTGGGGGTTGAAGGTCAAAATCTTTGGTGGGTTTATCTGCTATTGCTAGGTGGTGGATTTTTCATAATGTTACCGGGCATGATATTAGCTGAAAAATATAACCGACATAAATTGATTTTTTTGGTGTCGGTTGGAGTCATGACGGCAGTGACATTGATGCTAAGTTTTTATCGTGGATCAGTAGTGACTCCTCTGCTTTTGTTGATATTTTTCACTGCATTTAATTTACTCGAGGCGTCATTGCCGTCGTGGATGAGTAAATCTTGCCCTGTTGGAAATAGGGGTACAGCAATGGGCATTTATTCTACGAGCCAGTTCTTGGGTGCTTTTTTTGGAGGTCTGCTGGGTGGTTGGAGCTTGCAGACATTGGGCATGAGCGGGCTTTTTGTTGTTATTAGTTTTGTCTTAGCGATTTGGTGGTGCGTATGCTTAGGGTTGGAATCTCCAAGACCCCTAAAAACGTTAGTATTAGCTGTTGGTGGATCAGGGCATGCCGATTTTACAAAAATAGTTTCAAATATAGCGGGTGTTAAAGATATACTCTTACTAGATGGTGAGCGATTAGCCTATGTCCAAGTTGACCAGCGACAGGTGGATATGTCGAGCTTGCAACCGTACTTAAACCGTTAATAAATTAGGGGAAGAAAATGGCACGCGGAGTTAATAAAGTTATCATAGTGGGTAACTGTGGTCAGGATCCAGAAACGCGGTTTATGCCGTCGGGTGGTGCTGTAACTAATCTTAGTATTGCGACATCAGAGTCTTGGAAAGATAAAACCAGTGGAGAGCCTCAAGAGCGAACCGAATGGCATCGAGTGGTATTCTTTAATCGTCTGGCCGAGATAGCTGGCGAATATGTAAAGAAAGGTTCTAAGCTTTATGTGGAAGGTTCATTGCGAACACGTAAATGGCAAGGCCAAGATGGGCAAGACCGTTACACGACTGAAATTGTAGCGAGTGAAATGCAAATGCTTGATAGTCGAGGTGGTCCAGGCGGTTCAGTCGGATACGATTCACCACAAGGATCCACTGGGCAGGGTTCAGCTCCAAAGAGTCCCAACCAGCAGGCTCCTCAGCAGCAGGCTCCTCAGCAGCAATCAGGGCCTTTCGATGATGATATTCCATTCTAGAATGGCTTGAGTAGCTATATAACTCAGTCCAGATTTTAGTAAAGGGCCATACCTAGGGTGTGGCCATAATATTTTAAACACTAATTAATAGAGGTTGTTATGACAATTGAAGTGGGTGACAGAGTCCCAGCCGGGATGTTTACAATCATGGGCGCTGAAGGCCCTGCAGGATTAAGTACGGCAGATATTTTCGATGGCAAAAAGGTTGTTCTTTTTGCTGTTCCAGGTGCATTTACGCCAACTTGTTCGGTGTCTCATTTGCCGGGTTTTGTTGTTCATGTCGATGAGATAAAGGCAAAAGGCGTTGATACAGTAGCCTGCATGTCGGTTAATGATGTATTTGTTATGCATGCTTGGGGTCAGTCGGCTAATGCGGAGCACCTGATGATGCTTGCCGATGGTAATGGCGATTTTACTGGGGCTCTAGGTCTTGAGTTGGATGGCACGGGTTTTGGTATGGGTAAGCGCAGCCAGCGTTTCGCTATGATTGTAGATGATGGTGTGGTGAGTCTGCTAAATGTGGACGAAGGAGCTCTTGAAGGGTCTAGTGCCGAGGCGATCTTGGCTGCACTATAGTGTAGTGATATTAAAAGGTTTTCGCACTTTCGGAAACCTTTTAATTCTTTGGCCATAAGCGCTAATAAAGGGTGTAGAAAACTGTAATTCCTTCCCCATTTTTTATCGGTTGCTTAATAGTTAATTACCTTATTTTTTCTGCGATTAGGTTTATTTTAGCGTCGGCATTTTCTGATCGATTAGTAAATCTGCCTAAGGGCTTTTTCAACCAATCACCTTTCCCATTAAATCGAAAGTGAGTCTGTCCGGCGCAGGTTTCGTAAAACTTATCCCTTAAATCTTTCCATCACTAGTGCGGCATTAGTGCCGCCAAAACCAAAACTATTGGACATGACACGATTTAGCTTAGTTTGCTTTGATTCTAATAGTATTGGCAATCCTTTAGCGTGATTGTCAAGAGTGTCGATGTGCGCAGAAGCCGCCACGAAATCTGCTTCCATCATCAACATGCAGTATATGGCTTCATGAACACCTGCAGCCCCTAAGCTATGGCCAGATAGAGACTTTGTGGAACTGATGTCGGGGCAATTTTCTCCAAAAACATTGCGAATAGCGCCTAGCTCAGCCATGTCACCTACGGGAGTGCTCGTGCCGTGAGTATTAATATAATCCATAGGGCCTGATGCGGTCTCCATGGCCATTTTCATGCATCTTTCAGCACCTTCACCAGACGGGGATACCATGTCTGCACCATCCGAAGTGGCGCCATAACCTGTTATTTCACAAATGATGTTCGCGCCTCTTGCTAGAGCGTGTTCGAGCTCTTCTACAACAACACATCCACCACCAAGGCTGGGAGCAAAACCGTCTCGGCCTGCATCGTATGCTCTAGAAGCGATAGCTGGGGTATCATTGTATTTGCTGGTTAAGGCACCCATAGCATCAAACATGGCTGCCATTGACCAATGCATTTCTTCAGCGCCGCCGGCCAGTAATACGTCTTGTTTTCCGAGTTGAATTAATTCAACAGCATGACCTATACAGTGTGCACTTGTGGCGCAGGCAGAGGATAGCGAGTAATTAACACCTTTAATTTTAAAGGGAGTCGCTACACAGGCAGAAACAGTACTTGCCATAATTTGAGTGACTCGATAGGGGCCCGCACGTTTAATGCCTCGAGCTCGCATCACGTCAACAGCCTCAACAAACATTTCGCCAGAAAGCCCGCCTGAACCCATAATCAGACCGGTTCTGAGGTTAGATACCATCTCGTCAGTAAGGCCAGCATCGGCAATGGCTCTATCAGTAGCTATGTAACCGTAGGCCGCAGAGTCGCCCATAAAGCGTAATGTTTTTCGGTCAATATGATCTTTTGGGTCGAGATCAATAAGACCCCCGACATTACAGCGCAGGCCCATCTCAGCGAAATCTTCTCGCCGTTGAATTCCCGAGATACCATTGCGAAGGGAATGTGTAACAGACTCTCTATCATTGCCTAGGCAGGATACGATCCCCAGCCCTGTAATTACAGCGCGTTTCATTATGTTTCCTTCTTAAAGGTAGTGCGTTAAAGATAAATATTAAAAGCTGTCAGTGCTCTCAAATAGTCCCACTTTCAAGTCTTGGGCAGTATAAATTTCACGACCGTCAACTTCTACGGATCCATTGGCGATTCCCATAATCAGTCTACGTTGGATAAGTCGAGTGAACTCAATTTTGTAGGTGACTTTTTTTGCGGTCGGCAATATCTGACCAAAAAACTTAACATTTCCTGCCCCGAGGGCTCGGCCACGGCCTTTATTTCCGTTCCAGACTAAGAAGAATCCAACCAGTTGCCATAGAGCATCTAGCCCTAGACAGCCGGGCATTACAGGATCTCCTTCAAAATGGCAGTCGAAAAACCAGAGGTCGGGCGTAATATCTATTTCAGCTATAATTTGGCCAAGACCATTTTTGCCGCCATGGTTGTTGATTTCGACGATCCGATCAATCATCAGCATATTAGGGGCGGGGAGTTTGGCGTTTTCCGGTCCAAACAATTCACCGCGAGTGGAGCCTAGTATTTCTTCTTTTGAATATGATGATTTGGGCGTAAAGGACATGGGTGACTTTTTACTGTGATGAAAGATGTCATTTTAACGATTTATTGGATTAGCGGCAACTTTTACGTTTAATTACAGCGCCAACTTTTAGTTATAAGCGATTCACTATTTGATTTCTACGATCTTATGAGTTGACAGTAAAGGGCTGTCTGCCTAGCATGCATGCTGTCCCGTAATGAAGACACTATAGGAAGTATGAATGCTACCTTTTCAGCAGGCTGTGGAAAATGAGTTTTCCGAAGTCAACAAATTAATCGTTAGTCAGCTTCATTCCGATGTTGGGCTAGTGGAAAATATCGGTCACTACATTATTGATGCGGGTGGCAAGCGCTTGCGTCCCGTGGTCGTTCTCCTGAGTGCGCTCGCTAATGGTTACCAAGGCGTAGATCATTTGAAAATGGCTGCGGTCATTGAATTTATTCATACAGCCACATTGCTTCATGACGACGTCGTTGATGTCGCGAGTTTGCGTCGCGGACGACAAACCGCTAATGCTCAGTGGGGAAATGCGCCCAGTGTGCTAGTGGGAGACTTTCTTTATTCAAGAGCTTTCCAAATGTTGGTCGAAATAGAGCATATGCCAATTATGAGCGTGATGGCGAATGCCACCAATGTTATTTCGGAGGGAGAAGTTCAACAGATGGCTAATGCTGGCAATCCAGACATTAGTGAAGAGATTTACCGCCAAGTAATTTATCGTAAAACGGCCAAGCTTTTCGAAGCCGCAGCTCAGGTTGGTGCCTGTCTTGCGGGAAAAAATCAAGATGCGATGATTGCTTATGGAAAGCATCTGGGGTTGGCGTTTCAAATTGCTGATGATGTTTTGGACTATCAAGGTGATATCGAGGTAACGGGTAAGAATATAGGCAGTGATCTTGCTGAAGGAAAAATGACTCTACCACTTATTTTTGCTCGAGATAACGCTGGATCTGAGCATGCTGATTTGATTCGCAAAGCTATTGCGGGCAAGACCGCAGACGATTTTGGGACTATATTACAAGTGGTCAATACTAGCGGCGGCCTTTCCTATAGCCGCCAGCAAGCAGCAAAGGAAGTTGAGCTTGCTAAGCATGCTCTTGTTGGAATGCCCGATGGTGAGTACAAACATGTATTGCTTGATCTTGCGGAATTCTCAATATCTCGTGTTAGCTAAGCACCTTTTATTGGTATCAAATACCTTTTGTTCGAGATTGTACTGAACCCTATAGTGTCTAATAGGCGAAGACTTTGATCCCGGACTAATTCGGGTCCAACAAAAGAAACAACATCCATCTAATACCTTAAACACATTCCTACTTCAGGTTCATATGACTTTTACTTATAGCCCATAAAGACCATGATATTGCCGAATCCCCATCGTACTATATAATTCAAATGAAGTTTGACGAGATTCTTCGTAAAGCGTCATAAATCATTAAGGCAACTCAGAATTTCTGATAATCTCATTATTTAGTTTGTAATAGTGACTATTTATATTGACGGTATGGGCCCCATTGTTTTTTTTGGTACTATTCACAGCAGTTATTAATACAAAGATGTTCATATCTAAAATTTAAGGAGAATTGAGTGATAATCGGGATTCCTTCGGAAATCAAAACCGGTGAGAAGCGCGTCGCCATGTCCCCTGCCAATGTCCAGTCATTAACGGACAAAAGTGTAAAGGTGCTTGTTCAAAAAAATGCTGGTAGCGCGGCTGGCTATCCAGATGCAGAATATAACGCTGCTGGAGCAACGACTATAGCTGACCGAGCAGAGATATTTGCCACCGCAGATATCATTTTACAAGTCCAAAGTTTTGGCTCAAATACTGAAAACAGTGACTCAGACCTAGCGTTGTTGCGTCGTGGTCAGTTGGTGATCGGAATGATGGATCCATTAGCTTCACCACAGGCTGCCAAGGAGGTCGCTGCAACAGGGGCTAGCGCCATCGCTCTTGAGTTGGTGCCACGTATTAGCAGAGCACAAAGTATGGACGTGCTCTCGTCTATGGCGACCTTAGCCGGTTATAAATCGGTATTGATTGGAGCCTCGGCTTCTCCACGCATTTTTCCTATGCTGATGACCGCAGCAGGCACTCTTCAGCCCGCTCGAGTACTCATTATGGGGGTGGGTGTTGCCGGTCTGCAGGCCTGTGCTACGGCTAAGCGGCTAGGAGCTGTTGTTGAGGCCTACGATGTTCGTCCGGCCGCTAGAGAACAGATTATTTCGGTGGGGGCAAAGCCTGTCGAGTTGGACCTCGATACTGGCGAAACAGAAGGCGCCGGCGGCTACGCTAAAGAGCAGGGGGAAGATTTTCTTCGTCGGCAGCGCGAATTGATGACTGAAGTGGTTGCCCAGCAGGACATTATTATCACGACGGCAGCCATACCCGGGGCAAAGTCGCCGATTCTAGTGACAGAAGAGATGGTTATAGCGATGAAGCCAGGTGCTGTGATAGTTGATCTCGCTGCAGAACGCGGTGGAAACTGTGACCTTACTGAGCAAGGAAAAACTATTGTTGCCCACGATGTAATTATTGTAGGCCCCGAGAACGTTCCTTCAGACTTGGCTTATCATGCCAGTCAGATGTACGGTAAAAATATGCAGACTCTTCTCGAACTCATATTGGATGAAAATGGTAGTCTCAATCTGGATCTTAATGATGAAATTGTTGCGGGCACGCTTGTAGCCCATGATGGCGAAGTTCCTCATGCTCATATGAGGAAGTTACTGGGCCTAACTGAAATAAAGGTTCCTACGGAATCGGAGCAACAACCTACTACCCCCGCTGACGAAAAACAGGAGAAATAATCAATGGAAACCTTAATTTTACTTCTAGCGTTGTTCGTCCTCGCTTTATTCCTCGGGGTTGAGCTAATTACTAAAGTTCCTCCAACCTTACACACACCATTAATGTCTGGAACCAATGCAGTATCAGGAATTACCTTGGTCGGGGCTTTATTGGCCGCAGGGACAGGCAGCTCTCCTATGCTGGTTAATTGGCTTGGCTTTATAGCTGTGACTTTGGCGACTATCAATGTGGTCGGCGGTTATCTGGTGACCAATCGTATGCTTGCCATGTTTAAGAGGAAATAGATGATGAGTGGAAGTTTAATTAACCTTATTTATCTGATTGCCGGCATATTATTTATTCTTGGTATCAAAGGACTCACCAAACCAAAAACCGCTGTTCGGGGCAACTTTCTCTCCGCGCTGGGTATGTTAGTTGCCGTAGTAATAACGCTGTTCACTATTAATGATGTGGATTTTACTTATGTGATAGCGGGTGTTGCCGTCGGTGGCATTGTCGGCGCGGTGATGGCTCTGCGGATCCAAATGACGTCAATGCCTCAAATGGTGGCTTTGTTAAATGGATTTGGCGGTGGTGCTTCGCTCTCTATTGCCCTGGCTGAATATGTTACGCGTACAGGTATAAATCCTACTTCGATCTCTGATTTTTTCCAGCCGACGGTTGTTGCCGCTAGTGCATTTGGCGAGGGAGCAGAGGCCACTATTGCCTTAGTGTCGATTAGCCTTACCGTCCTTATAGGTGCGGTTACCCTCACTGGTAGTTTGATCGCCTTTAGCAAACTGCAGGAATTAATGAAGAAAAGTTATGGACTGCCTGGCGGCCCATTTGGCAATGGAATTTTGTTATTGGGCGCTTTGGCTGCAGTTGCGTTTCTCGTGATGAACCCAGGCAACACGATGGCTATGGTAGCCATCCTAGGGCTTGCTCTTTTACTTGGGTTGTTCTTGGTAATGCCTATTGGTGGTGCCGACATGCCAGTAGTGATTGCGCTGCTAAATTCTTATTCGGGAATCGCTGCAGCGTTGGCAGGCTTTATTTTAGGTAACACTGTATTGATTATTGCGGGTTCACTTGTGGGAACCTCCGGGCTTATCCTTACAAGAATTATGTGTGTTGCCATGAACCGCTCTCTGGCTAATGTTTTGTTTGGAAAGATGGCCGCTGGTGGAGAAACCATAGATGCTGACGAGATCTATGATGGCAAGGTGACCAGTGCGCAACCTGATGAAGTTGCTATGCTTTTAGAGACTGCTCAGAGAGTCGTTATTGTGCCGGGTTATGGTATGGCAATGGCGCAGGCTCAACATGCCGTTCGAGAGCTTGCCGACGCGATGGAATCTAAAGGCGTCGAAGTTGAATATGGGATACACCCAGTGGCGGGGCGCATGCCCGGCCACATGAATGTGCTGCTTGCTGAGGCAGAGGTGCCTTACGATAAATTAGTTGAAATGGAGAGAATCAATCCCACCTTTGAAGATACTGATGTGGTGATTGTTATTGGCGCGAATGACGTGACCAACCCTATGGCTCGTGATGTTGAAGGAAGTCCAATCTACGGCATGCCTATTCTGAATGTTGATAAGGCTAAAACTGTAGTGGTGATTAAAAGATCATTAAGTCCGGGTTTTGCTGGATTGCCTAATCCGTTGTTTGCGATGGATCACACTTTGATGGTTTATGGCGACGGTAAGAAGGCTGTCATAGAAATGACAACAGCGCTGAACCAACTTTAGTTTCTGCGGTTGTTACCAACGCCCTGTCGGCAAACGGCAGGGCGTTTTTTTATGGGTTATATTCAATTTTAGATAATTATTGCATAAGTGAATATTGTATATACACTTATCACCGTCTTAAACGGATTTTAGGTGAATAAAAAGAGGGAAATAATACTAATAGAGAAGAGGATATATTATGAATGAGTTAGATATTTGGCAGACTATGTATACGGGTAATATTGGCAACGCAACGTATTTTTTAGGGATTGCATTTTTACTGTGGGTTAGTTTCAGAATGGCAATTAATATCCGCACTAATCCAGAATCTAACTTGTTTATACGGTTGGTAGGCACTGCATTTTGTTTGAGCGCGTCTTATTTTATGCTATTTAACATGGCTATGTCAGAATGGAACATTAATGCGGCGGCTGCGGCATTTTCTTGGCTATCCTCTACTGATGTAGCGATTAGTCCGAATGCTCAGATGGTTATTGCTAATACCGACCCTGGTGCAGCGCCCTCTATTATGCCTAATCTAGTTCAAGGTATATTTGTTGCGAGTGCAGTTCTTATGCAGATGGGTCAAATCTGGATGCCTAAGAAGTAAACAGTATGTTTCTAAGGCCTTTTGGCCATTAAAAGCCCCGGAGCACAAGTCGTTCCGGGGCTTGTTTGTTTATACGTGTTCATAAATATCCTTGCCTGCGATGCTTTAATTTGGGTTGCTAGGTCGCGCCTATTGAAAAGGTGTTAACCAGACCCCAACTTAGTAATAACCAACAAAGCTTGAACAAGGAGTAAATCATGCGCATGGAAAAATTAACCAATCAGCTGCAATCTGCGCTGAGCGAGGCTCAATCAATTGCCATTGGTAATGACCATACGGCGATAGAGCCAGAGCACTTATTATTGGCCTTGCTTGATCAGCAGGGCGGTAGTGTTCGTCCCATCCTTAATCGTGCTGGTTTTGATGTATCCGGATTGCAGCATCAGATCAATGAGCAACTTGAAAAATTAGCCCAAGTGAAGACGCCCACAGGGGAGGCCAGCATGTCTCAAGGCCTTGGAAGATTGTTTAATTTGGCCGACCGCGCTGCCCAAAAGAACCACGACCAGTACATCTCCAGCGAAACACTTTTAAAAGTGGCACTGGAAGATACTGGCCATCTAGGGAAAATACTTAGCAGATTTGGGGATATTAAAAAAGCAAACGAGGTCATTGCTAATGTCAGAGGTGATGGCAGCGTTGAGCATGCTGATGCTGAAGAGCAGCGTGAGGCGTTAAATAAATACACCATTGACCTAACTGAACGTGCCGAAATGGGAAAGCTCGACCCTGTAATTGGGCGTGATGACGAGATTCGGCGAACGATTCAGGTGCTGCAACGTCGCACCAAAAACAACCCTGTACTTATCGGTGAACCGGGAGTCGGGAAAACAGCAATCGTTGAGGGTTTAGCGCAACGTATTATTAATGGCGAGGTGCCAGAGGGTTTAAAAAATAAGCGCGTTTTAACACTTGATCTTGGCGCGCTTCTAGCGGGCGCTAAGTTTAGAGGTGATTTCGAGGAGCGCCTGAAGGCAGTACTTAAAGATCTCTCCAATCAGGAGGGGCAGATTATTTTGTTCATCGATGAGATACATACGATGGTCGGAGCGGGTAAGGCCGAAGGGTCCTTAGATGCAGGCAATATGTTAAAGCCAGCGCTGGCCCGAGGCGAATTACATTGTGTTGGTGCCACGACGTTAGATGAATACCGTAAATTCATAGAGAAAGACGCGGCACTTGAACGTCGTTTTCAAAAAATATTAGTCGAAGAGCCTAATCAGGAAGATACGGTCGCTATATTGCGTGGGCTAAAAGAACGTTATGAGGTGCACCATGGCGTTGAAATCACCGATAGTGCAATTATTGCCGCCGCCCATCTATCTGCGCGGTACATTACAGATCGTCAATTGCCCGACAAGGCTATCGATTTGATTGACGAAGCGGGTAGTCGTATTAGGATGGAAATTGACTCCAAGCCAGAGCAGTTAGATCGGCTCGAACGGCGCCTTATTCAACTAAAGATTGAACGCGAAGCATTGAAGAAAGACAGTGACCACGCCTCTAAAAAGCGCAGGACTAAACTCGACGAGGATATTTCGAGCCTAGGAAAGGAATACGCAGATCTTGAACAAATTTGGGTTGCCGAAAAAGCGTCGATGCAGGGGTCCACGCACATCAAAAGTGAGCTGGAGGACGCCAAGATAGATTTGGAAGTGGCTCATCGCTCGGGCAATTTGGAGAAAATGGCACAAATTCAATACAGCGTAATCCCCGAGTTAGAAAAACAGCTTATTGAGGCGAGTAATTCAGCCGATATAGAAATGCAACTGCTCCGTAACAAAGTCACAGAAGAAGAAATCGCCGACGTCGTTGCTAAGTGGACGGGCATTCCTGTGGCTAAAATGCTCGAAGGAGAGCGCGATAAATTACTGCGTATGGAGGATGCCTTGCATCAACGAGTGATGGGGCAGTCTGAAGCTGTAGTGGCGGTATCTAATGCCGTTAGACGAGCTCGTGCTGGGCTCGCTGACCCTAATCGACCGAACGGTTCATTTCTATTTCTTGGTCCAACTGGGGTTGGCAAGACCGAACTGTGCAAATCTCTCGCTGAATTTCTATTTGATAGCGAGGAGGCTATGGTCCGTATCGACATGTCCGAGTTCATGGAGAAGCATTCTGTGGCTCGATTGATCGGCGCCCCTCCAGGTTATGTTGGGTATGAGGAGGGCGGTTATCTTACTGAAGCGGTCCGACGTCGGCCCTATTCGGTATTGCTCTTGGATGAGGTTGAAAAAGCGCACCCTGATGTGTTCAACCTGCTACTGCAAGTGCTTGATGATGGCCGCCTTACCGATGGACAAGGCCGCACAGTGGATTTCAAAAATACTATTATTGTGATGACGTCTAACTTGGGCTCTGATGTTATTCAACTGTTGTCAGGCGAAGAAAACTACGACGTCATGAAAACGGCGGTTATGGACGTGGTGAGCCTGAACTTCAGACCCGAGTTTATTAACCGGGTTGACGAGGTAGTTGTGTTTCATCCCTTAGATAAATCGGAGTTGCGAGGTATTGCTAACATCCAATTAGGGTTGTTGCAGCGTCGTTTGTCATACCATGATCTAAATTTAAGTTTGGATGTTGAGGTTCTAGACCGGGTGCTGGAAGCGGGCTTTGATCCTGTTTACGGTGCGCGACCCCTAAAAAGAGCTTTGCAACAGCTTATTGAGAATCCCTTAGCAGAGCGAATTTTGGCGGGCGACTTCGCTCCTGGTAGTCATATTGTAGCTAACTTAGAGGGCGATGCAGTTGCCTTTGATATAGTTTAGAGATAACCCACCAAAGGGTCTCCACTAGAATACTGGGTAAGGCTAGCGAGGGAGTCGATAAAGAGATAAAAAAGTTCTGCCTGTGAGGATACGTCTAATTTGGCGTAACTATTTTTACGGTGTAATTTAACGGTCTCAGGCGATATGCCTAGGCGTTCGGCAATCGATTTGGTTGAGTGGCCATGCAAGAATAGCTGCACTACTTGGCTTTCACGATCTGTTAGGTAAGCCGTTCCAAAATATTTAAGGGCGCTGTCTAGTTGGCCTGGCAATTGGTTGCTAGTATCCACCTCTGATTTTTCGGTGCTGGCCCATTGAATTTTGCAGATGCTTTCTATGATCGGCGCAATATCCTCAAGAATTGTTAGTTGAGTGCGATTAAAGCGCTGAGCCATACTTAAACGACCGACAGAAATATGAATAAACTGTTTGTTGTCAAGATGGACAATATAGCCAGCCTCATCTTTGATCTGAGTAAACTTGAAATAGCTACGGTAATATTCGGTCTTTTTAAAACCTTCGGGCGCCAAGTCACTTAGTCTGTGAAGACCTGAAATACCTCGATCAACGGCAGCTCGATAAAAAGGGTCAAGTAAAAAAGCTCCATTTACAAAACCATCTATCTGACTTTCACGGTCCAGAGGGGGAATATCATTGTAATGTATTTGAGGCTGATGCCCTTCTTGAAAGTGGACGATAACGGCATTATCAAAAGGGACCAGACCCTTTAGCATGGTGACCAATAACGGAGGCAATCGCTTACTACCGATTTCAGGCATAATGGCGGCAAGGCGTTGGCTAAAGGCTAAAAGATGGCTCGTCATAGTCTAGGCACTTCATAAAGTAAGCTACAGTTCCGCATGATACTGAACAAACTCTCTATATGTCACAAGATTTATCGAATCGCCATGTACCAGCTTTGACGAAGATAACCTAATGAAGCTTTTCTGCACAATTTATTTTATGTGCTAGACTAAAATCAAAGGTATAAAAAGATAGAGCACTTGATAGTAATTATAAGAACTATGGTGACTCTCTAAAATACCCGCCGGAAGGCAATAAGAACACTGCGAGCGCAATGCGTTCGCCTTACTGGCAGAGTGCCATGATAAGGCACCTGCCCTTAGTAAACGGGGTCGAATCCATATGACTTTTGCAGTTATTTTGGTCGCTATTGTTGTGGTATCTGTTTTATTTCATTTTCTCAGTCCGTGGCAGGCGACGCCACTAGCATCAAACTGGGGATCTATCGATACAACCATCACTATTACGCTGGTTATTACCGGCATTTTCTTTGTGGCCATAGTTCTGTTTATGGCCTACTGCGTGTATAAGTATAAAGCGGTTCCAGGGCGCAGATCGGAGTATCGACCGGAAAATAAAAAACTCGAGTGGTGGTTGATCGGTATTACGACAGTCGCTATTTGTGCGTTATTGGCGCCTGGTTTGATCGTCTATAACGACTTTGTGCATGTTCCTGCCAACGCAGTAGAGTTCGAAGCTGTTGGAGAGCAGTGGCGCTGGAGCTATCGGTTACCTGGTAAAGACAAAACGTTTGGACGCACTAGTGTAAAGAGAATTGATGAAAACAATACCTTTGGCATTGATCCTAGTGATGCCGCGGGGCAGGATGACATTTTAATTGCTGGCAACCAAATACATGTGCTGATCAATCAGCCGGCTAAGGCTCTTCTTCGATCCAAAGACGTGCTCCATGATTTTTATGTGCCGCAGTTTAGAGCCAAAATGGATTTGATTCCTGGTCAAGTAACTTATTTTTGGTTTACCCCGACAGTCCTAGGTACCTTTGATATTCTCTGTGCTGAGTATTGTGGAATTGGCCATTATAATATGCGTGGACAGGTCGTAGTCGACAACGCAAGCTCTTACCAAAAATGGCTCTCCTCTCAGGTGACTTTTGCTGATGTACTTTCCGGTGGCACGGTCGAGGGTCTAGTAGATCAAGGTCAACGCTTAGCCTCTAGCCGTGGCTGCATAGCCTGCCATAGTATCGACGGGGCCCCGAGTCTTGGGCCCGGGTGGCTAGATCTCTACGGTAGTCAGGAAACGCTTTCTGATGGCAGCCAAGTAAAGGTCGATGGTCCTTATTTGATCGAATCGGTTATTGATCCGGCTGCCAAAATTGTTGCTGGGTATCCGCCGGTGATGGTTGCATATCAAATGAGTGATGAACAGTTAGATAGTTTGGTCGCCTATATCGCCTCGCTGTCGTCTGATCCTGATAATTCAATGTCCATTCAACCGTCAATCGAGGAGTGATTTATGGCCTACGCAGATGATGTAGAAAACGAAGAACTCCACGAACCCACCGGTTTTATTTGGAAGTATGTTTGGAGTCAAGATCATAAGGTCATCGCCATTCAGTACTCGACCACTGCAATTCTGGTAGGTCTTGTCGCCTTGGTGTTGTCTGGAATGATGCGTATGCAGATTGGCTTCCCTGGCAGTATAGATATGGATGCCACAGCTTACTACCAAGCTATGACTATGCACGGCATGATCATGGTTATTTATCTACTTACGGCTATTTTTTTGGGGGGATTCGGGAATTACTTGATTCCACTAATGGTCGGCGCAAGGGATATGGTTTTCCCCTTCGTCAATATGCTTAGTTTTTGGTTTTATTTGGTCTCAGTATTGGTCTTATTGGCGAGCTTTTTTGTCCCTGGAGGGCCTACGGGTGCTGGGTGGACACTGTATCCGCCACAAGCTATTACCGCCGGTACGCCTGGGTCTGAGTGGGGCATTATTCTAATGCTAGTGTCGTTAATTATATTTATAATCGCCGCCACTATGGGCGGTCTTAATTACGTGACTACGGTGCTGCAGGCACGTACTCACGGTATGACTATGTTTAGAATGCCTCTGACTGTTTGGGGTATCTTTGTAGCAACAATTCTTGCTTTACTGGCTTTTCCCGCCTTGTTCGTGAGCGGTGTGATGATGTTATTAGATCAGACTATAGGTACCAGTTTTTTCATGCCCGATATGATGCAGTTTGGCTCCCAGCTAGACTACAGCGGCGGTAGTCCTATTTTATTTCAGCACCTGTTTTGGTTCTTTGGCCACCCCGAAGTTTATATCGTTGCACTTCCAGCCTTTGGCTTAGTCTCTGACCTTATTAGTATTCATGCTCGCCGCAGTATTTTTGGTTACCGCATGATGGTCTGGGCGATTGTTTCTATTGGCGTACTTAGCTTTGTTGTCTGGGCGCATCATATGTATGTCAGCGGGATGAACCCTTATTTTGGCTTTTTCTTTGCTACGACTACGCTAGTGATTGCCGTACCTACGGCGCTTAAAGTCTATAACTGGCTGCTAACGCTGTGGCGGGGCAATATTCATCTAACTGTTCCTATGTTGTTCTCACTCGCGTTTATTGTGACCTTCTTAGTGGGTGGTTTGACGGGTCTATTTTTGGGCAACGTGGTGGTAGATATCCCACTTTCTGATACTTATTTTGTGGTGGCGCACTTTCACATGGTGATGGGCGTAGCGCCTATTCTGGTGGTGTTTGGTTCTATCTATCATTGGTACCCAAAAATGACCGGTCGCATGTTGCATGATGGTATCGGTAAGTTACACTTTTGGATCACCTTCTTGGGCACCTACCTCATTTATTTCCCTATGCATTACCTAGGCTTCCTGGGTATGCCACGGCGTTATTATGCATACGAGGACTATCCATTTATTCCTGAGTCTGCTCAGAGTCTTAATGCCTTTATTACCGTCGTTGCCATAGTGGTTGGGATTAGTCAGTTATTATTTTTGTTTAATCTGGTGTATAGCTATTTTAAAGGAGCTCCCTCAGGCGGGAATCCCTGGCGCGCTACTTCACTTGAATGGTTGACACCAGAGACTCCGCCAAAACACGGTAACTGGGGATCATCGTTGCCGGTAGTGCATCGCTGGGCTTATGACTATGGCGTTCCTGGAGCTGAGTTGGATTATGTCCCTCAGACTACTTCAGCCGAAGAAGTGCCCGTGCATGAGAGTGATCATGATGAATAGAATCCCAGCTAACAACCGGCGGAGACAATTATGCTAACCCAAGCCCGAACCACACCACTACCTTTTGTCGCCTCATCTGGTTATTTCGATCAACGTAGTGCCAGCGCTAAAACAGGCCTTCGTTTTTTAATGGCGGCTATGAGTTCGATGTTTTTCTTGTTTTTACTGTCCTATATTTTACGTTCCCAAGTGTCTGATTGGGAGGCGCTATCAGAACCTTGGCAACCGCTCGCTCAAACAGGACAGTTGTGGTTCAACAGCGCTTTGTTAGTCGTTGCTAGTATCTCTTTAGAATTGGCACGTCGAAGTATTCGGCAGCCCGATCATGGCCATAGTCGTGAGCTTCTGCTGCTAGCGGGCCTATCTTCTTTTGGCTTTTTAGTAGGTCAGGTAGCATTCTGGAATTTCTTAACTAGCCGAGGATTTTTTGCGGATAGCAACCCTGCAAATGCATTTTTTTTCTTGCTTACTGGCTTGCATGGTTTGCACGTCGTTGGGGGCTTAGTGGCCTGGATCGCTGCTACAGTCAGACTATCGCGTGAACGCCGTCAACCCACAGAGAAAGGTTTAGCGCTCACAAAATTAAGCATAGAACTGTGCGCCACCTATTGGCACTTTTTATTGGTGGTCTGGATGTTATTGTTTGCGTTACTGTCCAGCTCTCCGGGTACCTATGCAGCCATTGCTAAGTTTTGCGGACTGGGAGACTAAAGACTATGGATAATACGACCCAACCAACCACGAGTGGCATGACCGGTCTCATTGAAGACTGGGTTTCTGACAAGGACGCATTTAAAAACGTCTCTTGGGGGAAAACCATGATGTGGATTTTCCTACTTAGCGATACGTTTATCTTTAGCTGTTTTCTAGTCGGTTATATGTCGGTACGTATGACTACTGACGTACCCTGGCCTAATACTAGTGAAGTTTTTGCCTTAACCATTGCGGGGGAACATATACCTCTGATCTTAATCGCCATTATGACCTTTGTTCTTATTACCAGCAGTGGCACCATGGCAATGGCGGTGAACTGTGGTTATCGCCGCCAACGCAAGCAGGCAGCTGTCCTAATGTTAGTCACAGCATTTTTTGGCGTTTGTTTCGTTGGGATGCAGGCGTTCGAGTGGACTAAGTTAATTGAAGAGGGAGTCCGGCCATGGGGGAACCCCATGGGTGCTCCTCAGTTTGGAGCTGCCTTTTTCATGATCACAGGATTTCATGGGGTTCATGTCTCGATCGGCGTTATTTATCTAACGGTAGTGGCGTTAAAAGTACTGCGCGGTGATTACGAAGAAAGGGGTTATGAGATTATTGAGATTACTGGCCTCTACTGGCACTTTGTTGATTTAGTCTGGGTATTTATTTTTGCCTTCTTTTATTTGTGGTAGGGGAATCAAACATGCAAAATAACACTGACACACAGCCTCAACAGCACCCGATTAGTCTTTACTTTAAAGTTTGGGGGCTGCTCTTTGTCCTAAGTAGTTTTTCTTATTTGGTTGACTACATGCAGTATCAGGGGCTGCTTCGCTGGACTCTTATTCTAGTGTTTATGTTTTTAAAAGCCGGACTTATTGTCGCCGTATTTATGCATATGGTGTGGGAACGGATCGCGTTTACGCTAGCAATTTTGTCACCACCGCTTTGCATTTTAGTGCTTATAGCCCTAATGGCTAGTGAGGCGAGCTACACTAACCTTAACCGTTTAATATTCTTTGGTTAAAACTTAGGGCATCACTTTCACAAAGCGTTTGAACCGCTCTTGCATGCGAATAAACCAATGAGGGACAGATGGCCCTTCGCCGGCCATTTCAAGCGTTGGGTGGTGGCTGATGATGTCAGATAAAAGCTGTTCTTTTTCGGCCTCGATATCAACAAAAAACAGATGTTTCCCAGCCTTCAGTTCTTTATCAAAACGCGCAAACCGCTTGTTTTTAATTTGAATTCCAAAAAACCCGCCTTCCCATGTACAGAACCCTAGAACTACAATAGATAGGAATACAAAAGGTATCCATGTCGGTCCTTGCGCCCAACCAGAGAAGTGCGCAACCGCTATTACGGTAGCTGAGCCGGCGACCCCAACTAGAGCGCCTATTTCGGTGCCGTGCACCACATCGGTTCGCAGTACAGCCTCGACCTCATGCAATTTAGTGTGGAGTGCGACCTCGCCATCATTCAAGCTTAAGACATGGATGTGTGGCGTTGAGATACCGTGACTTTCAAGCTCTTTTTCTACATTTTCCAGCTCATCGAGATTATTACTGATATAAAAATGACGTCTCATTACTCTAACCCCCAACCTTTTTGTTATAAGTTATGGAGAAGGTCGAGCGAGACTCTAGGCGCGCTGAACTACTTAGCGCCTAGAATCTGCAAGCGCCTTCTATTTTAGTATAGAGCAGAGATTTAACTGTGTCGAATGGCGCTTTGCTTAGGTTAAGCCTGAAACTGTTTAGGGTTCATAAACATAAGTTTCACGATCAAATGTTCATCTAGAGGTTCGACTGCCATCATGAGGACATTTAGGTCTTCGCCTATCTGCACACCCGTGGGTAAATTAAATAAAAGGCCACCCGTAGCTTCATTTGTTAGGGTGCGTAGGTCTTTAAGATCCTTGTCTTTACGGCCCTCTGTTTCAAACTTCTCCAGCATTGTGCGTAGCGAAATGTCGAAATTTGGATAGTTGAATTGACCACAATATTCACTGCGATCTAGCTCGAGCTTAATAGGGATGACCATCCCACTTTCCTTTGCTGTCAATTCTCCTGATTGAACCTGATTGCCCTGCTTAAGCTCTTTAAAGAGTTTCTTAGCATCTTCAGGTTTTTGCCGAATGAATCCGGCCACTAAAATATTTACACCCATGTTAAACAGTTTTCGTGAATCGATGTTAATAGATTGTTCTTCGCTCATTTTTATACGCCATTTTGTTTTCTTTGAACTCTAACTTAAACGCTGATGAATTGTAATAGCTGGAGTTTTTTTCTTGGTCTACTTGTTAGTTTTTATGCTTTTGGCATAGCTTTAAGCTGCTAGTCGTTGCTGATTATGGCGGGTTCGCTTTTAAAACATTGTATTTTCACGATAAATGCGACTATGAAGCTTATTCGTTTCACCTATCAAAATCTCAGTACCAATATAGTCGATCTGACGCTGTTTTACTCCGCTTCTGGTTGATAGTTTGTTATGAGTCGATACTAAGTTAAAAAGGCAGTGATGTATGGCAATTAGCGCACTTGATTTGTTTAAGATAGGCATCGGGCCCTCAAGTTCGCATACTGTCGGACCCATGCTGGCAGCTGCTCAATTTGCTGCCCATTTAAAAGATGTTGGCGTCTTAAGTTCGGTGACTCGCGTGGTTGCCGAAATGTTTGGGTCTCTCGGTGCAACGGGCAAGGGACACGGCACACCAAAAGCTGTATTACTTGGTTTGGAGGGAGAGAATCCTGAATCTATAGACATTGCGAGCATAGCCACTAGGGTGGCTAATATTCGAGAAAATCATTGTTTAAATCTCTGTGGGAGCCATGTCATAAACTATGACCATGAAACAGATTTTTTCCTACATCGACGGAAAAGTTTACCCTTCCACCCCAACGGGATGACATTTTCTGCATTTGATGTGCAGGGTAATAGCCTGAGTAAAAAAACATTCTATTCGGTTGGCGGTGGTTTTGTTATCGACGGCAATGCGCAGTCTGCTGACTGCCTTATCGAGGATAGTAGGAAGTTACCCTACGAGTTCGATTTTGGGGCAGAGATACTTACGTTATGTGCCACACATAATATGACTATTGCTGAGTTGATGCTGGCCAATGAAAGCGCGTGGCGACCGGCTGCTGCGACTAGGGCAGAGCTTTTGAAGCTCTGGCATTTCATGAAGGAGTGTATTGACAACGGTATAGCCAATAGTGGAATACTACCTGGCGGATTACAGGTGCCAAGAAGAGCTAAACATTTACATCTTCAGCTTGTTGCTAGATCTGAGTCGGTTGACCCTTTGGCAGTATTAGATTGGGTTACTCTCTACGCACTGGCAGTTAACGAAGAAAATGCGGCTGGCGGTAGAGTAGTCACGGCACCAACGAATGGTGCGGCAGGTATTATTCCGGCGGTACTTAATTATTATCTTGAGTTTGTCCCCGGGGCCAATACAGATGGCGTGGTGGACTTTTTGTTAACAGCGGCAGCTATCGGTATTCTCTATAAAAAGAATGCGTCTATTAGTGGTGCAGAAGTAGGTTGTCAGGGCGAGATAGGGTCTGCCTGTTCTATGGCTGCCGGAGCCCTTACGGCTGTGCTGGGTGGCACTCCAGAGCAGGTTGAAAACGCGGCTGAAATTGGTATGGAGCACAATCTTGGGTTGACCTGCGATCCGATTGGAGGCCTAGTCCAGGTGCCTTGCATTGAACGTAACGCAATGGGTTCTATTAAAGCCATTCATGCTTCACGCATAGCTTTACATGGCGATGGCAATCACTTTGTGTCATTGGATAAGGTCATTAAAACGATGCGTAAAACCGGTGAAGATATGCACAAGCACTACAAAGAAACCTCAAGAGGAGGTTTAGCCACTCAGGTTTTGGAGGTGCCTGTAAATATCATCGAATGCTAATCGACCAAGCCGTACTTTTCCCTCAGGACAGCTAAGATTTCGGCCTTAGGATTGTCGGAAATTTCAAGGGTTTGCCCAGTAATTTTTTCTGCCAAACTGACGTAGGTATTCGACACAGCCATCATTACTGATTCGGGCAAAGGGTTATCTCTTGCCAAGGCAGTTCGCTCATCCATACGGTTTTTATCTAGTAATATTTCGGGTTCGGGGAAGTGTCCGAGCAATAATTGACGAAAGCTCTCCTTAGAGTTTTCAACCACTTTTCCGTCGCGGTAGCTGGGCCCATCCCATATTCTTGAAGAGTCAGGAGTGCCCACCTCGTCCATATAGATTAGCTTGTCATTGCCAGCCCGATCAGTCACATAACCGAACTCAAACTTGGTGTCGACAAAGACCTGATCCAGTTTGGCTAGTTCTTCACTGATCACCGCAAAGCCTTCGCCTAGAAGTTTCTCATAGGTATCAATATCCCCGGGATTACTAAACTTAAAGGCAACATAATTGTTTTCAATATCCGCTCTTGAGACGTTAACATCATCGACCTCAGGAACACCTGGAATACCGGTTAAGATTCCTTTAGTTGAGGGGGTAATGAGCAGCTCTGGTAATTTTTCGTCGCGCCCCAAGCCATCTATCATTTGGATACCACAAAATACTCGCTCTCCTTTCTCATAGGCGCGCCACATAGACCCAGTAATATACTGCCGACAAATGGCTTCAATCATTACTGGTTTGGCTTTTTGTACAATCCAGACGAGAGGGTGGGGGACATCTAAAATGTGGCTCTCGGCAAGACCTTGCTCGCGAAACAGTTTAAACCAATGATTTGAGATGGCGTTCAAGGCGGCTCCCTTACCGGGAACTCCGCGCATGCCGCCTTCCGCTTGCCATATGCATTCAAAAGCCGAGATACGATCACTAATCACCATGATCGCTAGAGGTGCATCTGGGGCTACATCATAGTTATTTTCTTCGATTAGTCGTCGACTATCGCAGTCGGTGAGCCAATACACAGATCGCACTTTGCCGCTATGGACAGGTTTATCCGTGCGAATTGGAAGGTTATCGTTTACTGCTAATACTTTGTCCGCAAGACTCATAAGTTGTTACCTAGCTTGTTGCAATGTAAGTTGGTATGGGAAAATTAACAAGTCGACGATTCTAACAATTCGTAAACCGCGGAGCAAAGGAAAGATTAGTCTAATATCGGTTATTATGGCGCGTCGAGTTTGTAATCTACAACAGGAAAGGACATCTTTATGCAGACCGTTTTGGTTACCGGAGGCAGTGGTTTTATCGGGCGACACTTTTGCCATGCAGCAACGCTGCTTGGTTGGGAGCTTATCGTACTCAGCCGTAATCCCGTGGCTGCAAAGATGGTTTTACCTGGGGCTGCGCAGATAGTCTCTAACCTAGCTCAAATTAGTTCTGATCTAGCCATAGACTCAATCGTTAATCTTGCCGGTGAACCGCTTGCCGAACATCGTTGGACAGGTCATCGAAAAAAACAGTTCTATGCCAGCCGCTCAGGGTTGACAGATAGCCTCTATGATTTCTTTTGCGGGCGCCAGTCCCCACCCGCCACATTAATTAGCGGTTCTGCTATTGGCTACTACGGTTCCGGTTCAGATCCGAGGCACGAGGGAAGTGCCGCTGCCGATGGCTTCTCTCATCAGTTGTGCGATAGCTGGGAAAAAAGTGCCAGGCAGTTCGAATCTCTGGGTACACGGGTCTGCATGGTACGAACTGGCATTGTTCTTGGCGGTCAAGGAGCCTTGGCGAAAATGCTATTGCCCTTTAATCTTGGTCTTGGTGGGCGAATTGGGGATGGTCGGCAAATAATGTCTTGGGTTCATATTACTGACATGGTCAATATTTTATTACACTGTATAACCGACGCAGAGCTGTCCGGACCGATTAACGCAACGGCCCCGAATCCGGTGGACAATAAAACCTTTGTCCAAGCTCTGGGTAAGATATTACATCGCCCAACACTAATACCAATGCCCGGTTTAATGGTCAAATTACTGTTTGGCGAGATGGGTGTTGAATTACTTCTCCAGGGGCAGTGCGTGATACCTAAAAAGCTCCAACAAAGCGGCTTTGAATTTAAATACCCAACACTTCCTCAAGCGCTTGAAGATTTGCTAGGCTAGTTGCGGTAGAGCCACAAAAGTCTAGATCAATTAAGCGTAATAAGTATACTAGACGGCTTTGTCATCACGATCGACAACAACTATAAAAAAATGCCAAAAGGAGTCTGGCGATGAATGAACGTTTTAGCGGCAAAACAATTATTATCACAGGTGCGTCTGCCGGTGTTGGTGCCGCCTGTGCACGCGCCTTTGCTACACAGAAAGCTAATCTGGTGTTGGTGGCCAGAGGTCAGCAAGGACTGGACATTATTGAGGAAGAGCTCTCAGCGCAGACTAAGGTACTTACAGTCGCAATGGATGTCTCAAACGTCGAGCAATGTTTGGCACTGTTGGTCAAGGCTGAGGAGGAGTTTGGTACTGTTGATGTTCTGGTCAATAATGCTGGCATGCACAGCCGGGGCGACCTAGAAACTGTGGATCCTGCAGACGTGGGTGCCATGGTCGATATTAATATCCGCGCGCCCCTTGTATTATCCTGTGCAGCTATTCCCTATTTACGTCGCTCCGGTGGTGGCGGGATTGTTATGGTCGGGTCACTTGCAGGCATGGCTCCCCTACAGGGCGCGGCAACCTATTCTGGTACTAAAGCAGGATTGCGAGCATTTGCATATGCCTTGGCGGATGAGATGCGCGGCACCCGAATTCATGTTGGGGTGGTTTCTCCCGGACCAATTGATACGGGTTTTATTATGGATGAGATCGACAAGGTTGAAGACATTGTCTTTTCTCAGCCGATGAGCAGTCCTGGAGACGTAGCAGACGCTGTGCTGAAGATAGCAGCCGGAGATAAATTAGAGATTCCCATGCCAGCTGCCAGTGGTAAATTGACTAATCTAGGGTATCTGTTCCCCAGACTTCGACGTTACCTTCGTCCTAAGCTTTACGCTAAGGGTCGAAAGAATAAAGATAAGTACCGTAATCGGCAGGTTAACGAATAATTCTGGAGGCCTATAATGAAGCTAAATTATATTGACCAAGGCACGGGACAACCTATCGTTTTATTGCATGGTATGTTTGGCTCTTTATCTAATTTAGGTAATATCGCTCGCGAGCTGGCCACCGGTTATCGAGTGATTAGTGCAGACCTGCGCAATCATGGAGATTCCCCCCATGAACAGGAAATGGATATTCCGTGTATGGCCGACGATATCATCGAGCTTTTAGACGATCTTGGCTTGTCCTCAGCGAGTCTAATCGGTCACTCCTTGGGCGGTAAGATTGGTATGCAGGTGGCGCTCAATTATCCATCGAGAATAACCAAGTTAGTAGTGGCGGATATTGCGCCAGTCGCCTACATGCCCCGCCAAGACGCGGCATTTAATGGGTTGCGGACGCTGTCTGGTCTTGAGATCAATAGTCGTGGACAAGCTGATACTGCCATGGCAGCGCATGTTCCGGAGTCTCAGACACGATCTTTTCTGCTAAAAAACCTCATGCGTAAAGTCGATGGTAGCTATTGTTTGAAGATCAATATGTCTGCCATTATAGAAAACTATGAGAGTGCCTTGGTGGCTGCCCCAGAGGGCAATTCTTACTTTGGTCCGACGTTGTTTCTGAAAGGTGAAACGTCGGCCTATATTCAGACTAAGCATCAATCTAGGATGATCGAACTATTTCCGAATATGAAACTGGATATCATAAAAGACGTTGGTCATTGGTTACATGCTGAAAACCCAGTCGAATTTAATCGGCGGGTGACAGATTTTCTCATCTAACCCCTGAACAATTTGTCTAAATGGGTTAGAATCTCGCCCATACAAATCATCGCATCAGGAATTTCCTAAAATGTTCGAATCCCTAAAGCCCGTTGCCATTGACCCTATTCTTGGTTTAATGATCGCCTTTAAAGCTGACCCACGTTCAGAGAAAATTGATCTTGGTGTGGGTGTCTATCAGGATGATCGTGGTCGCACCCCCGTGATGGAGGCCGTAAAGACCGCCGAGGCACGGCTTATGGATCTAGAAACAACCAAATCATACCAAGGTATGGCCGGGGATCCTGACTACAACCACCGGATGTTAAGACTACTGTTTGGTGAGCAGCACAGCATACTGAATTCCGGTCGGGTAAAGAGTATTCAGGCGCCTGGTGGGTCAGGTGCGCTAAGAGTCGGTGCAGAAGTTATTTGTCGCGCTAGACCTGAGTCAAAACTGTGGGTGGGCGTCCCTACATGGCCTAATCATATACCATTGTTAGGTGGTGCTGGTTTCGAGATAAAAGAATATCCCTACTACGACATGGTCAACCATAAAATTGACGTCCAAGCTATGATGGACGCCTTGCGTAGTGTCCCTGCTGGAGATATGGTCTTGCTTCATGGGTGCTGCCACAACCCGACGGGCGCAGACTTGTCTCATGAACAGTGGGATCAAATTGCCGACTTGGCATTGGAACGCGGTTTTATTCCATTTATCGACACGGCCTATCAAGGTCTTGGTGATGGATTAGATGAGGATGGCTACGGCATGCGCATGATGGCTGAGCGACTTCCTGAGTTGGTCATTGCCTCCTCTTGCTCAAAGAATTTTGGGCTTTATCGTGAGCGTACCGGCTCCATTACCTTTATCGCTGAAACGCCGGAGCAAGCTGATATTGTCGTGAGTCAGGCGATGTCTACCGCTAGGTCCATTTATTCTATGCCACCAGCCCATGGTGCGTTGTTAGTGTCTATGGTGTTGGGCGATGATCAGTTGCGGGCTCATTGGCAAGCTGAGCTTGAGACAACGCGGTTGCGCATTAAATCTATGAGAACACTGTTGTGCGACAGTATTCAAGATAACGAAGCGGGTCTGGACTTTAGTCACATTAAAGAGCAAAAGGGCATGTTTTCATTTCTGGGTATCACTTCGTTGCAACTTGAGCGGTTACGTGATGAGTTCGGTATTTATATAGTGTCATCCACCCGCATTAACCTTGCTGGTGTTAACTCTAACAATATCGATTATCTCAGCCAGTCAATGCTCAGGGTATTAAAGCCGTAGTTCGGAGAAGCCCTAGCTTATATAGGGCCGTGTGGCTGCAATCACTTGCTGAAGGCACTCTTCGATGTCATGACCGCTGCAATCAATGCGTATATCCGCGTAACGGAGATAGAGCTCTCGGCGCTCAGCAAAAAGTTCAGTGAGCGACTGGCCGGGCTTTCTCACGATTCCGCGGGTGTTGAAGTCTTTGATGCGGCGCGTTAACTCGTTAATGTCGACATCCAAAAATACAGTTACTGCATTAGCAGTTAAATGCGCCATTCCAGCGGAGGAATACACTGCGCTACCGCCAGTGGAAACGACTTTCTTTTGCGCTTGTTCTTTTAGTAACACCGCCTCTTCAACTGCACGTACTGCCTGGTAATCACTCTGATCAAGAAGCTCTTGTATGGGCTTTCCGCACTCGAGTTCGATACTTTTATCGGTATCCACAAAATCCAGACCAAGATTATCCGCGATTAGCACACCTATAGTACTTTTCCCTGCACCAGGCATGCCGATGAGGACTATGCTGGATATTGATTTATTTAAGGTGACCACTAATACTTGAACTCTAATAAGATTATCTGGATATTATGCCTGAAATAGAGAGAAATGATCTTACAGTCTGTATAATTACAGTAAATCATTCGGATGAGACGTTAGATGGCACATTTTCAGCGTATTGGATTGCTTGGCAACCTTGATTTACCTGCAGTTAAGGAGTCTCTGTATAAACTAGAGAGCTTCTTAGTTAGCCAAGGTCGAGACGTCGTGTATGAAGAGCAGACGGCTAACTTGGTCGATAGAGCGGTCGATAAGACACTACCTATTGCTCAATTTTCCGGTGAAATAGACCTCGGTATTGTAGTTGGAGGTGACGGCAGTATGCTCAGTGCTAGCCGCAAAATGGCTTCATTAGGCATCCCTCTTTTGGGTATTAACCGCGGCAAGTTAGGCTTTTTAACTGATATCTCGCCTGATGAAATTGAGGCTAGAGTTCTTACCGTGTTATCAGGTGAATACAAACAAACACGCCGATTTATGCTGGAGACATCTGTCACCCGTAATGGAAAGATCATCGGTACTGGTACTGCGCTTAACGACATCGTGCTGCACCCCGGTATGTCGGTTCGGATGATGACTTTTGAATTATATGTGGATGGTGAGTTCGTCTATAGTCAACGATCCGATGGTCTGATCGTTGCCACACCAACAGGCTCCACTGCTTACGCCTTGTCAGCAGGTGGGCCACTGTTATTTCCTGAGCTGGATGCCATGGTTGTAGTGCCCTTGAATCCTCACACACTGAGTAGTCGACCTATAGCATTACATGGTAGTGCTCAGATTGAGCTAAAAGTGAGCACGCGCAATGAATTGCGCCCACTAATCACCTGTGATGGGCACAATGATATTGTGACCGAACCTGGGGATGTTATTACGATTCAAAAGCATGCCCATGATATTTTGTTGATACACCCTAAAGATAATAATTTTTACGGGGTTTGTCGCTCAAAATTGGGCTGGGGTAGCCGCCTCGGCGTAGTCACAGAAAACGATTAACGTTTCGTTTGTAACGGATATTCTTAATTTATGTCTCAAGAGCCGAATTGGTATAGAGTTGCCAGGCAGTACCCAGCTGTCACTTCGCTAGTAATCCTTAGTGCTCTAGGCGGGATACTGGTCAGCGTAGACTACTCTGCGGCGATACAGAACCTGAGCTTCAGTGGTATTACAAACAATCAATATTGGCGCCTTATTACCCCTATATTTTTACATTTTGGCATGCTGCATTTTGTTTTTAATAGTCTTTGGTTGTCTATGCTGGGGTCGCGTATAGAGCAGTCTATGGGGTCGTTGCATCTTATTATTGTGGTGCTAGTCAGCGGGCTAGTCTCAAATATTGCACAATATAGTTGGTCTGGAACTGTAAACTTTGGCGGCATGTCCGGAGTGGTATATGCGTTACTGGGCTATATTTGGATAAAAAACACATTGGTCCCTCAACGGTTATTGTCTCTACCTAAAGGCATAGTCGGGTTTATGGTTGGATGGTTGTTTTTGTGTATGACTCCGGTGGTGACGTTTTTTATTGGCGTTGGCATCGCTAATGCGGCCCATTTAGGTGGACTATTAGTGGGGCTTTTATTAGGTTTGGGATTTGGTTTGGTGCAACGATTAAAGGGTGAGCATGGATCTTAAGCAGTTATTGAATAGTATCACCCCTGAGGTTTATGACAGCCTTAAACGGGCGGTAGAAGTTGGTAGGTGGCCTGATCGCCGATCGCTAACACATGAACAACTATCCCTTTGTATGCAGGCCATTATTGCGTACGAAGAGTCTATGCCAAAGCATCAGCGTACGGGTTATGTGCCGCCAAAAAATACGGCTTGCGAGCCGCCCGATCAGGAGCAAACTATAGTGTGGAAAGAATAATGGCGTTAAAAGCCTCAGGCCACCTGGCTAAAATGGATGTTAAATTAGATGATACAGTGAGCTATCAGCTTCCCCTTGACGATGAACGAGTTGCCTTAAACGGGCTGATAGGTGAGCATATTAGCATCGAGCACTTAGGTGATATCCACTGCGTACACTGTGGTCGTCGTTCAAAGAAGAGTTTTAGTCAGGGCTACTGTTATCCATGTTTTATCAAATTACCTCAATGCGACACCTGTATTATGAGCCCGGAAAAATGTCACTTTCATCAGGGTACATGTCGGGATCCAGAATGGGGTGAAAAATATTGTTTTACTGACCACTTCGTATATTTGGCAAATAGCTCAGGCGTAAAGGTGGGCATTACCCGTGGCGATCAGTTGCCCACCCGTTGGATTGACCAAGGGGCGACACAGGGTCTGCCGATCTTTAGAGTCCAAACGCGATACCAGGCGGGTCTGATCGAAGACTGTCTGCGAGAGCATGTGGCGGACAAAACCCATTGGCAGAAAATGCTAAAAGGTAATGCTGAACCGGTAGATTTGCCTACTATACGAGATGAGTTAATGGCGAAATCCGAATCTGGATTAGAATTTTTAGAGCAAGAGTTTGGTTTGCAGGCATTGCAGCGTCTTTACAATGAGACCACTACAGAGATTAATTTCCCTGTTCATGAGTTTCCCGAAAAAGTGAAGAGTTTTAATCTAGACAAGCAACCCCTTGTTGAGGGTGTGTTGAAAGGTATTAAAGGGCAGTATCTTATTCTCGATACCGGCGTGATCAATATTCGCAAATATACTGCCTATAACGTGCAGTTTTCAGTTAATTAATTCAAGGACATTACTAGTGAAAGACGCTTTACCGCAAACTATTTATTTAAAGGATTATAAAGTTTCTCCCTTTTTGATTGAGACTACAGACTTGGTTTTTGATCTGGGTGACCAGCAGACCTGTGTGACGACCCGCTTGGTTGTTAGGCGTAATCCCGCCAGCGCAGAACAGTCAAACTCACTGGAACTCAACAGTAAAGGCGACGTGCAGTTGCAGTGGATAGAGATAGATGGACAGCGGTTAAATGACAGCGATTACACGTTGAGCGATAACATGCTGATATTGCCGAATTTGCCCGCTAGCTGCGTTATCACTACCGAAGTACTGATCCAGCCTCAGCTCAATACATCCATGATGGGCCTATATCGATCGCGCACCATGTTCTGCACTCAGTGTGAGGCGGAGGGGTTCCGAAGGATAACTTACTTCCCCGACCGCCCCGACATTATGTCCATCTTTACGGTCAAAATTGTGGCCGATAAAGCCAACTACCCAATATTACTATCCAACGGCAATGCTATTGAGCGTGCTGATCTGGAGGGTGGTCGGCACTCCATAACATGGCACGACCCATTTAAAAAACCATCTCATCTCTTCGCTCTAGTCGCAGGCACTCTGGCCGTCGTTGAAGATAGCTTTACCACCGTATCAGGCCGTGAAATACCATTACAGATTTTTGTTGAAGAAAAAGATTTGGATAAATGCGCTCATGCTATGTTGTCATTAAAGAAATCAATGCGTTGGGATGAGGACGTTTATGGTCGTGAGTACGATTTGGATATCTTTATGATCGTGGCGGTCGACGATTTCAATATGGGTGCGATGGAAAATAAAGGTCTCAATATCTTTAATACTTCAGCGGTATTAGCTAACCCTAAAACTACGACCGATGCTTCATTTTTGCGTGTTGAAGGCGTGGTGGCCCATGAGTATTTCCACAACTGGTCAGGGAATCGCGTAAATGTTCGTGATTGGTTTCAGTTAAGCCTCAAAGAGGGTTTTACTGTATTCCGTGACTCCCAATTTTCATCTGATATGAACTCACCCACGGTAAAACGTATTGAGGATGTTAGCTTTTTACGTACCCATCAGTTTGCCGAAGATGGCGGCCCAATGTCTCATCAAGTACAGCCAGATGCCTATATGGAGATCAATAACTTTTACACCTTGACCGTGTATGAGAAAGGCTCTGAAATCGTACGCATGTATCACACCTTGTTGGGAGCTAAAACTTTCCGCAAAGGCAGTGATCTATATTTTGATCGCCATGATGGCGAAGCCGTCACTATCGAAGAATTTGTAGCGGCGATGGAAGATGCCAGCGGTCGCGACCTTACGCAGTTCCGCCGCTGGTACAAACAGTCGGGCACACCTGTACTTAAAGTGCGCTCTGAATATGATGCTACAGCAAAGACCTATAAACTTAACTTCGATCAGAGCTGCCCTCCGACACCGGGGCAAAGTGAAAAGCTTCCTTTTGTTATTCCGCTCAAGCTTGGTCTCGTCAGTGACGATGGGGTGGACATACAGCTTAATAGTGCAGGTGAGACTGAGATCATTATTGAAATCACTGAGCCTCACCATCATTTGGTGTTTGAAAATGTTGATGCTGAACCAGTACCGTCTTTATTGCGTGGTTTGTCGGCACCGGTAAAATTGGACTATCCCTATAGTACTGAGCAATTGGCTCATCTGATGGCCAATGACAGCGATGGATTTAATCGCTGGGACGCCAGTCAAACACTGAGCCTGACAGTATTAAATCAACTCATGCACGACAGCCTGCACGATCGACCCATGGTTCTCGATGGAGAGTTAGTTGAAGCTTACAAAGCACTGCTGTCTGATGAATCTCTAGATTCTGCGATGGTGGCGCTGATGTTGCAGCTGCCGACTGAGGCATTGCTCCATGAAGAGGCGGATGCTATTCATATCGCTGCTATCCATGACGCCAGATCATTTCTGCGTACCGCTTTAGCAGGTTGTTTGGCTGTTGAGTTGGAAGCCATATATGAACGCCATAATACCCAACAAGCTTATGCCCCAAATGTGGAGCAGATGGGAAACCGTAGTCTTAAAAATGCTGCATTGGGCTATCTGATGCTTGTGGATAGCGGAGTAGAGTTGGCTTGGGCTCAATTCCAAAATGCTGACAACATGACGGATCAGTCCGCGGCGCTTAGTGCGCTAGTAAATTGCCCAGCTGCTGCTGACTATGCAGCTAAAGCGTTGGCGCTGTTCCTAGAAGAATTTAAAGATGAAGCCTTGGCCATGAATGTTTGGTTACAAATTCAGGCAGCCAATAGCCAGCCTAATGCCTTAGACCGCGTTAAGGCTCTGTTGGAGCATTCAGCATTTAGCATGACTAATCCGAATAAAATTCGCAGCTTGATCGGCGGATTTGCCAATGCCAATCATGTTAATTTTCATGCGACTGATGGTTCGGGATATGTCTTTTTAACTGAACAAATTTTGGCGTTAAATACAGTTAATCCGCAGATCGCGGCTAGGTTAGTTACGCCACTAACTCGATGGAAGAAGTTCTCCGAGCCCAACCGTAAACTGATGCGAGATGCATTGCAAAACATCGCTAATGAGCCTAATTTGGTTAAGGACGTTTATGAAATCGCGACAAAGTCACTTTAAGGGCTAATTAGCGTCTATTAAATTAATGCGATAGTGATTAGATAATAACGATTTTATAGACTAGCCTTATAGTATCAGTCTAGTGGCAGTAATCTCTGCAGCTAGTACTGCTGCTCATTTTATTAGGCGCATTGATCTAGATTGATGTGTTCTGCCGGTGAGCTACATCTGACCCTAAACTTTTAGGAGGCTTTCACAAGCCTCCTTTTTTTGTCCTCTAACTTTGGTGATCGCCCTGTAACAGAATACTCGATTGCCTTTGATGGCTGCAAATAAATGCATATCAAGTACAGATATGGAAAGGCGTTTTATTGACCCTATATCTCACCATTAACTGGTATTTCATGATAGATTCTGGGCGATTCAACGACCAATCTAGAGAGGTAAACGTGGCTACCTATAGGACGCCTGGCAGAGATACAAGCTCGCTCAAGCACTAAATCTATCGCAGAGCAGGCGAGGCGTGCGCCTGCTGAAAAGTCGGTGGTTAATCCGAATGGACGAAGCGACAATTCAGCCATAGCCCTAGACTTAGGTTTAGACTTACGAGCAAGCCTAGGCTTCGTCAGGCTAGCCTAGATTAGTCTTCACACATGTCATTTAGAGATCTTGTTATGCAATGGTATACCGGCAACGTTTTTTACGACACATTACTAATTGTGGGCTTTATTTATGCAGCCTTGATTTTGGTCAGTAGTTTTTTTGGCACGGCTCAGTATGGCGGTCGATTTGGCGGCCGAGGCAAAGGAATGAAACTTGGCTCTAAGCTTGGCTGGGTTGTTATGGAGGCACCTGGCCTACTAGTATTTCCTTTAGTGTATATGGTGGGCAGCAATGCACTAGAACCTGTACCTCTTTTCTTTTTGTGTATTTGGATGATTCACTACACTAATCGTGCGCTCGTCACGCCATTACTTATGCGTGTGCAACCCGGCACTCAATCGTCATTCGCCCTCAACGTGGTTTTTGCCGGATGGTTTACATTATCGCTACATGGCTACTTTAATGCGGCGTACATATCTGAACTAGGCGACCAATACACGATAGGGTGGTTTAGCGACCCACGCTTTATTGTTGGGCTGATTATTTATTTACTTGGCTTTTTGCTCAATATTTACTCAGACACCATTCTACGCAATTTGCGCTCATTGCACCCAGATCCAAACGAGCCTCGCTATAAAATACCGTATGGCGGCTTATTTAAATGGGTAAGTTGCCCTCAATATCTTGGCGAAATAATATCATTTGTTGGCTTTGCCGTTATGACTTGGAACTTAGGCGCCGTATTTGTATTGGCAATGACTGCTGGAAATCTTATTCCTCGAGCGATATATACTCACAAATGGTTCAACAAAAACTTTGAGGATTATCCGGCAGAACGCAAAGCGATAATTCCATTTATTGTGTAGTCTGCAAACACGACTTTTAGCTAACCAACACTCACTTTAATGCGCGCTTTGAACATCTGCGGAATGGGACGTGCAAGGCAACAACGCGTCTCAATGACGGGATTGGACAGTAAGTAGACGTTGTGTTGACTATAACGGCATTAAACGGTGGCCAGTCGATTTTACTGTTTTTTAAGAAAATGTTGCTAAGCTTTTCAAGATCAAACTTACCAGCATAGACTGTTGGGTGGCGCCAGTTTTGGCAAATATTGATCGTAATTGAGCGCGTGCTGTATTGCGTGCAATGCCGAGAAAAGCCGCACTCTGATCAAGCGTCTCTCCTGCAGCTAAGTGCTTGGCCAACATAGCTTCGGCACGAGTTAGTTTATACAGAGAGCGCAGCATCTTAATGTCAATTTCGTATTTTTTGGCCGGGTCGCTAATAAAGATCATCAAGTGTGGAGTTTTAGCCGATTCGACCGTTTGGTCGACCGTTAATGGTTTGATTAACAGCTCTAAATGCACGGCCCCCGAAGGTCTCTCAACCGTCATTGCATTGACAGGTGGAATGGTTTGCTTGCGCTGTGCGTCGATAACCTCAGAGATGTAATCGTTCAGCTTATGTTTGTCATTTGTGTTATCTAGATGCAACTGGTCGTTAATATTATAGATTCCGTCTTTCTGGGAGAGAAAATTCTCGGCGGCTCTATTTTGATTAATGACCTTGCCTCTTTCATCCAGAGTAATGATGCCAATGGAAAGCCCTGATATGGTATTGGAAAAAAGCTTTCGTTCGCTGTCGAGCTGAATTAGTTGCATCCCGTTGGCAACCGCGCGCTGTATATGCTGGCCAATTTCGGCCACAAAAGCCTTTTCTTCCTTATTAAAATTAGGTGCAGTTTTGGGGCGACAAAATCTGACTGTAAAGCGCTGGCCGTTGGCGTTTCTTAGGTCTAGGCCCATCATGTGATAGATATTAATGGGGGCCATACACATCGTATATAACTTGCTGCTTTCAAGGAACTTATAGGATATGCATTCATCCAGAGTTACCGCTTTGCCCCAGGGTAGTTTATGCATGAGATCTGATGTGTAATACCTGTCGGTATAGGGATTCTCGTGATCGTCAATTAGGGTCTTCTGAAGTATATCGCAAGAAATAAAGAGGAGGCCACCATCATCACCTATGGGCTCTCTAAGGGTCATTGATGCAAAGTTAAGCTTCAGAATTTTCCTTATATTTTCAAGGAAACTGTTGTACGGATCTTCTTCAATATGGCCATCATAAATGTAGCCAAGAAGTTTACTAAATTCTGCAATTGATAGGTGTTCAAGCATAAAGAATTGTAAAACCTTCGTTTGATAGTGGGCTTAAAAACCGTAGTTACACCTTGATATTAGACGCGATCGCATACTATAAGTCGATAATCTTAGAATACGCAAGAAAATAAAATCTAGAGAGAGCTATTCAAGTTGAATCTTAGGATAACTCTGGAATGGATTTAGGTGAAATAACGTTTAGTGCTTTGCCGCAGCGGCCATTTCGATGGCAATGTCCTCAATCAAATCTTCTTGGCCGCCAACGGTCCTTCGTCGAGCCATTTCTAATAAAATTTGATGGGAGGGCACGCCGTATTTTAATTCGGCTCGCTTAGCGAAGAGCAGGAATGAAGAATAGGCCCCAGCATAGCCCAGCACTAAAGCATCACGGCCTAGCCTTACAGGCTCATCCATTATCGGAATCACCTGCTCCTCTGCGGCATCCATGAGCTTGAATATATCGATACCGGTTGTGGCTCCCATGCGGTCTAAGACGGCAGCCATGACTTCAAGTGGCGTATTGCCGGCGCCAGCACCCAGGCCTGCGGCAGAGCCGTCAATGCGGTCCGCGCCAGCTTCCAGGGCCGCCAGAGAGTTTGCCACACCCATAGCTAGGTTATGATGCCCGTGGAACCCAATCTGGGTGTCTTGGTTTAATTCGGAACGCAACAGTGCAATTCGCTCAGTGACATCATCTGGGAGCATATAGCCGGCTGAATCGGTGCAGTAAATACAGTTTGCGCCGTAGGACTCCATCAGTTTTCCCTGTTCTAATAGCTGTTCGGGAGTGACCATATGAGCCATCATCAAAAAGCCGACCGTATCAAGCCCCATCTGCTGGGACAGGTTGATGTGCTGGCGAGACACATTAGCTTCGGTGCAATGCGTGGCTACTCTAATTGTTGTTACACCACACCCAGCTGCCATGCGCAAATGATCTACAGTACCTATACCGGGGAGTAATAAGGCCGATATTCTAGCTTTTTTAACCCTATTCACTACTGCTGTCATATATTCTTCGTCTGTGTGAGCCGCAAAGCCATAATTGAGTGAGGCACCACCCAGCCCATCGCCGTGGGTCACCTCAATCAGTGGCACACCAGCATCATCCAGCGCACCCGATATATTAATCATTTGCTCTATGGAGATTTTGTGTTGCTTGGGATGCATCCCCTCGCGCAGACACATATCATGGAGAATGACGTTTTTACCTGAAAGATTCATAAGAGCACTCTTTACTAAAAATTAATGCCAGTGGCATGATTTGGTAGGCTGCTGAGCCAGCATTTCCGCTGTGCGCAGTCCCGCCGCAGTCATAATGTCGAGATTACCTGAGTATTTTGGCAGAAAGTCTCCCAGACCTTCGACCTGAACTGAAATAGTGACCTTATTGCCGTTAAAAAGAGGAGTGTTGAGCATAATAAAGCCCGGGACATACTTCTGAACCTCCGCAATCATGTTTTCAAAAGAAGCAGTGATAGCGGGTTGGTCAGGAGTGTCGACAGTTAAGCAATGCACCGTATCACGCATGACTAGAGGTGGCTGTGCAGGGTTAATAATGATAATGGCTTTACCTTTACCCGCCCCGCCGACACTTTCAATGGCGGATGATGTCGTGCGGGTGAATTCGTCGATATTATCCCGGGTGCCCATACCTACTGATTCAGATGCGACAGTGGCCACAATTTCAGCATAAGATACGGCCTGCACACGGCTCACAGCCGCCACTAACGGTATCGTCGCTTGGCCGCCACAAGTCACCATGTTTACATTGCTGTGATGACCTTCTTTGAGCAACTGTTCAAGATTGACCGGGGGCACGCAATAAGGGCCAATGGCCGCTGGAGTTAGATCGATCATTATGACGCCGCGAGAGGTTAATTTCTGAGAATTTTCAGCATGCACATAGGCTGAAGTAGCGTCGAATGCGATCCTTATGTTGTCTGCTTCAATAAAATCGAGCACACCGTCTACGCCATCAGTGGAGACCTTAAGTCCGTAGTCGCGAGCACGCTGAATGCCGGGTGATTCGTCAATGCCCACCATCCAAACAGGCTCTATCCAGTCGCTGCGCAGCGCCTTCATTAAAAGGTCTGTGCCTATATTGCCTGGCCCGATAATTACAGCACGTAGTTTGTTTGTCATAAACAGTTCCTTAGTTGCCTATCTCGCTACAGGAAGAAACAGGTAGCGGTACAGGTATCAATGTCGATTCCAGATAGCTCTAGATACATATGGTCGCCAGCCTGAACCGGTTCTAAGGGCACCAGCGAGCCGGAAAGAATGATTTCCCCTGCAAGAAGGGGGATATCGAAAGCCCCGAGGGTATTAGCCAGCCAAGCCACGGCAGTAAGTGGATTGCCTTGGACCGCTGAACCCTTTCCTTGACTAATAAGTGTTGAGTTTTTATAGACTTTAATTTCGAGGTTAGCCAAATCAATACCCTTTGGATCTATCTCAGTACTACCCAGCACATAAACACCGCAGGAGGCGTTGTCAGAAATCGTGTCCTGTATCTTTATTTGCCAATTCTCAATTCTCGAGTCGACAATTTCAAAGCAGGGCATAATGCATTGGGTTGCATTAAGTACATCGAGTTCAGTTACCCCAGGCCCTTTAAGGTCTGATTTTAGTCTAAATGCGATCTCGGCTTCAGCGCGGGGCTGAATTAGGTTGCCTCGAACGTGAATCTCGGCGTGGTCGGCGTAGGCCATGGTATGGGTAAGAAAGCCAAAGTCAGGCTGGAATACGCCCAGCATATCTTGCACCGCGGCTGAGGTAACGCCAATCTTTTTGCCAACCACCAACTCGTTATTGTTGTCCATGCGCAATTGCAGGACCTGTCGAGAGATATGGTAGGCGTCGTCAATAGAAATATCAGGGTACTCTTCAGTTAAGGGAGCAATGGTAGCTCCCTGCTTTAAGGCAGTATAAAGTTGCGATGCGATGGACTCAATTAAAGCGCTCTGTATAGCCATGGCAGGGTACCCTGATTAATTATCCTGCAAAAATTCAATGCACTGTTTGTTAAAATAGGTGCTGTGCTCCACCATTACCCAGTGACCACATTGGCTGAGCATGTTCATTCGAGCATCATTACACTGGCTTATAACAGTGTGTGCACCTGAGATGGGGCAAAATTTGTCTTGATAGCCCCAAAATCCCAAGACAGGAATGCTAAGCTCCGCCAAACGATCACTTAGGTTTGGTATCTGCATGGTAGCTAATACTTGGGGGTTTTGTAATTGCAAGATTTCCCAGCGTTCAGTAACAAGTTGCTCGGTCACATGTTTTGGATCAAAAACCAATAGTTTTAACAACTCACCGAGTACATCTTTGGTAAATTCGGGTGACCCCATTGGATATTTAACCATCGCTTGGATACCTTGAGTGGCAAAGTAGACCTCGCGTTCTTCAACCCCGCCGGTAGCCATCAATATTAAATGGCTTACTTTTTCTGGGTGCTCTAATGCATAACCAATCGCGATAGCCCCACCCAAAGAGTTGCCCACGAGAATCGCGCTATTGATACCTTTGTGGATCATAAACTCATCTAAATACTGGGTGAAGTAATCTAAGCTATAGATCGCATCAGTGGGCTTGCTGGTATATCCGTAGCCAGGTATATCGATAACAATGGTGGTGTATCCAGCTTTGTGAAATGCCTCAGTGTTTTGTTTGAAATTACTCCAACCACTGGCGCCAGGGCCGCTACCATGAATAAAGACAACCGTAGGTGCATCCGCATTACTTGAGTGCAACTCAAGATAATGAAGGTTCATTCCATTACTAAGGGTTGCGTAACTGCCTTCTGGAACCGTCCCTGCCATAATAAATTCTCGATTAAATAAAGAAGTCAGAATTTTCAACACCTAAGAGTGTGGCGCCTAGGTTTCGCGCGAACATCGCAGGACTATTGGCAACATGAGCACGGGCAATATGGATGTCATTCCATATTTGTTGGAGAGCGTGTCCAGCATACACTGAGCGTCCGCCTGCCACATCAAACAGCCTGTCGATACCTTCAATACATTTTTCTATTACCAAACTTGACTGATAACGATAGAGAATTCGCTGATTGATCGAAGGCTGCCAATCATTACTTTGCATCTCATCGAAGTTTTTAAACATAATGGTTTGGCATTCATCAATAATATTACTAACAAACGCAATTCGCGTCTGAGTTTCAACATCTCCAGCAAGCTTTGTCATGTCAGTACTAGCGGTACTTCGGTCTGACAAGAATAACTCTAGCCCCTTACTTAGCGCACCAATAGCGGGGGTGCAGACCACTCGGATAAAGACTTGGGCCCATGGCATTTGATACATTGGGTTGGGTTGACTTTGCACACAATTGAAGCCGTCCATTTGCTTGTGAGTGCGATGATCAGGAATAAATACGGGTGTATCTATCACTACGTCATTAGAGCCTGTTCCCTGCAACCCCATCACATGCCAGGTATCTTCGATGTCATAATCATCTCGTGGAATCAAAAAGGTGCGATAGCCTTCGGTAGGAATTACGCCACCGAGAAGCGCCCAGTTGCAGTGATCTGACCCAGAACTCCAACCCCAGCGGCCACTCACCATAAAGCCACCGTCAACGATTTCAACTTTCGCGCCGATGGGGTTATATGAGCTACTGATGAGGGTGGTGGGATCATCTGAAAACACGTCTTGTTGAGCTTGCGGGTCCATCAGTGCAATTTGATAGGGATGCACGGCGACAATCCCGCACGCCCAAGCAGTACTCATGTCCGCCTTGGCAATGGCGAGATGATCCTGGAAGAATTCTTGAGGGGTATGTTCAGAACCTCCTAATGATTTAGGTAGAAGCATCCCAAAGAAACCACAGTCCTTTAACGCCTGAATATTCTCAGCGGGTATTTTGCGATTTGTCCTGCCTTGATCGGCATTTTTGACAATGATATCTAATACGTCTTGGTTCACAGTGTGCATTTTCTAGCCCCCTAAAGGATTGCTTATACGTGTCATTACTTAATTATTTAGCTACGCGACCTCGGTGTATTTCCCTCGGTAGAACAGCAGTGGATTGGTGTGTGATTCACGCTCGTTATTGTCAAAATCTAGGACTCTGCCGACAATAATTTCATGATCTCCTCCATCATATTTATGCTCTACAGAACATTGAAAACAGGTGTTGTAATCGGCAAGAATAGGAACACCCTCTATTCCTGACCTCCATGCTTCGTTGGCAAACTTATCGGCATTACGAGTTGCACAAATAGACGATAGCTCCCTCTGACCTCCGTGTAGAATATGTACGGCAAAATGCTCTGACTTAGAGAAAGCGTCAAAACTTTTGGCTTTCTTATCAATGCTCCACAGTACTAGAGGGGGGTCAAGGGACACTGAGCAAAAGCTGTTAGCGGTCATTGCCACTGGAGTCTTAGCCATCAAGTCAACGTTACACAGTGTGGTGACAACGGTCACTCCTGTAGCGAAGGAACCAAACGCGTCACGTAAATCTCGAAGGTCAATGTCAGACATAAAACAGCATTCTCTTTGTAGAAATTGGTATGGGGAAAGCGATGCCATAGTCGCAATATTAGGAATTTTGCGCATACCCCATTTGAATTAAGCTGTATCTATTAACCCTGCCCGACACTGAAATCATGGCCCCAAAAGCTAGGAACTGTACTTTCAAATACGCTAAATTTCTCCCAATCTTCAATGGTTCTGCCTTCAGCGCCATACTCGATGTCAAAATTACCTGGCGATCGCATATAAAATGACAGCATATGGTCATTGGTGTGGCGGCCAAGAGTACCCGAGAGGTTTACCCCTTGAGCAATACGCCGATCATTAGCCAGTCCAACCTCATCAACTGATTCAACTTCAATCATTGTATGCACGCATCCTGCGGGGAAGTCCATTTCAAATAAACCGATCGTGTGATGACGTTGATTGCAATGCATAAACCAAAGCCTCTTATTAGGCTCTGCTGGATCGTCGCTGAACTTTATGTTCATTAAATCGGAGAGGCCAAAGCCTAGGACATCGGTAAAAAATGCACTTGTTTCATCGAAATTAGGGGCAGGCAGTACGACATGGCCCAAGCCCATTTCGCCGGTTACAAAACCACTGACTCCAGCCGGCGAAACCAGTCTTTTAGAATTGGACACTGGGCCCCAGTAGAGCTCATGTTGATTCCCTGCAGGATCGGTAAATCTAACCAATTCGGTGACGCAACGTTGCTGGGTTAGCTCAGAGTTGGCAATGGTGACGTCGACACCAGCTGCATTCAATGAGGCAACTGTATCCGCCATATTTTCTTGACTCGTTGCTTCCCAGCCGCAAAAGCCAAACCCATCGACGTCTGATTTTTCGATAATCATACGAAAAGGACGTTCGTCCATTTTCAGCAAGAGGCTGTTACCATCCTTTGAATACTGGTCAGTGACATCTTGTAAGCCTAATACCTGGGTGCCGTATGTTTGCCATTGACCGAGGTCTGTGCTGTTTACGCCGATGTATCCAAGGCTTTGTATTGTCATCATATTTCTCCATCGATTCTATTGTGGTCTAGTGTTTTTGATCGGTTACAAGACTGCGCAACTGCATTTTTAATACTTTGCCAGAGGCATTTAGCGGAAGACTGTCGATTATCTTGACCTGCCGAGGAACCTTGTAATTGGCAATACGTTCACGACTCCAGCTAATTAATTCTTGTTCGATTAAGGCGCAGTTTCTCTCTAAAACAACCCATGCCATAGCAACCTCTCCTAATCGCTCATCGGGGATACCTATGACTGCGCAACTCGCGATAGAGGGGTGTTGTGATAATTGGTTTTCAATTTCAGCGGGATAACAATTGAACCCGCCGGTAATAAACATATCTTTAAGACGGTCGGTGATTGATAGGTTGCCTTCGGCATCCAGATAGCCTATGTCACCGGTGTGCAACCAGCCATCGCTGTCGATGGATTCTGCAGTTGCCGCTGAGTTTTCAAAGTAACCAAGCATGATGTTAAACCCTCTAACGACGATCTCGCCGGCTTGGCCTACCTCTAAAGGCTGGCCTTTTTCGTTCACGCATCTAAGTTCAATGTCTGGGATAGCACGACCAGAGGTAGTTGCTACTATTGCGTCACTGTCTTCATGGCGACACATACTTACCAACCCGCAGGACTCTGTTAAGCCATAGGCAGTTAACACGGTGTTAATTCCGAGTTCTTTTCGCATTTTAGTAATCAACTCTATCGGAATAACAGCCGCGCCAGTGGTGGCCTTGGATAAACTCGAAATGTCGAATTTATCGAGGTTTTCTGATGATAAGATTGACTGAAATAGTGTGGGAGGTCCAGGCATCATGGTTATTTTTTCACGCTCAATACGCTCCAATATCAACTCCGGATCAAACACCTGGTGGGGCAGCAGCGTGGTGCCACGCATTAGGCCTGCAAGAATCCCCGCCTTGTAGCCAAAACTATGGAAAAAGGGGTTTATGATCAGATAGCGATCGTTTTCATTAAGGCCCAGTAACTCGGTCCATACCTTAAATGTTCGAATGTTTTGCTCGTGAGACGTCATCACGCCTTTGGGTGCGCCTGTAGTGCCAGAGGTAAATAGAATATCTGACAGATCAGTTGGCTGGATTTCGGCTATCCGTTGCTCTAAGGCATCACTGCCATACTTGGTGAGATGTTGCTCGCCGCGGCCATAGAAGTCATTCCATGAAAGCGAGTCATTAGCCGTAGAGTTAAAAACCACAATGTCATTAATCGAACCAATATCTTCGTTGGCGAGCATTTGAGTGTAATCAGTGTCGAGAAAATCGCCCACACTAAATAAAATAGATGCAGAGGCGCGGCGCAATATATCAGCCGCCTCGCTTCCTTTGTATCGAGTATTTATCGTTACCAGTACGCCACCGGCGGTCTGTATGCCCATTGCTGCGATGACCCATTGGTATATGTTGGGGGCCCAAATGGCGGCTTTATCACCGAGTTTAAAATCCCGCGACATAAGTGCGGCAGCTACATTGCGTGACTGCTCCTGAAGCTGCCGGAAAGTGATCGTGTAACCATTGTCATCGATAAACACACGATCATCAAAATGGGCTGCGGCTGCGTTGATAAGCTGCGGGATGGTTTTGCTGTTGCAGGGGCTATCAGCAGTATTGTTGACCATAGAGGCTTCAGTTTTCTTTAATTGGCTTTCAATATATTTGAGTGAGGCAATTTTGTCATAGTCCTAATGGATGATGATTGCCCAAGGACCACCTCACATAATCTGGTTTCTGCATTTATACTATTGCTTCGACGTCTATTGATGGCCTTGAATAATTTTGGGGCGAGCCAATGTTCCCGCAGCGTTATTTTTAATCAGGTTTTGGAGTTGCCCCATGAACAAGATAATGTCCGCTGAGCAGGCAATTGCACAGATTAGTGATGGCATGACTGTCGGTATTGGCGGTTGGGGTCCTCGACGAAAGCCAATGGCACTGATACGAGAGATCCTTCGCTCAGATTTAACTGATCTAACCATCGTTGCCTATGGCGGGGCTGATGTCGGTATGCTGTGTGCAGCGGGTAAGGTTAAAAAGGTCATCTTTGCCTTTGTCTCCCTTGATTTCATTCCTCTTGAACCCTATTTCCGGCAAGCTCGCCAGAATGGCAGCATCCAAGTGATGGAAGTTGATGAAGGTATGCTTTTGCTGGGTCTTCGAGCAGCGGCGTGGAAAATACCCTTTATACCAACCAGCGTTGGCCTAGGTACCGATGTGATTAAAAACAACAGTGAGCTGGCTATTATCACCAGCCCTTATGATGAAAAAGACTGGGTCGCTATGCCGGCATTGAAACTGGACGTATCGCTAGTCCATGTCGATAAGGCAGATACTCGAGGTGTATGCCAAATAAAAGGTCCAGATCTTTACATGGACGATTGGTTTGCCCGCGCTGCAGAGGTGACCATTGCTAGTTGCGAAGATATCGTCGATTCGGACTATTTTTCGCCCTCAGATGAAGCTAGGCATGTTCATTGGGAGCGATCTGAAACGACAACTGTAGTGCATCTTCCCTGCGGGGCTCACCCGACGTCTTGTGCTCCATTTTATGGTTTTGATGTGGCGCACTTCGAACTCTACAACGCGACAGCTAAAGAGGGTGGCTTCGACCATTATAGTGAAACCTATATTGCTGGAAAAGATGAGCAGGAATACCAAGAAGCGGTGGGAGGGGAGGATAAAATCAAGTCTATTCCCTTGCCAGTTTATTAATAATTATTTTGTAATGGACTAAAGTTAATGACGACAACGGCCGCAGAATACAGACTATGTGAACTGATGATTTGCGCAGCTGCCGAGACCTTTAGAGGAAATGGCGAGGTGCTAGCGACGGGTATTGGGGTTATTCCCCGTTTGGCGGCGAGTCTTGCAATGAAATCCTGTAATACCGATTTGATGATGACTGATTCTGAGGCTTGGATGCTAAGTGCACCCAATGCAGTGAGCGGAAGGCATTTTGGGGAAGGGCAGAAACAAGAATCTTGGATGGGCTTTTCTCGGATATTTGACAACGTTTGGGGTGGTAAGCGCCATGCGCTAGTTGGCCCTAGTCAGATCGATCGATTCGGGCAAACTAACATTTCGGCTTTGGGTGGTACTTATGAACAACCTAAAGTTCAAATGCTGGGTGTTCGAGGCTTTCCCGGTAACTCTATTAGTCACGCTAACTCATTTTATGTCCCCGCACACAGTAAGCGCGTATTCGTTGAAGGTGAGTGCGACGTGGTCTGCTCTATAGGTTATAACGCCGAACGTTTGCCTAGAGGCTATAGCTTTGATGATATTGATATCCGACGGGTGGTTACAGATCTCTGCGTCATGGATTGGTGTGGTCCTAATCATCAATTGCGGCTGGTGAGTCTACATCCTGGTATTACTGTACAGCAGGTGACCGACAATACCGGTTTTGAAGTGCATGTCGGTAATGAACTGACCACCACGGCAGCGCCTACTCTTGAACAATTGGCCATAATCACTGCCTTAGACCCGGTTGGGACACGTCACAAACAGTTAGCGGACAACCCCATGGGTGATCGACGCTAACCTCATTTGGATTTGAGTAAAAATACGAGAGAGAACCTATGATTGACAACCAAACTACTGAAATTGAAGTCGATATCGTGCTCTATTCTGTCGCAGAAGGTATTGCCACAATCACTATGAATCGGCCGAAATATAATAATGCTCAAAATGGGCGTATGACCTATGAGTTAGACGCTGCTTTTCAGCGTGCGGTAGCTGATGATGAGGTTAAGGTAATAGTGCTTAAAGGCAACGGTAAGCACTTCTCCGCGGGCCATGATATTGGCACTCCAGGGCGGGACATCAACGAAAGCCAAGATCGGGTTACTCTTTGGTATGACCACGCCAATAAAGAAGGGGGTGAGTTTTTGTATGTGCGCGAAGCAGAGGCCTACTTAGGTATGTGCCGTCGCTGGAGAGATATTCCCAAACCAACCATCGCGGCAGTGCAGGGTGCCTGTATAGCTGGAGGACTCATGCTGGCATGGGTCTGTGATCTTATTGTTGCCACTGACGATGCTTTCTTTTCAGATCCAGTGGTACGAATGGGTATTCCTGGGGTTGAATACTTTGCTCACCCCTTTGAAATGCACCCTCGCATTGCCAAAGAGTTTCTCTTTTTAGGTGATCGCATGTCGGCCCAACGGGCCGAGCAGATGGGGATGGTTAATCGACTGTCGACCAGAGAAAATCTGGAGGCTGATGTAAATGCCATCGCAGCAAAAATAGCCACCATGCCGCGCTTGGGATTAGCCTTAACTAAGCAGTCTATTAATAATATTGAAGACTTACAGGGCAAGCGCACCGGTATGGACGCTGCTTTTGCTTGGCATCATTTTGCCCACAGCCACAATGAATTAGTGTCTGGAGACAAACTTGGTGGTTTTGACGCAAAGAAAATGGCTGAAGAGAACAAAAAACAGAGCAAAACTTAAGGCTGATTATTGCAGGCTAAGGTTTACCCAAACAGGGGTCAAAGGTACCTACACTATGGAATTGACATACACCGATGAAGAGCAGGCATTTCGTTTACAAGTCCGTCAATGGCTAGTGGGCAATCTACCCGAAACTCCCCTTAAGTCCTTTGACACTCAAGAAGGATTTGAACAGCACCGGCAGTGGGAGAAAACTCTCGCCTCGGGTAACTGGGGAATGGTTACCTGGCCAAAAGAATATGGCGGCAGAGGCTGTAATCTTATTGAGTGGCTTATTTTTGAAGAAGAATATTATCGTGCAGGTGCACCCCTAAGGGTTAATCAAAATGGTATTTTCTTGCTTGGTCCAACGTTAATGGAATATGGCACTGACGAGCAAAAGCAGCGATTTATTAGTGCGATGGCCAGCGGTGATGAAATTTGGGCGCAAGGCTGGTCGGAACCCGGTGCCGGTTCTGATATGGCGGCGATAAGATCCAAGGCAACTCGAGATGGTGATGAGTATGTCATTAATGGCCAGAAAATCTGGTCAACTCGAGCAGTATTTGCTGACTGGGTCTTTTGTATGTTTCGCACTGACCCAGATTCAAAGCGACATCACGGGTTGTCATTTGTGTTTGTTCCATTGGACGCAGAAGGTGTCACTGTTCGTCCCATCGACCAACTTAACGGCCTACCAGGGTTTGCTGAAATTTTCTTTGATAACGTTAGGGTTCCTGTATCCAATCGCCTCGGCGAGGAGGGAGATGGCTGGAGTATTGCAATGTCTACTGCAGGCTTTGAGAGAGGTTTGATGTTGCGAAGTCCTGCACGTTTCCAGCAAGCGGCAAAAAATCTGATGGGACTTTATCGCGCAAAACGCAATGATATTCTTGATTTATCGATAGAGGATGCCGTCGTGCGTTGTTACATGGACGCTGAAGCTTACGCGCTTTCAACCTATCAAACGGCATCAAGACTCATGAGCGGCGGCCAGATAGGGGCCGAATCTAGCTGTAACAAGATATTCTGGTCAGAATTAGATATAAAAATTCATGACACAGCCATGCGGTTACTCGGAGCAAGGGGAGAGTTGGAACCCGATTCAGAAGATGCCAGTGCAGAGTTAGGTAGTTGGCTAGACGGCTTTTTATTCGCCCAGTCAGGGCCTATTTACGCCGGAACTAACGAGGTGCAACGCAACATTATCGCTGAGAGAATGCTCGGCATGCCACGTAAATGAGGGTCTTTGATATTAAGTGTCTTGACCTAACTAACCATAGGTAATCAACGTGAACTTCACTTACTCAGAAGATCAGCTAACCTACCGAGATACAGTCGCCGCTTTATTAGCTGGCGAGGTGACAGCCGAGTCTATTCGCACTCGCTGGGAAAGCGCGCAAGGTATTGATGCCAACTTAACCCAGCAGCTGTCAGACATGGGGCTTAACGCTATGTTGGTGCCAGAATCCTGTGGTGGCTTAGGCTTGTCCGAGCTGGACTTTATTCTGCTGGCCCAAGAGTGCGGGCGAGTAGCGATGCCAGAGCCTTTGGTTGAAAATGCAATGGTGGCCACCGCTATGTTATCTGACATCGCCGGCTCAGGACTAGTCGCGGCCAATCAATGCCAAGATGTTTTAGAAAAGATCGCCACAGGTAATGTCTCTGTTGCCTGCGGTCATTGGATTAACCCCTACATTAATATGGCAGATACAAATCAGTGGTTGCTTTTACCTCACGGTGAAGAGGTGCATCTAGTGGGCTCTCAGGCGGTGGATTTGATCGCCCAACGCAGCTCAGACCCCAGTCGTCGAATTTTCAAAGTTAACTGGCAGCCAAGTAGCAGGACCAAGATAGCTGACGGGCAGTTGGGGACAGACCTGTGGCGTAGTGCGCTAAATCGAGGTGCATTGGGGGTGGCAGCTCAGTTAATTGGCTTGGCCGAAAATATCTTACAGCGCGCTGTCATTTTTACCACTGATCGAGAGCAATTTGGTCGGCCTGTGGGCGCCAATCAGGCAGTCAAACACCTACTAGCTGATTGTGCTGTCAGTCTAGAATTTGCTAAACCGGTTATCGCCAGAGCGGCCTATGCTGTTGCAACTGCTCCCACACGCGCTGACTGGGCTGTATCTCACGCTAAGGTAGCCGCGAGTCAGGCCGCATTGCTGAGTGTCCGTCACGGCATGCAAGTGCATGGTGCTATGGGATATACCTGGGAGTGCGATTTACAAATTTGGATGAAACGTTGCTGGGCTATCGACAAGACCTGGGGCGACGCAGGATTCCATAAAAACAGAATTCACGAGTGGCTGTTAAACCCCAATGCCTTAATGGGTGCTGAACATACGTTTGGCAAAAGCATGTCGCTAAATGATGAAACTATTTTAGAACAGGGAGCAGTTTAATGGCTTTAAATCAGGCTTATATAGTGGATGCTATTCGCAGTCCAACCGGTCGGCGTAAAGGTGGACTTGCCGATGTTCATGGTGCCGATCTTGGCGCCCATGTGCTAAAAAGTATTGTCCAGCGCAGTGGTATTCCAGAGGTTGACTACGACGACGTTATTTTTGGCTGTGTTGATGCTATCGGACCTCTCGCCGGAGATATAGCGCGGACTGCTTGGCTGGCTGCAGGTCTTTCAGATGAAGTTCCTGGTACCACAATAGATCGGCAGTGTGGCTCTTCTCAGCAAGCGGTCCATTTTGCAGCTCAGGCTATTATGTCAGGCACTATGGATGTCGTCGTTGCTGGGGGTGTACAAACAATGACCCAGATCCCGATAGGCTCAGCAATGACCTCAGCACAGCCCCTGGGGTTTTCAGATCCATTCTCAGGCAGCAAGGGCTGGGTTGATCGCTATGGCGATGTTATTGTCTCTCAGTTTAATTCTGCCCAAATGATGGCAGATAAGTGGAAATTATCTCGCGCAAAAATGGAAGCTTTTGCATTACGCTCCCATAATCGCGCATTAAACGCCATCGACAAAGGTTATTTTGATCGAGAGATAGTGCCCTTAAATGGTGTAATGATGGACGAAACACCCAGAATTACCTCCCTTGAAAAAATGGCCGAATTACAACCCATAGAAGAGGGCGGCAGTATTACAGCGGCAGTCTCCAGTCAAACCTGCGACGGTGCTTCTGCGATTTTATTGGTTTCAGAGGAAGCATTGAAGCGTTACAACTTAACGCCGCGAGCCCGTATTGTTCATATGTCAGTTCGCGGTGCAGACCCTATCTGGATGTTAACTGCGCCGATTCCTGCCACGGCTCATGCCTTAAAGAAATCCGGGATGAGTATTCATGATATTGATCTAGTAGAGATTAATGAAGCCTTTGCGCCAGTGCCCATGGCATGGCTTGCAGAGACGGGTTTTGATCCAGAGAAAACCAATGTTAACGGTGGGGCAATTGCACTGGGGCACCCCTTGGGGGCTACGGGTACCAAGTTAATGACCACTCTGCTTCATGAGTTAGAACGCAGTAAAGCGCGCTATGGACTACAGACCATGTGTGAAGGTGGCGGCCAGGCTAACGTGACCATTATTGAGCGCCTCTAAATATGCTGCCTTGGGTCAGCAACGACAAATTGATTTGACACTTTTATAGGGATTGAACAGATGAGTGGTATTTGTGATGGACGCGTGATTATTATCACTGGCGCGGGTGGCGGTTTAGGTCGTGAGTACGCTCTAGCGTTTGGCGCTGCAGGGGCCAAGGTACTAGTTAATGATATTAATGCTCAGGCCGCGGCAGACACCGTAGCCGATATTGAAGGCGCAGGTGGACATGCTTTAGCTAACACCCAAGATATCACTAATTACGAACAGTCAGAATCAATCGTGCGCACAGCCATCGATCATTTTGGCGATCTTCATGTTGTTATTAACAACGCGGGTGTATGCCGTGATCGAATGTTCGCCTCAATGACTGAAACTGAGTGGGATCAGGTGATTTCAGTGCATTTGAAAGGTCATTTTTGTATAAGTAGTCATGCCGTTCAGTACTGGCGAGACCAATTCAAACAGGGCCATCAGGTAGATGCTCGAATTATTAATACTTCTTCAGGCGCGGGATTGAATGGTTCTATTGGCCAGAGCAACTACGCAGCGGCGAAGGGCGGTATTGCCTCTCTCACTTTAAATCAAGCAGCCGAATTGAGACGCTATGGTATTACTGTAAATGGTCTAGCCCCGGCAGCCAGAACCGGTATGAGCGAAGATGCTTTTGCAGATATGATGAAAAAGCCGGAGGATGGCAGCTTTGACCACTATAGTCCTGCCAATGTCGCACCATTAGTTGTTTGGCTTGGGTCTAAGCATTCAGCAGACTGCACAGGACGTTTATTTGAAGCCGTCGGTGGAGAGATATCCATGGCTGATGGTTGGCGTTCAACCCCATCGGTGGACAAAGGTGCCAAGTGGCAAGCAGAAGAAATTGGTGAAGCGGTGCAGGTGTTGATGTCACGTGAAATTCCAGCGCAAAAAGTCTATGGCACCTAATATTAGAGTTCTCAATAGGGTGTTTAAGTGATCGGAGTACAGCCAGACTATTATGAATTTTAAGTTTACCGACGAACAGATGATGATTCGCGATATCGCTGAGGCTTTTCTGGCACAGACAAGCACCAGCGCGGCTGTGCGCCAGGCAATGAGCACCGAGTTGGGTTATGACCTTCAGTTGTGGCGGCGTATCTGTGATGAGATGTGCTGGCAAGGAATGCATATTCCAGAGGCTTATGGTGGTCTGGGGCTTGGTTATGTCGAACTGGTGGCGACACTAGAGCAAATGGGACGCTATCTTTGTTGCTCTCCGTTTTATGCCTCAGTCTGTTTGGCCGCCAATGCGCTCTTGGTTGCTGGTACAGAAGATCAGAAGTTAACCTACTTACCACAGATTGCTGTGGGTAAGACCGCCACCTTAGCCTATACCGGTGAGTCTGGAGGTTGGGACTCTAACAGCGTGAAGGTCACTTACCAGAAACAGGGCGATAGCTACCGGCTGAATGGCAGCTATCGCTTTGTGCCAGATGGCCACAGTGCCGAAATTTTGGTGCTGGCAGCGCGAGATCAAGATACCCAGGGAGACGAGGGTATTAGTTTATTTGTCGTGCCCGCCAACACCCCAGGAATAAGACGCGAGTGGCTACCAACGATGGATCAGACACGCAGGCAAGGACAATTACAGTTAGATGATTTAGTGCTTAATAGCGATGCCGTAATGGGTGATGTGGGTCAATCTTGGGCGCAACTTGAGCAAATTTTAGATCTAGGTCGAATCGCAGTGGCAGCAGAACAATTAGGTGGATCTCAGCAATGCCTTGATTCGACCGTAGCTTATATTAGTGAACGAGTGCAATTTGGTCGATCAATAGCCTCTTATCAATCGGTAAAACATAAGTGTGCAGATATGATGGTTAAAGTCGAAGCCTCTCGCTCGGCAGTCTATTACGCGGCCTGTGTTGGCGATCAATTTTTCAATCAAACCTCGGACGCTGTAGGCTTAGCAGAAGCTGCTAGCATAGCTAAGGCCTATAGCAGCGAAGGCTTTTTCCATAATGCTGGGGTAGGCATCCAACTTCATGGTGGCGTCGGCATTACTTCAGAATACGATATTCAGCTATATTTTAAGCGAGCTAAGTCGACCGAGACGTTTCTTGGTGCCGCCGACTATCATCGTGAACGACTGGCGACACTATTGTTAGATACTCAGGTGGCCTTATGAAGTTAGATTTTAGTCCTGAGGATGAGTTGTTTCGGGAAGAAATTGCCAGCTGGTTGGCCGCTAATCTCTGTGGGAAATTTGATTCTATTCGTGGTCGAGGAGGACCCGGTGATCAGCATATGTTTATCGACGAGCGCAAGGCCTGGGAACAAAAGCTTTATCAGGGAGGTTGGACCTGTATTGGTTGGGCACCTGAATACGGTGGCCGTGGCGCGACCATAGAGCAACAGGTTATTTTTAACGAAGAATATGCAAGAGCTCAGGGGCCGGGTAGAGCGGGACACATTGGTGAGACTCTTGTTGGCCCAACACTTATCGCTTTTGGGGATCAGGAACAAAAAGATCGTTATTTGCCAGAGATTTTACGTGGTGAGGCTTTTTGGTGCCAAGGTTATTCAGAACCTGGCGCAGGCTCAGATTTAGCCAATGTAAAAACGAGCGCTAAATTTGATGATACTAATCAGCAATGGCAGATTAATGGCCAAAAAGTATGGACCTCCTTGGCTCGTGAGTCAGATTATTGTTTTGTTATTGCACGTACCGATTCTAAATCTGTTGGTCATCGCGGTTTAGGGTTCTTTTTGGTGCCCATAGATCAGCCTGGAGTAACTGTTCGTCCAATAGAGCAGTTAACGGGCACCAGTGAGTTTAACGAAGTATTTTTTGATGATGCTCACTGTTCGATTGATGACATTGTTGGTGAGCCAGGAGATGGCTGGAAGGTTGCCATGGGCTTATTGGGCTTTGAGCGTGGTGTCTCTACGTTGGGTCAGCAAATGCTGTTTCAAAATGAACTTGATGAAATTATTGTATTGGCTAAGGCCAATGGCTCAGCCCAAAACCCTCAGATTCGGCAACGAATCGCGGAGGCGCATATAGGCCTTAGAATTATGCGTTTTAATAGTATGCGTGTGCTCTCCTCCAAAGAAACCGACGGCAGCTTGCAAAAAGAAGCGATGATTTACAAGTTGTACTGGTCTAGCTGGCATCGAAATTTAGGTAAGCTGGCCATGGACGTAATGGGATCTGAGAGCGAAGTGCTTGAGGATGGACCCTACCAACTAAACCGATTGCAATCGATGTACCTATTTTCTCGCGCTGACACTATTTACGGTGGAACCAACCAAATTCAACGAAACCTTATTGCTGAGCGTGCCCTAGGTATGCCTAAAGAGCCAAGAGGTTAAAAGCATAATGCTTAGTTTAGGAGTAATAAAATGGCTTTAAAATCACCACCGCCCTATGTAAAAGGGCACAACTTACTCGAGAGGAAGTCGGTATTGATTACAGCCGCAGCAGGTGCCGGTATTGGTCTGGCCGCAGCTAAACGTGCCGCAGAGGAAGGTGCTAGGGGCATTGTTATCAGTGATATTCATCAAGGTCGCCTGACCAAGGCAGTGGCGGCTCTAAAATCTGAAACCGGCTTAGATGCCATATACCCTAAGCTGTGTAATGTCACCATAGAGGCCGAGGTTCAGGAGCTTGTGAACTATGCTGAAGATGTGCTCCAAGGCGTTGATGTGCTGATTAACAATGCCGGACTCGGTGGTACAGTCTTGCTGACCGATATGAATGATGAGCAATGGTCCAGCGTTTTAGATGTGACCTTAAACGGCACTATGCGCATGATGCGTGCGATGCTCAAAGAAATGCAGCCTCGCGGTGCTGGTGTCATTGTTAATAACGCCTCAGTGTTAGGTTGGCGGGCGCAAAAAGAGCAGTGCCACTATGCTGCAGCTAAGGCCGGGGTGATGGCGTTGACACGCTGTGCTGCGCTGGAAGCGGCTGATTTTGGTGTGCGTATCAATGCGGTGTCTCCTTCTATTGCGTTCCATGATTTTCTCAAGAAGACCACACCTATCGAATTGTTGGAGGAACTGGCGTCCAAAGAGGCTTTTGGTCGAGCAGCCGAAGTATGGGAGGTGGCTAACGTGATGATGTTCCTGGCCTCCGATTATTCCAGTTATATGACCGGTGAAATTGTGCCTGTGTCTAGCCAAAGAGCTTAATAACCTAAGAAAAAATAACAGATTTCAAATCCCCTTTAAGAGACTGAATTATGAGAGAAGCCGTTATCGTTTCCACCGCGAGAACCCCAATAGGTAAAGCCTTTCGTGGGGCTTTTAATAACACCGAAGCACCGGCCATGGGAGGCCATGTGGTTCAACAGGCTGTGGCGCGGGCGGGTATCGATCCTGCGCGAGTGGACGACGTGCTCATCGGTGCGGCTTCGCAGCAGGGTACCCAAGCTTATAATTTAGGGCGCCTGTGTAGTGTTGCTGGAGGATTACCTGACACCACTTCAGGGATGACTATGGATCGACAATGTTCATCTGGGTTAATGAGCATCGCTACGGCAGCTAAATCAATCATGTGTAATGAATATGATGTCGCGGTGGCTGGCGGATTAGAGTCAATATCTTTGGTTCAAACTAAACATAAAAATAGTCACAGGCATGTCTCTCAAACGGTGTTAGATATAGCGCCCAAATCCTATATTCAGATGATCGAAACAGCTGAAATCGTTTCTAAACGATATGGTATCTCTCGCCAAGCCCAAGACGATTATTCGTTGCAGAGTCAGATGCGCACTGCTGCGGCACAGCAAGCAGGAGCCTTTGACGATGAAATAGCACCGATGAGTACGGTAAAAGCAGTTTATGACCGTGAGACAAAAGAAACTAGTTTTGCAGAGACATTACTGATGGGGGATGAAGGCAATAGAGCCTCTACTACCATTGAGGGGCTACAAGGCCTGCAACCCGTATTTAAAGACGGCCAGTTTATTGCACAGGGTGAGTTTATTACCGCAGGTAACGCCTCACAACTATCTGATGGCGCGTCAGTGTCAGTGTTAATGGATGCTAAGTCCGCAGAGCAGCAGGGCCTAAACCCGTTGGGCGCCTACCGGGGTTTGGCAGTGGCAGGCTGTGCTGCGGATGAAATGGGTATTGGCCCCGTGTTTGCTATTCCTAAACTGCTAAAACGCCACGGGCTCAGTATTGCTGATGTAGGTCTGTGGGAGCTTAATGAAGCCTTTGCCTGTCAAGTTATCCATTGTAGAGATACGCTGGGTATAGATAATGACCGGCTCAACGTTAATGGAGGGGCTATTTCTATTGGGCATCCCTTTGGTATGAGTGGTGCACGTATGGTTGGCCACGCCTTGATTGAGGGTAAGCGCAGGGGGGTTAAATACGTGGTCATCACCATGTGTATTGGCGGTGGTATGGGTGCGGCGGGCCTGTTTGAGGTTTTTTAAACTAGGCTTTGGGGTGTAAAAAATGGCATTAAAATAAACATTGCAGCAGAAATGTTTTGTATGCTAGATTGGACCTTATAGGCCCATATTGACAGGTTTTAATGGGGGTAAAAAATGACAATGGAGAATTCTGCAGTGGATCATCAGGGTGCTAATTGGGATCATTCAGTAGATGTTTTGGTGGTTGGGTCCGGTAACGGTGGTTTGACTGCTGCAATTGCTAATCATGAGATGGGTAGCCAAGGTATTTTGGTTATTGAAAAAGCTGACAAAATCGGTGGCACTAGCGCCACTTCCGGGGGAGGTATTTGGATTCCCTGTAACAGGTACTCCTTGGAAGCGGGGGCTGAAGATAGTCTCGACGAGGCGCGCGAATATCTCAAGCACACTCTCGAGGGAGAAGACATTCCTTCAGAGCTGGTAGAGACCTACTTAGAAAACGGCCCGAAAATGGTCGACTTTTTGCACAAATGCTCCCATGTGCGTTATGAGACTTTAGGTCACTATCCCGATTATTACTCAAGTCTGCCTGGTGCTAAGCCCGGCCATAGATCATTAGAGCCCTCACCCATTAATGCCTCGACACTTGGCCCCGACTACAAAAGAATGACATACAGCCATCACATGATGAGATTGTTTGGTGTTATTCACTTCACCCAAGTAGAAGCCCAAGTGTTAATGCTAAAACTACCGGGTTGGGGAAAACTCACCATGAGCATGGTGATGAATTACTTGCTGGATATTCCTTGGCGGCTGCGTACCAGTATCTCAAGACGCCTAGCCTGCGGTAGTGCAGGTGTAGCACGACTCTACCTTTCGGTGAAAGAGCGCAATATTCCGGTGTGGTTTGACAGTCCAATGGTTGATTTGATTCAAGAGGATGGTCGTGTGGTGGGGGCAATTGTCCAGCGCGATGGCAAGACTCTTAGAGTACAGGCTCGCAAAGGCGTTGTACTTGCTGCTGGTGGTTTTGAACGCAACCAAGAACTGAGAGAAAAGTACCTGCCGAGCCCAACTAACGCAGATTGGAGCGCAGGTGCCTATACCAATACTGGCGACCCACTGACTGCGGGACTTAAATTAGGTGCCGCAACACGACTTATGAACGACGCCTGGTGGACAACAACCCTTTGTGTCCCCGATGAGCCTATGCCGCGACTGAGTATTATGGAAAAATCTTTTCCGGGATCTTGCGTTGTGAATACCAAGGGTGTTCGTTTTGCCAATGAGTCGCAAAACTACATGGCTTTTCAAAAGCGACTCTTTGAAGCCCACAGCGACGAGAACCCCTGCGCGCCGGCATATCATATATTTGATGCCAGATTTCGGCGAGACTACATTGTGGGACCTCTAATGACCGCCTCCATGAAACCTGACTGGACCATTCCGAAAAAATGGTACGACCAAGGATTTGTCGGTAAGGCTAATTCTATTGGCGAACTGGCAAACCAAATGGGTATCGATCCAACCGGTCTTGAAGATACCGTCAAAAAGATGAACCACTACGCCGAAACAGGTATAGATGAAGACTTTCAACGTGGCGATGCAGAATACGACCGCTACTACGCTGACCCAGAGATTAAACCAAACCCTTGTTTAGCGCCAATCAGCGAAGGGCCCTACTATGCAATGCGCATTGAGGCCGGCGACTTTGGCACGCTAGGTGGTTTAGCCACAGACGTTAACGCACAGGTCAAGTATGAGAAAGGGGGCTTAATTGAGGGTCTTTATGCTGTGGGCAACTGTTCGGCGGCTATACTTTCTACCTACCCAGGACCAGGCGCTACACTGGGGCCTGCAATGACCATGGCGTACCAGTCAGCTAAACACATTAACAACTACCAAGATTAAGGGAAATAAGTATGCTGGATCTTGAAGCCATTGAACTGATAAAACAACTGAAAGCACGTTACTTTCGATTTTTAGACACTGCAAACTATGAAGGGCTAGAAACCTGTTTTACTGCAGATGCTGCGGCTTATTTTAAGGGTGGCAATTACGAATTTACCCTCAATGGCTGGACTGAACTAGAAACCTTTTATCGTCGCTCGATTACTGAGAAAAAGTTTGGCGTGCACAATGGCCATCATCCAGAAATTACCGTTACAAGTGACTCGGCCACTGGTATTTGGTACCTCACTGACACCTTTATCAACCTCAAAGACAATACTACCTTGCGTGGCACTGCGCTTTACACCGATGACTACACTCGTGTCGACGGCGAATGGAAGATACAGCGTACAGCTTACGACCGTCTTTTCGAAGAAACAGAACCCAGAGGCGAACACCTGCAGGTGACGGTTAATCCTATCAGTAGATAAGGGTTTTTTTTCACCTGTTAATGGGTGTGGGAGCAAAAAAGTCAGAGCATTTTATTTAAGTAACAGCTTTTAGGCGTGAGGTTAGGCTCGCATAGATAATTTCAATGTGTTGCTTCAATCTCCCGCGGTACTGACTTTGTGAAATTGAAAAGTCTATTTAATTGGCTTGATAAAATTGTTTAACTACAATGTTTTTTGTTACTTTAATTCAACAAACTCACAGTAATCGGTTACTAACTCTGACAAAAAGGTACCAATGCCAATGCCAACTAACAAAGTATCGCCAATTAGTCCCATCAAAGCGTCCAGCGTTAACCACTGGGACTATGAGACTGACGTTGCTGTTATTGGCTGTGGTGGTGCAGGCGCCTGTGCCGCCATTAGTGCGCATGATGCAGGGTCCAGAGTGCTGATTTTTGAGTTAGCATCTGGCATTGGCGGTTCAACAACTTTGTCTTCTGCTGAGGTTTATTTAGGCGGAGGTACAAGAGTACAGAAGGCAACAGGTCATAGAGACACTAAGCGCGCCATGACCGATTTTCTAACTGCAGCGGCTGGGCCTCAGGCTGATAAAGCGAAAATAGTGGCTTACGTAGCGGGTAGCACAGATCATTTTGATTGGTTGGTTGAGCAAGGCGTGGTGTTTAAGGATTCTGAATATCCACATCGTGCCATTATGGCTCTGACCGACGATTGCTTACTGTACACCGGCGGCGAGAATGCTCACCCCTACAACAAACTTGCTCCGCCAGCGCCCAGAGGACATAACCTCAAGGTAGTAGGGGATAATGGCGGACCGCTGTTAATGAAAACTCTTGGCGCCAAAATTGATGAGAAATCTATTCCTGTTGAACTTAATAGTCGTGCTTTAGCACTCATTGTTGACGACTCTGATGACCAGCAGTCGGTTATTGGTGTGCAAGTGCGTATCGACATGCAAGAGAGATACGTTAAAGCTCGTTCTGGAGTGATTTTAGCTTCTGGAGGCTTTGTGATGAATGATCAAATGGTCAAACAATATGCACCTGAATTAACCAGATGTACGGTACCCATTGGCAACCCAGGTGACACCGGAAGTGGCATTTTAATGGGCATGGGAGTTGGTGGCGCGGCCATTAATATGCATGAGGGATTTGTTAGTTTGCCCTTTTATCCGCCGGCGTCGCTTACTTATGGCATCTTTATTAATAGTCAGGGCCAGCGATTTGTTAACGAAGATAGCTACCACGGACGTGTTGGAGCTTTTATTTTACGCGAGACTGGCGGTCCTGTGTATTTGGTGCTCGCAGTTGAGGACTATGGTAAATACGAGACAGAGTCGTACCTAAATGCTGACGTCGCAGCCACAGCTGAGTCTATAGTTGAGTTGGAATCTGACCTAAATCTCCCCCCTGGGGAGTTGCAAGCCACCATGAGTGACTACAATAAACATGCGAAAGCAGGAAACGACGAGCTATTTCATAAAGACCCCGTGTGGCTAAAACCTCTAGAACCACCTTTTGTGGCACTAGACGTTACCCCAGGGCGGGGCGCGTTTTATCCTTATTTCACTCTGGGTGGCTTAGATACCCTGCCAACCGGAGAGGTGCTTAAAGCCAGCGGTGATGTGATTACAGGTCTTTACGCCGTTGGCCGAACGGCCTGCGGTATACCAAGGCGCGGAGAGGGTTATGCGTCGGGCATGTCAGTTGGCGATGCAACATTTACTGGGCGTCAGGCCGGTATGGCAGCGAGTACAAGAACCACGACATAGGGAAACACTAATGGATAAAGATTTGACCTCCAGAATAGACCGCCTGGAGTCCTTAGACGAAATACGACAGCTTGCAGCAAAGTATTCACTGTCATTGGACATGCGTGACTTAGATGCCCACGTGAACCTCTTTGCTGAAGATATTAGGGTCAGTCGGGAGAGGGTGGGGCGGTCCTATTTGAAAGGCTGGCTAGATGACACTCTACGATTACAGTTTACCGGCACCTCTCACCATATTGGTAACCACGTTATTGAGTTTAAAGATCCAGACCACGCCATTGGCGTGGTTTATTCCAAAAACGAACATGAAACTAACGGCGAATGGGTGATCATGCAGATGATCTACTGGGACGACTATGAACGCATCGATGGACGTTGGTATTTTCGCCGTCGATTACCCTGTTACTGGTACGCAACAGATCTCAACAAACCACCGATTGGCGACAATAAAATGCGTTGGCCAGACCGAGAACCCTATGCAGGGGCCTATCATGATCTATGGCCGAGCTGGCAACGATTTTGGGATAAACCACCTAACAGTGAAGAGCCTGAGGTGGCAGTTCCAGCGCCATTAAATGAGTTTTTAACCACCATGCGTGGGACGACAGATGTCCCCAAAATAAAAATTAGATAATAACTAGCGAGTGAGTACTTTGACTAATTCTACAACCCTCTTCACCCCTACAAAACTTGGGCGCATAGCCTTGGCTAACCGCATTGTTATGGCGCCAATGACCAGAAGTCGAGCCGAGACTGACGACAGAGTCTCTCAATTGCATGTTGACTACTATAGCCAGAGAGCGTCGGCAGGTTTAATTATTACTGAGGGCACTCACCCAAGTGTCAATGCCAAGGGTTATTGCCGCACACCTGGAATCTACAATCAGGCACAAATCGATGCCTGGCGTCTTGTGACAGACAAGGTTCACGCCAATGGTGGCAAAATAGTCTGCCAAATTATGCATTGTGGTCGTGTTGCTGGCGTCAGCAACAAAGCTATAGGAGCCGAAACCTTGGCGCCCTCGGCTATTCACTGTAATGAAAAAATATTTACCGAAGAGGGTATGGTAGACATGCCCCCACCAAGAGCGCTACGCTTGGACGAGATGCCGGGGATTATTGAAGAGCACCGGCAGGCCACAGAAAATGCCTTTATTGCAGGATTCGATGGAGTTGAGCTGCACTGCACGTCTGGCTATCTGATGGCTCAATTTTTGTCGACTGGCACTAATCATAGACAGGACGAATACGGAGGCAGTTTGCAAAATCGACTGAGGCTGGTATTAGAGGTTTTGCAAGCCATGGCTAGTGTTGATGGGGCTGATCGAGTAGGCATGCGAATCTGCCCCGGTAATCCTTTTAATGATTTATATGATGACAACCCCTCAGAGACATTTATTGCCTTGTTAAAACAGGTGAACGCTCTAAGCCTGGCTTATTTGCATGTGATTCGCATGAAGGCCACCGGTATTGACAATGTAGCCCTTGCCAAAGCTCATTTTACGGGCCCAATTGTGGTCAATGATAGCTATAAACTAGAAGAAGCTCAGCAAGTCGTAACGACTAACGGCGCAACAGCGGTATCTTTTGGTCGCTGGTTTGTGGCAAATCCCGATTTGGTCGAGCGACTGCGCAGTGGCGCAGAATTAAACAGAATGGATGGCAGGACACTTTACAGTCCAGGTCCAGAAGGCTATGTAGATTACCAGATGTTAAGTTAACCATGAGAGTTAAGTCATGAATATGGATTTTGACAAACAGCTAGGTTTCTGGAATTTTGCTCAGCAGGCGCCAGAAAAAATTGCATTGATAGACCCTCTTGGCAGGGAGTGGAGTCGGGGCGAGTTACTTCATCGGTGTAACCAAATTGTTCATGGCTTGCGTGCCATGGGTCTTGAACCAGGTGACTCTATTGCGGCTCTGTTACCTAACTGTGCAGAGTACATTGCTCTTAATTTAGCGGTCACCCAGGCTGGATTTTACTTGGTTCCTCTCAATTGGCATCTTGCTGAGCCTGAAGTGGCTTATATATTAGAAGACAGCAACGCTAAGGCTTTTTTCTGTGCCGAGTCTGTTGCGGATGTCGCCATAGGCGCTATTAAAACTGTTAAGTTTCCTGTGCAAAATGTGATCGCACTGGGGGATGTCGGCGGCTACAAAACATTTGAAACCCTCATTGCAGGGCAGTCGGGAGCTACGCCCATTGATCGACGTGCTGGCATGGTGATGTTTTATACTTCTGGTACCACTGGAAAGCCAAAAGGCGTGCGCAGAGCCATGATGCAGGTCGACCCAGACATGGCCGCCACCATGATGACCATGTTGCTGATGTTATTTGGTATAGAGCCAGAAGGGGACAACGTACATTTTTGCGGATCGCCTCTTTATCACACCGCGGTAATGAACTGGTCATCCAGTTCATTACATTACGGGCATACTGTTGTGTTACATGAAAACTGGGATGCTGAAAAGATGTTGCAGGCGGTGGATCATTACCGTATTACTACCGCCCATGTGGTGCCAACCCAGATGGTGAGGTTACATAAATTACCAGCAGAAATTCGGGCAGCTTATAATGTTTCCAGTATGCGCCATATGTTGCATACCGCGGCGCCCTGCCCGCCCGATGTAAAGTTTGACATTATTGATTGGTGGGGACCCTGCGTTTATGAGTATTACGCATCAACTGAAGGTGGTGGAACGCTGGTGAATTCGGAAGACTGGTTAAAATATCCAGGCACTGTGGGCCGACCTTGGCCGACAGCAGACATTAAAATATTTGACGATCAAGGCCATGAAAAGCCGACTGGAGAACAAGGCACTATTTATATGTTGATGAGTGAGCTAAGTCGGTTTGAATACAATGGCGACAAAGAAAAGACATTGAAGGATCGCTTTGGAGATTATTTTACGGCGGGTGATATTGGTTACCTAAATAATGACGGGTTTCTGTTTCTGAGCGATCGAAAAATTGACATGATCATTAGTGGAGGGGTCAATATTTACCCTGCTGAAATTGAGAATGTGTTGATAACACATCCTTCAGTGGCCGATTGCTCCGTATTTGGAGTTCCCAACGATGATTGGGGTGAGGAGGTAAAGGCTGCTGTGCAGTTGACACCCACGGTTCAGCAATCTGCTCAATTGCATGACGAAATTTTGGCCTATTGCGCTGAGCGCTTGGCAAAGATGAAGTTACCCAAGAGTATTGACTATATGGAGGTCTTACCCAGAGACCCCAATGGCAAACTTTATAAGCGAAAGTTACGCGACCCCTACTGGGCCGGGCGAGACAGACAGGTATAGATGGCACAGGATAGCTTTGATTATATTATTGTAGGCGCGGGTTCGGCGGGTTGCGTGTTGGCCAACCGATTATCTGCCGACAAAAAGTGTTCGGTGCTATTAATTGAAGCTGGGGGGGCAGACAGTCACCCCCTAGTAAAACTGCCCATTGGCTGGACACAAATTTCCTATCACGACAACTACAACTGGGGCTACCGTATCGCACCCTCAGAGATGACAGCACAGCGAGCTATGGTTTGGCCGCGGGCCAAAATGATGGGTGGCTGCAGTTCTACCAATGGCATGATTTATATTCGAGGACAAAGTCTAGACTACGATCATTGGGCTCAGTTAGGTAATAATGGTTGGGGTTGGGATCAGGTCTTACCCTATTTTAAGCGCTCTGAGGATTACTCAGGCACCGCCGCACAAGCTGATGTGTATCATGGCGTGGGAGGTGCATTGCACGTCTGTACCGTTAAACCTACGGCAATCTGCGATATGTATTTAAAAGCCTGCGCAGATCAGGGCATAGCCACGGTAGACGATTTAAATCGTGGTAATCAAAAAGGCGCTGCTTACTTCGATATTACGGTTAAAAAAGGGCGCCGTCACAATACCGTAAGTGCTTTTTTAAAACCGGTTAGGTCGCGTAAAAACCTTACAATCATGAAACATAGCCTAGTTAAACGCGTGTTATTTAAGGGTAAGGCCGCGGTGGGCGTTGAGGTTGTATGTAAGGGCAAGGTGTCTAATATTTTGGTTCGTCGTGAGGTTATTATTTCTGCTGGAACTATTAATTCTCCCCAGTTGCTGCAGTTGTCTGGTATTGGCAATAAGAACCTACTAGACCTCCATGGCATAAATACAGTGGTTGACCTGCCCGGGGTGGGTGAAAATCTGCAGGATCACCTAGGATCCGTTGTTGCCAACCATATTAGGGCACCCTTGGGGTTGAATGCAGAACTCAAGCCCCATCGTTTAGCCTATAACCTTTATCTATATCTTACCAAAGGGGAGGGTATTTTAAATTTTCCGGCGGCAGAGGTAGGGGGTTTCTTTTGTTCAGATCCAAGCCTGGACCGCCCCGATTTACAGATGCATTTTACTCGAGTTAGTGGTGATCGAGATATAGACAATAACTCTACCCTTGATGACTTGCCAGGGGTTACCAGCATTGCCTATCTGACAAGGCCTGAAAGTCGCGGAAGTGTGAAAATAACAAGTAATGACAGTGCTGAGCCACCGCTTATTGATGCTAATTATTTGGCCACTGAAAATGATCGTATAGCACTGATTGCTGGGGTTAAAAGGCTGCGAGATATATTCGCGAGTGCGTCATTGGCTACCGTTATAGGCCAAGAATTGCGACCAGGTGTCGCGGTGGAAAGCGATGAAGATATTTTGGCTTATATTCAACAGCATGGCACCACAGCTTTTCACCCTGTGGGCACTTGCAAAATGGGCAATGATGATCTGGCCGTAGTTGATGACAGACTCCGCGTGCATGGAGTGTCAAATCTTAGGGTGGTGGATGCATCTATAATGCCAACACTTATTTCCGGCAATACCAATGCAGCGACTATTATGATTGCAGAAAAGGGCGCAGACCTAATTTTGGGAGTAAAATAGATCTCTAATAAAAGGGTTTGGACCGGCATTTTTTGAGGTATAATAAAACATTTGAATGCAAATGTTTTATTGAATTAATAGTCGCTGTCACCACAGTTCGTGTGCAGTGGTAAACTAAATTGGGTTGGTATCTATAGGTGCCATCAACACAGGGAATTTAAAACCATGGCTATGCCTGAGAATATTGGAATCATCGACTTAATGTTGGCGGTCCCTAATCAAGAAACCTCTGACTATTACGACTTCATAAAGCCATTATTAATGGATGAAGAGAGTCGGCAGATGTTCAAGATGCCTGCTCAGTATATGTTCAAGGATATTCCTAATACGGGCCTGCAAGACGACTATCTGGCCTACACCATTGAAAAAATGGACGAATTTGGTATTGCCCAAGCGATGGTGGGCGTTGACGAAGACAAGTACGAGTCTCAAAACGAAGCGGTGCTAAAACATCCAGATCGTTTCTTTGGTTGTTATGACTGCAACCCTAACAACGGTATGGAAGAAGTACGCAAAATCCGCCGCCTTAAAGAGAAGTACGATATTAAAGCGGTAACTGCCTTTCCTTCGGGCCTCTGCCCTCAGGTGTCTCTCAGCGACAAGCGTTGGTACCCGATTTTTGTGGCCTGTGTCGACCTAGATATTCCCTTTTGTCCCTGTGTCGGGGTGCCGGGCCCGCGTATCCCTATGGAACCTCAAAAAGTAGAACACCTAGACGAGATATGTTGGTTTTTCCCAGAGCTTAAAGTGGTAATGCGCCACGGCGGCGAACCCTGGACTGAGCTAGCCTGGAAGTTGATGTTGAAATATCCCAATTTGTATTACATGACCAGTGCTTTCGCACCTAAGCACTACCCTGAGAATATCGTGAAATTTGCCAATACTCGAGGCGCAGACAAAATAATGTATGCCGGTTATTTTCCTATGGGCTTGTCTCTTGAGCGTATTTTTTCAGACATGGTTAATGTGCCCTTTAAAGACGAGGTATGGCCCAAGTTTCTGCGTGAAAATGCACAGCGTGTGTTTAAATTATAATTAGAGGTTAAAACTAAGCGCTGCCAAGTAAATTAACTGTAGGAAAGACTGATCGTCTCCAATACACAGGCCGGACGATCACTACCCTCTAGTTCAATGGTGATACGAACAACTGACCGAATGCCGCCCTTAGCTTCGTCGACCTGAATGATCTCCCCCCGTCCCCTAAGCCTTGAATTAACCCTTACGGCAGCGGGGAAACGCACATTGTTGGTGCCATAGTTAATACCCATAGTGACATTGTCGATTTGCATCATCTGAGGAAGGAAAAAGCTTGCCAGCGACAGGGTTAGATAACCGTGAGCAATGGTGGCGCCAAAATCACTCTTTGCGGCCCGTTCTGGGTCTACATGGATCCATTGGTGGTCTCCTGTCGCTTCTGCAAATAGGTTTATTCGCTGTTGATCTATCATAATATAGTCTGTAGGTCCTAAAAGGGTCCCTATAGCTTCTAGTAAGTCTCTTGGGTGGCTAAATACGGTGGCACTCATGGGCATACCTTATGCGTTGAACTGAGGATTAGCTTATTTTTTAAAGGTAAATACTACCATTACTAGCTTACTCATAAAGCTCTTAGGGTTCGGTTTTTCGCTGAGTTAGTCCATATGCAGTAATGGCTTAGAGATTTGTAATGCTATCATTCAAGCCATCCTGTGCGCTGGGCTCAGGGTCTAGATAATAGAATATTGATTGAGACGTTCAAGATGAGTGACTATAAGGGCAAATCCGTAATCGTCACCGGTGGTGCTGGCCATATAGGGCGTGCAATTTCCGAGGCTTATTTAAGAGCTGGCGCCAATGTCATTATTTGCGGTCGTCGACAGCCTTCACAGCCAGTTGCGGTTGATGGGCAAAGTGCTATTTTTGTACAAGCAGATATTCGTGATCCAACTCAGGCCCAGCAGGTCATAGACCAATGCATGGCACAAACCCAGCGTCTGGATATTCTGGTTAATAATGCGGGTGGCAGCCCACCCATAGAGTCCGCTACTGCAAGCCCAGGCATTACTGATAAGATCATTCAACTAAACTTGGTGGCTCCATTGATACTTTCGCAAATGGCCTACCAGGTTATGTCTATAGACAATGGTTGTGCCAATATCATTAATATTGCCAGCGTTAGTGGCGCAAGACCCTCACCTGGGACCGTTGCTTATGGAGCGGCCAAAGCTGGGTTGCTGAGTGCCACCAAATCATTGGCGCAGGAGTGGGGGCCCACTGTAAGAGTTAACGCCATTATCGTTGGCTTAGTGCATCACGATGCGGGCGTGGAGCATTATGGAGGCCCTGAAGGCTTTGCGAAAGTGGCCAACATGCTGCCGCTCAAACGCATGGCTGAGCCGACAGACATTGCCGATGCCTGCCTTTATCTCTCCTCACAGCAGGCCGCCTATGTGTCTGGTGCGACCCTAGAAGTTGACGGCGGAGGCGAAGTCCCGGTATTTCTCCATTTAGCTGATACCTAAGGACAGGTTCGTCCTTATAATGAACCTAGAAAATTCACTTAAGGTCGAATAATGATCCATAAAAATATACTGATAACCGGAGCCTCAGAGGGGATCGGAGAACGCATCGCAGCTACTTTAGTCGATCAAGGTTACACCGTTGTTGGTACCAGTCGGAGAGCGAAGCCGCTTAAGGCTATTACTCCGCGCAGATTAAATATGACGCCCTTAGATGTTGACGAGGATGTCTCAGTTGAAGCCCTATACAGTTCGTTAAAAGCCTTGGACTTCAAACCTGATGCAATCATTTTGAATGCAGGGTTTGGCGTTAGTGGAAGTCTTGAAGAAAGTTCGACGCACATTGCCAAGGCCCAGTTTGAAACTAATTTTTTTGGCGTGCATCGCATGGTACATAATTTTATGTCCGTGCTCAGAGAAACCCACGGGCGTCTCATTGTTGTCGGCTCAATCTCAGGCGTAATTGGCATTCCGTTTCAAGGTTTATACAGCGCGTCAAAGTTTGCTTTAGAGGGGTATGTAGATGCTCTGAGTTTAGAGGTTGCCATGCACGGAGTACAGGTGTCGATGATTCAACCTGGTGACTTTAATACAAAATTTGGCGAAAACCGCGAATTCCTAGAAGCCAATTCAGCAAGTCCATACGAACCTTTCGCTAGTGACGCTATTAATATCATGAGTGAAGATGAAAACAATGGTGGTGATCCACAAGTATTGGCCGATACTGTCGTGGTCATGCTGGCGGCAAAAAAGATGAAGAGACGCTATCTTATTGGCTCGCTGAGTGAGTGCCTGGTAACTAAAATATATCATTTCTTGCCGTATTTTTTACGTGAGTTTATATTGCGTACGACATACAAAATTCCGCCAGCCAAGTAACCTGTACAATTTTGGCTTTCGTCGGTAGATGAAATGGTTGGTGATGGTGCTCCTGAGGGCTTTTCAAAAGTGTCGAACATACTGCCGCTTAAGAGTATGGTGCAGTCGACGGATATAGCTGAAGCCCGTCGCTATCTATTAGTCTAGGCCTCTGGTACCACCTTAGAAATAGCTGTCGACGTTTTTATATCTGGCAGGTCAGGATCATCAAGCCTGGTTCAGACGTTATTTTTTCAGCAAGCCAGCAATCATTTTTTTCGCCCTGTCGCTAAACGGTGGCAAGGTTCCTGCGGCCTTGGCGAGATTGATTCCTCCCTGTTTAAACACCCCTTTACTATGACTAAATGTTTTAAACCCCGCATGACCGTGGAGGGACCCCATGCCACTGTCCCCTATGCCGCCAAAGGGAATGTCGTCGCAGGCAAAGTGGACGGCTATATCATTGATGGTGACATTACCTGAGGTAGTCTGTTCTATCACGCACTGCTGTTCGGCACGGTCTTTCCCAAAATAGTACAGAGCCAGAGGCCTTGGGCGCCTATTAATAGCGTCAATACACTGCGTAATATCTGTGTAGGTGAGTACACACAGCACAGGTCCAAATATCTCTTCCTGCATCACCAGTATATCGTCGGTTGGATTAATCACTAGATGCAGAGGTATTTTTTGGCTGTCAGATGTTTGCCAATCCTCTGTGGAGTTGCCCAGGTTAATAACATTAGCGTTATGATATTCGGCATCGCTGAGATAATTTTTGAGCCTCTCGAAATGCCGCTGATTAATTATTGAGACGTAGTCTGGGTTGTCTACACAACCAGGGAAATACTGCTGGTAAGTGGCGGTAGTCAGTTCAATAAACTCAGCCAGTTGTGACTCGGGCACATAGCAGTAATCGGCACTGATACATATCTGTCCCGCATTCATGGTCTTGCCAGCCACCAGTTTTTCGACGGCATCTTGAAGATCTGCTGAGTTGGAGATAATCACCGGAGATTTCCCCCCGAGCTCCAGGGTTACTGGGGTGAGGTTTTTGGCCGCAGCTCGCATCACTAGCTTGCCTACCTCGGTGGACCCGGTAAACACTAGGTGGTCTAGGGGTAGGGCACTAAAGGCTGCGCCTAGCGCGGCATCCCCACTGCATACTGCCACTTCAGTAAGGTCGAAATAGCGGTTAAATAACTCAGTCATCAGGTTGGCCGTAGCGGGGGTATATTCCGATGGCTTGATCATGGCTCGGTTACCTGCGCCTAAAGCATCTGCCAGGGGGCTGAATATCACATTAATGGGCACATTCCATGGGCTCATAATACCGACCACACCTTTGGGCTGATAGTGAATAAGCGAACGCCCACCGATTAAATTCATTGGGAAGGGGGTTTTTCGCTTTTCGTCCCGCATCCATTTCTTAAGGTTCTTCTTGACGTGTTTTAATTCATTGACTGAGGTTAAAAGGTCAGACATCTGTGTGACTATATGGCTACGACCACCAAAATCTAAGTTCACGGCCGTGCAGATGGCGTCCTGATTGTCTATCAACAGGGCAATACAGCGATCAAGGCGATTTAAACGGGTGGAAAGACTAACATGGGCCTCCCCCAAAAATGCCTGTCGTTGCTGTTCAAAAATACGCGTGAGTTGCTTATTCGTCATGATACTTCCTGCCGTCTTTTTAGGAACTGGAGTGTTAGCTAGGCGCTGGTCCTGGATTACCATATCGGCACATTTATCACCAATCACCACGCAGCAGCTGTGGGTATTGCCGGAGATTAAATTGGGCATAATGGAGGCGTCACTTACCCGCAGATTAGCTATGCCGTGTACGCGCAGACGATCATCCACAACAGCCATAGGATCAGCACCCATTTTACAGGTACCCACTGGATGATAAACCGAGACGGAGTACTGTCTGAGGTATTCGATTAATTGTTCATCTGACTGTAAGTGAGCTCCGGGGGTTTCTTCAGTACAGCCGAATTCATCGAGCAGCGGAGTAGCAAATATCTGCCGAGTCTTCTTGAGGGCCGAGAGCATATCGGCAACATCCTCTTCTGTTTGCAAATAATTCGCTCGAATTTCCGGATGATCCAAAGGGTTTGTTGTTTGGCAGTGCACAGACCCTCGGCTGGTAGGGCGTAGCAGACACACTGAGGCGGTGACGCCTGGAGTTGGCACCATATTGCCTTTATTATTGTAAGTGCCAGCGGCAGCGGCAAAGTGAATCTGCGCGTTGGGAGTTGGAAGATTGTCGGAGGTCTTCATAAATACGCCAACCTGGGCGGCTGGTAACGCTAGCAAACCACTACGGCTACCGAAGTAGCGGACAATATTTTTGATAAATGACAGGGGTCGCATTTCATCGTAGAAGGTCTTGCCTTTCGTCATGCTCTGGCAAACATTACTGGTTAGATGATCTTGCAAATTTTCACCTACCCCGGGTAAATGGTGGTGGAGTTCAACACCCAGTGCCTGTAATCGGTCGCGATCACCTATTCCGGAAAGCTCTAACAGTTGCGGAGAATTTATGGCTCCGGCAGTCAACAGAACCTCTTTGCTACATTTGGCTATAAGCGTTTGTTTGCCCCGACTATAACTAACCCCAATAGCGACACCATTTTCGATGAGAATTTGGTTGGTCATGGCCTTGGTTATCAGAGTGAAGTTTTTACGTTTCTTACACAGGTGGAGGAAGTCGGTGGCAGAACTCTGGCGTCTCCCGTCTTTGATCATGGCTTGAAAATAGCCAACACCTTCTTGTTGGGGTCCATTAAAGTCATTATTGACAGGAATTCCCGCTGCCTCTGCGGCAGCGATAAACCGATCCGACATTTCGAATTCATGGGCTATGTCACCCACCCACTGAGGTCCGTTATCGCCGTGATGACTACTGGCACCTCGACTATTTTTTTCATTGCGAATAAAATAGGGTAACAACTCATCGAAGCTCCAGCCCTGGTTTCCCTGCGCCGCCCAACCATCGTAATCTTGGCGCTGGCCGCGGATATAAATCATGCCATTTATAGAGCTTGAGCCGCCCAGCACTTTACCTCGAGGCCAATTAATAGAGCGATTATTCAAGTAGGGCTCTGGCTCGGTGTTATAGCACCAGCTAAATGCCGGTTTGTTGAGTACTGCAGCGGCAGCCAGAGGTATGCTTAGCAGTCCACTGTTATTTTTGCCTCCGGCTTCGAGTAATAACACGGAGGTGTTGGGGTCCTGAGAAAGACGTTCTGCCACCACACAGCCAGCAGAGCCTGCACCTATAACTATGTAGTCATATTGCTGCATTACTGTGTATCTCCAAGAGAGAGGGGGCTTGGCTTGTACCAGATCGGAGAAGACCAGGCTCGCTCCTGAATAGTGGGGGAGTAAAAGGGTTGGGTTGCTGGGTCCAGGCAGCATTTACTATATACATCCCCGGTGGCACCCAGCGCAATACTACGCTCATTGGCCGCAGACGCCTGAGCAGGGCAGCTTTTATCGAATGGATTGACGCCAGCAGCCTGACATTGATGAGTGCTCCAGCGACAAGTGGGGTTTTCCGCTGCCCGGGCGTAGTAAAAGGCATTTTGTCGTACATCAAATTGCGGGTCTTGCCAGACGGTACAAAGTTGACTGTGACCAAGGCCCTGGGGCTTGCAATTCAGAGGATTGACCCCAGCGCCATTATCGGGATCTCCAGCCACATCATAGACTTTTTCATGGGTTGTACCTTTACTGTCAACCCAACCCTTAATGATCTGTACGCGCTGTAGGTCGGTGCCTGGATGCTGAGCTGCCCCGGGGTCTTTCTGAACACTGACCAAAAATTTCAGCTGGCCGTGAGTAGAGCTGAGCTCTCCGCCCATGGGTACGCCTTGGGCATAGGCGTCCTCGATCATGGTGGGGGAGTCGCAGAGTCCAGGGTCCAGCTTAGCGCCACCAAAGAAACGCAGAATAGGCCTGGTACCACTGGTTGCATAGGTTTCTTTTCGTCTGATGGCATTAAAAATAGCATCCCGAGAATTTTCTTCTGCCCAGACTACAACATGGCCTCCAGGGTTTGAAAAGAAATGATCCTGCACATTGCGGTATTCAGAGTCGCGCCGTCCTAAATGCCCTACGTAGTTTTCTTCTTCCGCGCCGCCTGGTGTGGCACTGTGAGTGTCTGTGCTACCGATAAAGCCCATGGTAAATGGATTAGTGCCAGTTTGTTGTTCTATTAGTAAGCCATCTTTAAGCACATTGCGCATCATATTGCGTCGCCCAAAGGATTCGATTGCAACCTCTTCTGCGCGATCGCTGCGGACTACCCCATTGACCGAGCTAAGCATATGTAAGTTGTCTGAGAGCACCTGTTCGAAATCACAGAGCTCGTCCTCAGTTCCAACACCTAGACCACGCAGGCGGTCAAATCGGCATTCCGATGCTCCTTTGTGTTGAATCAGCTCGACAACAGGCTCGAAAAATAGACGATTGTCACGCTCTTCATCAGTTTCTGGGTCTCGAAACATTAGGCCGGCAGATAGGTTGGGGTTGTGTGGAATAGCCATAACATCACAGCCCTGGTCCTGGTCTATACACTCCTCACGAAGTCTTCTCCAGAGTTCGGGGAAATTACCACGGCCTGTCTCATAAACAGATACGGGCAGTTTAGTCACATTGGCATTGCGAAAAATAACATTACGATGCATATTTTTCTGGTCTGGAGCATCCGTGTATTCGTAGCCCACAAAAGTTGTAAATTTACAGTTACTGGAGCGGTCGTAATGGCGCTCTGCCTGCAGCTGAATATCCTGCCAGAAATCTAATTGACCCTGATCACAGTCTCCGAGAGTGCAGGCAAAGGAGCGTTCTGATCTATCAGTCCCCTGTCCCCCTAGATTAGTCCACCAAGACGCTGATAAAAGTTGCACCCAGAGATTAGATGCTCTGGTCATTGTGCAATGCGGCCACCAGTAGCCGGCGGACCAGGAATTTTCGGTACAGACATTGATTTGACCGAGAAATTCGGCGTGGTCGGTAATCGATGTAAAGTCTAGAGGGCGGCCAATTTTCGCCGTCACGGTAGGTTCGTTATTAGCGTCAGGTAGAGTGATTGATTCGCCCTTGGCATATCGGTAGGCCTGATCTGGGTTGTTGCGCTGGCCTGACAGATAGGAGTCAAAAGAATATTTAGTATGCACATGGAGATCGCCAAATAGAGGCTGTCTGGTGGGTTCAAAATTGGAGCACTTGATGCGATCTTCACTGTAGGGAATACCATCCTGCAGTGGTGTTAGGACCCCATCTTCAGCAGTTATGTCGACGTTGATAAGCATAAAACTGGCCAGCAGCACCAACTTAGTTCGGACTGTGCTAAACGATACTGGATCAGTGGTGGTATTTATAGGAATAGAAACGGTACCTCTCAGGCATTACTTGACTAGACAATCTTAATGGTGGTTACAGGGACATCACAGCTTCTCGAGCAGTCTGTATTGCACCATGAATATAACCGACTTCAGCGCAGTCGCCAATAACTTTAACCGGTAGTCCCAAAGCCCCAATTTGTTCGTAAAGGGAGAGATTTGCCTCGGCACCCATGGCGATAATCACCTGCCCACAGACACTCATGTGGGCTTTCCCATCCATTTGATACTGAACACCAGATTGGGTAATTTCGCTGATTTCGCACCGGGTAAACAGTTCAGCGCCATGCTCTTTTAATTGATGAATTAGTCGGCTTCGGCGCACAATACTTAGATTGATCCCCATAGTTGGTGAGGGCTCGAGCACCTGTACTTTGCGCCCGCGGGCAACAAGAAATTCTGCTAGTTCCAGGCCCACTAGATCACCGCCAATAATTGTAATTTTTTTGGCCAAAGGCATCCACAGTCTACTTAGTAGCCGCAGGGCACCTATATGGCGGAGTAACTGACTCCAGCGTCCGCATGTCAGCATTACTTGCTGGAACAGTGAGAGCTTTTTAATAACTTCGGCATCGGAGCCAAACAATAATCCCCGCAGTTGCTCGCCATCGAACACATGACGCAACTCGTTACCTTTGATGTTTGGAGCAGTCCGTATTGCACCTGTCGCAATAATTACTTGATCTGGCGCCTCTGCGGCTATCTGTTCGGCAGTGGCTTTTTTGTTTAGGATGATGTCTACGCCAAGATCATCTAGGCTGTTTTTAAGGTAGCTAATCAAACGCCAATTGGGTTCGTAGGCTAGGGCTGCTACTCTTACCGTGCCTCCTAAGTCCTTATCTTTTTCCCAAATGCTGACCCGATGCCCACGCAAGGCAAGTAGTCGCGCGGCTTCCATACCGCTGGGACCAGAGCCAATAACCAAGATTTTCTTTTGCGCCGCTGTAGAGTAGATGATATTTTTGTCTAAATATTCATTACCCAGACTCGCGTTGACTGCGCATTTCATTGGTTGGTTGATAAATATCTGACTGACGCAAATATAGCAGTAGATACAGGGCCTTATTAGACCTGTAGTGCCGGCATGGACCTTATTGGGTAAGTGCGGATCGGCCAGAAGTTTTCTGCCCATAGCAACAAAGTCAAAATCGCCAGCGGCAAGGCCATCTTCGCCCTGTTGTAACTCTATTCTACCCACTGCAATAATTGGAATCGATACAGTCTTTTTTGCGAGACGGGCAAAGGGAATGAAGCCTCCGGGTTCGTGAACAAGAGGCGCCTCGGTGAACGCAATACTTTTACTACTATTGCCGTAGGCGCTTATATCTAGAGCATCGGCTCCGGCTTGTTCGGCAAGTTTTGCTGTAATCAAAAAATCATCTACAACAATGCCGTTATCAACACGATATTCTTTGGCATCTAGGCGAACCAAGACAGGGAAATGCTGGCCGACCTCTGCGCGCACGGCCTGAATTATTTCTACCAACAGGCGTGAGCGATTTTCGGTGCTACCACCATAGTCATCAGTACGTTTATTGACAGCTGGAGATAAAAAGCTGGAAATTAAATAGCCGTGGCCGGCATGAATTTCCACCGCGTCAAAACCTGCTTGTTTAGCTCGTTTTGCAGCGGCTGCAAAATGTTGTACTTCAACTTTAATCTGAGTTGTGGTGAGCACCTCATAACGAGGACCTTTTCCATCGGGGCCAGCACCTTTAATAAAGGTGGAAAGCTCTGCGGATGACAGCAAAGGCATGAGATCACTACGTTGCTTGTCAGGTATTGAGGGTACCGGAATCAAACGACCGGCAATCGTATCTTCTTGTGCGACTTTACCACTGTGATTTAGCTGGGCAGCAATCTTTGCGCCATGCCTGTGCACTCTTTTAGTCAGTGACTGCAGGCCGGGAATGAATTCATCTTTAGAAAAACCCAGCATGTAAGGCATTGATGCCCCAGCTGGCCAACTAACGGCAGATGTCTCTAGAATGATTAGACCGACACCGCCTTTGGCGCGCTCTTCGTAATATGCCTGTAGCTGCTCGGTGACGTGACCGTTGGCGCCGGCATAGTTTGAACCCATAGCCGCTAGAATTATCCGGTTTTTGAGCGTCAGGTTACCGATTGATCCTGATGATAGGAGTTGCTGATACTTCATGGACTCGTCAACTCTTAGTCTTTGTGCAGGGCGAGTAGAATCATAGGTACCACCAAAATGGCAGATAAAAGGCCAGCCCAAAGACCTTTGAAAATAGAGTATTCAAGGGGGGTAAAATGTTGCACGCCAGCAAGTACAAGCGCAAGCAGACTAATGCCACCGATGATCACCATGCCTATAATACCAAAATAAAATGCTCTACCCATATTTGACGCTGGGAACTTACTGAGAATAGCTTGAGTAGTATTGGATGTGTCTAAGCGAAATGCGGGGGTTTTATTTTTGGCGGTTTTGCGGCGTTGTATTGGAATGACGATGAGCGTCACAATAAAGGGGAGGATGAAGCTCGTAGCAAGCATGTCGTAGCCAAAGTTATGTGCTCCCCACCAAGTTATGGTGCCGCTATTTTTGACGATTAACCAGCAAATTAGACCATTAAAAAACGCATTGGTTAGTCCATTTACACTACATTCATGCTTCAAATAAGTTGTTAATTCTTGTGTCATAAGAGCAATTCTCAGCCATACTATAATAAGAAACATTTTTATACTTATATAGAGCAAATGACATGGCGCTTGAATCCGAAGTCGTTAGCATTTGCGTTCGTCGCCGAAAGGTGATTTTTGAGGACTATTGACGGGTAGAGGATGAACTTAAGTTACATAGGTATTGCCGCGAGAAAATTTAAGCGGCTATTAGATTATCTGCAGCGGCTGGACTTAGATCATGCGGCCATCGCACGGCGAGCCGGATTAAACGCGGATACGATAAAAAAAATGCCTGATTCCGACATGCTGTCAGCGTATGATTATTCCCAATTGTTTAAACAGTCGGTGTTGGACATGCAAACTTTGTGTCGTCCTCTACCTTGGGGTGCGGGTGTCGGCAGTGAAATCTTTGAAATGCAGTGCCGCTGTTTGATCGGTTGCAGCACTCTTGGCGAGGCATTGCTGCGCGCTGAGAAGTTCGATGCTTTATTGAGTCCGATTAGTGGCTACAAAATTTCTATTCATCAGCGCGATGGACTTTGCTGTCTGAGGTACCATATCAACCCTCCCGACGTCGACAAGGTATTTATTCCTGCAGATTGGGATCGTTCTGATTCTTATCGCACGATAATGAAGGCCTCGGGCCTGCTTGTTTGGCACGCTCTTTGCGGTTGGTTCATTGGGCGCACCATAGAGGTTCATGCAATGCAGGTCTCGGCACCAGAAGTTGGTGAGGCTTATACGCGCTCCCTCGAGCAGTTAATTGATTGTTCAGTAGAGTTTGACGCTGATGAGAATCAATTAATCTTCTCCGATGAATTTCTTGATTTTAGATTGGTTCAGACTGCAGATTCTTTAGAGGAGTTTCTTAAGAACGCTGTTTATGAATTGATGGTGTCAGAGAAGAAACCCGCTAGTACTAGCGCGGCAATAAAGTCACTGGTGGGCTTTGATTTTGAACGGGGCATGCCAACTTTTTCAGAAATTGCTACAAAACTGCATATGTCAGAATCCAGTTTACGTCGTCGTTTATTAACAGAAAAAACCAGTTATCAGATTCTTAAAGATGAACTGCGGTGTGCATCGGCCATCGAACATCTTAAGAACTCAGAGATTAAAATAAATGATTTATCCTATTTACTTGGTTATACCGAACCTAGCTCATTTGTCCGTTCTTTTAGGAACTGGACTGGAATGACCCCAAAGATGTATCGAGAAAATTCCTCCTTTTAGCCTGTTAACCTTCTATGTATGCCTAAGGCCATATAGTCCATATAGGCTAAATCGTTTATTTCCGTGTAAAAAATATCATTCTCCTACTTTTATATAGATAGCTCCTAACCTAGTAACCCTGTGGTTAAGAGGCGTAGCGTGGCGATTATAGATGATTTGTCGTGGCGGTTTAGGTATAAGAAGTTGACCGTTTTTGACCTGTCATGCAAGAAGGACACTCCTTTATATTTTTGTAGGTGCTAAATGGACCTATATTTTTGTTCGTAAACTATATTTATGGTTTTAAAAAACAAAGGAACCAGATCTGTCTTAGCAGAGGTAACTACAAAACAATAAAGTCACTGAGGAATGTGGGGATGAATATGTCAAACTCAAGTAAAGTCAAATTCTATAAAACGGTTTTATTTGGTACTGTGCTGGCTGCTAATGCAGCTATTACTAGTGCAGCCGAATTCACTATGGAAGAAGTTATAGTGACAGCCCAGAAAAAAGCAGAAAGTATGCAAGATACGCCAATATCAATGACGGCGCTTCGAGCGGATGACATTGAAGCGCGCGGTGTTGTTAATATCATAGATCTATTCACAGCAACCCCAGGTCTGAGTGGTTTCGAAGCACCTTCTGCTCGAGGAAGTGTGAGTCTTAATTTGCGCGGGGTTGGATCGGGTAATCCAAACAGTATTTCTACAGACCCAGCCAATGCGGTCTATATCGATGGTATTTTCCTTGGAAAGTCAGCGGGTAATGGCGTTGATGTGATGGATCTAGAGCGTATTGAGGTATTAATGGGCCCTCAGGGCACTCTTTATGGCCGAAACTCCACAGGTGGTGCTATAAATATGATCACCAAAAAGCCCTCTGATGAATTGGGTATGAAACTTAAGGTAGGCAGCGGCGACTACGGTCATCAATCTGTGAGCGGCAGAATAGACCTCCCTTTATCTGACGACCTTTCCCTCGCAGTGTCTATGTATGACCGCACTAGAGATGGTCTGTATGAAAATACCCGTGAAGGTGGTGCAGACTTCGAAAATATAAATCGATCAGGCCATCGCATAATGCTTGATTGGGATTTGTCAGAGAATTTCAATGCAAGCTACTCTTTTGTACACAATGAACTTGATGAGCATGCACAAGCACTCAACGTTGTTGGTTTTAACCCCCTAGGTGGAGGGATTAAGGGCGCACCAGGCTACCCCAATAATGTGACTATCTCGAGCACCGACCGCCTGAACTCGTTGCTGGCCACTCAGGGCGGGCTACCTTACCTGTCTTATGGCCCTCCATACTCGCCTATCTCGGCAGGCCAGGCTGCGGCTGGTGCCAACCATATTGCGCAGCTTAGCCAGTGGATAACGGATTATGCTGCCTTTGCAAATGGCGTGTTGGCCAAAGACGGCTCACGACCTAGCACAGGCTCAAATGATATGGATCAGACATCTACCCAAGATGTTGATGCTCATGCTTTGACCTTGTCGTGGGCTTCAGGCGATCTGGAGTTTAAGTCAATTACGGGTATTCGCGAAGTGAGTAATATGAACCAGGGTGATCTTGATGGTATGGATAATACCGTCACTATGGGCGCTAATGGGATTTCCACTGGTCTAGTTCCTGATCTAGTTCTCCTCACTATTGGGGGACTAATGTTTGATCAGGTCGGTGGCCCCTATGTTCCCGCATCATACGAGTTTATGATTGCGCAGACACTCATTGACGCCATTAACCATAATGGTAGTGCGCCGCTATTTAATAACTATAGCACTATTGAGCAGGAGCAGTTTAGTCAAGAGTTCCAAATGGTTGGTTCAAGCAACGACTTAGATTATGTCCTTGGTGTGTATTACTTTGACGAAGAGTCGGAATCCCGTAACAACCAAACATCGGTATTCCCTATCGCCTTTACAGGAACTACGTCGCATGACATCGCGACCGAATCAACCTCCTTGTATGGCCAGATGACCTATAGAGCTGATGATAGCGCGTGGGCTTATACAGCTGGTTTGCGGTACACCGAAGAAGAGAAAAATATTACGTATTTGCATCGTTCTTCAGCTAATTCAGCCTGTTTCTTCGGATTCTTCTGTGGTCAAGCGCCAGGCGCATACTACGTAGCCGATACTGACGCAATAAATCAGCCAGAGAAGGCTGGAGTCTATGGTAAGAAGTTTAGTAAAGACTTTGATAACTTATCGGGTAAAGTAAGTGTTCAATACTTTATGAATGAAGACACCAACCTCTACGCAAGCTACTCAACAGGTTATCGTAGTGGGGGATTCAATGGCTCTCACTATGATGATGCCAACGATACAGGTGATGCCTTTGATGAAGAAGAAATCACAAGTGTTGAAGCTGGCTTTAAATCTGATCTTATGGATGGTCGAGCTCGCCTAAATGCAACGTTGTATAAGTATGAATATGATAATCTCCAAGTCTCTCAATTGTTAGCTAACGACAATGGAACAGTCTCAAGTTCAATCACCAACTCCGGCTCAACCAAGCGAGATGGTCTTGAAACTAGTCTAATGTTTAGTGCCACAGAAGACCTGCTTGTCTCATTGGCTTACACGATTAATAACGGCGATTTTGAGAATTTTCCCGCGTTAATAACTGATGCGGCTAATGGAGGCGCTGTGATGAAAACGGCTCACTTGGCCCAGCGCAGCTCACCAGATAGTTCTTTGAACTTTAATATTGACTGGACCCTCATGAGAGGCGTTAACAGTAATTTGCATTGGACCATTAATGGTAATTGGCAAGATGAGAGAACCCCCATCGCGCTGAATACAGCTGTTTACAATACCGATGCTGTGCCAGGAGGCGATACTCCAGTGGTATTTGAGCAGTTAACAAATGATGAACGTACCATTATTAATACTCGCCTAGCGTGGACCAAGCAGCTGTCTGACAGCAGCGTGACCATCGCCTTGTGGGGACGCAATATAACTGATGATGACCACAGAAACTTCTCCTTTAACTATGGTGACGCCCTGGGTACTAGTGTTGCTCAGTATGGCGAACCAAGAGTTTGGGGTGTAGATTTCACTTGGGAAATGTAAGCTAGCTACTTGTTAGCTGAACATAAAAAAGGGCTGCTAAATGCAGCCCTTTTCTTTAGTACACTAAAAGCCGAGCAAAATTAGAACTCATCTGCTCGCAGCATAGCGTCGTGGCCACCATCGATGAAGACAACCGAACCACAGATAAATCCAGATTCTCCTCCTACTAGAAAATCCACCAGGGCGGCTATATCTTTCGGTTCACCTGCTCGCCCAATGGGAATGCTTTCTTTAAAGCGTTTAATAGACTCTCCATATTGAGGATCATCTGAAACGACTTTAGTCATCGGTGTTTCAGTGTAGCCTGGAGCAATAGCATTTATCGTTACGCCGCGTCTTGCAAATGCTGGGGCATTCCGCCTCATCCACCTCGCGACAGCCTTTTTTGACCCACTATAGGCTTCATGACCGCCGATTTTGTCGCTCTCATCTAAGGCTGCGGTTTCATTCCCTTCTAGTAATAAATCAACATAGTGCTCACTGGTGGACATGGGTGCAGAATTAGAAGAAAGCAGCACAATAGATCCCTTCTTGAGCGCGACCAAATCTACCAGCTCTTCAACTACTTTTACTGTGCCAAAATAATTAACATTGGTAATAAGACGGTGGTCAGGAATGTGGGAACCAACGCCGGCGCTGGTAATAAGTCCGTTTAGCCCCTCTGGTGCTGCAGCTTTTATACCCTCAACGGCAGTTGCACGACCCTTAGCCGTGGCTAGGTCAGCCGTAATATCGGCACCTTTTAAATCGACCATAATAACGCGGTGGCCCTTGGCCTCTAAGCGCGCTTTGATTGCAGCGCCGATACCCGTGGCACCACCTGTGAGGGCGTAGATTCCCATTATTCGACTCCTTTTTTGCGATCTGCGTGTTCTATAATTTTTATTCAGGCTTTAGCGGGCTCAAAATACGGTATATCTCACGGCCAAAACAGGGCTGTAGGGGTCAGATTGGTTGGCGAAATCCACCAGTTGAGACGCCTTAACCTGCCTGGGTGAATGAATAACGCAAGTAACTTGAATCATTGTGTGCTGTCCTAAAAACTGAAGAGTGGCTAGTATACTTATCACTTACGGTTACATATTTGGAGTAACGGCATGGAGCAAGATCTATTCCATAAAATATCAAACAGACTACTGTCGCTATTAAAATTAGAACCATTTCTATTGGTGGCTTTACTTTTAGCGTTGCTATCAAGTGGTAGTGGCTTTGCAGAAGATAGACCTAACGTTGTTCTAATAGTGGCGGATGACCTAGGCTGGGCGGATGTGGGCTATCATGGCAGCCCGATTCAAACACCCTCTATTGATCGTTTAGCTGCTGAGGGCATTACTCTGGAGCGCTTCTATGTCGCTCCAATATGCTCACCAACAAGAGCAGGGCTGTTGACCGCAAGAGACCCCGTGCGTTTAGGCATAGCCTACGATCAGATCCACCCTTGGTATAACGCTGGTCTGGCAAAAGAAGAGTACTTATTGTCAGAAGCTCTGCGTGATGGAGGCTATCAAACCGGAATAGTAGGAAAATGGCATTTAGGGCATACTCAGCAACATCAATTACCCAATTCTCAAGGGTTTGAGGACTTTTTCGGTCATCTGCATACCAACACCGATTTTTACACGCACCGTCGTGAGAATGGCCATGATCTACAAATTAATGGAACCAGCGTGTATCGGGATGGCGACTATTTAACACATATTGAGGCGAGTGAAGCTAAGGCCTACATTGAACATCGAGACAAAGACAAACCATTTTTCTTATACGTGCCCTTTACCGCGCCTCACAGCCCCATGCAGGCGCCTAAAGAAACGATAAAAAAGTACCAGCATCTTACAAAGCTTGGGTACCGCAGGGTATACGCTGCTATGGTGGATGAAATGGATGTCGCCATAGGGAAGATTATTCAGACGTTAGAGGAGCAGAAAATAACGGACAATACTATTGTTGTGTTTATGAGTGACAACGGTGGCTCAAACTATTTTGGCGGTAACAATACGCCATTGCGAGGGCAGAAGGGCCAAACCTTTGAGGGCGGCATTCGTGTTCCAGCTGTCATTCGCTGGCCTAAGAAGTTAACAGCTGGCACCATTATTGACCAAACAGTATCATACCTTGATCTGGTGCCGACACTTATTGCGGCAAGCGGCATTGAGGCCCGGTTACCCAATGCCATCGATGGCGAAAACATGTGGTCCGCACTTCATAACGGCACCTTGATTGAACGACAGCAGCCGTTATTTTTTGTCTCAGAAATCCCGGTTCCAGGTATGGTTTGGACCGCAGTTATCGATGGCTCAATGAAATTAGTACAAATAATAAGAGAAGGGCAAACAGAGACCCGCGTGACCAGTTTTTTGTTTGATATTGTCCAAGACCCTACCGAGAAAAATAATCTCGCCACTAATATTCCGTCTGAA
>JACNKP010000064.1 GCA_014381985.1 SAR92 clade bacterium
TGCCAGCAAAGATCGGTTTCTTATCCCAGCTACCATTTCGTTTTATTCCGCAGAAATGGGTTATCAAGAAGATAATCGGCTGTATATGTTTGAGATCAATAGTAAAGACAATGCAGCCTTAGCTTCTATTGATGAGATCGGCCGGATTAGCGCTGGGCGAGAATGGTGGCAAAGCAACCTCATGCGCTCTGTGATTCATGATGATGCAGTGTATTACGTTAATGGTAACGCTGTATGGTCGGCTTTATGGACCAATCCTACCGAACAAAAAGGCCCGCTATAAAGTTATAAAAAAGGCTGCGCATTGCGTACAATAACTATTCCTACGCACATCTAGAGGCGACAACAATCTGCATACGTGGGATCTTAAAGGTTCTGCCTTTTTTTTGCGTCGGACATTTAGACTCTGTTAAACAGTTGTCTGATCTGAATATGCTCTGACGCTGACAATATCACCTTCACGGAACATAAATTTGTTGGAAGCGGCTAAGCCAATGGTAATGATGGGGGCGACTAAGCCTAAAAATGTATAGGGCAGATAATCGAGGGTTGCGACACCGAGAACAGATGAATAGTAAACTCCTCCCAGACCCCAAGGAATAAGTGGTGAGGTTACGGTAGCGCTGTCTTCGCTTACTCTGGAACACACTTGGGGCAATAGTTTTAGTTTTTTGTAGGCGGGTACCAGCATGCGCGTTGGAATAATGACCGCCATATACTGACTGGCGGCAAAAATATTGATGGCGATTGAGGAAAATACGTGGGTAATAACCAGCCCACTAACCGAGCTGACCAGACTTTTGATTTTGCCAAGAATCACATCTAACATACCGGTCTTTTCCATTACTCCTCCCATAGAAAGTGCGACAAAGCCAAGAGAGATAGTCCACATCATATTCTGGAGTCCGCCCCCGGATAATATTTTATCTACGTCGGGTACGCCAATATTTGACACATAGCCAAAATTCATAAATTTCAGCATTTCGCTAAAGCTGTGGCCTTGTAACCCTATCGCAATAATCATACCGAAAATGGATGCCAGAACCATAACAGCCAAACCACTGACCTTTTTCATTACCAGCGCTATAACCAAAATTGGTGGGAGTAAGGTAATGGCATTCAGGGAGTATCTGGTATCCAAGCCGTTCATAATTTCGAGGAGTTTTTCGTCATTGACGGGGCCACTAGATTGGACCAACAGCCCCCATAAAAAATACATGAGCAATGAAATTATAATTGCTGGACCGGTGGAATAGACCATGCTTTTCACGTGATCAAACAGGTCGGCCTGGGCTACACCAGAGGCCAGGTTGGTGGAGTCGGATAATGGGGACATCTTGTCGCCAAATATCGAGCCTGAAATAACCGCGCCGGCGGTAATAGCAGGTGCAATGCCAAGACCAATGCCAATACCCATAAATCCAACACCAAAGGTCGCTGCGGTTGTCCAAGAGCTCCCGGTTGATATTGAGCCGATACTGCAAATAAGGCAGACAGAAAATAGAAAGTAGTCAGGTGACAGCAAGAGCATGCCGTAATACATCATCGCAGGAATTGTGCCTGCAGCGACCCAGCTGGCAATTAAAACACCTACCAACATTAGAATCAGCATTGGCAACATGGCAATCCGGCAACCATATAAAATAGCGTTTTGGATATCATGCCAGCGGTAGCCATGACACATCGCCACAACAGAGGCATAGGCGGTGACCAACAACAGGGTAATTTGCGTGGAACCTGTATCGTCCAGCCAAAACACCTGCGTTGATATGGATATCAGAAGGAATACCAGTACGCTTAGCGCGCCTGCAAAGGTCATGTTCGGCTGAGTGCCATCGCTATACTTATCATCGCCTGGCATAGATCCCCTGAGGAAAAAAACAACTAAAATAATAACTGAATACCTCATTCAGCCAAATCAGGGCTGGATCGAGGTGCCCTCCCGAAAGAGCCTAATCATATCATCGGGTACATACTGCCTGCCAACCCTCTATTTACTTCTGGGTACATACAGTGTGTTACTCATTCATCCATAAAATAACAGGAGAAATAATATGACTGAATTAGATATCTTTATGCTTTAAGCACAAAATAACCAGGGAACAGGGATGTATCAAGTTGCGTTGGCCTTCAGTGTTTGGGTGGCCTTTCGTGTTTCTGGTATAGCAGGCCAGCAATATAGTGATAATGTTATTGTAAAACTCGCGGCCACCGGTTTTGGTCCTGGTGCCTGGTTTTTCAATTATTCCTAGCGACCCAGTTGCGGTGATACTTCAGGTTTCTATTTTGGTGTTGATACTGCTTCCCATTTGGGCGCCTAAAAAATAATATCTGATTGTTGTGTAAGTTTTGAAGGGTACCGCAAGGCCCCTGAAAACTTTAGATACAGTCAAAGCTCGTTATTGAGAGTTGGTTCTTAGCGAGTTAACGCTGCGCGTTTTGATTCACCACTAACTTTGGGCTTCGGTCTGTTCTATACAGACCCCAATGTTTTTCTGGTTCAAGCGGATCACAAGACCCTTTCCAGCTTTCATCAAAGGCTTCAAAAAAGTAAACCAATACCTGCTCTTGCTCGGCCCAATCCATCAATTGCTGATAATATTGCTTTTGATAAACCTCGTTAACTTTATCCGCATCAATACCAAGACCGTTAGAGTTAGTCGCCCAACCCGCCTCAGTAATAACAACTTGAACATCAGGATAAGCTTGAGCGACAGCATTATAATTTTCTATGGTGTAGGCCAAACCTTCTTGAATGCTTTTATACTCCCATACTGGATAAGTATGAATAGAAATAAAATCAATCTCTTCAACTAACGGTTTCAATTTATCTAACCAAGGCACATAGTTTTCGCAAAATGTCACCGGCTGAATCACGGATAATTTAAGCTGCTTGGCATAATCGACCAAGCTCGCAGTCGGCACTAGGTGATCGGTCCAACTCACTGACGCTTCATTACCTATCGATACAGAGCTAACAATACTGTTATAACTATTTGCCAATGTTATTAAAGTAGTGATTTGTTCTTGATTATGTTGCTTATTTTCTTGCAATTGCTCTGCCGAATAATCAGCGCCCCAAGGACATTCAGGATTACTAAGCTCAGCAGTAATATAAGCACCTAACATTACATCAAAGGGCATATTCTCTTCACTAATAACGTCTAATACCGTTTTAGAATGCGCGTCACTGGCGTATAAACGCAGCGACTGCCATTGTCCTTTTAATATTAATAAGTCTTGCTTAACTTCTTCATATGAAGGTAAATCATCAGATGCCGGACTTTGTCCATCACGGTAACCGGAATAACAAATGGCTTTAGCAAACGGTAGTTTTTTATTATTAGTCATAATCATTTATACGTACTTAAGTTTCTCATTTTTATCCCACAATCCCCAATAGGCTCCTACGTCGCCCTCGGCTCCCACTTTCCACGATTCGTCAAACGAAGAAAAATAAAACATATCAACATCATCCGTATGCGCCCAATGCTGGGCATTAAGAAAATAGCGGATGGCGTTTTCTTCTGAAGGTTGCGCACCATAAAAAATCTGCCCTTTGTTCGGCCAGCCAGTTTCAGTAATGATGACTTTCTTTCCTGCCGCAATCTCCTGCGTTCTTCGATACATATCCTTCATGTATAGCAGTGAATATTCGATTGAGCAACCTTCCCAGAAAGGATAACAGTTGGCGAGAATAACATCGCAGAGCTTTGTGATTGCTGGTCGATCTTCAAATTCATAATAAGCATCAACGTAACCCACTGGCACTTCTGGCACTGCGGCTTTAAAACGGCGTATATAATCAAGCAATTGCTCTTCCGTTAGATCGTCACGGTACATCACTTCATTGCCAACGGCGGCTATATCAACATAGCCATCTTGGGCGAGCTTAATTAAGCCCTCAAGCTCACTTTCATTTTTTTCGAAATCTTTACCCAGCCAAGCGCCCACTAAGGTTTTTAACCCCGATTGTCGAGCAACCACAGGAATTAATTGATTACCCTGAATGCATGAAAACGAACGGACCCATTGCACATAAGGTTTTAAGACCGACATTCTTCGTTGCACTTGCGCTAAACTGAGCTCATCGCCAGGCTTTTGGCCTTCTTCATAGGCACTAAAGCCAATACCATGCATGCCCTTTTCTGGGTACGCTTGAAAATAGTCATGCAATTGCCCGCTATTTTCTGCAGACACGTTCATCCCTGAAAGGGATAATATTTTGCCGTCTCTCTTAGACATTTAATAAATTACCTTGGTGGATTTCGATTGAATTATTTCTTGATTATGCGCTTTGCTTTAAAGAGGCCGAGCCTGGAACACTCAACATTAACACCAAACATGATAAATTCGTTAGAACATATCAACGCGAGTAGCCGCGCGATATTACTGGACAGTCTTTAAAGTTACAACTGAGAGGCATGCTTTTGAGGTGAGACGCATGAGTTTCATGATGAGCCGCTTAAAGCCAAGGTCTTATTCAATGACCACAAGCTTTCCTCATCAACAGCTGATCAAAAATTAATCTACTTTACTGCCCTGCATCAATTAAATCAGTGAACATTCATTTTAATGGCCCTCCATACCCTCCTCTGTCAATAAGAATGGCCTCTTAGCCCATCTAATTCTATTTCTCTCTATAAATTCATTCCCACTTCAGCCTCGCAAGAAACGAAAGCTAACAAGGGCTGTAGAGACTTTGAAGATAGTATATGGCGGTGAGAGAGGGATTCGAACCCTCGAAACGCTATTAACGCTTACACA
>JACNKP010000060.1 GCA_014381985.1 SAR92 clade bacterium
TTAACAAGTCTCGACTACGGGTTGGCTCAACACTGCTTATGCCTTCCAAGGCAGAGGTGTGACGCTTTTTGTCTCGCCTCTGTGTATGGCCAGTAATGGCAAAGCGGTGAGCTTCATCCCGAATTTGTTGGATTAAATGGAGAGCCGCTTGCTGCGGTCGCGCTATTACCTTATTATTTTGATCTGCCAGTATAAGTGTCTCCAACCCAGGCTTGCGGGTTGTTCCCTTAGCAACGCCCAGCACAACTACGCCAACCACGCCGAGCTCTGTCAACACCGATTTGGCCACGCCAATCTGCCCTTTACCACCATCAATGAGAAGAACATCAGGTAACTTCCCCTCGCCCTTCATAAGCCGAGTGTAACGTCTCCTAATCGCCTGTTCCATGGCCGCATAGTCATCACCCCCAGTGATATTTTCGATGTTAAACCGACGATAATCACTTTTTAACGCGCCATTGCTATCGAACACCACGCAGGAAGCTACAACGGCTTCGCCGCTACTATGACTGATGTCGAAACATTCGAGTCGCTCTGGTACCTCATCAAGGCCAATAGTTTCTCTAAGGGATTCAAATCTCTGCTGCAGGGTCTGCTTTGAGGCTAACTTACCCGCCAAGTTTTGTTCCGCGGTGCGTTGGGCAAGCTCGATCCACTTGGCACGAAACCCTCTGACCGAATCACGAATTTCTATATTTCGTCCGATTTTTTCTTTTAAGGCGTCGGTCAAAACCTCCGCACATTCTAATGATGCGTTGACCAAAATTTCCTTGGGTAAATCGGGGCGGCCGGCGCCATCCAAATAGAGGTGCGGTAAAAACTCATCTAGCAACTCACTCACCTTCTCCGCCAATGGTGCCTTGGGGTAATAACTCCGGCTGCCTAATATACGACCTTGACGCACATAGAGCATATGAACGCAGGCTTGGCCATTGGTTACGGCACCCGCCACAACATCGATGGTGCCACGGCCCTTTTCGATCATTTGTTGCGCTTGAACCTGACGCAACGCTGATATCTGATCTCTATATTCACCCGCTTTTTCAAATTCCAATGCGATCGATGATTTATCCATATCTCGCTCTAACTGCTGCAGTATTTTTTCAGCCTTCCCATCAAGATACAGCCGCGTTAAATTTACATCCTCGGCATAATCATCTGGTTTAACAAAACCAACACAGGGTGCTGAACAACGTTTTATTTGGTATTGCAAGCAGGGTCTAGACCGATTTTTAAAAAACACATCCTCGCACTGCCTCACGCGAAATACCTTTTGTAGAAAGCTCATACTCTCCCGCACCGCATGAACACTAGGAAACGGCCCAAAGTAAGTTCCCTTCGCCTTTTTGGGACCGCGGTGAAAGGATAGCCTAGGCCATTGGTCACGGTCGGAGATAAAAATGTAGGGATAGCTTTTATCGTCTCGCATCAATATGTTAAATGGTGGGCGATATTGTTTTATTAGGTTGTGTTCTAGGATCAGCGCTTCGGTTTCAGTTTCGGTAACTGTTACGTCGATTTGAACAATACGTTTGACCAACGCCGCTGTCTTTGGTGTTAGGCCCGTTTTTCGGAAATAGCTAGTGACGCGGTTCTTAAGATTTTTGGCTTTACCCACATACAAAACCTGCCCCTCACCATCAAGCATCTGATAGATACCTGGGCGTTGGGTAAGCGATTTTAAAAATGATTGATGATCGAAAGCCATAACCGAAGTGTAACGGTTTTTAGCCCTAAAAGGATCACTCGAGAAGGACTCTAGCGCTCTAAGTTAGCCTTATCGACTGTTATCGATCAGTTGCGTTAAAACGTCAATCTGAGCTTCTGTATTGTAAATATGAGGTGAAAGCCGAATACCTTTAGATCGGCTATCAAAATGTACACCTTGACTGCGCAATTTTTCAGTAATCTGATCATGTTTTGCACCAAAGTGAATAATCAACGTTCCGCTGCGGGAGTTGGACTCAACAGGTGATATCAATTCATCCTTCTCTAAGCTACCAATAATTTTGTCACACAGTTTTAAATTGTGTTGCCTAATCTTATCTACCCCAAGGTTGCCCACAAACTCTAAACTGGCAGATGCTATGCAAAAGGGATATACCGAGGGCGTTCCACCCCAAAATCGGAGAGCATCTTTGGCATAGCGAAAATTGTGAATGTCGAACTCAAAGGGGTCTTCATGAGAGAACCAGCCAACATTTTGTGGCTGACAGAGCTCAAGCATGTCTGGATTAACCCATAGAAAAGCAGCTCCAGGGCCACCACTAAGCCATTTAACACAAGATCCAACGATAAAGTCAGCGGACCATTGCTGAATATCGATGGGAAGAATTCCGATAGCCTGAGCGATATCGACTAGGGAGCGAATTGATCGCTCTGCAGCCATCGCAGTAACGGCACCGATGGGTAACTGGACACCATTGTTGGATTGCACCTGAGTGACCAGCACTAAAGCAACATCATCGCTTAAATACTCATCCCACACGGCCAAATCGTTCAGATTGAGGCCTGCAGGAATATAACGCATCTGATAACCCAAGCCGTGGGATTGTTGCAGCGCATAAGCTACCGACGGAAAGTCCTCCTCACTCATTAAAATGACATTTTTGTGCGTTGAAGGCGTCAGCGAAAATATAATTTTATTCACCGCGCTGGATATAGTGGTTTGCGGACAAAAGTGGCTTGCATCGCTATTTAACAGCGTGCCAAGTTGCCCCCGAAATCGCTCAATCTCGGCTAACCAATGGCTCCAGATGCTTTCATTACCTGCGAGCCAAGGCTCCCAAAACCCAGCATCACCCACTGATCTTGCTGTTTTCAACGGCAGTCCGACTGAATGACTGAGTAAATAGACACCCTGTTGGTCAACAAACTTATCTTCCATCATGCTAAACAGTCCTTAAGACTCTGAATATCCTGGTAACGGGTGTCAAACCCCTCGGTAGCTGGCGCAGCACAACGCATGTCGCAGAGCTTTCTAAGCCCCTTTAAAAGCACGGGTAGTGGTGGGCCACTAGCGGTGAGGTCAGTCTGGTCAGTATGTGCACCTGCGTCTGCAGGACGTTCTATAAACTTGTGCACTAACCGCTCATGATGCTGAATGGCCACTCTGCCATGAGCCTCACACACGTCTAAAAACATACTTAAATTGATCTGAAACCAAGGGTCATTTTTATGCTCTGCCTGACACTCGAGAAAGCTATCGAGCAGGCTTTTACGTCGCATACAGTCACGAAGCACGAGTTGATCTTCTGGGCGCATGAACAAGAATTTATCCACCAACAGCTGGGAGTAATAGGGATCATCAGCTTTACAGACACCTAGCAGTAAATCAATGACATTAATGCCAGCAAAGTCCCCAGCATTTGCACCCCTATACTCGTGCAACCCAACACGATGAGGTCTGTAGTAGGGTCTGACACAATAGAAAAACCGATTAATATCTAGCTGATCAAATAAGCTCGCATTGGAGGCATAAACCTCGTCAAGTGCTACCTTGGCTGTGGACAACAAGTCGTACGTTATTGGATGTGAGACACCCAGCGGTAGACAACTTCTCAGAGCTTCTGAAGCACGGATAAAAGAAAACACGCCGCGTGTATTAAAGTCGATAAATATCTTTTCATCTGCCAGCGAGGTGAATGTTTTGTATTCCCCGTTGACGGCACGATTGTGAGTTTCCAAATGACAAGAGGCAAACCGTGGAATAACGCCGAGTGATGCACCCAACTGCATGGCAAGAGCGGAGGCTTCTTGTAAGGGAGATTTGGTCTCTCTTGATGGCTCGGTAATATCATGGCGGCGACAGGCGGCCATGTAAAAGCCAACATTACCCAGTAACTCAAAGCCGCTATCAAAACCCTCGTCAGTATTACCCTCACCCAGAAGATCTGTAATGAGGGCTCTACCCTGATCGACTAATTGTGTTTTGATACTTTTACCCAAGAGCTCAGTTGAATCGCGATTCTCAAAATACAGCTCTTCCAGCTCTGTGTTCATCGCTTTGAAATCACTGCGAATCCATCGGTCCAGCGCCTGCGCTTTCTGCGTCATATTAATGCCCTTTTGGCAATTCTATTAAAGGGAAATATTACCAAAATTAGGGTGGCATTATCGGGCAAAGAAAAGCTATATTTTTTAATATATGTGATATATTAATCGTTAACTATAATTAATTAGCAGATTACACTAATAATGGATAAAAAATTAGATCATATTGATATCAGCATATTAGCCGCGTTACAGGATAATTCGCGTATCAGCAATGCAGAGTTATCCGCCAAGGTAAACTTATCTCAGACGCCCTGTTTAAGGCGACTTCGCAGGCTCGAACAAAGCGGCCTGATTGAACGCTATAGCGTTCAGTTAAATCATCAGATGATAGGCGCCAACGTTTCCGCCTTTGTATTTGTGAAGGTGAACAAAAATACATCCGGTAATGCCTCTGGCTTTGAATCAGCAGTGGCTAACTTACCTGAGGTTACCGAATGCTGTGTGCTTGCAGGCGCTCATGACTACATGCTTCGCGTTAGTACAGCGACATTGCAGTCCTTTGAAATATTTCTCAAAGAAAAGCTCGCCAATGTGCCCATGGCAGAAGGTATTGAATCAACCATAATACTTAATCAGCTGATTAAGAGAGACGCGCCCTTACCCGCTACATCTTTAAAAAGCAGTTAACACTCACCCTGAACGACATGCCTGTCTTAACCAACCCGATAACGCC
>JACNKP010000076.1 GCA_014381985.1 SAR92 clade bacterium
GTGGCGGCAAATTGCGAGTTACTGGACGTATTCAGGGCAAAGGGGCTTCCGGTTTTCTTTACCACGGTTGTCTATCACAACGACCAGCAAGCCACCGTTTTTCGAGCTAAGGTGCCTGCGTTAAATTTGCTTCAATCGGGATCGCATTGGGTAGCAGTTGATCCAAAAATGCTCCGCACTGACAATGAACCACTGATTGAAAAGCAGTGGGCCAGTGCTTTTCATAAGACCGACCTTGATAGTCAGTTGAGAGCGCTCGGTGTTGATTCGTTAGTCATTACCGGGTTAACCACCAGTGGCTGTGTTCGGGCCTCTGCAGTTGACGGATTACAGAATAATTATCAGGTGGTCGTTGCTAGGGAGGCAGTAGGGGATAGAAATCCAGTTGCTCACGAGGCCAATCTATTTGATTTAGGTGCCAAGTACGCTGATGTTCAGACAGTAAAAGAAATAACGGCTTTTTTGCTGGCCCTATAGACTTGCGTAATCGCCCCTATGAAAAATTAGTGGCTTATGGCCATTATCCATAAAGTCATGCACCTTACCGACTAGAATGACATGATCTCCGCCATCGTATTGGGTCTCAATAGTGCATTGAAAGCAAGCATTACACTCCGGCAATAAGGGTATCCCCAATAGTCCTTCGGGGCATTCCAATTCAGCAAATCTATCACTACCCGTACTCGCAAAACGGTTAGATAACTCTCGTTGATTCGAGGCTAAGATATGAACAGCAAAGGCTTCAGCAGAAATAAAGTCATCAAAACAGTTTGAGTCGCGACCGATACTCCAAAGTACCAATGCCGGATCCAACGAAACTGATGCAAAGCTATTGGCGGTCATACCGACTTTCTGGCCTTTTTTGCCCAGCGTGGTAATGATAGTTACACCCGTAGCAAAACTCCCCAATGCGTTACGTAACGCGTCAGTATCTTTAGGTATTGTCGTGTCTTTTAGTTGGTTTTTGGCGGGCATAGTAATGATGGTTCAATCTATTGAATTTTAGGGGCGCAATCATCGTTTTATTATGGATTGGTTGCAAGTTCTTTGTCGCCTGAGTGCTGGCTATTTTCGTATGCTTTTATTTAGAGGGTTAAGTCCTGATGTTATTGGGCTTGGCCTTAGATTGAAGTGGACGTGGCCCATGAGCAAAAGTGTGACCGTTAGCCTACAGTGCCAGCGGAGCATCAAGCATATTTGAATCAAATGGGCTGCTCTATGTATGATCACGCGTCACCTTAAGCATCAGATCACAATGGTCGCAGGCCGTCGTAATTAGCTGCCCGCTTCTCCTTGGCCGCGCTCAAAGCTTCTTTCACGTCGGGCGCGTGAAGCATTCCTGCTTGCCAAGTCGCCATGTAATTCAAGCTTTCAGCAACGGTGTGTTCCCTGCTGTAATTAAGCATCTCTTTAACCCCGTTAACAGCCATAGGGCTGTGCTTGGCGATAGTTGCAGCTAATTCTCGCACTTCAGTCAGCATTTCATCTTGAGAGTCAAAAACTTTGTTAATAAACCCGCAACTCTTAGCTTCTGTAGCATCAAGGTCCCGGCTGGTATAAGCCAATTCTAGGGCTAACCACGAGGGCATTACATTTTCGATACGCTGCAGAGTGCCACCGTCTGCGATAATACCCAGTTCGGTCTAAGCAAATTTCTCCAAGATGGTTGTCATGGACCGTGACTGTAAATGCCTTTAGAGTAGGCAAATCATATTTTTTCATGAAAATCTCTTGGCCTTGCAGGGCTATAACCATTTAAAGCCCTTGGTTTAAGGGCAAAATACACTTGTATGAGAGTTTGAACAATCTGCATTCTAGGCAGGTGAGTTTAATGGTGTAACGTGGTTTTATTTGCTTTTTTAGAGGCTAAAGTAGTGAATATTCAATGATATTTGGTTTTGGTGGCATAAAGACGCTTATTAATGACACAATTAGTTGCCGATCAAGGGGTGCTGTGGCAAAATTCACGCCCTCTGATTAGGCAGGGTCTTACCAACCTTATTTTAACTACGAAAGTGGTTCGTTGTCAGAAGATATCTATGCGAGAGTGGCGGAATTGGTAGACGCGCTGGATTTAGGTTCCAGTGGGGCAACCCGTGAGAGTTCGAGTCTCTCCTTTCGTACCAAATTTAAATGTTTTTACCATGAGGATATTCCATGCAGGTGTCTATTGAGTCGAGCACAGGCCTAGAGCGTCAGTTAAAGATAGGTGTGCCTGCCGACAGGATCGAGCAAGAAGTAACCGCTAGATTACAAAAGGCGACCAAAACGGTTTCTATTAAAGGTTTCCGTAAAGGTAAGGTGCCCTTAAAAGTTGTTAAGCAGCATTATGGTAAGGGCGTTCGCCAAGAGGTTGTTGGGGAGGTCGTTAATTCTAGTTTTTATGAAGCGATACAGCAGCAAGAGCTGCGTCCGGTTGGGCAGCCAAGAATTGATCAAATGACAGACAAAGAAGGCCAGGACCTAGAGTTCATGGCGATTTTTGAGGTTTTTCCAGAAGTTGTACTTAAGGATTTGAGTAAAGTTAAGATTTCTCGACCAGTAGCCGATGTTACTGCCGCTGACATGAAGAAAATGATAGAAGTTTTGCGGAATCAGCAAGCCAGCTTCAAGGTGTCGAAAAAGAAAGCTAAAGAAGGCGATCAAGTCAATATTGACTTCGTTGGTACTAAAGATGGAGAAGAATTCGCGGGTGGTAAAGCTGAAGGTCAGGATTTGATTTTGGGCTCAAACTCGATGATTGCAGGATTCGAAAGTGGACTTGAGGGCTTTGGTGCTGGAGAAGAAACTGTTCTAAGTTTGACTTTTCCAGATGATTATCAGGCCGAAGAGCTCAAAGGAGCAGCCGTTGAATTTGCGGTTAAGATAAATTCTGTCTCTGCTAAGAAAATGCCAAAGATGGATGATGAGTTTTTTAAGCTGTTCGGCGTTGAAGATGGCGGGGAAGAGAAGTTCCGTGAGGAAGTAAAGGCAAACATGGAGCGTGAGTTACTGAATGCTATTCGTACGAAGGTCAAGAACCGGGTAATGAACCAGTTGTTTGAACTCAATACGGTAGAACTGCCAACGGCTTTGGTGGCTAATGAGATCACCCAATTAAAGCAGCAGATGGTCCAGCAGTTTGGTGGTGGGCAGCAGATCGATCTAAGTATGCTTCCTGACGACATGTTTAAAGAAAAAGCGGAAAGACGTGCAGCACTTGGTGTTATTGTTTCTGAAGTTGTTAAAGCTGAAGAGTTAACCCCAGATGAAGATAGAGTGCGCGAGCGTATCAACGAAATCGCATCGACCTATGAGCAACCTAAGGAAGTAGTGGACTACTATTATAGTAAGCCAGAATTGCTGAGCTCTGTCGAAGCGGTTGTCTTGGAAGATCAAGTTACAGAATTGGTGTTATCTAAAGCTAAGGTTAAGGAAGAAAAGCTTCCCTATGATGAAGTTGTGAAGCCTGACCCTGAGCCTGGCTCAGAGGCTTAATTCTTCATTCAGTGCTCAGTGCTGGTTGGCTGAGTGCTTAGATCCAGTCAGTCAAGGGCAGCCGTATATTAACGGCTTTCCTAGACTAAAAATGAGCGAGGTAGTAATGAATTTTCAGGCTATAAATAACGGAAGTTTCCCGATTGACACTCAAGCCAGTGGCTTGGTTCCAATGGTAGTCGAGCAGACATCGCGCGGTGAGCGCGCCTATGATATTTACTCGCGATTATTAAAAGAGCGAGTTATTTTCATGGTCGGGCAGGTTGAGGATCACATGGCCAATCTCATCGTTGCTCAGATGCTGTTCTTGGAATCTGAGAACCCTGACAAAGATATACATCTTTATATCAATTCGCCCGGTGGGTCGGTTACTGCGGGGCTGTCAATATACGATACCATGCAGTTTATCAAACCAGATGTCAGTACTATGTGTATTGGTCAGGCCGCGTCAATGGGTGCCTTTTTATTGGCCGCAGGAGCAGAAAACAAACGATTTTGCTTGCCCAACGCACGGACTATGATTCACCAGCCGAGTGGGGGTGCGCAAGGACAGGCTACGGACATTCATATTCAATCCCAAGAAATTCTGAAGATAAAGGAACGATTAAATAGTTTGATGGCTCATCATACTGGCCAAGCCGTCGATAAGGTAACTCAAGATACTGAGCGTGATAATTTCATGAGTGCTGAAGAATCTAAGAGCTATGGGCTTGTCGATCAGGTTCTAGACAAGCGAGGCTAGCTTCGGTAGGCTCTACAAAAGGGTTCTGCATAAATAGTTAAAGTTGGGGCTTCGGCCGCACTTCAGGAGATGTAAATGAGTGACAGCGGTAGTTTAGGGGAAGGTGGTAAGCTTCTTTTTTGTTCTTTTTGTGGAAAGAACCAGAATGAAGTGCGTCGTCTGATTGCTGGCCCTTCCGTCTATATTTGTGACGAATGCGTAGATCTGTGCAACGATATAATCACAGAGGAATCTCAGGTTATTGAATCTGAGGCTGCCGCTGAAAAACTGCCTGTTCCGACTGAAATTAAGACGATCCTGGATGAGTATGTCATTGGACAAGAGAGAGCTAAAAGAATCCTATCAGTAGCGGTTTACAACCACTACAAGCGCTTACAGGTTAGTGAAAATAAGAGTGCGGACAAAACTGACGTTGAGTTGGGTAAAAGTAATATTCTGCTTATAGGGCCAACGGGAAGCGGCAAGACTTTGCTTGCGGAGACTTTAGCAAGGCTTCTGGATGTTCCGTTTGCTATAGCGGATGCCACCACACTAACTGAGGCCGGTTATGTGGGTGAAGACGTAGAAAACATCATTCAAAAGCTACTTCAAAAATGCGACTACGATGTGGAGAAAGCTCAGCGTGGCATTGTGTACATTGATGAAATAGACAAAATTTCCCGAAAGTCCGATAACCCATCGATAACAAGAGACGTGTCGGGTGAGGGCGTTCAGCAGGCTTTGTTGAAGTTAATTGAGGGTACGGTCGCTTCAGTTCCACCTCAGGGCGGCAGAAAGCATCCGCAACAAGAATTTCTTCAGGTTGATACCTCAAATATATTATTTGTGTGCGGCGGCGCATTTTCAGGCTTAGAAAAAGTCATTCAAGATCGTTCCGAAAAGGGTGGCATTGGATTTGGAGCTGAGGTAACGAGTAAGGATAATCAAAAGTCGATTGGTGAGACGTTGTTGGAGGTTGAACCCAGAGATCTTATTAGCTATGGCTTGATTCCTGAATTTATAGGTCGCTTACCTGTCGTTGCAACGCTGCAAGAACTAGACCGAGATGCTCTTGTGAATATATTGGTGAAACCAAAAAATGCTTTGGTGAAGCAGTATCAGGCGCTGTTTACAATGGAAAATGTGGATTTGGATGTGCGGGAAGATGCCTTGGAAGCTATTGCCGAAAAGGCTATAGAACGCAAAACTGGTGCGCGTGGATTGCGCTCTATCTTGGAGACAATCCTGCTCGACACAATGTACAAAATACCCTCAGAACTTAATGTCATAAAAGTAGTGGTAGACGGTTCGGTTATTAAGGGCGATAACGAGCCTATGTTGGTTTACGAGCAGCAAGAGAATAAAAAAATCGCTTCTGAGGAAGGTTAATATAAGGGCGACTCGAGTCGCCTTTTTTATTGCCGGGCTGAAATAATTAATTAGTAATGCTTGGTAGGTTGTTTTTCCTCCTATTGTCCCAATATATAATATTACAATCAGCCTCCTTTAATTGAGGCTGGATAATCTTATTAATCCTGAGGTAATGATGGCCCCCACAAGTAGTGACCCAAAGAGCGTTAGTTTGCCACTTTTACCGCTGCGAGACGTGGTTGTATATCCACATATGGTGGTGCCACTGTTCGTTGGTCGAGATAAGTCTATCTTAGCCTTAGAGCATGCAATGGAAGCTGACAAGCAGGTAGTCCTAGTAGCTCAGAAAGACCCGTCTGTGGATAACCCTGGAGCCGAGGACGTTTACACGGTGGGAACCTTGGCGACGATCTTACAGATGCTTAAGCTTCCAGATGGGACATTAAAGGTTCTTGTTGAGGGTCTTAATCGGGTTGCGATCGAAGATACATTTGAGGATCAAGCATTTATAACGGCAACCACTGCAGATTTAATTAGCGCACCGCTTGATGATGATGAATCAACCGCACTAATGAACTCCACGGTTAGCTTATTTGAACAGTACGTTAATCTAAGTAAAAAGATCCCTTCTGAAGTGATATCTACCGTTAGCGGTATTGAGGATGGCGAAAGACTTGCTGATACCATAGCGTCGCATATGACTCTCAGCTTAGAGCAGAAGCAGAGAGTGTTAGAAATAGCTGATCTTACTGAGCGCCTAGAACATCTGATGAGCTCCATGGAGGGTGAGATTGACCTTTTCCAGGTTGAGCAAAGAATCCGCGGCAGGGTTAAAAAGCAGATGGAGAAAAGTCAGCGCGAGTACTATTTGAATGAGCAGATGAAAGCGATTCAAAAAGAGCTTGGCGATATGGATGAGGCTGTCTCTGAGTTGGATCAACTGGCAGAAAAAATAACGCAAGCGGGCATGCCTGCTGCGGCATTAGAAAAAGCCCAATCAGAGTTGGGTAAACTGAAAATGATGTCGCCTATGTCTGCTGAAGCGTCTGTTCTGCGCAATTACATTGACTGGATGATTGGTGTTCCATGGAAGAAGAAAAGTCGAGTTAAACATAACTTAGTAAATTCTGAGCAAAGCCTTAATCAGGATCATCACGGTCTAGAGGAAGTGAAGGAACGTATCTTGGAGTTTCTTGCGGTACAACAACGTGTTAAAAAACTTAAAGGCCCGGTTCTTTGCCTTGTGGGACCACCAGGTGTTGGTAAGACCTCTTTGGGTGAATCCATCGCGCGAGCTACCGGACGTAAGTTTATTCGAATGAGTCTGGGTGGGGTTCGTGATGAGGCTGAAATCAGGGGGCACCGGCGCACTTATATTGGGTCATTGCCTGGGAAGTTGATCCAAAAGTTATCTAAAGTGGGCACTAAGAATCCTCTATTTTTACTTGATGAAATAGATAAGATGGGTATGGATCATAGAGGAGACCCAGCGTCTGCTTTGTTAGAGGTGCTTGATCCTGAACAGAACCACACTTTTAATGATCATTATTTAGAGGTTGATTATGACCTCTCCGATGTGATGTTTATCTGTACGGCTAATTCGATGAATATCCCCGGCCCCCTTATGGACAGGATGGAAGTTATCCGTATACCTGGCTATACCGAAGATGAGAAAGTCAAAATAGCGGAAAAATATTTACTCCCTAAGCAACTGAAAGCTAATGGGCTTAAAGGGTCGGAACTCGATATTAGTGAAGATGCTCTAAAAGACACAATCCGTTATTACACGAAAGAAGCGGGTGTGCGAGGACTAGAAAGAGATATCGCTAAAATATGCCGAAAAACGGTAACCAAGCATGTTCGTAATCATAGTAATACGAATGATCATATTAAGCCGAACGACTTAGAAGAGATGTTGGGGGTGCGAAAGTTCGACTACGGCCGTGCTGAAGCTGAAAATCAGGTAGGCCAGGTGACAGGTTTGGCTTGGACTCAAGTCGGTGGTGAATTACTGACAATAGAGACGTCTGCTATCCCTGGAACCGGTAAGGTTGTGAAAACGGGTTCTTTGGGAGATGTTATGCAGGAGTCAATTCAAGCAGCGCTAACCGTGGTTCGAAGCCGATCCAAAACCCTCGGAATTCGAAGAGATTTCTATAAGGAAAATGATTTACATATTCATGTGCCAGAGGGTGCTACACCGAAAGATGGCCCCTCTGCTGGCGTTGGTATGTGCACTGCTTTAGTGTCAGCTTTAACTGGGATTGCAGTCAAAGCAGATGTTGCGATGACTGGAGAGATAACGTTGCGAGGTCAAGTGCTTAAAATTGGTGGGCTTAAAGAAAAGCTTCTTGCAGCTCACCGAGGCGGTATAACGACAGTCATTATTCCTCACGACAACGAAAGTGATTTAAAAGAGATTCCTGATAATATTAAGGCAGACCTTAAAATCTGCCCAGTTAAATGGATTGATGAGGTGCTTGAGATTGCTTTGGAGACATTACCGGCAGAATTGACAGATTCGGAATTTATTGAGACTCGCGCGTCGCTAGAGACGAATAACGCAAGTCAAAGGGTAAATACTCATTAGTGAACAACTATTTTTAGCTAATTTACACAGACTGCTTGACCCGATGCACTGGCTATTGGTATAAAGTGTCTAGGGACTGCTAATAGGCTAGAAACTTGCGTAACCAAAGGGACTGGGATCGCTTTCTTTAAAATAAACACTACTTCCAAGAAAAGGGGAACACCGTGAATAAATCTGATTTAATTGATGCTATCGCTGATGGCGCAGACATTTCTAAAGCTTCTGCAGGACGTGCACTAGACTCCGCAATCGGAGCAATTACTGGCGCATTGCAAAATGGCGACCAAGTTTCTTTGGTTGGTTTTGGTACATACTCTGTTAAGCATCGTGCAGCACGTGCGGGGCGTAACCCACAGACGGGTGCAGAAATCCAGATCAAGGCAGCGAATGTGCCAAGCTTTAAAGCGGGCAAGGCTCTTAAAGACGCTGTAAATTAATAAACGTCTGGGGACTTTGTAAGGTTCCAGACGAAAAAGGCGCATCAGTGATGCGCCTTTTTTAATATTAGGAAAAAATAATGTTAGATAGTTTTAGAACGAATATGCGCGGCATAGCCTTAGGTATTGTTATCGTGATAGGCGCTATATTCGCGTTCTCCGGTACAGGGTCTCTACTTACCGTCGCAAACATTGATACGGCCATTGTGGTTAATGATGTTAATGTCAGTGAAAACGACGTAGTACGTGCCATTTTAAACCAAAAGAATCAGATCTTAAGTGAGAACGAGGGATTGGATCCGGCGGTACTTAGCGATGAAATGATGCGCCCTGGGGCGATTGAGCAGCTTATCACTCAAGAACTGTTTAAGCAGGCCTCTATAGGACAAAATCTCACGCTGTCTCAGCAAGATATTACGAATATTATTTTAGGCATCGAAAGTTTCCAGTCTGATGGTAAGTTTGATCAAAATATGTACCGCTTTGCTATTCAACGGCAAGGATATACCAGCGCTATGTTTGGCGATGTTCTGAAGAATGATGCCGTTGTCCAGCAGCTGGTAGCAGGGATAAGTTCTACCGCTTTTACCACTAATACTGAATTGTCCGCACTTGCCGGTGTTACAGAGCAGCGGAGAGACTATTATTACCTAAGATTGCCAATTGAGGGTATAGAGAAAGCTGTCCAGCTGTCTGACACCCAGATAGCAGGCTATTACGAAAACAATCTGGACGTCTTTACAACGGCCCCTGAGGTTCGTATAGATTACATTGAACTTAATTCTGACCTTCTAATGGACGCTTCAGCTGTTACAGAAAATAAAGTGTTAGCGCGGTTCGAAGAAGAGGTTGGAAATAGAGATATGGCTGAATCGCGCCAAGCGGCGCATATTTTACTATCTGAATCGACGGCCGAAGTGGTTGAGGAAATTCAGGCCAAGATTGATGCTGGTGTTGAGTTTACAGTATTAGCCAAGGACTATTCCGAAGATTTCGGTTCAGCTGAGTCAGGTGGTGACTTAGGTTACACCTCAGGCGAGACTTTTCCTGAGGCGTTCGAAAAAGCGTTGGCAGGGCTAGAGGTAGGGCAGATTTCTGGGCCGGTTAATACTGACGCGGGCACGCATTTTATTAAGCTCTTGGATGTCCAGCAAGAGAGTTACGAATTGTCTGAACAGAGAGCGAGAATTGAGCGAGAGCTCATTCAAGAATCTACTAGCGACTTGCTGGTTGAGAAGCTGCAAAACCTTAAAGAATTGAGTTTTAACGCTGAATCACTTGCAGATGTAGCCGCGGATGTTGGTTTAGAACTAAAGACCTCCGAGGCATTTCCTCAGTCGGGCGGCGGCGGAGTGGCAGCTTTTCCTGCTGTCGTAAAAGCTGCGTTTAGTACTGAGGTCGTAAATGATCAATATGCTAGCGAGGTTCTTGAATTAGGTAATGACAGATATCTAGTACTAAAACTTAATGAGTATATAGCCGCTCGGCAACAAGAATTGCCTGAGGTGCGTGAGCGGGTAATTCAGTTAGTTACTGACGAAGTGTCTAAAAACCAATTAGCAGAGCAAGGTGGCGCGCTATTGGCGCGAGTCATGGCTGGAGAAAGCGTTGAAACTGTCGCAAAAAGTGAGAATCTTAGCTGGCAGGTCGTCATTGATGGAACTCGGCGTAATACTAGTTCAGATGCTGAGATTGGACAAAAGGTTTTCTCGTTACCAAAACCCGTGGCTGAAAGTGTGGTGGAAAGTTTCTATCTCTCCAACGGTGACTTTGTGGTGGCAAGTCTGACCGGGGTAACCGAGGGGAGGCTAGATCGCTTGACTACGCAACAGAAAGCTTCACTTGTCGCTGCCGCAACAGTATCCAGGGGAAGTCGAGACTTGGCAGCCTATGAGCAGTCCTTGCTAGCAAAAGCGACCATCGAAAAATAGGTTAAATTGTTTTTTTGTTCCAGCATTAAGGCGGTTGTCCGCCTTAATGCTTGGATAAGACTTCTTAGCATTCTAGATTCGCAAGCGATTAATAAAAAGAGTCAATCTTTGACCAGGCTGTAAATATTCATCGCGACTAATTTTATTCCAATTCGTAATATCTCTAATATTCAGATCAAACTTTGCAGCGATCATATATAGCGAATCGCCTGACCGCACTTTATAAGACAGTTTCCTGAGATTTTCATTAGCAGAGCTGTTGGTGGCAGTGCGAATACTGAGGTACTGGTCTATCTTGATGGCATCTGTTCTAAGACCGTTCTGTCGCTGCAGACTTTTCACGGATGTGTTGAATCGCGCGGCTATCTGCGAGAGTGAATCGCCCCTAACTACCCTATAACGAGTATTTTTGAAGCTTGGGTTTGGGCTTGTAAATATCGTTGTTTCTTCATCGTGGGGGATGATTAATATCTGCCCAATCTTGAGTCGACTTGAGTTCAGATTATTTCGTACGTTTATCCAAGACATAGGGGTACCGAATTTCTCCGCTATCTGCGAGAGAGTATCACCCGCGACAACAGCATATTCAGTGTGTGAAATCCAATCTTTTTGACTCGTTGTTATGAGTGCCGCTCTGAACGAATTGGCGTTTTCGTATGGGAAAAGCAGCGTATGTTGACCTGTTGGGGGTGTCGTTGAGCGACGAAATGCAGGATTCAGTCGATTGAATAAAGATCTATCCATACCTGAAGCCTCCATTACCTTTTGCAACGCGACCTGGTGTTCGAGTTGAATTATTTCAAAGTAGGGTGTATTTGCTATAAAGGGCAATTCTATCTTATGAGCTGAGGGTGTATCGATCAATGAGGCCAGAGCTAAAAGCTGCGGTACATAATTACGCGTCTCTTTAGGTAATCGTATCGACCAGAAATCTATAGACTTACCGGCTTTACGGTTTTTGGAAATGGACTTACTCACGTACCCTTCACCAGAATTGTACGCAGCAAGCGCCAGAAGCCAGTCGTTATCAAAGCGATTATTTAAATAGGTAAGGTATTTGATAGCGGCGTTTGTAGAGCTAACAATATCGCGTCGACCGTCGTACCAGGGGTTCCTATCTAGCCCGAATTGTTTGGCGGTAGACGGGATGAACTGCCATAAACCAGCTGCATGACTGGGGCTATAGGCTAGAGGGTCATAGGTACTTTCAACGATAGGTAGCAGGGCTAACTCTAGCGGAAGTCCAGCCTGTTCCAACTGGTCTGTTATATAGTATATGAAAGGTTCCGCTCTGGAGAATACGGCTTTCAAATAGTTGGGGTTATCAATATACCATTTACGTTGTCTTACTACGGTGTCAGGAAGGTTGCTTAAATCCAATTGATACCCGAGGCGAATTCTTTGCCATAGATCGTCTGGGTCGCCGGCATTAACAGGCTCTTCGATAGGCACCACTAGTTCTGTATTGACTGAAAGCTCAACCTGATTTAAGTGTTCCTCAGGAAGGGCGTCTACCAAGATTGTAGCGATTGGTTCAGGCACTGACACGCTTTGCTCTAATCCCATAGTTTGCGGCGCTTTTGGGAGCAGGCTGCAGCTTGAAACTATAAGTGTAGACAGTAGAAAAGATGAAATTAAAGACAAATGTTTAATAGCGAAGGCCCCGATAACACCTATAAATTTTTATGACGCGATTGTATCTAGGTTAAGTATTTAAGACAAATACGGATTGGCATAAAGAGCCTCTAATTTTAGTGGGTGAGTACAAGGGGCGTTTAACTGTCATTAAGATGGCAGATTCTCAAGTGGAGTTTAATTGATTCAGCCGCCATAATAGAGGAGAACAAATGTCAAAATCCATATTCTAGGTGCTATTCGCTCGTTATAGGCTATTACAATAAATGTTAAAACGTTTTGACATAGAAAATTTAGGCCTGTCCAGCGCGGGCCTGCTTGACTGGTCCGAGTCGGAATTTTCTTCCTATATGATGTCGGCCGAGAGGCGGATTTTCACAAAAAAATATGGACACTTACCTGGTTATCGATTCTTACGCCTTGGGCTGTCGCCTAGTCAAGATACTCTGGATTGTTTCACTCAAATACACCGTTTTGGTTTGCAGTCGCAGTTATCAGGCAATATCGAAGAAATGTCCGCAGTGGCTGATTTTTCAGATTTACCACTGCCCTCAGAGGTGGTAGACGTTGTATTGCTGCAACATTCTATCGAGTTTTCAGAATCTCCTCAGGCGTCGTTAAACGAAGCACTCCGTGTTCTAGCCCCAGGGGGGCATCTAATTATATGCGTATTTAATCCGGTAGGCCCCACAGGGTTGATTAAGTTTCCTATGCAATTGGTGACGAATCGGCCCCAGTATCGGTTTCATAACCTGCGTAAGGGTAGGTTAATTGATTGGTTAACACTATTGAATTGTCAGGTTCTGGACGTTGATCATGGCGCTTATCACTGGCCGCGCCGCGCAGCGGCAACCAAGGCACATGAATCAAACTCTATGGCTGAGGGGGAGCAGATTTCTTCGTGGGATAATGTCTGTGAAAAAATTCGTCTTCCCGTGGGTAATTTCTATATGATTCATGCAGTCAAACGTGTTGCACGCGGTATTAGTAGTTCGCCTCGAGTCTGGAAAAATAGCGTTAGTGGCCGCTTAACGTCATCTAATGCTAAATCATTAGGATCCAACAAAGAGCCTAAATAAATACTGACCCTCCGTGATTAGAGGTTAATAGGGTATAGAATGAACAGAGTAGAAATTTTTACTGATGGTGCTTGTCGCGGGAATCCAGGACCCGGCGGGTGGGGTGCATTGTTGCGGTTTGGCGATGATGAGAAAGAGTTATGTGGCGGTGAAGCCGAGACTACCAATAACCGCATGGAGTTAATGGCCGTCATTCAGGCATTGTCTGCGTTAAAGCGGCCTTGTGATGTCATTTTGACCTCTGATTCAACCTATGTTCTAAAAGGAATCCAAGAATGGATGCCTAGTTGGAAAAAAAGAGGGTGGAAAACAGCAGCAAAAAAGCCCGTTAAAAATGTTGATCTGTGGAAATTGTTAGATGATGCGATTCAGGGGCACACCATAGATTGGCGCTGGGTTAAAGGGCATAGCGGGCATGCTGAAAATGAGATTGCTGACCAATTAGCAAATAGGGGTATTGACGAGCTTTAGGTTTGTCCGTCCCATACTAAAATCAACTATTAAAGAAATATAGATAATGAGACAGATTGTTCTTGATACCGAAACCACTGGCTTAGAAACTTCTCAAGACCATCGAATTATTGAAATTGGGTGTGTTGAAATGGTCGACCGAAAGTTGACGGGCCGCCATTACCATCAATATGTAAATCCTCAGCGTAAGGTAGATGAAGGCGCAATGGAGGTGCATGGCATTACTGATCAATTCCTCGAAGACAAGCCTCTCTTTGAAGCCATAGTCTCCGATTTCTTTGCGTTTTTAGATGGTGCCGAATTAATCATTCACAATGCATCTTTTGATATTGGCTTTATTAATCACGAGTCTAAAAAATTGCGTGGCAAGCACCAGCCCTTAGAGTCCAAGTGTAGAGTTATTGATACTCTCGCCCTTGCACGCCAGAGGCACCCCGGACAAAAAAACAATCTAGATGCCTTATGTAAGCGATATGGCGTTGATAACTCTCAGCGTCAGCTGCATGGCGCTTTGCTGGATGCGGAGATTTTAGCAGATGTATATCTGCTAATGACGGGAGGTCAGGTCAATTTAAACATCAATGATCAGTCAGACTCCGATAGTGGTGAAATGAACAAAACCTCGGTCATTCGACGACTTCCTGAAGATCGACCCCCGCTGAGGGTTGTTAAGGCTTCCGATGAAGAAATAGTCAGTCATGAGAAAAAGTTATCTGCCATCGTGGATATAGCTGGCCAATGTGTCTGGCAAGGCTCTGGCGAATAGCGCTTTTTTATGCAGGATCTGAATCCTATGAATTTTCCGGCTAAGCTGCCATTGACGTCGAGGCAACTTGGGCAGTTAAAGCAAGACCTCATCGTGTCCGTGCCAAGTTCAGACTTGTTTCGTTTGACCAAGCGTGCGGGTCGATTTGCCCAATCAAGTGTTAACGATGAAACAGTGTCTAAAGAATGGAAAAGCTTTCAAGATGCCGTGACGCGCGCTCAAGAAAAGGTTCTATTGCGGCAAAAAAATACCCCAACGATTCGCTTCCCAGATTTACCTGTTAGTGCTCGCTCTGAAGAAATTAGACAGCTAATTGAAGACAGTCAAGTGGTTATCATCGCGGGAGAAACAGGATCAGGTAAAACCACTCAAATCCCTAAGATATGCCTTCAGGCCGGAAGAGGAGTGAAGGGTATTATTGGCCATACTCAACCGCGCCGAATTGCAGCGCGCACCGTGGCAAATCGCATCGCAGAAGAACTGGAGTCTCCTCTGGGTAAGGCCGTTGGTTATAAGGTTCGTTTTGCTGATCAAACATCGCCAGATAGCTACATTAAATTAATGACAGACGGTATTTTACTGGCAGAAATACAGCAGGACAGGTTTCTCAGTAAATACGATACTTTGATTATAGATGAGGCTCATGAGCGTAGTTTAAACATTGACTTTTTACTCGGCTACCTAAAAACGCTGTTGGTCCAGCGGAAAGATCTAAAGTTGATTATTACCTCGGCGACTATCGACATACAAAAGTTCTCAGCTCATTTTAACGATGCGCCTATCGTTGAAGTGTCAGGTAGGACTTACCCAGTTGATATTATATATAGCGATTTAGATATTTTAGAGGGCGATCGAAATCAACAAATAGTTGATTGTTTGCGCAACATTCAAGATACGCAAGAACAGGGCGATGTCCTGGTTTTTCTAAGTGGCGAGAGAGAAATTCGTGAGGCGAGTCTAGCGCTTAGGCGTGCCCAATTCCCCAATACAGAAATAGCCCCTCTTTATGCTAGATTAAGCCTGGCCGAGCAAAGTAAGATCTTTTCGCCACACAAAGGTAGGCGCGTTATTTTGAGCACGAATGTGGCTGAAACCTCCCTTACAGTGCCAGGCATTCGCTATGTCATCGATACAGGTCGTGCAAGAGTCTCTCGTTATAGTTTTAGGACAAAGGTTCAGAGACTACCCATAGAGGCTATATCGCAGGCTAGTGCCAATCAGCGTGCTGGACGCTGCGGGCGAGTCAGTGATGGGGTATGTTTCAGGTTGTACCCTCAGGATGATTTTGACGGACGCCCGGAGTTTACTGATCCAGAGATAGTTCGTACAAATTTAGCCGCAGTCATTTTACAGATGTTGCAACTGCGGCTGGGTGATATCAGAGATTTTCCCTTCATTGATCCACCCGATAGTCGTTTGATAAACGATGGTTATAAACTCTTAGAAGAACTCCAAGCAGTCACAGCGGATGGCAACTTGACCGCGATGGGTAAGAAGCTAGTGACATTGCCGGTAGATCCACGATTTGCACGAATGATCTTAGAGTCTGACAACAACGGATCTTTGAATGAATTGGTCGTTATTACCAGTGGATTGAGCATTCAAGATCCTCGAGAACGACCTGGAGATAAACAGCAGGCGGCTGACCAAGCTCATAAGCAATGGGCAGATCAAGATTCTGATTTTGTGTCACTACTCAACTTGTGGAATCACTTCGAAGAGAAACGTAGGGATCTTTCCACGAATCAATATAGTAAATATTGCCGGTCTCAGTATGTATCATTTATCAGAATGAGAGAGTGGCGTGATTTACATCATCAGCTTCACAGCGCGTGCAGAGCTCTGTCTCTAAAAGAGAATCAGCAGCCTGCAGATTACGCTAGCGTACATAGGTCGTTGCTGTCTGGTCTGCTGGGGCAAATTGGTATTCGAGAGGAAAAGTGGGAATTTTTAGGGACTAGAAATCGCAAGTTTTTCATTTTCCCCGGATCTGGACTTAGTAAGAAACCACCAAAATGGGTTATGGCTGGATCCTTAATGGAGACCACCAAGCAATATGCCTTAAATGCTGCAAAAATTGATTCTGCTTGGCTTGAAAGCCTCGCTGCACACTTAGTTAAGAAAACCCATAGCGAGCCCTTTTATCATCACAAATCGGGTCAAGTTATGGCCAGTGAACGCCAAACCTTATTTGGCTTGTCCATCGTCGAGGGGAAAAAGGTCGTATATGGCAATATAAACGCTTCTGAGGCGAGAAAGGTGTTTATACAGCAAGCTCTAGTAGAGGAGGGGTATCGCGGTAAGGGCGCATTTTATGCGCACAATCATGCGCTAGTGTCAGAGCTTCAAGCGCTAGAGGATCGTTTTAGACGCAGAGATCTCCTCGCAGAACAAATGGTCATTTTCAGCCATTATGACGAGCGAGTTCCGGCGACTGTGTGCAATCTCCCGGCATTTGAAAAATGGCGTAAAACAGCTGAAAAATCAGACTCAAAACTACTTTTCATGAGCAAAGAATCTTTACTTTTACGGGGGCTGTCCGACAGTGAAGAGGCGCAATTTCCTGAGGTGATAATCCATGAAGGGTTTGAGTTTGATTTGCGCTACCACTTTGAACCTGGTCACCCAGAGGATGGCGTCAATTTATTGATACCCTTAGCAATACTGCATCAATTACCGCACTATCTTTTCCAATGGTTGGTTCCCGGGATGTTGCGAGATAAGTGTATTGCATTGATTAAGGGTCTACCTAAACAGATCCGTAGGCAGTTTGTTCCTGTTCCAGATTATGTGGACAAGATTCTGCTTAACGTTAGCGCTCAAGACAGACCCCTGACTGTCGTGTTGAGTGAACAATTGCAGCGATTGACTGGAATAAAAATTGAAGAAGCTTCCTGGAATTCGAAAAATCTTGATAACTGGTATCAGATGAACTTTGTATTGCAGAACGACAAGGGCCAGTTAATTGCAATGGCCCGAAGCTTGCACCGGCTACAGGGAGACTTCAAACAACAGATTAAACAAAGTTTAGGTCGACCATCAGAGCAGTCTATTGCGCGAAAAGGCGTTCTCGAATGGGATTTTGACCAGTTGCCTGTTGAAGTAGAGCTACCTCGCGGCGATATGACTATTAAGGCGTGGCCTGCACTCCAAGATAATGGTGAATCTGCCTCTATAGAGCTGGTGGATAATCCTTTGGTGGCCCAGCAAATATCCCGGCATGGACAGCTTAGACTGGCTTTGCTCAAAGGTAAGGAGCAACATAAATACCTGTCGAAGAACCTCTTAAGAGGTGAAGAACTTGCTCTTAAAGCAGCGGGCGTAGGTCCTCGAGACGAAATAGTTACAGCTATTATTGAAGCGAGTTTTCAGCAGGCTATATTTTCGAGCGGGGTTGTTATCCGCGATAGAGATAATTTTGAAAATAGTTTTTCTATAGGAATTTCACATGTAGTTGATATTGCACAGCGGCATGCAGTGCAGATTGGTAGCGTTCTGACTGAATTGCACGAACAGCAAAAGCGCTTGCGAGGGCTTGACCCATTGGCTGTTGATGCGCAGCTTGATATAGCCTCACAGGTGAGTTGGTTATTTTCCAGCGACACTCTACGCAGAGTGAAACCCGAGAACACCCAGCAATACCCACGGTTTGTGAAGGGAATCAGTATACGAATCGATAAGCTCACTTCTCAAGTCGTCAAAGATCGTGAGCACATACTAGACTTGCGCTTGTTTGCTGATGGCGTTGAGGGGTTGCGAGAAAAACAGCAACTACTTACCTCAGATTTAGCCGATTCATTATTAGATTTTCAGTGGTTGTTAGAAGAATATCGGATTTCCTTATTTGCTCAGCAACTGAAAACGCGAGTGCCGGTTTCAGCAAAGCGCTTAGATAAGCGTTGGTCGGATATATTAAACCAGTTAAAAATACTTTTGCCTGATTATCACTAGCCGGCTCATTGATTTGTTAGGTGAAATCAAGTGATGAGCTAGTACAATCATCTCGTTAAAGAGGTAGCTCCCATTGGTTGTTTTTTTATGGTGGGTGAAACACTCCCATTACCAATGCTAAGAAAAATCGTCGTTTAGCCTGCCTCTGCGCCCTATTCAATAGTGTACCTAGGGCGCCAGTGCTAGTAGAATGCCGAAAAGACTTACCTAAAACCTTGCCCATTTAGGAAATTTACAGAAAAGATATGTTTAAATTAGTAACAATTATTACTTTGTTTTTTGCATCGATGACTGCCTTTTCTGAAGAGGTAGAAAATCCTGATCCGCTGGAGAGTTTGAACCGTGGCGTTTGGGACTTTAATGAAACGGTCATCAATAGTGTCGCACGACCCGTGGTTGATATATACGAAACAGTGACGCCAGTGCCGATCCGCAACGGCATAGTGAATTTTTTCGGCAATCTTAATGAGATTCCAAATGCGGCTAATAGCTTGTTGCAGGGTAAAGTGAAACAGGCAGCCAATGACACGGGTAGATTCTTGATTAATACAACCCTTGGTTTGGGTGGTCTGTTTGATGTTGCCTCAAAGGTAGGCTTACATGTTGGAGATGGGGAAGATTTTGGCCAAACACTCGCTGTGTGGGGGGTTGGGCAGGGGCCTTATCTAATGCTGCCTTTCCTAGGGCCGACAACATTCCGTGATGCTCCAGCAGACTTTATTGACAGCTTTCTAGATCCTTTCTCATATTCAGATAAGTTGGCCGTTCGGGTTGGTGTGAAGGCCATTAGTGTGATTGCTGAGAATGGTTCCTATCTAGATCAATTAGATGTTATTTCTGGTGATAAATATCTTTTTATTCGGGATGTATATCTGCAAAATAGAGAGTATGTTATCAGTGACGGAGCCATTGAAGATGATTTTGGTGACTTAGACGATTATTAATGACACTTAAATCGTTATAACGGCTTAGTTAAACGTACGAAAGTTAGATAGCTATAGGGCTATAAAGATTATAAGAAATTGAAAAGTCGGATGCACCATGACTGCAATTAATAGCCCCGTTATTCTCGTCGGCGAGAATACGGTTAGGCTTAGTACTCTCCAAGAAGCTGTCCAAAGCTGCGACAGATCCTGTGTCATTGTGCCTGATATAGCGGCGTTGGTGTCTGCCTGTGAAGATTCTGTTTCTCAATTGGTTGTGTTAGTTTCTTCAGATTCGTCTGGCGAAATACTTGACCAAGACAATATTTTAAAAGCACTTTTGTCTAAATACCTCGTGGTAGTTCATTTAGACTCTCCTTCCGTGGAAACGGTAGCCAGCTATTTTCGATACGGCGCATCAGACGTTTGGTTTGATGGGGCGTCTCAAAAAGACATTTTTGAATCGCTCTCTCGAAGCCAAGAGATTGCTATTACCCGTATTCAACGCAATGAATATAGCGGTGATTTGGAGAAAACGAACCTAGAGCTTCAAGAAAGCGTACGACTTCTCAGGCAAGATCAGATTGCGGGTCTTGAAGTGCAAAAAAGCCTAATGCCTGAAAGTCCTCTGACGTTTGGTGATTATGAAATATCACATTCGGTCACCCCTTCGCTTTATCTCAGTGGTGACTTTATTGGCTATAACTTTGTCTTGGGACGTTATTTACTGTTTTATTTCGCAGATGTGTCTGGGCATGGGTCCGCATCTGCTTTTGTGACTGTGCTGTTACGTTTTATGATTGGACGAGTTATTCGTCGTCATATTACTGAAAATGATCATGCGGCGCTTAGGGCTGCGCCAGAAGGTCTTTTAGAGCACATTAATAATCAAATTTTGGCGACGGGCTTGGGGAAGCATTTGACGGTGGTGGCAGGCTGTTTAGATACCGAGACCAGCACATTACGGTATGTTGTAGGTGCTCAACTGCCCAGGCCGATTATGATCGTAGAAGGCAAAGCAGACTATTTACCCGGCAAGGGCAAGCCGGTGGGTATATTTGAAGATGCGGTTTGGGACGTAGAGGAAATACAGCTACCAGAAAGGTGCGCCGTAGTACTTTTGTCTGACGGAGTTTTTGAGTTGGTGCCTGATAAAGAGTTAATCGACAAAGAGAAAACCTTGCTGCAATTTTTGGGCACTAGTTCAAACACCATTGAAAATTTGAAAGATGCGCTGGCAGTTGATTTTATTGAGGCCCCCCAAGATGATGTGTCGATGTTGTTACTGACAAGAGGAATGTAGGGTGAATCCTGGCAAAATTCTTGTAGCAGACAGCATGGGCGATTACCTACTTAAGCTTTCTGGCGATGTGAGGGTGACACTTTGCGGAACGTTGAATCGGCATATTGAGACTATTTTTGGTAGTAAAAATGTAAAACGAGTCGTTGTTGACATGTTAGATGCCGATTGCCTAGATAGCACTACGCTAGGGCTACTTGCAAAATTGGGGCTTCACTGTCGCAAGCAATACGACATTAACCTCCAAGTTTTTTGCGAAAATGCGAGTATTCTCCGTACCCTGGAGCACATGAGTTTTGACGAGATTTTCGATATCTTTCAAGATGTTCCTGAAATAAAAGAACATATAAATTTGCACAACATTGGCATCGAAAACGCAGCCGTTGACGATATTCGGCGCCAAGTTTTGGAGGCACATAAGCTGCTAATCGAGATGAATCCAGAAAATAGCGCAGATTTCACCGACTTGATTAGCGCCCTTGAGTCAGATAGTTGACGAGATATTTTCCCGAGCATTAAGTTTACAGCGAATATACTCACTATGCCGAATATGCAGTAAATCAGCTACTCTACGTATTATACTTTCTTCATGTTTATCTAAGTGACCATCAGCATAGGCAACACGCCACATCGCGGTCATTAGCGATAGTTTCTTCTCAATATCAAAGTGCTCATTAATCTCTCGTGTAAATTGGTACAGTGATGTTGCTTCGGTGACCTCTTCACGAGAAAGGCTGATCAGCTCATCAACTTCTTCGGCGCTTAGGCTGAGCATACGAGAAAGGGTTTCTGCAATTGAGTTCAGCTCTTGTTCATCAAGATTCCCATCAATCACCATGACTTCTATCAGCAGGGCAGCCGTAGCGAGTTGATCCGCACTGACCGAACCCGAATCAGCCTCTAAAACTTTTTTTGAAAAAAAACTCTTTATTTTATCAATCATTTATCTAGCTCTTTTAACCATGCTTCTAACTTAACTTGATCGGCCACAAAGCTTCTAATGCCGTGCGCTAATTTTTCAGTCGCCATGGGGTCATCATTTAATTCATAGCGGAAGGGGCTTTCACCTGCCATTTTATAGTCAATTTTATCACCGGTATTTTCGGGATCTAGTTTACGATCTAAGGTGCCAAAATCATCATCTAGTTCTTGCAAAAGTTGGGGGCTAATAGTCAGTCGATCACAGCCAGCTAATTCGGTAATTTCACCTATATTTCTAAAGCTTGCGCCCATCACTACGGTGTCATAGCCAGACTGTTTATAGTAGTTATAAATTTGCGTGACTGACTGCACACCCGGATCTTCGGCAGATGTATACTCAGATTTATCGGTATTAGCTTTGTACCAGTCCAATATCCTGCCTACGAAGGGAGAGATTAAGAATGCCCCTGCATCTGCGGCAGCCGCTGCCTGAGTAAAATTAAACAGCAACGTTAGGTTGCAGTTGATGCCTTCTTTTTCAAGTTGCTGTGCTGCACGTATACCTTCAAAGGTTGATGCCATTTTAATAAGAACACGTTCTTTCCCTATGCCAGCTTGCTCGTACAGCTTGATTAGCTGACGCGCCTTGGTAATAGATTTTTCAGTATCAAAGGATAATCGAGCATCGACCTCTGTTGAGACACGCCCAGGAATAACATTAATGATCTTTTCGCCAATACCGACCGCTAATTTATCCATGCAGAGGGACAGTTGCTCATCACTTGATAGCTTCCCCCCAGAGACAGACGCAATAACCTCTTTAACAAGGCCCTCATAGGCAGGCATTTGAGCGGCTTTTAATATCAGCGACGGGTTGGTCGTGGCATCTTCAGGAGAATACTGACTAATCGCCTCAAAATCACCAGTATCGGCGACGACAGTCGTCATTTCTTTTAATTGTGCTAATTTACTTATATTGCTCATTTGTTCATGGCTCCTGAAGTGGCTTTTAATGCGGTTGTTAAAACGTCAATTGTAGCAGTGGGCTTGTAGGCATTCTCGCTAATATGCCGCCTAAACAGCCGTGCACCAGGCATGCCATGAAATAGCCCCAAAATATGGCGTGTCATCGCGTGCAGTTTGGTGCCCTTACTCATCTCATTATCTATGTAATCAAGAAATTGTTCAGCGATTTTTTCACGGCTCTTAACCGGATGATTGGCACCATAGATATCTTGATCTACAGTGGCCAATATATAGGGGTTGGTATAGGCCTCGCGTCCCATCATTACCCCATCTAAATGGTTCAAATGCTCAATAGATTGCTCAAGGGTGGTAATACCCCCATTGATGATAATTTCAGCGTGGGGAAAATCACGTTTTAATTGATAAACACGATCATAGTTAAGCTCGGGGACTTCTCGATTTTGTTTTGGGCTTAGGCCTTTAAGCCATGCTTTTCGCGCATGTACTACAAAGGTGTTGCAACCGGCGTCAGAGAGGGTACCAACAAATTGGCACAAAAAGTCATAAGAATCATAGTCATCGACACCAATACGGTGCTTTACAGTCACCGGAAGGTCTACTGCGTCTCGCATGGCGGCTACGCAATCAGCGGTAATAGCCGCATTTTTCATCATAACGGCCCCGAACATTCCGCTCTGGACACGATCACTGGGGCAGCCACAGTTAAGATTTATTTCAGCGTACGCATATTTTTCAGCAAGTTTACATGCAGCGGCTAAATCACTTGGGTTACTGCCACCTAACTGTAATGCAACAGGATGTTCTTCCGCATTCATCGCCAAAAACCGCTCGGTGTCGCCATGTAATATGGCACCCGTAGTGAGCATTTCAGTATAAAGAACCGCATGTTGGCTTATCAAGCGTAAAAAGAACCGGCAGTGTCTATCGGTCCAGTCAAGCATAGGGGCAACGCAAAATCGCCGGTTAGGCTTGCTACCCGTGGTTGGGGCTGTAGTGGTCAAGGGCAACATTACTCTAGAGTTGGTTAAGACAAACTTTAGTATGCAGTATAAAAGTCAGAGACCGAAAAGTCCCTTGAAATTGATGTATCCAGTGTCTTTTTTAGTTTACACCTCCGCTGGTGCTTCGGATGATAATGTGAACTGCGGTGCACTATGTATAAAATGCCTTATCTCAGGGTTTTGGGCGGCTATCATCGATAGTGTATTTACACTATTATCCAACCTTAATTTAAAAGACACACTAGAAAGGACAATAAAGATGCTAAAAAGCTGTGCGCCAATAGTGGCAATTAGAAATGGTTTGTTTTTGTTGATTACAGGCCTGCTGATCAGCTTATATACCACCTCGGTCCTGGCTCACGCAGACCATGACAAGGCTCGATTTGTTTCTGCCACTGGTGTTGATAATGGCAAGTGCGATGACGCTACACAGCCTTGCAAAACCGTTAACTATGCAGGCTTGCAGTCTAACAAGGGCGACACTATTCGGATGGCGGCGGGTAACTATAAGATCGAAGATGTCGATACTCTGTTTTATCTGCTTAGTGATCTTGTTCCTGTAAAGGGCTTGTATAGCGAAACATCTGCTTTCGCAAAAACTGACCCCAGTAATATTACACGTCTAACCGGTGTGCCTTTGGAATTTGCGGATAAATTAGCCAGCAAAGGCTTTACCGTCATCGTTGATGCGAAAGGTCTAGATATCGAAAAGACTCAAAATATTCGTGAAAAAATGCAGGTCTATGAGCGATTAAAGGTCGCTAAACCGGCGACTGTCTGTGATAACGGCTTCGCTGGCGATCATGCCTGCGAAAAAATGGATTTACTCTCTCACGTTCCGCTGTCTAGTTTTTCAACTAACCCTAGTGCTGCCAATGATGTTTGGGGCTTTTATGACGTCAATGATGGTCGAGAATACGCGATTATGGGCCTGCGCAATGGCGTGGGCGTAGTTGAGGTAACTGACCCAGAGTCGCCGCGCATGGTGGGAAGCATTTCAAGCCAGTCAACGTCGTGGCGTGACATCAAAGTCTATCAACACTTCAATGTAGCAAGCGCAAGGTGGGAGAGTTA
>JACNKP010000077.1:0-8515 GCA_014381985.1 SAR92 clade bacterium
CGCGGGACCAATTGGTTAAAAGCCAACTGCTCTACCAACTGAGCTAACGGCCCTCAGAGGAGGTGCGTATCATACGGACCAGATAGCAAAATTCAAGCGTTATTTTGATATCTGGTAGGGTCTTTTATACCTGCCTCGCTAAAACCCTGAATACGGAGTCGGCAGCTGTCACATTTAGCGCAGGCAAGACCTTGAATGTTCGCCTGATAGCAAGAAACCGTATCACTATAGTCTACGCCCAAAGCAAGGCCCGCGTTGATAATTTGGGCTTTAGTGAGGTCAATTAAGGGTGCCTTAATCGACAGTCGATTACCTTCGATCGCAGCTCTTGTTGCTAGATTAGCCATCGTCTCAAAACTACTTATATATTCTGGCCGACAATCTGGGTAACCAGAGTAGTCCACTGCATTAACGCCCAGAAAAATAGTGCTCGCACCTAGTACCTCAGCCCAACCAAGCGCAATTGACAGGAATACGGTATTGCGAGCAGGCACGTAAGTCACTGGAATTCCGCCTGTTTCGTGCTCTGGAATATCAATTGACTCGTCGGTCAGCGCTGAGCCACCTATGGTCCCAAGATCTAATTTAACGACTTTGTGCTGCGTAACGTTCATCAACTGTGAGACGCGGCTTGCCGCCTCTAATTCTGAACGATGACGCTGGCCATAATCAAAGCTTAACGTATAGCAGTCGTAACCCTGGTTAATCGCCATAGCAAGTACGGTAGTCGAGTCAAGACCACCGGACACTAGGATAACGGCTTTTTTAGACATAGCAGGAGGCCTTTCTTTAAAAGTTTTTATCCAGATAGCTCTGCGCCTTACTGGCTACGCCACCAGAACTAGCGGCCGCCTTTTCAAGGTATCGACGAGCTAGCTTAGTTTGATCAAGCTGAAAATAGATTTTCCCCAACTTGAAATTAGAATCCATCACCTTGGCGTGATTAGGGTACTGTTCAACAATTGTAGTAAATGATTGCCGGGCTAGCTCATCCCTCCGCTGCAAGAGATAGATTTCACCTAACCAATAATACGCATTTGCGGTATAGGGACTCGCTGGATACTTATCCAAGTGCAATTGCAAAGCGGCCGCGGCACCATCAATGTCACGGCCCTTTAATAATTTATTTGAAGCCGCCTCATAATCTGTTTTAACCGTGCCATCGTCTGCAGCTAACACGACAAGTCCATCCGCCGGCATGACGACAGCCTCATCGATACTCGACTCACCTGATCCCTTTTGTAATGACGGTTCGCCATATAAAGGCGTGACAGCTGAGCCAGCCGTGCTTGAGCCGGACTGATCATCAGAATAAACGTTGTCGTCCGCAAGAGCTTGAGATCCAAGGCGCCGATCAACGTCTAAGTAATCGTCTAGCTGACGTTGTTTTACTATCTGCAGTTCGTGTTTTAGCTCTTCAACCATGCCTCGGAGTAACCTGACTTCATCGCGAAGCCCTTGCATCAGATCGTAACGACTCTCAGCCATCTTTGATGCGGCACTAGGCTTATAGGGTTTTGGTTTGAAACTCTCGCCCACAAACTCGTCTGCCGACACTGAGGTACTCATATCAACGATAGGTGCAAGATCTTGCGCTGCAGACATTATAGGTAGCGCTAGCAACCCTAAACATAACCTGGTATTAAAATTCATAACAGTCCACTACTATTAATCAATCAAAACGAAAACGGCCAGAGTCAGCGAAACTCCAGCCGCGTCGTACAGCATACTTTAAGACACTACTCCAAGAGAGAGGGTCTACTTTAACTCAACGCGACGGTTCATACTCCACGCAGCGTCACTACTGCCAAACGAGGCTGCTTGTTCTTCACCATAGCTAATAACTTCGATCATGCTGGGGGAAACACCTTGTAAAACCATGAATTCTTTCACAGCATTACCTCGGCTTTCGCCTAAAGCCATATTGTATTCACGAGTACCTCTCTCATCAGCATGACCTTCCAAGCGAATTGATCGCGGGTTGTCCATGAGGTAAGCGGCATGCTCAACAAGCGCGGCACGAGACTCTGTTTTAAGTAGGGCTTTGTCAAAATCAAAATAAAACACAGTCGCAGCGGACATTATGGGCTCTACTGGCATTTCTTCCACTACTATCGCCTCAGATTCCATCTCGACTTCCACCGTCTGAACGGTTGTATCTTCAATATCCGACATGGTTTCCTCAACAGGCGTCGAACTACAACCTGCAAGAACCAACGAGAGGCATAGTGCTGACAAGCCAGTCTTAGTTACGGAAATGTTCATTTAAAGCTCCTTATATTATGGTTTTTTTTACAATTTAAATTTATATGACTTTAACGCTAACGCAAAAATGGAGACCACGCCGGCTCTCTAACATCCCCTATTTTAGCGGGAAGAAAATACTTTACCCCAGCATCAAGTGACACTGCAGACAAAACACCACGACCAGCCTGCTTTGTTGCATAGATTAGCATGGCACCATTTGGCGCGACGGTGGGTGACTCGTCCAACCTAGTTTCTGTTAATTCTAGCATACGTCCAGTTTTAAGATCGAGCGTCGCAATATGAAAAACATTAGACTCCCTATGCACCACCACTAAGGTTCTACCATCTGGGGCTAGACTCGGCCTAGCATTGTAATTACCTTTGAATGTTATGCGCTCAACGGCCTTTGATGCAATAGTTAATTTATAAATTTGTGGAGTACCTCCCCTATCAGATGTAAAAAGTAGGTTTTTCCCATCAGGTGTCCAGGTTGGTTCGGTATCAATCGCAAAATGACGCGTTAAACGAGACAATTTATTTGAAGTAAGGTCCAACAAATAAATCTCTGGATTACCATCTTTAGAGAGCACTAACGCTAGCTTATTGCCGTCAGGTGACCAGGATGGTGCTCCATTGAGGCCCGAAAAATTAGTGAGCTGTATACGCTGCCCACCTACCAAGCGCTGCCGCCATATTGCCGGCCGTCCAGTTTCGAAGGAGACGTAAGCTAATTCATCGCCTTTTGGCGACCACGATGGTGACATAATCGGCTGCGTCGACTCAAGCACCAGCTGCTCTCTAGCCCCATCAGAATCTGACACATTTAATCTGTAGATAAATTTGTTATCGTTTAGCTCTGCGGTTACGTAAGCTAACCTGGTGCTGAATACACCCCGAATACCGGTGATTTCTTTGTAGACCTTGTCGCTAACCAGATGAGCTAAATCTCTAATCTGAGCTTCAGTACCGGTCACCCGATGCTTAAACACCGTTTTTTGTGCGGTGACATCAAGTAAACTAAAGCTCAATTCTATTTTGCCTTCTGAGTCTTTTAACCCACCAATAATTAAATACTCACTGCCCAACAATCGCCAATCACGATAATAAACATCATCTATATTTTGCGGGAACGCCAGCATATTTTGCCTAGGAATAGTTTTAAATAAACCACTACGCAAAAGATCAGATTCCACAATTGCACTAATATCTTCTAATACCTGTATGCCATTTGTCGACATTGGCGCTACCGCGATCATCGTCGGCTTATCATTGCCCTGTGTGACACGAATAACTAGCTCGGCCCAAGCTGCAACTGGTGTAAAAACTAACACCATCGCAACGACAATGATGTGGAAGGTTTTTGTTGTCATTAACGATCTAAATAACATTGGGGCTCCGTGGATTATAATCTGAGATCTTGAGGACTAAACGCCACATCAACTTGACGAAATTTCTTTTCAAACAAAACTGGTGACATGCTTTGAAGTTCAATAAATTGGTCAACCTTAAAGGCTGCCTGCTCTACTGATCGATCAAAAGCAGTGTCGCCACTTGACTTCAAGACGGTCACCCCGACGATACGGCCTGTTGGAACAAGCTGTAATCTTATTGTGGTTTCCATCTCTCGTCTCGCACTAGGCGGACGGTTCCAGTTTTCTGACAATCTTCGCTGGATTAGCTGACGATAACTATTAGCGGCTATTTCGTCCTCTTGCGCATTAATCAAAGACTGCTCAGCTGCAATAGCATCAGCAAACTCAGTTTCGATCAGTTGTCTCTGACGCTCTGCCTCTTCTAAGCGCTCTTTTTCAGCCAGCGCCCGTTTTTCAGCCGTCAAACGTTCTTGCTCTTTTCGATCATCTTCAGCTTTACGCCGTCGCTCCTTCCGCGCTTGTTCTTTTCGTTTTTCATTCTCAAGACGCTTTTGTTTTTCTCGCTTTTTCTGTGCAGCATTGTTGGCCGGCTTTTTGGGTTTATTAACGGCTTTTTTCTTAGGGGCCAGTTGAACCAACTTAGCTTCAATATACTGAGGCTGAATCACTATCTGCTGTGTCATTGGCTGCCAGCCAATAACGAGAGCCCACAGCACTAGCCCATGCACAGTCAAGCTAAAGAGAATGCCTATACCATAGCTCAGGGAGTCCCTCATATTACTGGCGAGGAGGTTCCGTAACGAGACCTACCGAAGGAGCACCAGCCAACTGTAACTCACTCATCAAGTTAACCACGGAGCCATAGTCAACGTTGGCATCACCCCAAACAAGTACCGGGGTCTGTGGCTTCTGACGGAGGACTTTAGCAACGCGATCTTTGACGTCTCCCAGGGATGTTGCGACGTTATCACCCTTTTGATCAACCCAATAACTGCCATCACTTTTAATGGACACGATAAAGGGCTCTTGCTCTTTGGTATCCATAGGCGCTGAATTAGCCGCAGGCAACTCAACCTTAACGCCTTGCATCAATAGTGGCGCGGTAATCATAAACACGACCAACAGTACGAGAGTCACGTCAATGTAGGGAACAACATTGATTTCTGCGACTAATTTACGTTTTACTCTTTTACGCTTTAACAACCTAGCCTCCTAAAGTCGATGCTTGTTATCGCGAATGAACTTGGCGATGCAAAATACTCGAAAACTCATCAGAGAAAGTTTCGTAGCTGCTATTAAGAGCCTCAACCTTCGCTGCATAACGGTTGTAGGCAATGACAGCTGGAATAGCTGCGAAGAGCCCCATCGCCGTAGCAATAAGGGCCTCAGAAATACCAGGAGCAACTGTTGCCAGAGTAGCCTGCTGTACCATGGCCAGCCCCCTAAATGAATTCATAATACCCCAAACTGTACCGAACAAGCCGATGTAAGGGCTAACTGAGGCGACGCTGGCTAAGAAAGGCAAGTTTATGCTTAACTTCTCATCCTCTCGGGACAGGGCAACACGCATTGCCCGGTCAGTCCCTTCCATCACGGCATCTGGGTCTGCTTTATCCGATTGAGACAGTCGGCTGAACTCTCTAAAGCCCGCACGAAACACATTTTCAATACCATCGGTCACCCCTACCTCTTTGGCTTTTTCCGTGAGTTCGTGATAATAATCAGCCAAATCGATACCCGACCAGAACGTGTCTTCAAATAGTTTGAAGCTAGTCTGAGCATTATTAAGGAAGAGCCCCCGCTGTACTATCATTACCCAGGACATCACTGAAGCGACCAAAAGTATCACCATCACAGCCTGAACTAACACACTGGCATTCATTATTAACGCAAGTATTGATAAATTTTCTTCGTTCACAAATCTAAACTCCAATCTGGCTAGTGAGGTGCTGAAACATGGCCTTGGGAATCGCCGCAGGGCGCTTATTGCCAGCGTTAATGCAGGCTACTCTGACAGAGCCTTCAACCAGCAGTTGATCACCGAGGTATACTGCTTGGGACATTGAAAATGTTACTTTTGTCAAACCTGTTAACTTTGCCGAAACTACAATCTCATCATCAAGCCTTGCCGGTTTGTGGTATTTTAATTGTAAATCGTGGACCACCAATTGCAATCCATCAAAGAGCGCGACTTTACCGTAACCAAGACTGCGCATATATTCGGTTCGCGCGCGCTCCATAAATTTCAAGTAGTTGGCATAATAAACAATACCGCCGGCATCAGTGTCTTCAATATAGACACGCATTGGCACACTAAATTCAGTCATCCATGATATCCATCTGCTGCTGAATTCGTTTAGGGCTTTTAAGACCAAAATGCTCGTAGGCCATTCGTGTTGCCATTCGACCACGAGAGGTTCTCATTAAATAGCCCTGCTGAATCAAATAGGGCTCAATGACATCTTCTATAGTGCCCCTCTCTTCACTCAGCGCTGCCGCCAGACTATCAACCCCAACTGGCCCACCATCGAACTTCTCTATTAAGGTAAGTAACAATCGTCGATCAAGGTGGTCAAATCCACTTTTATCAACATTTAACATGTTCAACGCCGCATCAGCGACCGACTTGGTAATTATGCCATCTGCCTTCACTTCAGCATAGTCACGAACGCGGCGTAGTAGCCGATTAGCAATGCGCGGCGTACCACGCGCACGGCAAGCGATTTCGCGTGCGCCCTCGTCGTCTATTTTGACATTGGTGATGCCACTGGCTCTCTTAACGATACTACCCAAGTCTTCCTCTGAGTAAAACTCAAGCCTTTGCACGATGCCAAATCTGTCTCTCAAAGGAGAGGTAAGTAAACCTGCACGAGTCGTCGCGCCAACTAACGTAAAAGGAGGTAAATCTAACTTTATTGAACGCGCGGCAGGCCCTTCTCCGATGACGATATCTAATTGATAGTCTTCTAAAGCGGGATACAGAATTTCCTCGACCACGGGGCTCAAACGGTGAATTTCATCGATAAATAAGACGTCGCCAGACTCAAGATTAGTTAGCAACGCTGCAAGATCGCCGGCTTTTTCAAGCACGGGACCAGACGTAGTTTTGAGGTCTACCTGCATTTCATGGGCGATGATATGCGCCAAGGTAGTTTTACCCAACCCTGGCGGGCCAAAGACCAATGTGTGGTCAAGCGGCTCCGATCGCCTGCGAGCCGCCTCAATAAAGATCTCTAGTTGCTCCTTAACTACCGGCTGGCCCACGTATTCATCAAGAGTTACAGGCCTCAAAGCACGGTCATAACGCTCTTCAGAGGCAGAAATATCGGGTGAAATTAAGCGATCAGGCTCTATCATTGGGTAGCATCTCAAGTTTAGCTACAAGCATACAGTGGTGCCGTTATTTTTTCACTAGGAGCGCAATGGAATACATCGTATTTATGCTCTCAAGCAGCCTATCTCGAAACCATATTTTTTAGTGCGCGCCTAATCAACTGCTCTGTACTAGTTATCTCTTCATCCGACACACGGCTAATCATCTTAACGGCGTCCTGAGGCTTATAACCCAGTGCGGTCAACGCACTTTCCGCCTCCTGCTTAATATCCGGGTGCTTACCTGCCGTCGCGCTTCCAAAATCGTTAATCTGGGCAATATCAACTTTGTCACGCATTTCAATCACTAATCGTTCAGCCGTCTTTTTACCTACACCAGGTAATTTAACCAGTGTTGCAATATCGTTGTTATGCACTGCTAGTGCAAACTCACTTGCAGACATCCCAGACAGGATTGCCAACGCCATTTTGGGGCCAACACCATTGACCTTAATTAACTGTCGAAATAGTGCCCGCTCTTCCAAGGTCGCAAAGCCAAATAAAAGCTGTGCATCTTCACGAACGACAAAGTGGGTATGCAACGTGACTGCGCCCCCGATCTCTGGGATATCAAAAAAAGTCCCTAGAGACACTAGCACCTCATAGCCGATACCCTGTACGTCAACCAGCAGATCTGGAGCTTGCTTCGCTATAATGATGCCTTTAATTTGTCCGATCATATTGTATAAATCTCTTCTATTGGTAGCTGAATATTATTTAAGTCTACCACGCGCAAACCCAGTTACTCCGCTACTGGCAAAGACTGCCTGAGAACGCATGCTATGACTATGACAGATCGCCACGGCCAGTGCGTCAGCGGCATCTTCGGAGGGAGACTGAGGTAATTTTAAGAGTTGGGTAATCATCATCTGGACTTGCTTTTTATCAGCTGCGCCCGTCCCTACCACGGCTTGTTTAACACTTCTGGCTGAATATTCTCCAACCTTTAAGTCCGCATTGACGCCTGCCACGATAGCCGCCCCCCGAGCCTGGCCGAGCTTCAGCGCTGCTCGTGGATCTTTTGCAAAAAATACCTCTTCAATCGCCATCTGTTCTGGATTGTATTCACCGATAATCTGACTGACGCCATCAAATATTATTTTCAAACGATCGGGAAGTGACTTTTCGGGCAACCGAATAATACCGCTCGTGACGTATTTTAGTTTGCCACTCTCAAAGTCAATTATTCCATAACCGGTGCGGCGCGATCCTGGGTCAATTCCTAAAATTCGAGTCATCATTAATCTTGGTAGTAACTGTCATGTGAGTGTTGCAACACAGCGAGATAGAGTCAACTAATAAAAAGCCCCCTGGACATAATCCAGGAGGCTTTTAGTAACGCACTGATGACTACTGATTATTTAGTCTTCAGTTTTTTTAGTTGCCTTAGCTTTTGGTGCTGCCTTAGCTTTTGGTGCTGCCTTAGCTTTTGGTGCTGCCTTAGCTTTTGGTGCTGCCTTAGCTTTTGGTGCTGCCTTAGCTTTTGGTGCTGCCTTAGCTTTTGGTGCTGCCTTAGCTTTTGG
>JACNKP010000077.1:8676-24506 GCA_014381985.1 SAR92 clade bacterium
ACTGGAGCTTCTTCGACTACTGGAGCTTCTTCGACTACTGGAGCTTCTTCGACTACTGGAGCTTCTTCGACTACTGCGACTTCTTCCGCTGGTGCTTCTTCAACCACTGGTTCAGCAGGCATCACAGCTTTAATTAAACCTTCAGCCAATAGGATCTTGATTTTTTCGTCAGCATTGACCCAGTTCCTATTAGAATCTTTTACCGCATAACGACCAGAACTCTTCTGGTAAACAATATAATCTTTCGTCTTTTTTATAACTTTCATCGGTACTGCCTCATTTAATGATTACTCGTTTGAGTACTTAGAGCCGCAAAATATCAACGACCATCCTTTCTTGCATTTACCACTTACTGCAACTACCTTTACATATAAACCATTGATGGACCAAGCCGCGCATCACTCATCAAGCTGCGCGAGTATTTCGCTAGTAATTTCGGCATTAGTATATACATTTTGTACATCGTCTAAATCTTCTAGGGCATCAATAAGCCCAAGTAACTTTTCTGCGCCGCCCTTATCCATGATTACTGTCGTGTCAGCAATCATCGTTACCTCAGCGTGAGCAGATTCAAAGCCTACTTTAATTAACGCGTCTTTGACATTCAAAAACTCTTCCCAGCTAGTTTCAACATCTACAGAACCATCTTCATTTAGCGTGAGGTCCTCAGCACCGGCCTCTAACGCCGCGTCCATGAGCCTATCTTCATCTACACCCGGCTCATAACTAAGCTGGCCAATCCGTTTAAATAAATAAGCTACCGACCCATCAGTGCCTAAATTGCCACCCCGTTTACTAAAACCATGCCTTACATCACCAACCGTACGGTTACGATTATCAGTCATGCACTCAACCAAGACTGCTACACCACCTGGGGCGTAGCCCTCATAGGTGATCTCGTCATAATTATCTCCCTCGCCAGAACCTGCGCCTCGCGCAACAGCCTTATCGACGGGATCACGCTTCATATTGGCCCCAAGGGCCTTGTCAATCGCAGCCCGAAGACGGGGATTATCTTCAGGGATAGGACCACCAGCCTTCGCTGCGACAACTAGCTCACGAATAACCTTAGTAAATACCTTTCCTCGCTTAGCATCTTGAGACGCCTTACGATGCTTGATATTGGCCCATTTGCTATGGCCTGCCATAAGTTATCTAGCGCCTTAATCTTCTTTTTTGCGTAAGCGTATATTTAACTCTCGCAACTGCGCCGCATCGACATTACTTGGCGCATCCGTTAGTAAACAGGCTGCTGATTGCGTTTTGGGGAAAGCTATCACATCTCGAATAGAATCTGTTCCCAGCATTAACATCATTAATCGATCTAGACCAAAGGCGACACCACCGTGAGGAGGCGCACCAAATTTTAATGCATCAAGTAAAAACCCAAACTTCTCTCTTTGCTCGGTTTCATTAATCCCCAGGACATCAAACACAACTGCTTGCATTTTTTGATCGTGAATACGTATCGACCCACCACCCAGTTCAACGCCATTAAGAACCATGTCATAAGCTCTGGATAGCGCATTAGCAGGATCCGACTGAAGCTCCTCAATTGAACATGAGGGTGCTGTAAACGGATGATGTAATGGTGTTAAACCACCATTATCAGTCGCTTCAAACATCGGGAAGTCGATCACCCACATAGGTGCCCACTTAGAGGTGTAAAGATTAAGATCCGCACCAACCTTACATCGCAATGCGCCTAAAGCTTCTGAAACCACTGCCGATTTGTCAGCCCCAAAGAATACGATGTCACCATTTTGAGCGCCCAGGCGTTCCATGATGCCTAAGGTCACATCATTACCGAGAAACTTAATAATCGGTGATTGCAAACCATCGATGCCATTTTCAATGGCATTCACTTTTATCCAAGCAAGGCCTTTAGCACCATATATACTGACAAATTTAGTGTAGTCATCTATTTGTCTACGCGATATTTCGGATCCACCGGGTACCTTTAATGCCGCTACCCTGCATGCTGGATCATTAGCTGGACCAGCAAATACCTTAAATTCAATATCTTTCAATAAGTCTTTAATTTCAACCAACTCTAAAGGTATACGCAAGTCGGGTTTGTCTGACCCAAACCGATCCATCGCCTCTGCGTATGTCATGCGCGGGAAAGACTGGAAATCAACACCCATATGCTCAGCGAAGATCTGAGTAATCATAGTCTCACTGGTAGACATGATGTCTTCTTCATCAACAAACGAAGCTTCAATATCAATTTGAGTGAATTCTGGCTGGCGGTCTGCCCTAAGGTCTTCATCACGGAAACACTTAGCGATCTGATAATAACGATCGAAACCCGCCACCATTAACATTTGTTTGAACAACTGAGGTGACTGGGGCATCGCGAAAAATTGGCCCGCGTGAGTCCGCGAAGGAATTAAATAATCTCGAGCCCCTTCAGGCGTTGCTCTGGTCATAATAGGCGTTTCAATATCTAAAAATCCATCACCAACCAAATAATTACGAATCGACGAGGTTATCTTGGAGCGGAAGCGTAAACTGTTTTGCATTTCGGTACGACGCAAGTCCATATAACGATATTTGAGGCGTACATCTTCCCCAACCGTGACATGGTCATCCAACTGAAAAGGCGGAGTTTGAGCACTATTAAGAATTTCTAGCACAGTGCCGTAAACCTCGATTTCACCCGTGGCCATGTTCTTATTAACCGTTGCATCACTTCGTGAACGAACCTTGCCGGTAACTTTTAGTACATATTCTGACCGAACACTGTCAGCAAGATCAAAAAACTCTCCTGCGTCAGAGTCAAAAACAACCTGCACGATCCCCTCTCGGTCACGTAAATCAAGAAAGATAACGCCACCATGATCGCGACGGCGATCTACCCAGCCGCTAAGCGTAATCTCTTTATCAATGTGAGAGCTTCTCACTAATCCGCAATAGGTTGATCGATCCATTAGTCTTTTATTCCTGCTAGTAAAGTTTATTGCGAACCCGAGGTTACGCTTGACGTGGGACTACTCTTATCAGCACCGCTTTTATCGCTTGCTGTCGCCGCAGACGCACTGCCTGAATCTGACGACTGTTCGCCACTTATGTTTTTCTTGTTACCACTCTTAAAATCAGTCTCGTACCAGCCGGTTCCACTAAGCCTAAAACCCGCTGCAGATATCTGTTTTTTTAGTTTAGCCTGACAACACTTAGGGCAATTCACCAGTGGAGCATCGCTCATTTTCTGCAAAGCCTCCATCTTATGCGCGCATGATTGACAGAGATATTCGTAAATCGGCATAACCTGAATTCCTACCTAGTCATTGGTTAATATCTATCTGGGCTAATAAGCCCTACAAAAGCGCGGCGAAGTATACATCAGCAGTGCCTCTGTGAGAATGGCATTAACCAACCAGATTATATATACACACATAATGTCAGGAAAGTTCATTAATTATTGGCAAGAAATAGGTTCAGCGTCTATATATAGAGAACATAATCACGGAATTAACCAGCGAAATGGACTTAACTATATATATCCTCATAATTAAAGGACTAATATATGCGAACTAAGGCCCCTAAAGCTCATTCCTCATCGAAAGATATGTCCCCAATTACTCATCGATACCATAAACAAGACATCGTTAGTGATCTCGCCGAAAACTCAGGCTTGACCAAGGCTCAGATCAGTAGTGTGCTTGATGAGCTTACAATCTTGATCCAGCGCCATCTTATGGAGGGGTCTGTCGAAGAATTTATTCTCGCTGGACTCATTAAGATGGATACGATTAAAAAAGAGGCCAAAGAAGCCTATACCGGAGTCAACACTTTCACCGGTAAAACGATTGAATTCAGCGCTCAACCCGCCAAAACTGTCGTCAAGGTGCATGCTTTGAAAGGCCTAAAGGATATGGTTAGATAAATAGTTATACGCCTGCAATCTAAGGGCGTTATTGCAAGAAAAACGCTTTTTTCAACTACCTTACCCGATCTAATTAATCTAGCTGCTGGTTAAGCCGCAGGATGTCAGCTTGCCGCTCACATTCTTGATAATAGCTGCAATCTCAGTATTTGTGTACGCAGTGGCTGGAACCTGACCCCACACTGGCTTTGGCCAGCATGCGTCATTACGGAACCTGCACACATGGTGCATGTGCAGTTGAGGCACCATATTGCCAATGACTGCAATATTGAGCTTATCGGGACTAAACAGACTTACAAGCGCCCTTGATATCCAATCAGATTCTTGTGTTAACTGGTAACGATCGTCAGCAGAGAGCTGATACAACTCCTCTATTCCATACCGTTTTGGCACCAATATCAGCCAAGGGTAGTTAGCATCTTTACTTAGTAGCAACAAGGATAGTGGTAATTCCCCTATTTTTACCGTATCTGACTCAAGTGTTGGGTGTAATTCAAACATTTTGCATCCTTAAAGAGCTTTACTGTATACCGCGACGATTCTGCATCGTAAAATGATATCATTAGTCACCAGCCAATATTTAAGAGAAACCATGCGCGCCAGTCAATATTTAATAACAACTAAGAAAGATTCCCCCGCAGATGCTGAAGTCATTAGCCATAAGCTAATGCTCCGTGCCGGCATGATTCGTAAAGTAGCTTCTGGTCTATACTCATGGATGCCGCTCGGTTTGCGAGTCTTTAGAAAAGTTGAATCTATCGTTCGACAAGAAATGGACCGAGCTGGGGCTCTGGAAATGCTAATGCCTGTAGTGCAGCCCGCTGACTTATGGGCTGAATCTGGACGCTGGGGTCAGTTTGGGCCTGAATTATTGCGCATCAAAGATCGACATGACCGTGAGTTCTGCCTTGGCCCTACTCACGAAGAAGTGATCACTGATATTATTAGAAACGAGATTAGTAGTTACAAACAATTACCGGCTAATTTCTATCAAATACAAACTAAATTTCGTGATGAGCGACGGCCTCGTTTCGGAGTGATGCGCACTCGAGAGTTTTGCATGAAAGATGCCTACTCTTTCCATAGCAACCCAACTTCTCTGCAAGAAACATACGATGTAATGCATAAAACCTATTCCACTATCTTTGAGCGAGTTGGTTTAACTTTTCGCGCGGTACTCGCAGATACTGGCAGCATTGGCGGCAGCCATTCCCATGAGTTTCACGTTCTTGCAGAGTCGGGGGAAGATGCGATTGTGTTTTCAAGTGAGGGTCACTACGCCGCTAATATAGAAAAAGCAGAAGCGCTAGCCCCACAGGGAGTCGCCCCTAGCCCACAATTAGAACTGACTGAAATCCCAACCCCCGGGGTTCATACTATTGCTGATCTTTGCCAGCTGTTAGATGTCGAACCTGAGAAGACGCTAAAATCTCTTATTATAAGTGCCGAAGATGACACGGGTAAGACCCAGCTCTACGGGCTAATGTTACGCGGTGACCACGAACTTAATGAAGTCAAAGCTCAAGGGGTTTTAGGACTTAAGTCAAAGATCAGTTTCGCCACCGAAGAGCAGATTAAAGATGCTCTCAAATGCTCTCCAGGGTCGATCGGACCGGTCAACCTCGCCCTGCCTTTAGTGGTAGATCCAAGTGCCGCAGTGCTCAGTGACTTTGCCTGCGGTGCAAATCGCGATGGTTACCACTTTACCGGAGCCAACTGGCAACGAGATACTGCTGACTATGTCATCGCTGACATTCGTAATGTTGTGGCAGGTGATGCAAGCCCCGATGGTAAGGGCATTTTGGAAATAAAGCGCGGCATTGAAGTGGGTCACATATTCCAGCTAGGCACAAAATATAGTGAGGCGATGAAAGCCACTGTATTGGATGAGAATGGTAAGGAACAGTATATGAGTATGGGCTGCTATGGCATTGGCGTTAGCCGAATAGTAGCTGCTGCTATTGAGCAAAATAACGATGAAAATGGCATAATCTGGCCCGAATCTATCGCCCCATTTCAGATTGCTATTGTGCCCATTAATATGCATAAATCTGATGCTGTCAAAGAAACCTGCGAGACGCTTTATGATCAATTAACCGAGTCAGGTTACGAGGTACTCTTCATGGACGAAGCTAAGGCTAGACTTGGTGGTATGCTTGCAAATGTCGAGCTCATTGGGATCCCCCATAGAATTGTTGTGGGTGATAGAGGACTAGAAGCTGGCTCTATAGAATACAGACATCGTAGGGATACTGAAAATCAACATATTGCATTGAAAGATACTGTTAATTACCTAAAAGAGCATGCATTTAAAGCCCGTTAAATGCAAAAGGCGCCCAATAATATGCACAATAACCTCAGTCCAGTGCAACTTCGTAGGTTGATCCGCAACAACGAGCACATCGGTGCCACATCCGGATTCTGTAAGGGGTATGTTCAATGCAATATGGTAATTTTACCTGAAGCATTTGCTGAAGACTTTAGGCTCTTTTGTCAAGCCAACCCAAAGCCATGCCCACTTATTGCGGTGTCCAAAGTCGGCGACCCCCATCTTGCCGAGTTAGGTCAAGACCTTGACGTTCGAACAGATCTATCGAGTTACAGATTGTTCGAAAATGGCCGGTTAACAACTGAAATGTCTGACATTTCAGCTTTATGGGACAACACTTTAGTTGCTTTCTTAATTGGCTGTTCATTTTCCTTTGAGGACGCCCTGATTGCAGAAGGCTTAGAGGTGCGCAATATTAGCCAAAATCGAAATGTGCCCATGTATCGAACTAATATTGACTGCACTCCCGCTGGACCCTTTAAGGGGAAGATGGTGGTTAGCATGCGCCCTTTCGACAGCAAAGATACTCAGGAAGCCATCCAGGTGACGGGGCGATTTCCATCGGTGCATGGCGCGCCAATCCATTTTGGTGACCCTAAACTAATAGGGATAAACGATATTAATAAGCCAGATTACGGTGATGCCGTAACAATTAACAACGATGAACAACCTGTTTTTTGGGCCTGTGGAGTGACGCCTCAGGTCGCGCTTGAACAGGCAAAACTCCCCTTTTGTATCACTCACAGCCCTGGCTGTATGTTGGTTACAGATATACTCAATAGCACTTTTGATCAGCGCTAATTAATTGGGCCAGAATTTAGTTAGGATACGGTTATGTCTCTATTGTTAAATTGTGATCTAGGTGAAAGCACTCATTGTGATGTCATGGATGTTGACGCCCTTGTAATGCCTCATATCGATCAAGCCAATATTGCTTGCGGTGTCCATGCAGGTAACGCGGACATGATGAGATCAACATTGCTTCTAGCCAAAGAAAATGGTGTTTGCGTGGGCGCCCATCCTAGCTATCCAGATAGAGAAGGCTTCGGACGTCGTTCAATGTCAATGCCCAGCCACGAATTGATCGAGCTAGTACAGTCTCAAATTGCAGCGCTAACTCAAATTGCGGTCTCGGTAGGCGTTTCAGTTTCTTATGTGAAACCTCACGGCGCCTTGTACAACGATATGATGGTAAATGGGCTTGTTCGCAGCGCCGTAATGCAGGCTGTCAGCTCTTCACCACAGCCGTTAGCGTTTATGTTACAAGCCACCCCAGATGCCGACATTCATCGCCAAGAAGCTGCCGCTTTTGGTCTAGAGGTTATCTTTGAAGCCTTTGCCGATCGTTGCTATGCTGATAATGGGTCCTTGCTGAGTAGAAAACTACCTGGCGCAGTACACAGCCGTGAAATGATGCTGGAACAGGTCGCTCAACTTGATAAAAGCGGCACCATAACAACCGTCAGTGGTCATAGGCTATCCATTCAAGCCGATTCAATTTGCGTTCATGGTGACAATGCAGATGGCGTGGCGGCCATTGAAGAAGTCCGCCAGTTACTTCGATAATGGATCACCAATGACAAATCAAGCCATCAGAATCTCGGTCGCCGGAGAAAATTCTCTAATAGTGTATTTTTCCGAACATGTTGATGCCGCAGTAGCAACTCAGATACAAGCTTGTTCGTCCTCTATTCGTCTCGCGCTGGGTTCCAAGCTCATTGATCTAGTCGCCTCTTATGCCTCTATTTTAGTCATTTATGATGGTCTGCTTACCGATCACTTTGCGGTATCTAAAATCATTCGTGCTGCGGCAACTGAGATTTCCAGTCAATGTACTGAGACATCAACAAATCATGCAGGGAACCTCATTACTCTCCCTGTCTATTACAGCATTGAATCAGGGCCAGATTTAGCCTCCTTAGCGGAAAAAAAAGGCTTAACAACTGATCAAGTAATAGATATTCATACAACTACAGAATATCGAGTTTACGCCATTGGTTTCGCTCCCGGCTTTGCGTACTTAGGGGAAGTCGACGAGCGTATAGCGGCACCTAGACTGGCTACACCAAGACTTAAAGTGCCTCGTGGAGCCGTGGCAATTGCCGACCGTCAAACAGCTGTTTATCCTGCTGAATCACCCGGCGGGTGGAACCTAATCGGGCTTTGCCCAACACCCATGTTCGAGGCAAAGGCTGACCCGATCATGCCCGTATCGACCGGAGACAGAGTTATATTTAAAGCAATCTGTAAACAAGAATTTATAGATCTTGGTGGTAGCCTGGATAGTCTGGGAGCACTTAAATGACCGGGCTAAGAGTTATTCAACCAGGCGTTCACAGTTTAATCCAAGATGAGGGCCGCTTTGGCAAACATCATATTGGTCTTACGGTAGGAGGACCCTTAGATCGTCATTCTTTTCGCTGGGCCAACAAATTGTGCTCAAACCCTATTAACACGCCCACTATTGAAGTGACCATAGGCGGCATGGTACTAGAGTCCACGGTTGATACCTATTTTGTCGTTACCGGGGCCCTCGCCGAGCTTAGCCTCAACAAAATCCCGGTAAATTGTTGGACGGTTCATCGGATCAAGCCCGGAGACCGCATTGAGTTAGGTTACGCCAAGGTAGGCATGCGATGCTACGTAGGCGTGACTGGGGGCTTTAATGTAGAACCTACATTTGGCAGTTGTTCGACGGTTACCAGAGAGTCGGTTGGAGGCTTAACCGGTAACGGTACGCCTCTTGCTAGCGGTGACGTCATACCCTGCACTGAAACTCTATTACACTCTCCATCTTTCATGCCGAACGAAGAGCAACCTAAAAATCTAACAATAGCCCCTGAATTGACGTGCCTGAGGGTCGTCTTAGGCTACCAGCAAGATTACTTCACAGAGCAACAGAGAAAACAGTTTTTTCACGGACAATACCGTATTTCAGAGCGCAATGATCGGATGGGTTTTAGACTGCTCGGACCAGATATCAAACCCTCTGTTGGCGGTATTCTGTCTGAAGGTATTTGCCAGGGTGCAATTCAAGTCCCACCTGATGGGCAACCGATAATCCTACTCAATGACCGCCAAACCATTGGTGGATACCCCAAAATAGGCTCTGTACTGTCTTTGGATCTCGATAAATTAGCGCAACTTGGGCCAGAAGCCGCTGTGTGTTTTGAAGAGGTGAGTATCGAGCAAGCACATAATCTAAAGCATCTTGCTGAGATTAGTTTTCAGCAACATAAGGCGACCGTAAGCCTAGATGCTCTATCCAAAGCAATAGAAAACCTGTTAGTCGCTAGCAATCCTAGGGGCATGAAGACAATGTCATCCTCTATCGAAGACGGATCATACTTAAGAGCCGCGCAACTGATTCACAATGCCCAAGGTAACATACTAATCGGCACCGGTTTTCCCGTAAATGGTAGCTTTGAAACCGATGGTCCACTTGGCGCAATCTCACTATATCGAGCGATAGAAGCCATTGGTGGCTCTCCAATTTTAGTCTGTGAGACGCCACTATGTACTTTGTTAAAAACAGACTTTCAGACTCTAGAGATCAAAATAGATGAAGACGGTCAAAACCAAGCCCAGAAAGCTCTCGATCGCTACCAACCTGCCTTAGTTATTTCAATTGAACGTCCAGGGCTGTCTAATGATGGTCGCTACTACAACATGCGTGGTATAGACATTTCAGAGCACTGTGCCGATTATGATAGCTTTCTGTCCCTAGCAACCTGCCCCACTATCGCCATAGGTGATGGGGGTAATGAGATAGGTATGGGAAACATTACTAAAGCACTAGAACTGCTTCATATTCGTCCGGCAATCACCGGTTGCGACGAGCTTCTTCTTGCTGACATCTCCAACTGGGCTGCCCATGGTTTAACCGCATTATTATCTGTAATCAGCGGTCAAGATATACTCGCAGACTGGAATAATAAGGCGGTACTCCAGATGCTTTCAGACGGCGGCAGTGTGGATGGTGTCACTGGCGAAAACACCCTAACAGAAGATGGTGTCGATTCAGCGGTCAGCCAGCAGATTGTCACCAATCTAAGAAAGTTATCAGGGTTTTAGCGACTCACCAGATATTTTCAACTAAAAAGCTAATTTAGCCAAAGATTTTCCTTCGAGTGAAGTCGATTAGCGTAATTTTAAAACCAATTAGCTTTGTCTAAAACTGCACTAACTGGTACTATTTTTGATCGATAATATGTAAAACGACCGATCAGCTACTCGCTTTTTTTGGCTCAAATTAACGTAAGGTTTACCAATGAGTATTGTTTTTCTAAATGGTTCGTACATGCCCATGTCAGAGGCAAAGATTTCGCCACTGGATCGTGGCTTTCTTTTCGGTGATGGCATTTATGAGGTTATCCCCTCCTACCAAGGAAGCTTATTAGGTTTTGGCCCTCATATTGACCGAATGAACGATGGATTCAAAGGTATTGGCTTGAACATTGATTGGTCGCACCAGCAATGGAAAACGGTTTGTGAAGACCTTGCTAGCAAAAATGGCAACAGTAATTTAGGCATTTACCTACAGGTTAGTCGGGGAGCAGATACCAAACGGTATCATGCGTTCCCTGAAGACGTTGAGCCAACGGTCTTTGGCTTTACCTTTGACATACCTAAGGCACCAGTAGCGGACAAAACGGTTGCTAAAGGCTATAAGGTATCAACTGCCGAGGACCTGCGGTGGCAGCGCTGCCACATTAAATCGACCGCGCTACTGGGCAATGTTTTGCATTTTCAGCAAGGATACGACCAGGGCAATGATGAGACCTTATTGTTTAACGCCAACAATGAACTCACGGAAGCCAGTTCATGTAATGCCTTTATCGTTAAAGATGGAACGCTTATCACTCCGCCTCTAGATAATCAGCTTTTACCTGGGATTACGCGCCATATGCTACTAGATATTCTGCGTAAAGATGGTTCAATTCCGGTTGAAGAGCGAATCGTCAGCAAACAAGAGGTACTTAACGCTGATGAGGTCTGGATTACCAGCTCTACCAAAGAGATTGGCGCAGTCATTGAAGTGGACGGAAGCCTCATTGGAGACGGCAAAGTTGGCGATGTCTGGCTGGCAGCTCAAAGGCTATTTTCCGCCCATAAGTTTAATTACTAACGGCACCCACTATTATGACAAGACCTACTGTCGCTATTGTTGATCTAAAGGCTCTAAGGGCAAATTTCGCCTTGGTAAAATCATTGGCACCACAAGCGAACATCATCCCTATGGTCAAGGCCAATGCTTATGGGCACGGCATGGTAGAGGTATGTCGCGCGTTATCGCATTCTGCGCCAGCCTTTGGTGTTGCATCGATTGATGAAGCGCTGGTACTTCGCGAGGCAGGTATCAAGCAACCTATTTTATTGCTTGAGGGTACTTTTTCTAGTGATGAAGTTGAAATTGCATCTGATAATAATTTCATGCTAATGGTTGAGAATTCCGCCCAAAAAGATGCAATTATCAATGCTTCTATCTCTCGCCCGGTGAGTGTATGGCTCGGCGTCGATACAGGTATGCACCGACTCGGGTTTCAGCCTCAAGAAGCTACTCAAACCTATCTTGCGCTTAGCAATACCGACAATGTCGCCAAGCCCATTGTCGCAGCCTCGCACTTCGCATGTGCAGATGATTTAGGTAGTAGTGCGACAAAAAATCAAATGGCCATTTTTGATCGATGGATAACAACCCTTAACCCAGCTGCTGGCGATGTTATCGCCGAATCCCTGGCTAATTCTGCAGCAATCCTAGCTTGGCCTGAAACGCATCGCGACTGGCAACGACCTGGCTATATGCTCTATGGAAACTCACCTTTCTCAGAGGATCAAGATAATGCCAACAAACTTCAACCTGTAATGTCTCTGCAGTCGGCAGTGATTTCCCTGCGTCACATTGCATCTGGCGAATCAGTCGGCTACACCGCTAACTGGACGGCAGGTCGAGACTCAATCATCGCCACGATAACCGTTGGCTATGGTGATGGTTATCCACGTCAGGCGCCCAATGGCACTCCCGTACTTGTTAATGGAGCGCGCTGCCCTCTGGTGGGACGTGTTTCAATGGATATGATTACCGTGGACGTCACCGACCTCAATCTTGTATCTATCGGTGACAAAGTCATTCTTTGGGGGCCTGAACTTTCAGTTAACGAAATTGCCGAATACTGCAACACGATCGGTTACGAACTGCTGACACGCATGCCCTCCCGAGTGCCTCGGGTTTATAGTAACTAGCTGTTAATCTGTATTGCAGTTTCAGATTTAACGTCTTGAATAACGACGTATGTGTGGGTTTGGCTGATATCACTAATCGAGGCAAGTTTCTCACCTAAAAAACGCTGATAATGCTGCATATCGGCCACTCGAATCTTAATCAAATAATCAAAACCTCCAGCCACCATTTGACACTCTTGGACCTCAGGAAGATCAATCATCTGTTGGTTAAAACGCTTAAATGCATCAGTGGTTGAACTCACCAACTGAATCTCAATATAAGCACAGAGGCCAGAATTAACCTTTACGGGATCAATTAGAGCCACATAATCTGTGATGAATCCCTCTTTCTCCAATCTTTTCACTCGCTCTAGACAGGGCGTTGGTGTCAGATTAACTTGGCGTGATAACTCTACATTAGAAATCCTTCCGTTACCTTGCAGTACCGTTAGAATTCGTTTATCTATCCGGTCAAGCTCCGCTAAATTTTTCATTGCCACCTCTTTGTTTAATCCTAATTAAGAACGACGTCTATTACCATCGCCAAACGATCTCTATTTAACAAAATCTTACAAAGCATAATAAACTAATAAATAGTATTAGGCGATATTATATATGGCAGAAATAACATATATGGAGCCATATACTAAGCCTTTTACACCAGAATGCAGAATAATACATGCGTCACTATCTGGGAAGGCCAATGAACCAAGTTCAATTACGACAACACATCCGGAAAACCGCGCATATCGATGAGCACCAAGCAGTGAGTCAACTTATCCATCGCAATCCTCTGTCGCAAGAGGCTAGAGACGGCATACTTAATTCTGCCCGACAACTCGTCATCGACTGCAGAGCAAACAAAGCCAGCGGCGGAACCCTCGATGCTTTTATACTCCAGTTTGGCTTATCCAATGGTGAGGGTGTTGCGCTGATGTGCTTAGCCGAAGCGCTTTTGCGTGTCCCTGATGGCCTAACAGCAGACCGCCTAATTGCCGAAAAAATTCGATCAGGGAAGTGGAGTGCTCATCGGGGTCAGTCAGACTCATTATTCGTCAACGCCTCTACCTGGGGGCTTATGTTGACCGGGCACTTGGTCAGCTTAGATTCGCACATTACTCAGCATCCAGACAGCTGGATAAAGCGACTCACGGCAACCATGGGCGAACCGGCCATTCGTGCTGCCGTGATGCAAGCAATGCGTATCATGGGAGGGCAATACGTACTTGGCCGCACTATCGCTGAAGGTATTAATCAAGGCCTGAAGAAGAACCATAGTGACACTCTGTTTTCTTTCGACATGCTCGGCGAAGGTGCCCGCACCGATGATGATGCTCGTGCGTACTTGCGGGCCTATAGCCAAGCCATTGATGAGATAGGTGCCGCACGCCAAAAAAGTCCGGACAATTATTCAGACGTTTATCAGGCAAATGGCATCTCAGTAAAACTTTCTGCTCTGCACCCACGCTACTATTTCGCCCAACACTCACTAGTGATGAATGAGCTGTTACCTCGCATCAAGCAACTCTGCCAACAAGCCAAAGACCACAATATAGGTCTTTCTATTGACGCAGAAGAATCATATCGCCTAGACATATCCCTAGATATCTTTGGACATCTAGCCAACGATAACGACTTAGCCGGCTGGCAAGGCCTTGGTTTTGTATTACAAGCCTACCAAAAACGGGCACCCGACACAGCCAAATGGCTCATTGCTGTTGCTAAACAAACCAAGCGGCGATTAATGGTGCGTTTGGTTAAAGGAGCCTATTGGGATGCAGAGATTAAGCATGCCCAAGAGCAAGGGCTTCAAAGCTACCCTGTGTTCACCCGAAAATCCAACACCGACCTCTGCTATCAACACTGCGCAGAACTATTGCTGGATGCGCCGCAATCAATATTCCCTCAATTTGCTACGCATAATGCCTATACCGCTTCCATGATATTGGCATTAGCAGGTGATCGTGAGTTTGAATTTCAAAGATTGCATGGCATGGGTCATAGCCTATACCCTCAACTGCAAAAACAGCATCCCGACAAGCCATTTGCGGTCAGAGTCTATGCCCCTATTGGCAACCATAAAGATCTGCTGCCTTACCTTGTTCGTCGACTACTTGAGAACGGCGCAAATAGTTCTTTCGTTAATCGTTTTCTTGATAAGCAGACACCTGTTGAAGAGCTTCTCAACGATACACGAACAGAAGTGACGAGTACATTTCCATACCAGCACAAAGGAATACCGATTCCAGAACGGATTTTCGAAGCCGCTGGTGAGATGCGCAAGAACGCTCGAGGTATTGACCTGGATTCGGCCCATGAAACCCAAGCATTGTTAAACCATGCCGAGAAATTTTCAAAAGATTTACTCCTGACCCACTCGATCGTTAATGGTGAAAACGCCGAGCATGAGCTCAGACAGCATTTCAACCCAGCGGACCATTCTGATCTTATTGGCCATTTCAGTGCAGCGAGTCAAGATGACGTTGTGCAGGCACTAGAAACCGCCTACACAGCCCAGTCCAGCTGGAATGCCAAAGGACATACCTATCGTGCGGACATCTTGGACAAAGTCGCAAATTACATGGAGCGCGACTGTGCCGACCTCATCACTATAATAGCGAACGAAGCTGGGCGAACACTTAATGATGGCTTGTCAGAGGTTAGAGAAGCCATTGATTTTTGTCGCTACTATGCCACCCAGGCGCGTCACATGAACATGAAGTCATCGTTTGAATTACAGGGCCAAGGCGTATTTTTATGTATCAGTCCATGGAATTTTCCGCTGGCCATTTTCGTGGGTCAAATTGCCGCAGGCTTAGTCGCAGGCAACACCGTGATTGCCAAACCGGCCATGCAAACGCCAGCTGTAGCCGCCTATGCTATAAAACTATTTCACCTCGCTGGTGTGCCGCACCAGGCATTGCATCTGGTTTTAGGCAGTGGTTCCAAAATAGGTAAGATACTCATTGAAGACCCACGTATTGCAGGAATTGCATTTACCGGCTCAACCGCCACAGCCTTAATCATTAATCGTCAGTTAGCTAGTCGCCCAGGAAACCCTATCCCCTTTATTGCCGAAACGGGTGGTCAAAACTGCATGATAGTAGATTCAACGGCTCTGCCTGAGCAAGTGGTTGACGATGTTATCAGCTCCGCGTTTCTAAGCGCGGGGCAACGTTGCTCTGCTCTTCGCGTTCTGTTTATACAGCAGGATATTGCCGATCAAGTACTGACGATGCTATCTGGCGCCATGTCCTCAATTAAAGGTGGCAACCCAAGGCACCTGGACACTGATTTAGGGCCTGTGATCGACATGGATGCAAAGTACGCTCTTGATGCTCATGTTGACCGGATGACACGAGAGGCAACCTTAATCGCCAAGGTTGAACT
>JACNKP010000009.1 GCA_014381985.1 SAR92 clade bacterium
TCCTCAAAACAGCGTTGAAGAACAAGCTTTCTCTGGATTGGTCATCTGATGTTAATGCAGATATCGAAGATCGTGGCGCAAAAACTGACTTTATATCCATGTATGAAATACTTAATGGCATGGGGTTGCCCTATCAAACCTATGCGGTGATGGAAGAGGCATTGCGCGCCCGGTTAGGAATGTCTAGGGCTGAATATCTTGTTTACATAGCGGGTATATGCGCGGGTCTCTCTAGGACGGCAGAACAAAATCCATTTTCGCAATTCCCTCAAGTAATGCCAGCCGAATTTTTAGCTGAAGCGTCGAAAGAAAATTACCCTATATGCGATCCCTATCTAAAATGGCACATTGCGCAAGACGCAGTGAACCAAGCCTCGACGTTAATTCTCACCAGCGTGGGATATGCAAAGGAACTCGGTATTGATCCTGATAAATGGATATACCTCCATGGGTATTCGGATGTAAACGAGAAACTTGTTTCTGAACGCCCAGATTTGTCTAAATCTAAAGCGCTTGAGTCAGCCATATCAGGCGCAATTGATAGCGCGGGCATTACGACTGACGATATAGCATACCGTGATATCTACAGTTGTTTTCCTATTGTTGTGCACTTAGCTGCTGACGTGTTGGGGTTGGACCCAGTTCAAGATCAGATGAGCGTCACTGGAGGCTTACCGTTTTTTGGCGGAGCGGGTAATAACTATTCCACCCATGCAATTGCGACTATCGTGGAACTTCTTCGCAAAGATAGAGAGGCTTACGGGCTGGTACTGGCCAATGGTGGATTTATCAGCAAGCAATCTGCGGGTGTATATTCGGCAAAAGAGCCAGATGCTTGGAGCGAAATTTCCAGTGAACATTTGCAGGCCGAAATAGATGCACAACCCGAACACACTTTGCTGAACGAAGATTGTACTGCCGTTATTGAGGCCTACACAGTGAGACATGGCCGTCACGGTATTGATCATGCCTATCTATTTGCGCGGAATACTGAAGGCCGAGTTATGGCAACGGTACCGGTCGATCACCGCGCCACCACAAAAGCCCTTCATACATTTGATAGCCCTGTTGGCCAAACGGTCAATATTATTCATCGAGACGGTAAAAACACTCTATTAAACCCCCATAAACTAGGAGTACCTATGTCAAACGATTTCCTCGCCCGCGAATTTAAATATGTACAGCTTAAAAGAGAAGGCAATGTGCTTGAGGTAACGCTCAACCGCCCCGAAGCTTACAATGCACTTTTTAGTGCTGCCCATTTTGAATTAGCAGAAATTTTTGATGAGTTCGAGCGTGACCAAGAGCTCTGGGCTGCTATTATCACAGGTGCTGGAGAAAAAGCATTCTGTAGCGGTAATGATCTTAAGGTATCCGCTGGAGGTGGTGATATGTCTATACCAGCCTCCGGGTTCGCAGGTCTATGTTCCCGAACCAACAGAGAGAAACCTGTTATTGCGGCTGTTAACGGTGTCGCCATGGGTGGTGGCCTAGAGATTGTTTTGGCATGTGACATCGCGCTAGCAGACCCTCTGGCGAGTTTTGCTCTACCTGAAGTTAAAGTTGGTCTGTTTGCGGCCGCTGGTGGGCTGCAACGTTTAACCCGGCAGATTGGAGAAAAAGCCGCCATGGAGTTGATATTGACTGGCCGTAAAGTTGGTTCTGATGAAGCTTCAAAACTGGGATTGATTAATGCTATCTCTGAGCCTCAAGGGGTCATGGAGGCTGCCAGGGCGCTCGCAGCAACAATTGCGGGAAATTCGCCGACCTCTGTACGGGCCTCCAAGCGTGTCCTAAATGCCGTTGATAATTTAGGGCGTTGGGATAAAGCTCTTGAACTAAGCAACACGGAATTTGTTCAGCTTATAAAATCTAAAGATGCCCGTGAAGGCATGACCGCATTTGTACAAAAACGAAAGCCTAATTGGGTGAACGGATAGACTCTGTTGGAGTTTTCTGCCTAAAACCGGTAAGTGATCGGTGACCTTTTTAAGAGAGAATTAACTGGTCATGGTAATGAGAGGTAACCCACGCGAGGGATACTCAGCCAGAGCACTGAATATCCCTGATAACTGTCTTATCCGCTACTAGAGAGGGTTTGGCACAATAAGAACCTTGCCGTTTCTACCGGGTTGTGCGGCGCGCGAGACTGCCTGTTTGATCTCATCAACACTAAAACGCGAGTCAACATTGGCTTTTAAAACACCCTTCGCAATTAGCGGAATAATTTGCCCGAAAGCAGCCTGCTTTGTTTGCATATCAGCTGTCTGGTACCACTTGTAAAGCCAAAAGCCACGCAGACTAATGTCATTAAAAATAATCTTTCCTGTATTCAAACTTGCGGGTTTTCCGGACAGCACACCATAGGCAACCAGAGTGCCGCCATAGCCAAGGCTATCGGCTAGTCGAGTGTAGGTCTCACCACCAACGGGGTCCAGTGCAAGTGCAATAGGCGCATTGTCTGTTGCACTGGCGATCTGTGCTGCAAGGTCAGGTCCATCGATCAACACTATATCTGCACCCTTGGCCAGCAGATCATCGGCTAGGCCTTCACGGCGCACAACATTGACTGTTTTAATACCACGCTGCTTAGCAAGCTGGATAACATATCCGCCAACGGCGGAATTGGCAGCGCTCTGCACAATCCATTGACCTTCTTCAATGTCAGCAAAACTGGTCAGCATAAGTAATGCCGTTAAAGGGTTAACCGCTGACATGGCCAGCTGTTCAATCACTGAAGACTCAAGTGGCCCTAGGTTAGGTAAGGGAAGAAAGCCTGCTGCCGGTGCGACTATTTCGTCACGCCAGGTTCCTCCGCTGGCGAGAAGTACCATTTGGCCGACCGTCAGATGTTTTACTTCTGCAGACACTTCTAGTACCCGGCCAACGCCTTCACTACCGGGATTGGAGGGTAATACTGGATCGACACCATACTTGCCGGCGATCTGTAATAGGTCTGATGGGTTAATTGGCGAGGCCAATACGGCGACTCTGACTTCACCACTCTTTAACGGCCGAGAGCTTTCTTCCTTTACTTCGAGTACGTCTGCAGGGTCACCAATTTGGCTAAATTCGATGTACTTTAGTGTCTCTTGCTGTTTGGCACCAGTGTGGTTGTCTGCGAGCGAGAAAGGAGTAGAACAGAGGGAAAGCGCTAAAATTGCAATAGTTAAAGATTTCATAGTATTGGTCCGTTACCTGTTTTGGTTTATTAAACATAACACCGAAAAATTAACCGGCATCACAGTTTGTTGATGAAATGTTGTTATGAGTGATGTCTATGTAACTACTCGTTTTCTTCCTTATGGGGTGAGGAGCTATCATCTCGCTCAAACCAGCGACCCAGATAGATACCCACCATTGACCAGAGCGCGGCTATACCTGCCCCAACCATGGCGACAGCTGCTAAACCTAGGCCCAGGCCTTGTGTTAGCCCTGTAAACAACCAAGCCATTAGCATGTCTCCTCCGCGATAAGCGACAATGTCAATGACCGGTTTTGCTTTAAAACGGGTTTCGCGGTCAACGCGAGTAAACAGCATTTCGCGAGCAGGTCGTGTGACGGCGTAGTTTCCTGCGCGCCGCACTATCTGTAAGGTCACGACGGCCGCTAGAAAAGGTGAAATGGCGAGTATCAGTAAACCAACACAGATCAGTACGGGCACCAACGCAATAGTAACCGGCATACCAAATTTACCTACAATGCGACCGGTTGCAAATAACCCTGTTGTAATTGATAGTATATTGACGGCTAGGTCCATTTTCGCCCACACCGCCGTGCGTTCGACACGGCTTAGTTCACTGAGCAGGTTCTTTAACTCGAAGTAAACAAACGAACTTACACCTGTATAAAGAAAAATAAATAAGCCTATGGCTAATAAATAAGGGTTTGCGAAAAACATCTTGAAGCCCGAAAAGGGATTGCCACCAATGGTCGCGTTGGGCTTTCTTAAGTAAAAATCTTCATTGCGTAAATCGGATGATTTGAGTGATTGTAAATAGAAGATAATTGGTATCGGGATCAGCAGCATCACACTTGCTATTAACATTAAATTGTCTGTACCCAGCGACTCTGAGAAAAACGAAGGTATAGTAGGGCCAATAAGGCCGCCGACACTGGCACCTACGGCAATTATACTAAATAGCCTGCCGGCCTGTTCTTTGTTGAACAAGTCCGACATGAAGCTCCAAAATACTGAAATGTGGAAAAGGCTGAATACACTAACCCACACATAAAATGATTTATCGATTAATGTTCGATCGCCCGAGGTCGAAGCCAGCACATAAAAAACCACAAAGGTTAGTGCAAAAATACCGTACATAGCCGGTACTAGAAGCTGGAAACGAAAACGCGAAACGGCGATACCATAAACGGCGACGACCGCGGTGCTGATAAAAAAGTTGAGAGTCCATAACCAGCTAACTTCAGCATCCGTCCAGTCGCTTGCCATGGCATCGCGGACGGGTCGAAGAATATAGTAGGCAGACATCAAGATGACCACAAAGAGAAATGAGCTTAAGGCGGCTTTGACTTCGCGATCTTCCATGATTAGCGACGTTT
>JACNKP010000036.1 GCA_014381985.1 SAR92 clade bacterium
GGCAAGCGGAACATATTGATAAAATAAAGTGCCTAAATCCTTAGTAACGGCAGGAACTTGAAGCCAAGAAAAAACTTCCGTGCCCTCCCCGCCTGCACTGCAAAAATCCGTGAGTAGCTCCTTGAGCTTTGTGCGGGTCATTTTGTACTTGCTTGGATGAGCTAATACCGCAATGCCTCCTGACTCTCGAATCCATTGGACGACGGTAGCAGTCTCAGCCCATTGCTCTTTTATATCGCCAACCTTCCCTGCGCCAAGATACTTTTTGAACGCCTGTTTAATGTTTGATACGGCGCCTATATTAACAAGATGCTGGGCAAAATGAGGGCGCCCAATCTGCCCGTCGGCCAAAAGCGTCGCGCCCTCTAGGCAATGCTCAAAGCCTAAGTTACTAAGGCGCTCAGCGATTTTTTCGGCACGATCGAGACGAGCTTTTTTTTGCTGCGCCACGCCACAAATAATGGACTCACTTACAGGGTCGACATTTAACCCAACGATATGAATGCCCTGCTTGCGCCACTGACTAGAAAATTCAATACCAGTAATAAGTTGCAGTTTTGGCGGAATAACCTTTATCGCGCTGTAGGCATCTAGAGTGTCATGATCTGTAATTGACAGAATATCCAATGCGCGCTCATTGGCTAGATCGACCAACTGTTCAGGCGTTAAGCTGCCGTCAGACATGTTGGTATGGCAGTGGAGGTCGACATTCATAATGTTCACTTTTTCCGAGTTATATAGATTGTACCAGTCTCTGCACCCTATATAATCCTTATATGACTGACCTTAAAACTATCGCACCTATTTCAAAAAAGCAGAAAGAACAGGTAAGCGCTGCTACTGCCGCCTGTATTGATAAAGCTAGCGTCTTATTTGAGCGAAAATTTTCCAAATTACCCGTTGATTTTGACCTGCGTGGTAAGTGTGCTGGCATGTATCAGGTAAGAGCCAGGCAACGGCGTATTCGCTACAATCCCTGGATATTTGCTAAATATTATCAAGAAAGTTTGGCTAATACCGTTGTGCACGAAGTTGCGCATTATATCGTCGACTGTATGTGGGGGATGAGAACGGTGAAACCTCACGGTAAAGAGTGGCGCCAAATAATGATCACTATGGGTGCGGTGCCAACGGTGACTGGAAAATATGATCTAACTGGTATCCCAACCCGCCAGTACCAGCGGCATGCCTACCACTGCAATTGTCGTGTTCATCAACTCACCCTATTGCGGCACAACAAGATAGTCAGTCGGGTCGCAAGTTATCGATGCCAATTTTGCCATTCTGACCTAAAGCAGGGGGGGTAGGGCTGCTTATGAGTTCCTGGTTCGTTTATATGGTTCGTGCAAGCGACCAAAGTCTTTATACCGGTATCACCACTGATATCGATAGGCGTTTGGCTGAGCATCAGTCTGGGAAAGCGGGCGCTAAGTACTTTAGGGGACGCAGCGCCTGTGAAATGGTCTATGCCGAGCCCAACCACACCAGAAGCAGCGCCAGCAAGCGTGAGGCGGCTATCAAAAAGCTGGCTCGGCAGCAAAAGCTTGAGCTAATTAGGGATCAGGGGTTATAGCTTAATTGTATAGTTGTATATACATCTGACAAAAGGGAACTTCTTCTGTTTTGGTTTATCGGCGAAAATTGTCTATTTTTGCTGTTATTTTTGTTATTTTAACTGATTTTTGTATAATGGCTGATAGGGCTTGTTTTTTTCCTGCACTAAGGTTATAAATGTATATACATTCTAGTTGGTGCTTCTATTTATGATCAATGCCATTAAACTACCGCAGTTTGAAGTGATCAAACAGTACGTTCGAGGACATATAAAGTCAGGGTATTGGCCGGTTGGTACCCGTACCCCGTCTGAAAATGAGCTTTCCGCGAGTTTCTCTGTCAGTAGAATGACCGCTAGAAGAGCATTGCAGGAACTGGCTCAGGAGGGACTGTTAACTAGAGCGCCAGGTTTAGGGTCCTTTGTCGCACAGCCTGTCGCGGCTCAACCCACTATAGAGTTATATAATATTGTCGCCCTGGCTCAACTAGAGGGAGCCTACAGCTGCCAGGTTCTTGATCTTGAACAAATCCCCGCTGACGCTAAATTAGCCCATTTATTGAGTTTTGAAGTCGATCAGCCTGTGTATAGGGGGATATTCGTGCATTTCGATCGAGATAAGGCCGTCCAATGGCAACAAGTTTTTGTAAATCCTGAGGTTGCGCCCGCTTTTTTAAAGCAAAAGTTCGTTAAAGTGGTGCCAGATGAGTATTTGGAATGGATCGCCCCTAGTGATCAAGTGGATTCACAAGTAAGTGCTGTCTTGGCAAAGCCGAGTCAGCGCAGGGCACTAGGTTTAACTGAAGATAGTCATAGCGCCTGCTTACAGGTGACTAGAAGATGTAGGCGACATTCGAGTTTGGTGAGCTTCTCTACGTTAGTCCATCCAGCCAATCTCTATCCGTTAGAGACTACCTCATAGCTCGACCTATATTATTAAAGGGAAGTTAAATGCCTAAAATTGCTATTTTCGCCGATGTTCAGAATATCTATTACACAGTAAAGGAGAGTTTTGGCTGCCATTTTAACTATCGTGAGCTGTGGCGACAGCTAAGCCTGGAGGGCGATATTGTGCTGGCAAATGCCTACGCTATTGATCGAAATGACGCCCAACAACGCAAGTTTCAGCAGACGCTTCAGAATATTGGGTTCGATATTAAGTTAAAGCCCTATATCCAAAGAAGTGATGGGTCAGCCAAAGGTGATTGGGATGTTGGTATAACCATCGATGTTATGGACGCTGTTTCCAACGCCTCACGCAGTGTTGATTGGGTGGTGCTTTTATCCGGTGACGGCGACTTTGATAGACTCCTGCGGCGTGTGAGTGAAAGCGGCGAAGTTCAAACTCGGGTTTATGGTGCCACCGCCTTAACAGCCCAATCATTAATAGAGGCTACAGATGAGTTCCGGCCTATTGGAGGCTCTCTATTGTTAAGGTAGGCAGAAATAGTAAGTACTTACAGATGAATCTATTCTAGGTTATTATTCCGCCTTGACCGGGGCCCCCCATCCCACCGCCTTGGCCCGGCACGACAATTTGTGATGCCTGCTCACGGCGCATTTTTTCGAGCTCAATAGCGGCTTCTTCAACAGCGATAGCCGCTTTCGCCGCAAAGTCTTCTGCAGCTTCACCGATTGTTGCACCCTCTAGGACGAAGTTTAGGGGTAGTGCGCCCATCTGGGTCATTATCTGAGCAGAGCCTAGGAAGCTAACCTCTCGGTCGGGATCATCAAGACCGGCTGCTGTAACTGGCGTCAGTTTGCGAATTGCACCCATTTTCTGATCAGTAAAATTCTCCTCGCGAAAAAGGCCATTGGGGTCCATGGCATTGTCGTTTGCGGTTGTCATAGCGCGTGTTCTCGTGATTAATTAGTTTGCTGGCTACCCTAGCAGACATAACTAGAGAGTTGAAGTCCTCAGCACACAGGATTTGCGCCATTTAAGTATTCTCACTTTTAGGCAGGCTCTTTGCTATTTGAGTGCTGACAAAAATCATTAAAGAAGATAAGACAAGGCATGCCGCCAATCCAAATGCTTGATAAATAATCCCCGACATTATTGTTCCAATCAGCCGTCCCCCTGCATTAGCCATATAGTAAAAACCGACATCAAGTGACACAGCGTCGCTACGAGCATAGGCAACAATTAAATAGGAGTGGACGCTAGAGTTAACGGCAAATACAAAACCAAAGGGGACAAGGGCGCTTAAAATGACAACACTAGGCACAATGCCAGAAATAAGTCCTGCGGCCATAAGACCAGGGATGATAAATAGGACTGTGCCCCATGCACCCAATGTTGATCCGCTGACTTGATTGGATATTGAGTCTGGTTGTGCCCTCGTGATTCGGTTCGTAAGCCGCGGCGCCATTGCCTGGACCATACCGTAACCTATTATCCAGCAGGCCATTAAAGCGCCTACTTGCCAATAGCTCCACTGCAACTGGCTATGAAGAAAGACAGGGAGAGCAACCACGAACCAGACGTCCCGTGCGCCAAACAGAAAAAATCTGGCGGCCGAGAGCCGATTAACCGAGGGGCTTTTTGAGAATACTTCACTAAACTTAGGCTTTAAGGTTGTTATCTTATCTTTCATGAGAAACAACCACCCAGCACAAAGCGCCAGACTAAGTAGACATATCATTATTAACAGGGTCGCTCTAAAGCCAACCCCGTATAAGAGTAAACTCCCGAGAAAAAACCCGATTCCTTTCAGGGTGTTTTTTGATCCAGTTAGCAGGGCAACCCAACTATAGAGTCGTCCCGAGGAGTCATCCTTTAGTAACCCTTTAATACTACTTTTAGCCGCTAGCTTATTGAGATCTTTGGCTATTCCAGACAGTGCCTGCGCAAACATCACATAGATTACGGTCATTTCGTTGGGGTCACCCAGCAGCATCGCTAGAGCGACGATTTGAACGATCAACCCAGCCTGCGTGGTTTTGTTTAACCCTACATGACTGGCCACCCAGCCACCACCCAGATTGGTAAGCACACCGAACAGTTCGTAGAGTAAAAATAGACTCGCGATCTCAATTGGGCTGTAACCAAGATCATGGAAAAACAACAGTACTAGCATGCGCAGAGCACCGTCGGTTAGCGTAAAGGCCCAATAAATTCCGGTAATTACACGATATTGCTTCACGTGATCATGATGGCTATTGAACATGACTGTCGCCGCCTTAAATGGAACCAGCGACTTTGCTGACTAGTTCCATCATTCTGTTTACATAGCCTATTTCATTGTCATACCAAATTAAGATCTTAACTTGGGTTTCATTTATGACCATTGTTGATGGGCCATCTACGATCCCCGATCGGGTATCGTTGGTGTAGTCCACAGATACAAGAGGCAGCTCTTCAAAGCCCAATATTCCCTGAAGCCTACCATTGGCTGCAGTGCGCAGAGCGTCGTTAATTTGGTCTGCTGTTACCGGCATTTTTAACTCAAAAACGCAATCGGTAAGCGATGCGTTGGCAAGTGGTACGCGCACCGCAATGCCGTTGATTCGCCCCTTGAGCTCAGGAAAGATTTCAATGATAGCGGTTGCTGAACCGGTACTGGTGGGAATCAAAGAAATGCTGCTGGCGCGGGCACGCCTCAGGTCTTTATGGTATTCATCAAGAATACTTTGAGTGTTGGTGATGTCATGAATAGTAGTAATTGCTGCGTGCTCTATACCAAACTCATTTTGTAAAACATCGATGACCGGCGCCAAACAATTTGTCGTGCAGGAGGCGGCCGTCACTATATCCTGGTCATTATAAAGGTGATCATTAACACCCATAACAATGTTAAGAGTACCGTCTTTGACGGGTGCAGACACAATGACTTTTTTAACTCCCTGGTCGAGATAGGGCAGTAGGGATGGTCGAGATTTAAATTGACCACTACACTCCACGACAATATCAACCTTTGCCTCAGACCAAGGGCATTGCTGAATAGTGTCTGACTGTGAGTAGCTAATGATCTTGCCGTCGATGACTATCTCGTTGCTAGATTCTGTGACCGACACATCTCGATTCCATTTACCGTGGACTGAATCAAAACGCAGTAAGTGTGCCGCGCTTTTTGCATCCCCGGCCACTTCATTGATATGTACTATGTCAAAAATATCTGATTCCCAGGCCGCCCGAAAAGCCATGCGTCCAATCCGGCCAAACCCATTAATCCCTACTCGTATTGTCATGTCATTTCCAAGTCTGATACGTTCAGCCAGTATTATAACCAACTATGTCACATTGATGACGTAGCACTAGCAGCCTAAAGTTAACTATGTGGAGACTTTTTTCTAATCTCAAAATACAACAGACAAAAAAAAGCCACCGCAGGGTGACTTTTTATACTAAAAATACGCTTAATTAGTGATCATGCCCGCCTGGTCCATGCACATGGCCATGATCAAGCTCTTCTTGTGTAGCATCTCGTACAGACTCAATTGACACGTCAAAATTCAAGTCTTTGCCGGCTAGTGGGTGATTGCCATCAACAGTTACAAACTCATCGGTAACCGCTTTCACGGTGACAGGAACACTATCGCCATTGCCTGTTTGAGCTTCAAACTGCATGCCCACCTCAATGTCATCAACACCTTGAAATGACTCGCGCGGCACCTCTTGAATCATATCAGGTTGCACCTCGCCATACCCTTCAGCGGCAGGAACAGCTACCACCATAGAGTCCCCTACGTTTTTCCCTTTGAGCGCATTTTCTAGGCCAGGAATAATATTTCCCGATCCATGCAAATAAGCTAAAGGCTCTTTTCCGGCAGAGCTGTCTAATTGCTGGCCGCCATCATCGGTCAAGGTGTAGTGAAAGCTTACCGCGCTATTGTGTTTAATGGTCATGGGTCGATTCCAGTGATTTAAAAAATAAGGCATGTATTATGAGGCATTCAAGCCTAAATATCGAATGCGTTTAGACTAATTTAATGATCTTTTACGGACGATTAGGAAAACTAGCATCGCGTCACTACTTCTGTCATATTTATGAAATATTTCTAGTATTTAATAAGCGAGTTCTTATGACAAATCAGGCGAGATTTATGCCAAAGCATACAATTTTGATTGTTGACGACGAAGCCCCGATTCGTGACATGCTGTCGATAGCGCTTGGTGCGGCCGGCTATAATGTACTGCAAGCTGAAAATGCCCAGGCTGCTCATTCCATGGTGATTGATAGGCGTCCAGATTTAATTTTACTCGACTGGATGATGCCCGGAACCACCGGTCTAGAATTATTACGCCGACTCAAACGAGATGAAACCACCGAAAAAATCCCTGTCATTATGCTTACTGCTAAAGCACAAGAGGTGAATAAAATATCTGGGCTTGATGCTGGGGCAGATGACTATATTGCCAAGCCATTTTCTCCTAGAGAGCTAGCGTCAAGAGTCAAGGCTGTTTTGCGTCGCGCGGGTAGAGAAGAGCTCAAGGAATCAATTATTGTTGGAGCTTTGGTGTTTGATCCTTTGAGCCACAAGGTCAGCATCGACGGAGCTCCAATTAATGTTAGCCCTACCGAATATCGATTACTGCAGTTTTTCTTAACCCACCAGGAGCGTGTTTACACCCGCGATCAGATACTTAATTATGTTTGGGGTAGTAACGTGTATCTTGATGAGAGAACGGTCGATGTCCACATTCGGAGATTGCGCAAAGCGATTTCAGTTGCAGGTCATGATAACTATGTGCAGACTGTGCGCGGTGCGGGATATCGATTCTCCACTCAACTGAAAAATGCTTAACTACTCGTGTAAGGATCTTATTCGTTGCGACCAGGAATGCGGAGAGAAATTTGGCGAGTAGTCCTCATCGGGATCTCATCCCTGATATTTGGTTGGACTCTAGGGTTTTTCTTTGAAGTCATTTTACTGAGCTTAACGCTCTATTTACTCTGGGCTTTTCAAACTTTTTCTTTGATCTTTAATTGGATCGACAAAGGCCTTCGAGGTATACCTCCTGAGGTCGATGGAGTATGGGGTGAAATAACCGACACCTTGAATCGGCAACGCCGCCGTCACCGACGCGCCCAAGACAAAATGAGAGTGACAATTAACCGTATGACTCGCGTAACTGAGGTCCTAGATGAAGGGATTCTGGTATTACACAGCAATCGTACATTGGACTGGTGGAACGATTCAGCCAAGCGTTTTTTAGGACTACGCACCAGCGATCGCGGCACGTCGATAATGAATTTGATTCGCGATCCTGAGTTCGTTGAGTATATTAATCAGGAGAATTTTTCCGGCCCCATTAAATTAATGTCAGCTATTCAGGATGATGTTCTATTAGAATTAACAGCGACCTATTTCGGTCAGAATGAAGTGGTTTTGGTGATTACTGATATCAGTCGACTCAGCAAACTTCAAAGGCTTAGGAGTGAGTTTGTCAGTAATGTATCCCATGAATTGCGGACCCCACTGACAGTCGTGCGCGGTTATTTGGAGACATTGCAAGATATGTCTAATGGCACTGCTTTAGAAGTTAAAGCTTACGCTCAAATGTCAGAACAAGTAACAAGAATGCAAACCCTAGCAGATGATTTAATTTTACTGTCGCAACTGGAAGAGGTCAGTGGCAGCGCCGATATAGAAGAGTTTGATCTGTCAGTGGTTGTGAATAGTATTGTGCTCGAAGCTGAAGCGCTTAGCGGGAAAAAGCATACATTCACATTTGTACCTGATGCGGTTACTGTCAGCGCGAATCAACGAGATATTCGCATGGCATTGGGGAATATTATCTTTAATGCAGTCAGACACAATCCTCAAGGTGCTGATATAGATATAGGGCTTAAGCCTCAGCAGCAGGGTGTGATGATTTCGATTAAAGACAATGGCGTAGGCATCGATCCAGCGGAGATTCCGCGCCTGACAGAGCGATTCTACCGTGGCGACAATAGCCGTAATTCTCAGACGGGAGGCAGCGGCTTGGGTTTGGCAATTGTAAAGCACGCAATAATCCAAGCTGGCGGAAATCTCACCATCCATAGCCGGCTAGGGCAGGGCGCCCAATTTGACTGTTGGCTTCCATACTCTCAAGAGTAAACTGCGTTACTTGATACGATGCTAGGGGCTAAAGTTCCATGGCTTTTTCACCCATGGATCCGTCGACTAAGCGTTGATCCAAACCAGCTAGCAACACTTCTGCTCACTCATAAAATTAATACGCTTAAAGTGTCCATTTGATATTCAAAGGCGAGTTAGTTAGATTAAACTGAGATAAGCCGGACATAAAAAAGGGTGCATGAGCACCCTTTAGCTTGTGGCTAATAGATTAAAACTTATGTTCCATGCCGATACCCAGCGCACTGAATTCACTATCACTGGCATCGACTTCAGAGTCAGTGTTGTCAGTATAGAATACAAACAGTTTAGTATTCTTAGCCAATTTATAGTCAGCACCTACAGATAGGGTTTGCTCTTTATCACCATCCACATCATCTTCTATTGCACCATACTGTGCTTTCAGGGTGATATTCTTATCAAGCTTATAGGACGCGCTAAAAAAATAGCCGGACTCGTCTTTAGCCCCTAAGTTATCTTCATTTTGTTGGTACATAATGCCTAGCTTTAGCGCATCTATTTGATACTGTGCCATTAAACGTATTAAATCCTGTTTGTCGACATCTTGATCTCCAGAAACCGCGAGATAGAGTTTGTCCTTGGAATAGTTAATGGAATAAGACATACCGTCATTGAGGCCAGTATCATCCTGACCATCTTGATCTACATCGACCCCTTCTGCTGGAATCATCACTAGAGTTGCTGAAAAGCCATTCATTGAAGGGGAGTTATATCCAATAACATTCGAAAGACGATTTTCGCCTTCAAAGGTATTCTTAATATCACCTTCAAGATCATTAAATAAATCAATTTTCTTCAGCGCTAGTTTAGTCGGGCTGTCATGCTTACCGGCCCAAACCATACCAAACCCGCCCTTAATCCCGGCGAACGTGTTGCGTTGTTTAAATGTTTGACCTTTACAGTCACCACTATCCATACAGACTTCGAATTCAGCTTGATAAACGATCTCAAGGCCCTCAGAAATCATATTTTTACCTTTAACACCTAATCGCGAGGCGTTGCTATTTAGATTCCATTCATCGGTGGATCCATCATTTTGGGTCACTACTGATAAGTTGGCTTTGCCATATACTTTGGGTACTTCAGCAACACCTAAAGACGCAAAGCAAATAACGAACGTTAATAACAAAATTTTCATGGTCAATTCCTAGCTAGAGATTGTTATGGGCAACTGCCCCTATTGTTGATGTCCAAACTATGACGATCAGGTGATGAATATATGTCGAAAATATGACAAAAATATGACAAATAAAGAAAGTTTTATATTTATTTTTTGTCATATATTTGTCACATAAATTTAATATATTGATCATCGTAAAGCATCATTGTTATTAACTTGGGTCGAATATTATCAGCTTTTGTTGGAGAGTTTTATGAGTAAAGGAAAGATTATTTTTTCTGCTAGCATTATTTTAACTTCGTTTCTTTTAGCACCATTGTCAACAGCTCGAGATACCATTGAAGTTGTAGGGTCATCTACGGTCTATCCTTTTTCAACAGTGGTTGCAGAGCGCTATGGCCGCGCCAGTGGAAAACCCACGCCTAAAATAGAATCGACAGGTTCTGGCGGTGGTATGAAGTTATTTTGTGGAGGGCTTGGCACTAACTATCCTGATATTACCAATTCTTCACGACGGATAAAAATGTCTGAATTTAAAAAATGTCAGTCAAATGGAGTCAAAGGGATTATTGAAGTTCAAATTGGTTATGACGGTATTGTCGTGGCTAATTCAGTTACCGCTGAGTCAATGGACTTGAGCCGCAAAGATATTTTCTTAGCGCTTGCGGCTAAGGTGCCTGGGGAAAAAGAGGGACAGTTGATTGATAATCCCTACAGCACTTGGAAGCAAGTCAACGCATCATTACCTGACATTGGAATTGAGGTGCTCGGCCCTCCGCCAACGTCTGGCACCCGTGATGCTTTCGCCGAGTTAGCAATGGAAGGAGGCTGTAAAAAAATTGATTGGATAGCGGCACTGAAAAAGACAGACAAAAATGCTTATAAACAAGTTTGTCATACTGTTCGTGAAGATGGGCGTTATATTGAAGCGGGCGAAAATGACAATCTTATCGTTCAAAAGCTTGAGGCTAACCCAGCCGCACTAGGCGTGTTTGGATTTAGCTTCCTCGACCAAAACGCAGACAAAGTGCAGGGGGCTAAAATTGAGTCAGTCAGCCCAACATTTGAGTCTATTGCCGATAAATCATACCCCATATCAAGGCCTTTATTCTTTTATGTGAAGAAGGCGCATGTCGGGGTTGTGCCTGGAATGAAGGGTTTTCTAAAAGAATTTACGAACGAAAGAGCGTGGGGCGAAGATGGCTATCTTGCTGAAAAAGGTATGATTCCGTTGCCTACAGAAATGCGCAAAGCGATGGCTAAAAATACGCTTTCTTTAATACCAATGACAGGTCAAGAAGCATTGAAATGATGCTGTTAGTTTGACACAGTACCGCCCAGCTCAAAAAGCTGGGTTTTTCTATTTTTAAAGGGTTTTTCTAGCGATATGCAAACCATCAACATTCTGTTTTTGCTATTTGGTCTCGGATTATTCGGCTTTTATTTAGGCCGAGGGCGCTCGCGAGCAATTGCGAATCCGTTGGGAGGCATTCGTCAGCTGCATTCCCTCCCATCATATTATGGTTTGCACACCGCGCTATGGTGCGCATTGCCTTCACTGTTCATACTTGGGTTTTGGTTAATATTCAATGAGGCGCTAATCAATAGCATCGTGATGTCTTCAGTGCCGATAGATATAGCCCCGATAGATACGGCCAGTTATAACCTTTTATTGAATAAAGTAACCAATATCGCGAGCGGTGTGATGCCGCGCGACGGACAAGGCGCAGGGGTAGTTAATGCCGCAGACAGCCTGTCTTCTCTTCGAGTCACTTCACGATGGTCAATGACATTACTACTTCTTGTCTTAGCGATGGCAGGTCTATTTTGGGGTTGGTACAAAGTATCAGTAGACTTTCGTGCTCGCCCAGCCGTCGAAAAAGTAATGCAAAATTTGTTACTGGGTTGTGCTTGTTTAGCCATTTTCACAACCGTTGGTATTGTTTTTTCTGTGTTGTTTGAATCTATCCAGTTTTTTAGAACTGTCCCGATTTATGATTTTGTTTTTGGATTAGAGTGGAGCCCACAGACCGCTATCCGGGAAGATCAGGTGGGTTCTTCAGGCAGTTTTGGTGCGGTCCCTCTATTTGTCGGCACCTTGTTGGTGTCGGCAGTGGCAATGTTTATCGCGGTGCCCGTAGGCCTTATGTCGGCAATTTATCTTGCCGAGTATGCGAGTAAGAATGTAAGGACCTTTGCCAAGCCTGCGCTTGAAATTCTCGCTGGTATTCCCACCGTTGTGTACGGCTTTTTTGCGGCCTTAACGGTGGCACCATTTCTCCGTGATTTAGGCAATAGTTTTGGAGTATCTATATCGTCAGAAAGCGCACTGGCTGCTGGCGGTGTTATGGGCATAATGATTATCCCATTTATATCATCACTTGCTGATGATGTGATTACAGCGGTTCCCCAATCGATGCGTGATGGGTCTTTGGCGATGGGGGCGACTCAGTCAGAGACTATTCTCAAAGTTGTTATTCCGGCCGCTCTTCCCGGAATTGTCGGCGGAATTATGCTGGCTGTATCGCGCGCTATTGGTGAAACTATGATTGTCGTCATGGCAGCTGGAATGGCGGCAAACCTAACCGCAAATCCCCTCGACTCAGTCACGACCGTGACAGTTCAGATTGTGACCTTATTAACAGGTGATCAGGAGTTTGATAGCCCTAAAACGTTAGCGGCTTTTGCCCTTGGTCTTATGTTGTTTACCGTGACTCTTATGCTAAACATATTTGCGCTGCATATCGTCAAGAAATATCGAGAACAGTATGAGTAAGGCGACCGAACATCTATCTAAAATTAAGCATTCTTTGGCGGGACGCAATCGCGCTGAGGCTCGCTTTCGCTGGTATGGTCGTATTGCTATATTTATTGGCTTAGCCGCGGTCGCTGTACTTTTTGGTGATATTATCAATAAAGGGCATGGCGCGTTTAGAACCACCTATATTAATCTAGATGTTAGTTATGATCAGGATCTTATTGGAGTTAATAACCTAGCGGACTCTGAACAACTCTCTGCGGGCAACTGGGACGCGCTTACTAAGTCTGCGTTACGAGCTAAGTTTCCAAATATCTCTGGGCGAAGTGATAAACGCCGATTAAATAATTTGTTGAGCAATGGCGCTGGCTTTGATCTCAAGGATCGTCTTCTAGAGAGCCCTCAATTACTTGGTAAAACTGAATCGGTCTGGATGCTGGCAGATGATGATATAGATACCTACTATAAGTCTTGGTTGGCTGGCGAGGCTTATGCAGCGAGACTGTCTGATAAACAAGTTATATGGATAGGAGAATTGCACCAGCAAGGTTTAATAAAATTGCAATTTAACAGTAATTTTTTTATGCGTGGAGATTCACGTGAGCCTGAACAGGCGGGTATTCTTGGCGCTGCTATAGGATCCTTTCTGACGTTAATAGTGACATTGATGTTATCGTTTCCTATCGGCGTATGTGCGGCGATTTACTTGGAAGAGTTTGCGCCCAAAAACCGCTGGACGGATTTCATTGAGGTTAATATCAATAATCTGGCGGCAGTACCCTCGATCATTTTTGGCTTATTAGGTTTAGCCATTTTTATAAATTTCTTTCATGTGCCCAGGTCGGTGCCATTAATTGGAGGTTTGGTCTTAACCTTAATGACATTACCCACGATTATTATTACCAGTCGGGCCGCAATTAAGTCAGTCCCGCCATCGATCCGAGAAGCCGCATTGGGTATGGGAGCGTCCCGATATCAGGTGGTGTTGCACCATGTATTACCGCTTGCCTTACCAGGCATGTTAACGGGTGCGATTATTGGTATGGCTCAGGCGTTGGGTGAAACAGCACCCTTATTGATGATTGGTATGGTGGCGTTTATCGTGGATATCCCTAGTGGGTTTTCTGACCCAGCTACGGTATTACCCGTACAAATTTTTCTTTGGGCCGATAGCCCAGAGAGAGCCTTTATTGAGAAGACATCTGCCGCGATTATGGTGTTGTTGAGCTTTTTGATTATTATGAATACTTCTGCCGTTTGGTTGCGAAAACGGTTAGAGCGACGTTGGTAGAAAGGAAGAGAGTATGAGCCCAGTAGAAACACCTAAAGCCGTTAAGGTTGTGAAAAAAAGCAAGACAGCCCCGAAGTCTAAAAAGGCTGTTGCGCCCAAAATAGCACCTATGCAGACTTTAGACATAGGCGATCACCACGTTACCGTGGGCGAAATATTTAGCGACAAACCTAAAATGACAATGCGTAATATTAATGTTTTTTATGCTGACAAGCAGGCAATTCATGACGTCAGTATTGATATCGCAGAGAATGAAGTGATTGCCATGATCGGGCCCTCAGGCTGTGGTAAATCAACCTTTTTACGCGCATTAAATCGTATGAATGATACGGTTGAAGGCTGTCGTGTCGAAGGTGATATTCGCATGGATGGTGAAGATCTCTATGCCCCTAAATTGGATGTTGTTGAGCTACGAGCGCGGGTGGGAATGGTTTTTCAAAAGCCTAACCCATTTCCAAAATCAATTTATGATAATGTTGCTTACGGCCCCAAAATTCATGGTTTGGCAGATACGCGGGTCGATTTAGACGAAATTGTGGAAAATAGCCTGCGTAAAGCGAGCCTTTGGGAAGAAGTCAAAGAGCGCCTTCATCAGCCGGGAACAGGTCTCTCAGGTGGGCAGCAGCAACGACTCTGTATAGCCAGAGCGATTGCGGTTAGCCCGGAAGTCATTTTAATGGATGAGCCCTGTTCTGCCCTTGATCCCATTGCAACTGCGAAAATTGAAGAACTAATAGAAGAGCTAAGTCAAAATTTCACCATTGCGATTGTTACCCATAGTATGCAACAGGCAGCTAGGGTGTCTCATCGAACGGCCTACTTTCATTTGGGTAAGCTAATCGAGGTGAATCCCACGAAGCAAGTTTTTACTATGCCAGAACACCCTCTCACCGAGGCTTATATTACTGGTCGGTTTGGATAGGTTTACTAAAGTCTAATTACATAGGCTAACTGGAGTAAAGTATGGCTAAAATGTCATTTGAAAATCACATCATGAAGCAGTTTGATGATGAGCTTGAAGAAATTCGCACACGCCTTATGGAAATGGGCGGCAAAGTAGAACAGCAAGTGCAAAATGCAGTTCGCGCGATCAGCGAAGCAGACAGTAAGCTGGCTGAAGAAGTGATTATTGAAGAGCAAGTGGTCGACGAGATGGAGGTAGATATTGACACGGCCTGCATTTTAATTATCGCTCGCCGCCAGCCAGCGGCCAGTGATTTACGATTAGTGATGATGGTCACTAAGGCTATCAATGATCTTGAGCGCATTGGTGACGAAGCAAAAAAGATTGCTAATCACGCGATTCTTTTGGTTGAGGAAGGTGGCTCATCTAAGGGCTATCCAGAGATTCGCCATATAGGGGCTTCGGTTAGTAAAATGCTGGCTAATGCTCTCGACGCATTTGCCCGGTTTGATGCAGATGCAGCAATGAGTACTATTGAAGAAGATAAGCAAATTGACCTCGATTATAAGACGGCGTTGCGCGAATTAGTGACTTATATGATGGAAGACCCTCGAAGTATTAGCCGTGTCATTAACGTGCTATGGGTTGTCCGCTCTCTGGAGCGTATAGGCGATCACACAAAGAATCTTTGTGAACAAATAATCTTTGTTGTTAAGGGTAAAGATATACGGCATAAATAAATATAATGCTGTAAAAAAGGAGGCTTAGGTCTCCTTTTTTTGTTTCTCAAATCTTATTTCCCAATATTGCTCCTCATGTTGTAAAAGTATTACTATAGCTTCAACTTTAAAACGCCATTTTTCAAAAGGAGCAAAGGATGAAATTAAATCATCAACATATACTGAGAATTGTCTCGGCGACTTTTATTATTACTTTTGCCTCCTGTGCCCTGGCCGAAACACCAGATTACCAAAATAACATAGACGCACATCAAAGCCAGTTTGAAAAGGTAGCTTTAGATCTCTGGAATTTCGCCGAATTAGGTTACCAAGAAAATCAAAGTTCAGCTCTTTTGCAAGCTGAACTTAAAAAAGAGGGCTTTAAAGTCAGCTCAGGTATCGCAGATATACCGACCGCCTTTAAAGCAGAATATGGCACAGGTGGACCCGTGATTGGTATTTTAGGAGAGTTTGACGCGCTCCCAGGTATCGCCCAAAGTACCTCTCCGTTCAAAGAGTCGATCGATAATGCAACCGGTGCTGGCCAAGCCTGTGGACACCATCTGTTTGGTGCGGGCTCTGCTTGGGCTGCAGTCGCAGTAAAAGAATGGTTAGAGGAATCGAATACGCCAGGGCGTGTGGTTTTTTATGGCACACCCGCTGAAGAGGGCGGTTCTGGGAAAGTTTACATAGCTCGCAGTGGTGCCTTTGATAATGTCGACATCATGTTGCACTGGCACCCAGGCTCTGAAAATCATGCCAGTCCACGATCAACTAATTCAAATAAATCGGGTAGATTTACCTTCAAAGGTATTTCGGCACATGCAGCCAGTGCACCGCACAAAGGTCGTTCGGCACTTGATGGTGTTGAGGCCATGAACATGATGGTGAACATGATGCGAGAACATGTCCCTCAGGACTCGCGGCTCCATTACGTCATTACCAAAGGTGGTTTGGCGCCTAATGTGGTGCCTGATCTGGCAGAGGTTTACTACTATGTTAGGCATCCAAGAAGAGAGATGGTCAAAGAGCTTTTTGAACGCGTTGTTAATACCGCTCGCGGCGCGGCATTGGGAACTGATACACAAATGAGCTATGAGGTTATGCACGGCAATTACTCCTTGATGCCCAATGAGACATTGCAGCGGGTCATGCACGCTAAGCTAGAAGAGTTGGGCGGCATTACTTACTCTAAAGAGGAGCAAAAATATGCTCAAGCCATTTATAAAACCCTCGTCCAACCCTCGGGTAAAATTGGGGACCAGGAAAAAGTTGCTCCTTATAAGCGGACGCATGGTTACGGCTCTACAGATGTCGGAGATGTTAGCTGGTTAATTCCTACTGGTGGAATAAGCGTGGCGACTTGGGTTCCAGGAACTGCCGGACATTCCTGGCAGGCAGTGGCAGCAGGAGGGACTTCAATAGGGCTAAAAGGTACGAAATTAGCGGCAAAAGCACTGGTTGCAACGGCGCTAGAAATTTATGAAAACCCGGATATCGTTGTTAGAGCACAAAAAGAACTACAAGAAAATGTTGGACCTGACTTTAATTACGAAGCGCTGCTGGGTGACCGAAAGCCACCCTTAGATTATCGCGTTAACTAGTCAAAAATTAGGCTTTTGCGCTTGGCCTTTGGCTAACTTCGGCGTACCAACGGGCCAAATTCGTGTGGTCTTCAGGCACCCTTTTTTTCACCCACTTGGCGAAATCAATGAAGACCATAGCGCTTATATCGGCCACTGAAAAGTAGTCTTCAACCATATATTGGTTAGATTCAAAATGTGCGTTCAAGTCTGAGAAACAGTTATCGATACGTTGTAAACCGCGTGCTGCTAATTCAGGAATCTGGCTGTAGTTGTGAGGCCCAGGCAACGCTCTATTTTTCATCCCTGGAGCAGAATTTCTCAAAGCCTCTGCGCCTGCCATAAAACCACCTGCATTGACTCGGTTGTTAGCCGAATCAACTAAGGCCCGCTCCACAGGCGTTCGTCCATACAGGGGGTTATCTGGATAAATTTCTTCTAGATATTGGCAGATAGCATTGACCTGACTAATGCTACTTCCATCGTCCAATTGCAGAACCGGCACTTCCATTAGAGGGTTGATGGCTTTAAATTCGTCCGAGAACTGTTCGCCACTGCCTAGGTCAACTTGGATTGTTTCAATGTGAATGTTTTTTTCAGCCATGAATACCCGAACTCTTCGAGGGCTAGGGGCTGTGGCGCAATCATAAAATTTCATCGTCTTTCCTCTTGTGGTTAGGAGGCTCGCTTTGGCAAATTCAAAATATTAAGCCGCTGCTCAATGCTATGCAAAATTCCGTCTCTATCAAGACCGGAGTCACGCAGCTGCTCGCTGTGGTTACCATGATCTATAAATCTATCGGGTAGACCAATATGCAGGACCGGCATCACAATCCCTTGCTGGGCTAAGAATTCGCTAACCGCAGCACCAGCACCGCCAGCAATACTGTTCTCTTCTAGGGTAACCAATAACTGATGTCCTGAGGCCAGTTGGCGAATCAATTGCTCATCTATGGGTTTTATAAATCGCATATCTGCAACGGTGGCATCGAGTTGCTCAGCAACATCAAGGCCAAATAGTAGCAGTGTACCAAAATTTAGAATGGCAACCTGAACACCTTCTCGTATGACTTTTCCCTTACCTAAAGGCAGCGCAATCATTTCTTTTTCGACCACTGCTCCCGGACCCGTTCCTCTTGGGTAGCGCACTGCAGCAGGACCTTTATGCATATAGCCGGTATAAAGAAGTTGGCGAGTTTGATTTTCATCTGAGGGCGCCATGAGCACCATATTTGGAACGCAGCGTAAATAGCTAATGTCGTAGGCGCCAGCGTGAGTAGCACCATCTTCACCGACCAAGCCAGCACGGTCCAAAGCAAATAACACATCTAAATTCTGGATGGCTACGTCGTGAATCAGCTGATCATAGGCTCGTTGCAGAAAAGTTGAATAGATGGCTACAACAGGCTTTGAGCCTTCACAGGCCATGCCGGCGGCCAAGGTTACGGCGTGTTGTTCAGCAATAGCGACATCTTCATAACGGTCTGGAAAGCGTTCGGCAAACTCATTCATGCCTGACCCGTCGCACATAGCAGGGGTAATACCAATGAGGCGCTCGTCTTGCTCAGCCATATCACAAAGCCAATCACCAAATATTGTCTGATATTTAGGTTTAGCCGCCTTTTTGGGTTCTTCAGCTACCACAACCGATTGTTTGGGTTCAATCTTATTGAGCGCATGATAGCCAACAGGGTCGCTCTCAGCAGGAGCAAAGCCTTTGCCCTTTTGAGTAATGATATGAAGCATCACAGGCCCTTTAATCTCTTTCAGATTTGTCAAAGTTTGCACTAGCAGCGGCAAGTCATGACCGTCGAGAGGGCCAATGTAATAAAAACCCAGCTCTTCAAAAATGGTCGCTGGCGAAACCATGCTCTTCATATATTCTTCAGTACGACGCACAAAATTCTTGGCATGGGGTAGGGAGCGCAAAGCCTGCTTGCCCCGTTCACGCAGTTGGTTGTAAAACGGACTGGCCCAAAGTTTTGAAAAGTAGGTTGACAACCCGCCAATATTTCTTGAGATCGACATTTGGTTGTCGTTAAGAATAACCAACAGATCTTTATCCACATGAGAGGCGTGGTTAATAGCCTCAAAAGCCATTCCTGCTGTCATCGCACCATCGCCCATCACTGCAACCGTGTGACGTGTTTCATTCAGTTGATCTGACGCCATTGCCATGCCCAGCGCCGCGCTAATAGACGTACTAGAGTGCCCAACACCAAAGGTGTCGAACTCGCTTTCTGAACGCTTCGGGAAACCTGACAAACCATCTTTTTGGCGCATATTGAGCATTTGCTCGCGCCGACCGGTGAGTATTTTGTGAGGATAGGTTTGGTGACCAACATCCCAGATCAATCGGTCATTGGGGGTGTCATAAACATAATGTAGTGCAACGGTCAGTTCTGCCACGCCCAATCCAGCACCAAAATGTCCGCCAGTCTTACCGACACAAAAAAGCATAAACGAGCGCAGCTCGTCAGTGAGTTGTATTAATTCCTCAGCCGTCAGTTTACGGAGATCTGCAGGTGCATTAACAGCATCCAGTAAGGGCGTAACTGGGCGGCTGAGAGGAACTTCGGTATAGGTCTTTTGCATTTAGGGCGCTAACATTATTGTATGTTTATTGAGGGTGTGAATATTACACCAATTAGTCACTTTAATGCGCTCGGTTAACGATAAAGCCGGCAATATAACGTAAGGCTTCAGCGCGCTCACCAAATGGTTCAAGGCATGCGATGCTCTCTGCGTATAGTTCCGACGCTTGGGTTCTGGCATCGTCAAGACCCAGTAGAGAGGTATAGGTTGGTTTTCCTTTAGCCAGATCAGATCCCTGCTGCTTGCCTAGCTGGGCGGTAGAGCTTTCAACGTCGAGAATATCGTCTTGAATTTGAAAGGCCAAACCAATAACACGAGCAAATTTTGTTAAGGCGTCGAGCTGCTGTGACGTCGCTTGGCTTGTGGCGACCGCCCCCATTAATACACTTGCCTCAATCAAGGCGCCGGTTTTGTGGGCATGCATAAACTTTAGTTGATCTAGCGTCAGTAATTCACCCGTGGCGGCAAGGTCGATGGCCTGACCTGCGACCATACCTGAGCAACCACTATGGTTGGCTAACAGGCGAACTAATTCAAGCTGTGAGGCCGGCGGTATTTCGTTCATGGTTGCTAATTGTTCAAAAGCCATTGCTTGCAGCGCATCGCCGGTCAGTATTGCCGTGGCCTCATCAAACTGGATATGACAGGCAGGCTCACCTCGGCGTAAATCATCATCATCCATGGCTGGAAGATCATCATGAATAAGAGAATAAGCATGAATCATCTCAATCGATGCGGCGGCAGTTTCAGTATGATGGTCGGCCTTTGCTACTGCATCAGCAGCTGCAAAGCACAATAATGGCCGTAGACGTTTCCCGCCGTTAAATACCGAGTAACGCATCGCAGAAAATAGCCGTTCTGCAGGGCCTTCGGCCACCGGCAGGGCCGTCTCTAGCCGCTGATTAACTCGCGCAATATAGCCTTCAATAGTTTTCTTCATTTTGGATATAAGGCTCTTTAATTGTCGTCTTCAGGGCTATAGTGGGCACTCACTAATTCGTCACCTTGCCGGGTCAGTAGCTCGACTTTTTGTTCGGCATTTTTAAGAGCCTGCTGACACTCTCGAGCAACTTTAATTCCCTGCTCAAATGACTTTAAAGAATCCTCTAAGCTTAAGTCGCCGCTCTCTAACGAGGCGACTAATGCCTCTAGGCTTTCTAGCTGCTGCTCAAAATCAATTGCTTTTGTAGTTTTAGTCACCAATGCTCACCTGTCTTGTAGAAATTAATCTATGTTAATAGAGTACAACACTAACCAACCTGCGTAAGACGGTCAATGCTCATTATAGTCGTTGAAATTCGTTATCTTCTAATGATTCGCGCTGTAGCTCTAAAACCCCTGAGCAAAGGTAAGTAAGATAAGGACTGGACAGAAAAACTTCACATACACAGGCCAGATCTTCCAGAACATTCCCTGCTCCACGTCAGGACTGCCGCTTTTAAGTTCTTGAAGAATGCTATTGCGGTAGAAAACCCAGCCGGCAAAGACACACAGCATCATGCTTAGCAGTGGCTGCGCGCGCTCAGTTGTCATGGTAATTACAAAGCCAAATAGCGAATCGAAGTTTAGACAAATCAGGGTGCTAATAGTCAAGACAACTAGCCCTACCAACCTAGTGGCCTTATTGCGGTCAACCTGATGTGCTTCCACCGCGTAAGAAACGGGCACCTCAAGCATAGAGATAGAGGATGTGACTGCCGCGATCGACATTAGTACAAAAAATACAAAGCCAATAAATAGTCCTGTGACCCCCATGCCTTCGAACAGCGCCGGTAGCACTTTGAAGATTAAGTCTGGCCCAGCAATCAAATTACCACTCTCAGCATAAATAGTGACCCCTAACTCTTGCGCGACAAAAATAGCGGGTAGCACTAATAATCCCGCTAAAAAGGCCACCGATGTATCGGTTAAGGTCACCAGGGCGCCCACCACTGGCAAGTTTTCATCAGCTCTTATGTAAGAGCCATACACCAACATAGTGCCTACCCCGAGTGACATAGAGAAAAAGGCCTGCCCCATAGCGCTAACAATTAGCTTTGGGTTGGTGATTTGCGAAAAGTCAGGCACTAAATAGTGTTTTAGTCCTGCCATTGCCCCATCTTGGGTGAGTACATAAAGTATTAGCCCGACCATCAAAATAAACAGGGATGGCATCAAGCGGCTTGACCATTTCTCTATGCCTTGCTCAACACCAGCGCTGATAATAAGTACTGTTAATAAAACAAAAATGGCAGCAAAGCCAATATTACGAGCCAAGCTAAAGTCTGTTAACCACTGACTTATATCACCCAAGCCAAGGATTGCAGTCAATGGCTCCAGCATAAAGGCCAGCATCCACCCAGCGACAATACTATAAAAGCTCAAAATCAATCCCGCAGTAATCATGCCGCCAATCCCCACTAGTCTGCCTATAGTTTTAGCAGATTGACCTGAAGAAATAGACTGTAGCGCGCTGACCATATTAGAACGTGTGTGACGGCCAATAATAAGCTCAGCCATCATGGCAGGATAGGCCAGTAGAAACGCCAGAATGAGATACATTAATACAAAGGCAGCACCTCCATTTTCTGCTGCATTGGTTGGGAAGCCCCAGATATTTCCGAGGCCTACAGCCGAGCCAGATGCGGCAAAAATAAATGCTAAGCGCGATGAAAATTGACCTCTTTGCATGATTCAGTCCTTTAGATTTTTTGCCTTAGCGAGAGTCTAGGCGATTCAGGGTTTAAATTCGACTGAAACCTTAAATAAGGTTGATTGATTAGATATTTTATACATCCAGTGATAGTTACTCTGCCCGAGTATGGTAATATCGCGTCTCAGGGGGGCGTTCTGGATTCGACGCGGGTTACAAAACCTCCGGTGCATGCCGAGATGGTGACCAATCTCGTTAATCCAAAGTCGCAAACTTATAGTTGCCAACGACGACAACTACGCACTAGCTGCTTAAACCCCAGTGTAGTGCCGTTTGACTGGAGCCGTGCTTATGCGTCCAGAATTCTAAACCCTTAGGGGGGCGGAGTGCTCAAATGTCATATCTCATGAGATCGTAATGAAGCTTGTTCGGGGCGGACTTACTAAAAACTTACCGAAATCGTGCGTTGTCCGCCCTGTCAGTCGGGTTTCGACGTACTAAAACTAAAGACTGAACTAAGCATGTAGAGCCGTAGGCAGCGGACTGGCGGACGCGGGTTCAATTCCCGCCGCCTCCACCAAATAGCTGTTCTTTATAGTCCAATAAAGCTTTAATAGCCCCTAAAATAGGGGCTTTTTAGTATTTCACCTATCTATCATAGTCCGATATAATCCATTAAGATACCAACAAATAGTTGGTATTTGTGTTGGTACTTATGCTTATCTTGGAGAGATACCAACAAAGGTACATCCTACGACCAACTTTTATCATCTGTCTGAGTACAATGATGTCCAAAGGAGGCTAACCACATGCAGAAGTTAGTTGCGATAGCGATAAAACAGGCAAAATCATACGATAAGCCCTACAGTCTCGTAGATGGTGGTGGGCTTTATATCCTTATAAAGCCTCAAGGTAAGTACTGGCGTTATAACTATCGATTTGAAGGAAAGCAAAAGACTCTAGCTTTAGGGGTTTATCCTATTATTAGCTTATCTGATGCTCGGAAGGCGCATCAGACTGCTCGTGAACAAATAGCATCGGGTATCGATCCTGCTGAACTAAAAAGAACTAAAAAGATATCTACTCATTTGAACTCTGACGATTCTTTTGAGGCTATAGCACTTGAGTGGTTCGGGCAAAGAATGTTAGATAAGTCAGATAGCCATAAAAAACGAACTAAACGAATTTTAGAGAAAGACCTATTTCCTAGTTTAGGGCGTCGGCCAATATCTAACATAACCGCTCAAGAATTACTTTTGGTATTAAAAAAAATAGAATCCCGTTCTGTTGATATGGCACATAGAGCAAAGCAAACCGCAGGATTGGTTCTAAGATATGCAATCGCATCGGGACGAACCGAGAGAGACGTATCTCAAGATTTGCTTGGCGCTTTGAAGTTAAAATCCACAAAACATCTAGCGGCCATTACCAGCCCATCAGAGGTTGGTATTCTAATGGAAGCTATTGATGGCTATAGGGGTACTCTAGTGGTTAAAACGGCATTGAGT
>JACNKP010000053.1 GCA_014381985.1 SAR92 clade bacterium
GGGTTTGTTTTCCATTAGGTGGAGCAGCCAGCCGGGACAGTCGGTGGGCTCAACTCAGCGTATTGGGTGTTCCCAGCTATACGCGCCATCAGGTCGACCGCTCGGAACGGCGTTTACGTAGCCACCATTTCCTCTGTGATCTATTCCCTGTGCTATCTTACTTGCACCATTCTTGATGCTGCGCCCTGCTGGATATTTGAAATACAGGTGCCGCCCACCACTTGGTGTGGCCACTGATAGGGTCTTGGGGATGGTGTCTTTACCGACTACAAGTTTAGCTAAGCTCGCATAACCATCTCTGCCGTGCCCCTCCTGAGTGTCGAGGTCGACAACCAGAATTCCCCCGACCCGACCCGTGGCAATACCAACACCGGCATTGGGATTAATCGTCCAGCGCCGCTTGATTTCCTCTGGGTCGGTCGTCGCGTCCCAAAGTGGACCCCCATCTTTTGCAGCTGATGCTGGCAGCAACTTTCCACCCTGAAGGTAAGTTTGAAATACTGGCCACCCACGTTTGGCGTAGCCTAGTGCAGCCTGAAGTCCCCCAGCTGTCCCATGTTGCGCGTTCATTGCTTTTGTTCCCACGTTTCGATGTCGGAAAGGCGCCAACGAGTAGCACCACCCAGTTTCACAGGTTTTGGGAATTTACCAGTACGGGTCCAACGCCAGATTGTGGTACGACAAACATCGTAACGTATGGCTAGATTCTTATCCGATAGATATTGCATAGTGGAGCACCTCGTTCGTTATGGTGACTCCACTTACAATGCCATAGTAACCTAACTATAGGGACGTAGTTACTAACCTAATTTTGTCCCCAATTTTTTGATAACAGATTCAATTACTGATGGGGCTATTGGATAAGAACTTAAGGCGTGCGTAACTGTATTGACTGAGCATTTAAAAGCGTTACTTACGGCGTCCACCGCAGTTTCACTTGTGTTATTTCCCTTTGCATAGCGTGCAATACTAAATTTCCTTGCCACGGCTTCTGTTGCAAAACTCAATCTTACGTTGCGGCCAAAGTCTCGATAGGGGTCAGGGCCACGTTTTGTGGGCCGTGAACGTTTGCCATCTAGAACATCAGCCGCAAATTTGGATAATTGATCAGTCAAAGGATCTCCGTTTCGAAGTAGTGTGGCAACAAGGCTCACCATTGTATCAAAGTCATTTGTGTCCATTTTTCCTTTGAGGGCATTGTCAATGGCTTGGTAACTTTTAGCAGTGTTTTGCTCTTCGTTGTTTTGTTCAGAATAGGCCCTTATAATTTCAATCATTATTTGCTGATCGTCTTGGTCAAAAATCTCAGTTGCAAAAGCAATCACCTCTTTCCACACGGGGCGTTTAATATTTTTCATCGCTGCAACATCACACCATCTTTGATTTGCTCTCCTCGCAAAAAGATGCCCCAGGCATCCATCATTGCGCGACGTTTCTCGACCATGTCACTGCGTCTATAAGCCCGTTCAACCTCACCCCCCACTCTGTGTGCTAGCGCAATTTCTGCCATATCGCGAGGGTAGTCTGTGCGCTCAGCTGCCCAATCACGGAAGGTAGATCGCAAGCCATGAGGCACGGCAACACGACCTGTCCGTGTGTCAATAAACAATTGTCGCCGCATCACTGCACTAATTGTCATATCGCTAATCATTCCACCCTTGCTCGAGGGAAAGATATAAGATGAGTCTTCAAAATGTGGCAGGGCTTTTAGCAAACCAATTATATAATCAGTTAGTGGAATTCGGTGTTCCTTTCCTGCTTTCATTCGTACCGCAGGGATGGTCCACAACCTGGCATCAAGATCAAATTCATCCCAAGTCGCGCCGCGTATCTCACCGGATCGCGAAGCCGTCATTGCAAGAATCTCCAAAGCCCTTGCGCCCATGCCTTCGCGCAGCCGTAAGTCTGCAAACCATACTGCCGCATCATTCAATGTTAAGGCTGGCTGGTGTACAACCTTGATCAGCTTGGATGGTTTGGGCAAAATTTCTGAAAGGTTACCTTTCCAACGCGCTGGGTTATCACCCTCGCGATGACCAGCGACCGTTGCCCATGAAAGAATGGCTTCAACCCGGCCGCGCAATCGGCTAGCTGTTTCGGTTTTATCGATCCAGATCGGTTCCAGCATTCGACGGATATCTTGTACAGTTATGTCAGCAACCAGCATACCACCCACAGCTGGAACTGCATATTGATCCAAAGTGGCACGCCATTGCTTGCGATGTTTCTCGTTGTCGAATTCCAAGAGTTTGACGGCTAGATATTTACTCATCGCAATGGAAAATGACATACTCCTCTTTTCAGCGGCAATCAGGGCAGATTGGGCAGCTTTTTTTTCATCAAGTGGATTAACACCTTTACGGATGCTCATATAGGCATCACGAGCCAACTCACGTGCCATTGCAAGAGTTACGGTTGGGAAGGGGCCAAGACCAATATGTTTCCGCTTACCAGCTATTGTGATCCGGAATATCCAACTCTTACCACTATTTTTTGAATTCTGTAATAGTAAGCCAGGCACACCGCCGACTGCGTGCATTCCCGGCTTAGTTAACCGTTTTACTTCTATGGCGCTTAATTCATCGGCAATTCGGGGCATAAAAAGTACCTACATATCTTTATAACTATCTAAAAATATGTCATTGTAGGGTGCAAGATGCAACAGCATGAAACATTAATTATTTATAAATTATTGATTATAAACTGAAAAATATTCATATGCATCATAATGCAACGCTAAGATGGCGGTCTGTCTGTCCGCCACCTGCTTCTCCAGATAGCACACCTGCCCATAATACCCTGAATTACTCCGTTGTTTCAGCACGATACAGACGTGCGTTTTGTGTGATGCATGGGCTGAGGCCTTGATATCAGCGAATCTATAGCCTTTACTCAGAAGGTCATTTGCCGAGGGTGGGTTTTCCCTGTTATTAGGAATTAACAGGGAATTTAACAGGGAATTTTTTTGTTTTTAAATCGCAGGGTTGATAAATCCTCAAGCTGTATTGGGGATTTGGGCCTTGGCGCTAAAATTAACAGGGAACTTAATGCCCATTAACAGGGAATTTAACAGAGGAATTGTGCATGCTGCTCCGCCCAATTGAGAGGGATATCCTTGGCTGATAGCTTTTTTATTGTTAGCTCCTGACCCGTGGTGCCATCCAAAATAGCCATGACCAGCTTGGGTGATAAGAAGGCCAGGCGAATGCGCCTCCACAATCGGCCTTCCGATATGCCCTCAGATTTTGTGATATCGCTGACACTTTGACCTGCCTTGAGATTCTCCACCCAAGTGCGCGACTGTACGATCGCACGGATCAAGGCGTGGTTGGGCTCACTTTTGTAGTCTGCCCACACCATCTTAGTTCCATTACTGCGCCTGCGGAATGTGACAGTCTCCTTAAATGATAGATAGTCATGATCAAAATGGGCTGTGTTAATGTTGAGTGTTTGAGCTAACGTATCGTGACACAGTTTAATTATGAGGAGCGTGTCGCTTAAGTCGACACGTTTAATCAGGTGTAGTGTTTGCTCTATGGAGAGGGCTTTGAGTGCTTCAATCACCGCAATCAACGCATGAGATTTTATGAGAGGGGCTAATTGCATCCTTTGTAGTGCCTGCTTGAGATGTAGCTTTACGATATCATGAAGTGTCTCCTCCAGCATGTCAGCCCTGAGCCGCCAGCCGGTTGGGTCTACTCCCGTGATTGTGAGGCGGTTGGAATAGTAATACCGGATAGTACGTCCATTCTTTTTTGTTTTGGAGGGTGTTAATCTATCTCCCGTTTCATCAAACACTTTACCGACCAAATAAGCGGAGGGACCACGAGAGTGATGAGTGCCCCGCTTAATCACTGACCTAAGCTGCATCTGCTCCTGCACGCGCTCAAATTGATCCTGCGCGACAATAGCGTCGTGCAATCCCTCGTAAACCTCTGCTTTATGCCTGACCTTTCCAATGTAAATTGGGTTGCGCAGGATATTATGCAGGCGGCCCCGACTATAGCTGCGCGCGGGCCAGAGCTGATCTACGTCACGCTTGAGTTTACTTAAACATCCCAAACGCTCATATAAATCAAAGATGCGTTGGATGTCAGGAGCGTTTTGGGGATGGGGTTCCAAAGATTGGATTTTGGGATCTGAATGGACCTGATATCCCCAAGGAACCATGCCCCCCATCCACATGCCCTTCTTTTTTGAGGCCGCTATTTTATCGCGTATACGCTCGGAGGTCACTTCACGTTCAAACTGCGCGAAGGATAATAAGACATTCAGGGTCAAGCGGCCCATGGAGCTCGAGGTATTAAACGATTGTGTGACCGACACAAAGGAACAGCCAGCTTGTTCCAGGCGTTCCACTAGGCGGGCAAAGTCAGATAGTGATCTCGTCAAGCGATCTATTTTATAGACCACGATCATATCAATGAGCCCTTTATCAATCTCATCGAGTAAAGCCTTAAGGGCAGGGCGGTCCATGGTTCCCCCTGATACTCCCCCGTCATCAAAGCGTTGTTTAACCAGCTTCCAG
>JACNKP010000069.1 GCA_014381985.1 SAR92 clade bacterium
AAGCTCTCGAGTTCTTCAGGGCTCTCAGTCAAACGTGCAGTGTAATCCTGCTGCTTCCACTGAGACCAACGCAAAATAACCGGGAAATCAGGGCCGACAGCCTTGCGCACTGCCCTAATGATTTCCAAGGCAAAGCGGCTACGATTTTCAGGTGATCCACCATAAGCATCTTCCCGTTGATTCGTTCCTTCCCAAAAGAACTGGTCGATTAAATAGCCGTGAGCGCCATGCAGTTCGACCGCATCAAAGCCAAGCTCTTTGGCATCTGCTGCCCCTTGGGCAAAAGCATTGACCACATCGTCGATATCTTGCTGTGTCATCGTGTGACGATTGACCTTACCGGGGACATTCATTCCTGAGGGACCAAAACCGGGGACATCGCCCTCAGGTAGAGTACCAGCCCTACGCATAGCCCCAACATGCCAAAGTTGAGGTGCAATTTTTCCGCCTGCAGTATGCACCGCATCAACCACCTTCTTCCAGCCAGCCAGCCTAGCCTCTCCGTGAAAATAAGGCACGCCAGGGTAGCCACTCGCCCCTATATGGCCAACGCAGGTACCTTCAGTAATGATCAAGCCAACACCACCCTCAGCACGACGCCGATAATAATCGACTACGTTTGCACCAGGAATATTGTCATTCGGTGAAAAGTTACGCGTCATTGGCGCCATAACGATTCGGTTTTTTAGGATCATATTGCCTATATTGAAGGGTTGAAACAGAGGGTTGTCAGTGCTCATTGGTTATATATTCTCATTGTTATTAAAATCTTACGCAGGCTAATCAGCCATTAATGTTACTCAAAATGGGGTATCTAATCAGGTTATTGTTTGACTGATGAGTACCCGTACTGACTTCACTTCTGGTATCACGCCTTTAATTGACTAAAACAATATGCGTCACGGCAGCAATCAACGCAATGACTAAACCAACAAGTGATCGCACACTGCCTATGTTGAGTATTGCCGATGCTGGAAAAGCGAATGTTTTCTCTAAGGCGGCAAGCTTAAACCCATGGTGCTCGCTGCGAAAGGTGTCCACTAAGAGTTCACCAAGATCTTTGCGGCTTCGGTACCGCATTAAGGCGGTTGTTGTCCATCCATCGACGACCTCACAATTAAGGTTTTCAATGTTTCTTGCCTGAGCTAAGCCAACAAAGTAGGGATGTCCGGCCCTTTTAATTAACTTACCAACAAAAATCGATGTGTACTTGTTTAACAGTTCTCGTGATTCGTTCTTGGGTTCTTTTAGAAGCAACAGATTAACCATAAAGAACTCTTTACCATCATCATTGGCAAAGAAATTTCGGAAACTCGCCACGGACTCTTCACTGAGTTCAGTCTGCTCAACACAAGCCATATAACGGTTTAGATCCTGCTCTGAAACTTTGCTCCCAAAGCCAACGTACCAGGCCCAAAATAAACAATAGGCTACAATTGCAACGCCCCAAATTATCATCAAAGTAGCCACTTAACTCTTCCCCTGCTAATAAGTTTTAACATAAAAAGTCCACGACAGGCTCGCCAAGCACTTAAGCTCTTGGTGGCAACCCATGCACCATCGTTAAAAATTCCATTTTGGTGCCTGCACGTCTATGCTCACTCAACGCCTGATATTCTTCATCCGCCCACCAGTCTTTAGCTGCCTGTTCTGATGGAAAGCTAAAGATGATCATCCTGCCTGATCTAGGAGCAACACCCTCCAACGTAATGGGATTATCATCAAAGGTCACAAACTGACCCCCAAAACGCTTTAGAATCGGGAAAAAACCTTTCTCATACTGACGATACTCATTCACATCAGTAACTGCCAAATTGACCAACATATAAACCGGTACATCACTCATGACTTACATCCTCATTAGTTGTTTTTGCTAATTCGTTAAATAGCGCTTAGCCACTCCGCTACAGCACTGCCTATTTCATCGGGAGAGTCTTCTTGAATAAAATGGGTTCCAGCAACTGTCACTTCTTTTTGATTGGGCCATGTGCGACAAAAATCTCTCGCTTTACCCGTCAAGATAGATCCCGGCTCTGCATTAATAAAAAGCTTGGGTAAATCAGTACTGGCTGCCATCCATTGCCCATAGCTATCCACCAGTTTAACCATATGAGCAGGCTCATTGTCGATCGGAATCTGGCGAGGCCAGTTTAGGGTAGGCTGCCGATCATCCGGCCTAGAAAATGCACGCCTATAATGTTCCATTTCCTCTTCACTCAAATCACGTAGCACTGAACTTGGCAGTACTGCCTCAACAAACATATTGCGCTGCAACACCAGATCTTCGCCTTTTTCTGATCTAAATCCTTTAAAAATACCACGTGCAGACTCAGGCCAATCATCCCAAGTCACCGGACAGACAATACCTTCCATATAGGCAACGCCCCGAACAGCATCAGCGTGCATCTGTGCCCAATGAAACCCAAGGGCACTACCCCAATCATGAATAACTAAGGTTACATTTTCGTTAATATCAAGTTCTTCAAGTAAGCCGGCTAGGTAGTCATAGGCAACCTGAAAAGTATAGCGCTCAGGGCCTTCGCTAGCGGGAAGCTTGTCCGAGTCACCCTGACCAATCAAGTCGGGCGCAATGACTCGACCCATCCCTTCAAAATGAGGAATGACATTTCGCCAAAGATAGGATGATGTAGGATTTCCATGCAACAAAACAATAGGGTCACCCTCTCCCACATCAACATAGGCAATAGTTTTGCCTTTAATGGTTTTAAAGCTTTTCGCGTATGGCATATCAGCACTAATCATTTGCAGTACTCTCACATTAAAAAAATTCTCGAAATCATACACCGTTTGAGGTCTGACTTATGAGCCCCAACAAGTAGTCTACGATCAACCTATTTGATAACTTCTCAGTAACAGATAGAAACGCAACCATATAGTATATTTACATTATGGCATGGTCAATGCCATAATTACCCGCGGCAGTAGATCATAAAAACACCACCTGGTGCTGTGGTCACTTTAGTTTTTAATGTCTGCTCTCCTTCTTAGGCAACATAATCTTGACGGTAAATATTATGACAAGTATGCAACTCGATATCAGACAGGGTATTCACGTATTAACACTTACAAACACGGAGAATGGCAACGAAAACACATTGACGACCGAGGTCTTGAATGAATATTTAACGGCATTGGACGAAGTAGAAAGCTATCAAGGTAACACCGCACTGATGATTACTTGCGAACATGAAAAAACCTTTTCTACGGGTATTAACTTGGATTGGCTGAACGCTCAAAATGAGGCTGGCAAGCAACGATTCTCAGATCTATTTAATACCGTTCTGTGCCGTATCGCTCTATTAAACGCTCCCACAATAGCCTGTATCAATGGTAATGCCTATGCCGGCGGCGCTATTCTCGCTACCGCCGCAGATTACCGAGTAATGCGTAACGATCGTGGCCGATTTTGTTTCCCAGAAGTTAACATTAAGATCCCATTCACTCCAGTAAGTCGCGATACAGTTCGGTTGCTACCGAACGAAAAAGCATACAAGGATATGGTGCTTACGGGTGTGGCGTACACCGGAATAGAGTGCCTTGAACGCGATCTAGTTCGAAGCATTCACCCTGTTAATGAATTGCAAACTGCAGCGCTAGAACTAGCAATACAGCTCGCACAAAAGGATCGCTATACTTACTGCCACATTAGGAATGGCTTCAGAGCGGCGATGGCCGCACACGCCTCACGCATGGGCTTAAACTATATCGGCGACGCTCCAGAGGAATTATAAATATGAAGATCGTGTACGCCGCACTCTTAATTGTCTACGTCCTCGGACTAAGTTGGTATGGAGGCTCAGGTGACCCTGTAGAGGACGCAGAACTCGAGACCTATATTAAATCGATGGCAAGAAACTCAGATGCACGCGGTAAAGATAGCAGCAAAGCTGCTAAATACATGCGCGCATTAGCCGCACGGGATGACGGTAACGAATTTGTCATGGTCAACCTAATCCGCTTTAGAGGAAAATCGCTGTACCCGAAGGATTCACCCTGGGCGGAGGAGAGTGACCCCATGCTGGCCGATGCCCGTTATGGCGAAGGTGTTATTCCACTGTTACTCAAGCGCGGTAGCCTACCTATTTTTGTATCATCGGTGAGTGGTGGGTTCATCAATGAAACAACCCATGCTGAATGGGATACGGTCGCGATGGTGCGCTACCGCAGTGTGCGCGACATGTTGCAAATGATGGTAGAAATGTCATCAACCGACCTTGCGGACCACAAATGGGCGGCTATCGAACAGACGCATGTGTTCCCTGTAAAACCCAAAATCAGTCTAGTATCATTACGATTGATTATCGGAATAATACTGCTCTTGTTTGCGACGGCGGTGCGCTACCTTGTAAACTTGCTCAAACGTAAAAACAGCCAAGTAGACTAATATTCTCAACTACGACCATAAAAGGGTGCAATATGAAAACTAGAATTACTGAAATGCTGGG
>JACNKP010000049.1 GCA_014381985.1 SAR92 clade bacterium
CGCAAATGCCTGTCATGATCGACAAGACCTTAGCCGAGGACTTTGTTGAAGGGGATGAATACATTTACACGCCTAACTAACCGCTTATTTTGGCGTTGAGGCTCCACCAAACTGGAGCCTATTTTGCCTTTTGCAATACTAGGCTAGCCGCGAACCATTGGCGGCCATTTTGTCGGGTACGGCTAATATAATACTGCCGTCAGGCTAGGGGAATTAAATGACACATTCTATTATTGCGGGTGCTACAGGATTGGTGGGAAATAGTATTCTCAGCCAATTAGTGGCTCGTGGAGATAGGCCAATCGCATTAGCAAGACGGCTGATTGATGACCTGCCAGCGAATGCTGAAATGTTGGAGATAGATTTTAAGCAATTTTTGATCAATGGTGAGTTGCCATACTGTCATCATCTCTACCTCTGTTTGGGTACCACCATCAAGACAGCGGGCAGCCGTGAAGCATTCAGAATCGTCGATTTTGAGTATTCTTTTGCGCTGGCCAAAAAAGCTATGGAAGCCGGTGCGACAAGGTTAAGTCTAGTCTCTTCGGTGGGGGCGAACGCGAACTCAAAGAACTTTTATTTACGGACGAAGGGGCAATTAGAAGAGGCAATAAAGTCACTGGGTTTCTCAAGCGTCAATATTTATCGTCCTGGGTTGTTGATTGGCCATAGGCAAGAGAAAAGAAGCGCAGAGAAAGCGGGCCAGTTCTTTTCAAAATTTGTTGACCCTCTGCTACTTGGGGGCTTAAGTCAGTATCGTAGTATTGACGCTAACTTACTGGCTGGCACTATGATTGATAACGCCAATAAGGGAGACGGCGTTAATCACTTCCACTTTAGAAGTTTTAATACTAGTAGCTAATTCTAATTCCCTTCTTCAGCAGGTAAGGTATTTATGTTATTAATTTTAGGTTAGTATAAGACCTCACTATATTTGAGGTAATTGCTATGAAAAGCTTATTAACATTACTATTAATGACCACATCTCTCTGCAGCTTTGCTGAAGTGTATGAGGATTATACTCCCAGTGAACAGCATATTCAGTTAACTGTAGTAGCTGTTGAGCCAAATTATCTTGATGATTACTTGGTTAACTTAAATAGAACTTGGGTCAAAGGTATGGAGATTGAGAAGAAACTCGGTTATATCGAAGACTACTCTGTCTATACCTCAGATAGCGCTAACAGCCCAAATGTTTGGTTGACTATAACTTATGAAAACATGGGTGCTATGCAGCCTAGCGAAAAAAAGTATAAAGCTATTAATAAAGAATGGCTGAAGCTGTATGGTGATGATGAAGATGAAATAGAGGGGATTTCAAAAGGTTACGAAGAAATTCGTACCATGGTAGATAGTCAAATCATCAACAAAGTAAACTTCAAGTAATACTGCGAAATAAGACCCGCTGATCTTTCAGGGGGTCTTATCGTTAGTAGTTTTTAATTCTCAATTCTCAGTAAGCTAATATTTCTTTCTGCCCGTAAAACAAGAGCATCCCATAGTTTGTTGAAAGGTTTAAAGAAATATGTCTAAAAGTACCCTCCTTGTTCTCGGCAATCAGCTGTTCTCTTTGGGCATTATTCAGTCCATCGGTGCCGATAATATTTTTATTGCAGAGGACCTTGGTCTTTGTACCTATGAGAAACACCACAAGTTAAAAATACTGATGTTTTTAGCCGCTATGCGTGAAAAGCGCGATGAATTGCAGCTATCTCATTGTAATGTTGAGTATCTGGATATTGAACATCAGAATTTTGGTCAAACCTATGAAGAGAAGTTAGCTGGCCACGTTGTCGTTAATGGAATTACAGAGCTTATAGTATTTGAAATTGAAGACAAAGAATTTGAGGCAAGAATTGAAGCCTTTGCAGAACAACAAAATTTAGCCTTAACAATTTTACCATCACCGATGTTTTTACTAGATCGTGAGGAGTTTTTGGCTTTTAACGGCAAGTCTAAAGTTCTCCGCATGGGGAATTTTTATAAAGAGGTACGTAAAAAACTCAATTTATTGATGGATGATAAACAAAAGCCGTTGGGGGGAAAATGGTCATTTGATGAAGATAATCGCAAGAAAATCCCTAAGGGCCTGCCGCTGCCTGAGCGTTATAAGCCCAGAGAGTCTAAATATGTAGAATCGTTAAAAGTAACCATAGCGTCAAAATTTGCTGACCACCCAGGGCAAATGGATGATGTTTGGATGCCCCTCACGCGCACAGATGCTCTGGAGAACATCGATTATTTTTTAAAGGTTAAATTTGAGAATTTTGGTATCTACGAAGATGCAATTTTGCAAAATGACACCTTTATGTTTCACAGCGCATTAAGTCCTTCCCTCAATATGGGGTTAATTACGCCCAATGACATTATTGATAAAGTACTGGAATTCACTGCAGAGTATGATGTGCCGTTGAATTCGGTTGAGGGCTTTTTACGACAAATTATTGGTTGGCGAGAGTTTATTAGAGGGGTCTATCAGCATCATGGTGAGACCCAACTGCAGAGTAACTTCTTTAATTTTAGCGGGTCGCTAAAAGACAGTTGGTATTCTGGTGATACCGGGATACCGCCGTTGGATGATGCCATTAATTTCTCTGATCGATATGGTTATACCCACCATATTAATCGATTGATGGTTATTTCTAACCTTATGACATTGTGTGAGGTGCACCCAAAAAATGTCTACCGCTGGTTTATGGAAATGTATGTAGACTCCTCAGAGTGGGTTATGACCCCCAATGTTTTTGGTATGGGAACCTTTGCCGATGGTGGTATTTTTGCCACCAAGCCATACATTTGCGGGTCCAATTATATTTTAAAAATGAGTGACTATAAAAAAGGCGATTGGTGCAATACCGTTGATGGACTCTACTGGCGTTTTGTAAGCCGTCACATGGGTGTATTGAAAAATAATCCACGCTTGTCGTTTATGCGTAAAACTCTGGAAAATATGGATCCACAACGCAAACGATTGATTTTCAGCTGTGCGGAGGACTTTACGTCAAAACACTGTTGTTAATTAAGTGTCATTATTGTGAAGGCTGTCATGTTCTGTGCCTTGCAATCATGTAGAAATGTTCTATAGTGGCCACTTGTATGCCGTTTAAGATTATCGGTAAATTGGAAGGTTACAGTATTGTCAGTGATTAGATTTAAAAAGTATTCTGCGCTACTGCTACTCATGGCAGTGTTTTTCGTGGCTAATAATCTAGCCCACGACTCGACGCATACTTTTGGCCAAAACTTTGGTACACAATTAGAGTGTGATAGTTGCCATGTATTCAAAGGCACCCTAGTTTCTTCTGTCAGTGATGTACTTGTAGCCAGTTTTGTTATTGACCGATATTCCCAAGAGCCTGTTTCAGGGCCCTTACGTTCAAGATTCTCTCTCTATCTCTCTCGAGCACCGCCTAAAGTTTAAGTTTAATTTTATCTACTACACATTAAATTTAAATTCTTTAGGAGGTTCTCTTATGAACCCACGTATCTATGCTCCCGTTTTGGTGAGCGCTTTATTAAGTGTTAATGCAATTGCAAATGAAATAGAAGAAGTGATCGTTACATCATCTTTGATAGATCAAACATTAAGCGATATTGAAAATCCACTTCATGTGGTCAGTGGTGAAGATCTTTCAACCAATGCCTCTCAAAGTCTAGGAGAATCATTGGACGGTCTATTGGGTGTTTCTTCATCAGATTATGGTTCAGGCGTCGGCCAGCCAATTATTCGTGGTATGTCCGGTAATCGTGTCAAAATTCTCAATAACGGAATGGTTGTGAGGGATGTTGGCGGAATTGGCGCTGACCACGTTAACGATGTTGATTTGAACAACATACAACAAATTGAAATTGTCAGAGGGCCGTCTTCGCTACTCTACGCCAATGGCACTATCGGCGGCATCATTAATATTGTTGATAGCACTATTGCACGAGAAGATTTCACAGACTCAGAGTTAAAGCTTGGTCTGGAAGCGCAGTCGGTTAATGACGGCGATAGCCATAACCTTTCTTACCAAAATAATCTTGGCGGTTTGAATTTCAGTTTTGCCTATAAGGATTCTCAGTTCGATAATTTTGATGTTCCAACTGGCGCCATACTTCATGGTGAGGACCACGATGACGAGCACGAAGATGAGCATGAAGATGAGCACGAAGAAGAAGTAGGGTTCCTGTCTAATTCTGATTTTGAGAACAATGCACTGCGATTGGGCGTCTCTAAAGCAGGCGATTGGGGCTACTTCGGCGTCTCTGTCAACAGTGTCGAGAGCATCTATGGTATTCCGTTTCATGGCGATGAACATGGAGATGAGCACGAAGGAGATGAGCACGAAGGAGATGAGCACGAAGGAGAAGAGCACGAGGGCGAAGAGCATGAGGGAGAGCGAATTTTCTCTACGACTGACTCAGAAGTGGTCAATGTAGAAGGCGCATATATCGTCAGTAATAGTTGGTTGAAAAAGGTCAATTATTTCATCAGAGATACTGATTATTCGTTGACCGAACAGCATGCTGAAGAAGAGCACGAAGGCGAGGAGCATGAAGGCGAGGAGCATGGTGATGAAGATCATGCAGAGGGACCAACAGTGTTCAGTAATGAATCTCGAGAATACGGCGCTATTTTCGACTTATCCAACGATGACCTTCTGCAAAAAATATCACTCAATTTTGTCGATGAGGATATGTCCATTTTGGGGGAAGAGGCATTTATGAACCCAACGGCCAGCGAAGAAATGACTTTGGGCTACTATCTCAGTAAACAGGTAGACTCCTTCCATCTTGACCTAGGCATACGACATGACCGCACACGTCGAAAAGGCTCAATTAGTCACGAAGAAGAGCATGACGAGCATGAGGAAGAAGATCACTACGAGCATGAGGAAGAACATCCTAACGAAGAGATGGACTACTTCTCCAAAGATTATAATGCGACAAGCTTCGCGATGAGCCTTAGTAAAGATCTCAATGAAAACGTTGACTTGAATGTCAGTGCTGGAATGGTTGAAAGGACCCCGTCCGCTATGGAGTTATTCATGAACGGCGCGCATCTGGCCACTGGTCGCTTGGAGATTGGTAATACTGATTTGGAGTCTGAACGATCGACAAACTTTGATGCAACCCTGTCTTATGAGCATGAAGGTATTTTTGGAACGGTTACCTTGTTTAAAAATGATGTCGCTAATTATATCTACCTCCAAGACGAAACTGCAGAAGTGCACGAAGAGCATGATGATGAAGATGATCATGGCGGCTTAATTAAGGCCAATTATTTGCAGCAGAATGCGCAATTTATTGGCTATGAATTAGAGATGGGTACCGTTCTTGAGTTGGGTAACGGTGACCTGACTTTGTCATTTGGCCGTGATTCAGTCGCTGGAGAGTTCCGCGATGATAGCAATATCTCTCGTATGACTCCTGACAGAAATATTTATGGAATTTCCTATGCCCAAAATGGTCTTGAGTTAAAGCTTGATTTAAAGGATGTCGGGTCTCAAAGAGATCTTGGTACCAATGAAACGGTTACCAGTGGCTTTAACATGCTGAATTTTAATGCAGTTAAAACCTTCACTTTCGGTAAAAAGCAGACTGCAAGAGTGTCATTTTTTGCTAAAAACTTACTCGATGAAGTGGCTAGAAACCACTCGTCTTTCGTGAAGGACGAAGTTCCATTGCCGGGGAGAAATATAGGCATTAAACTGCAAGTAACTCTATAGGTAAGAGTTACTTGCGCTAGCGGTCTAGCGGTCTAGTGGTCAAGGGTTTTTGAGATTACGTCAAAAACCCTTGATTCTCCGCGATCACGAGGGTCTGAAGCAGCAATCCAAGAGTCGCCGTCTTTCATAATTATCTGAACATCACCGTACTCAAAAGCGTGAGGCTCTGACCGATAGCCCTTATTGGCAAGCTCTTTAATTGTCTGTTCTGGCAACGGCCGGCCAATGGTGTAACCGCTGTAGGTAATAAGATCTATAGGCACCAACTGGTGGTGAAACCGTGTTGCTCCAATTGCTTCAATAGGGGTCATTCCAAAGTCTAAAATATTGATAATGACTTGAAAAACAGTAGTGAAGATAGTCGATCCTCCGGGCGTGCCTAGTACCATCTCTACTTCACCGTCCTTCAGTACAATGGTCGGTGACATAGATGAAAGCATCCGCTTGCCAGGCTGAATCTCATTGGCTACATTACCCACGACACCATATATATTCGGAACGCCTGGCTTGGCGCTAAAATCGTCCATCTCGTTGTTGAGTAAAAAGCCTGCGCCTCCTACGACCACGCCACTGCCATAATCCCAGTTGATGGTATAAGTATTAGACACCGCATTACCCCACTGGTCCACGATGGAATAATGAGTGGTATTGGGCGATTCTAGCCCGGGGTTAATGCTGGTTAAGGGTGATATTGCTGTCGGATTAATCTCGGCTGCACGCTTGGAAACATAATCATTGCTGATTAATGTATTGATATCCACATCAAAAAAGTCAGGATCTCCTAAATGCTCAGCACGATCGGCGAAAACCCTTTTGTCCATTTCGGCGACTAGGTGAATGTACTGTGCAGAGTTGTGCTCGACGCCCTGAAAGGAATCATCTAAGTAGTCTTTCATTTTTAACAATTGCACAATGGCAAAGCCACCGGAGCTAGGCGGTGGGGCAGAAATGACTTCATACTCGCGCCATTTCGCGCGCACCGGTTCACGCCAAACTGCCCTATAACTTTCTAAGTCTTCCGCTGTGATCAGGCCATTACTTGCCTGCATCTCTTTTACTATAAGCGCCGCTGTCTCACCTCGGTAAAAATCGTCCGCGCCACTTTTTGCTATACGGCCTAAGGTCTTAGCTAGCTCGGGCTGTTTAAACAAACGGCCAACTTTCATCGATGCAAAATAGGTATTAAAATTGGTTTTGCCAACAAACTGGCCTTTCAAGCGATGAACATTGTCAACGAGAGCTGGAGCCGGCATAAAACCGTCTCTAGCCAATTTTATAGCTGGATTGAGAAGATCTTTCCATGGCAATTTACCAAACTTTTTATGAGCTTTCCAAAATCCAGCGACAGTGCCCGGTACACCAACAGCTTGAGCGCCGATCAAGGTAATATTGTCAATCACATTCCCCTCAGCATCCAAGTACATGTCCTTGTGGGCTGCTAAGGGTGCTTTTTCGCGATAATCAAGAAACGCGATTTCGTCTCCCATTTTAATGGTCATAAAGCCGCCACCACCAATATTGCCTGCATCAATAAAGGTGACCGCTAAAGTAAAGCCAGCCGCTACAGCGGCATCGACAGCATTACCACCGGCATTAAGAATATCCTGGCTCACCTGTGCGCCGTAGCTGTCAGATATGGCAATCGCAGCCATTGCGGGTGGCGCTTTGGTATTCTGTTTGATGGTTGCTGAGTCGCCCTGGTTGGTGTTTTTTTCACAACCCTGAATCAAGCTAAGGATAATCAAGGTTAGGGTTAGATAAACTGTCTTTCTTTTCATTATGTCTCGTCTCAAAAGTATCTAGTTGGTCCGGCTAAGGCTTTTATAACTCTGGATTTAGAGTTGCGATCTTACGCCCTTAATAAGCCCTGGCATCATAGCCTAGGCATCCCGCTGAGTCATTGCTTCGAAAATATTCGCAAGAAAATTACTAATATTTCACTGCATTTTAGAAATCTATGGTTAATGGCGTTTGAACCACTGCCGTTTTAGGGCCACACGGCGGCGATATTGATCTTACTTTTAGCTTACCCCGTAGATGAATTATATGTATACAACTATAGAAAGAGGTAATAAACTCGCTAGTTGTTTCGAGAAATATAAATAAAATAAAATATTAGTCCATTTAAGTAGTTATCGGGAGAGAGTAATGACTGTTAAATCAAAAAGTAAGGCTAGTACCCTAGGGGCGTCCATCGCGTCGATTCTATTATTAGGATCTTCCTTAGCGTACGCAGGGCAAAATAGTGAGAGTGAGGAAATTCTTGCAGACGAAGTGCAGGCAAAAATTGTTACTGGAGAAGTGCAAGCGGAAATTGTCACTGAAGACGTAGCGGCTAAAGAGCTGGCATTTGACTCAGAAAATGCTGCTGTGGATGAGGTCGTGGTTACTGGATCACGCTTAAAGCGAACAACTTTTTCAAGTATATCTCCGCTGCAGATTATCTCTGCAGGAATCTCACGCGAGGCTGGTTTGATCAATGCGGCAGATATTTTGCAGGGCTCAACGTCCGCAGGTGGACAGCAGGTTGACCTAACCTTTAGTGGTTTTGTTTTAGACAATGGTCCTGGAACGCAGACTATTGACCTTCGGGGTCTTGGCTCCAATAGAACATTGGTACTAGTCAACGGACGTCGTCTAGCACCTGGTGGTGCCGAGGGCGCTCCCTACGCACCGAACGTTGGCTTAATTCCAGCGGGATTGGTCGGGCAGTATGAAATTCTGACCGATGGCGCATCTTCCGTTTATGGATCTGATGCGATTGGTGGTGTAACCAACATTATAATGAAAAAAGACTTTGATGGTCTCGATTTAGCGATGGGAGCCACTGCACCTAAATATGATGGAGGTGAAAATTCTAATTTACAACTAACCTGGGGTAAGAACTGGGATCGTGGTTTTGTTGGCATGGGACTTGATTATTCCAAAAGTGAGTCAGCTAGCTATGGCAGCCGACCCTGGACAGGTGAGTGTGAAACAAATTTAGAAATGGACAAGTCTGGACAAATTAGACAGTTAGATCTCTATTACAAAGAGACATATGGCATGGCTATATCTAACTGTAAACCAACCAGTCTAGCGGGTAGAGTTTTTGTGCCTGGAATGGCTACTGGCAGTATTTATTACACGCCTGGTATCAGCAACGGTGGTTGGGGTAACTTTAGTGAAAGCGTCGCTCCCTACGGTGGCTTTGGTATAGATAGTGATGGCGATGGCATAGCTGATGTCTCCTATTCAGATTACAGTCTTAATGGTACGCCCTACAAGCAAAACGCCGATTTATATCCAGAAAATGAAACGGTTAACTTTATGGCTTACGGAGAGTACACCTTTGAGGGTGACGCCAACATAACAGCTTACTTTGAAACTATGTATTCTAAGCAGGATTACTCACAAACGTCTAGTCCACCCCAGTTGTTTCCTGATGTGCCTGCCAATAACCCTTATAACTTATGTAATCCCAATAACCCAGATGGCGTAGATTGTGGTTTGGCACAGGACGCACTTTTCACTAACCCTGTTTTTACAGCGGGTTTTGGGTCTTACTATGAGGGCCTATGTGCAGGCTACGGCATTCCACTAGCTGGGTGTACGCCAGCTACTTTCGGTCTTCTCAGTGGGCCCATTGGTGCAGTAGGAACTCTGCCGATTGTTTCTGTAGAAAATGACAGATCATCCACTGAGGCGAGCTTTGAGAATTCTCGATTCGTAGCCGGCTTTAGAGGCGACCTTCCCTTTATGAATGCAGGAACGCTTAAGAATTGGACATTTGATCTTTACGGGTCTTACTCCATATCTGAGGGTGAGTCTCATCGTTATGGTATACGTGGCGACCGTTTGGATCTTGCGCTGGGTAACTATTCATCGACAGACACTCCTTGTGTTAACGATTCAGGATCAACGTTGGCCGCTGATGCAGCACCAGGTTGTGTTGCTGTTAACATGTTTGCACCTTCGCTTTACCCTGCGGGCATAGTTGGTACATTTGCTACTGAAGCAGAAACAAATTACCTCTTTGATAGCCGTGATTTTGATACCGAGTATGAGCAGACAATCATCAATGCTTCAATGGCTGGTGATGTTTATGAGATGCCCAACGGGCCTATCCAGATGGCTGTTGGCTTTGAGTATCGTAAAGATGAAATTAACTCGATGCCTGACAACGTGGCTCGAGATGGCCTGTTCTTTGGATACTTCTCTGACGGTGGCGCTGTCGGCTCTAAGGATATGAGCGAGCTCTTTTTTGAAGTAGAGGCGCCATTGATTGCCAATAAGCCTTTTGCTAAAGAACTGACTATTAATGCTTCAGCCCGATATACCGACGACGAGATCTACGGTAGCAATACGACTGAATCACTTAAGTTAGGCTGGCGTCCGGTTGACTCACTATTGGTACGCGCTACTTATGGAACCGCGTTTCGAGCACCCAACTTACGTGAACTATATCTAGCGAACCAGACTGGTTTCAATACTATTAGCGATCCCTGTAAAACACCGGAAGACGCAATTGACTTGTTTACGGGTATTTATGATCCTAGTGCTGATCAGCGTGACCCTCAGGTGCTAGCCAACTGTCTTGCTAATGGCGTTAACCCAACAGGCTATACTGGCGGGTTTGGTGCTTATAGTGTAGAGCAATCGACGGGCGGTTCGCTGACTCTGGATCCAGAAGAATCTGAATCGTGGACTGCTGGCTTCTCGTATGAGCAAGACTTCAGCAATGAGTTTGATTTTGGCGTTAGCATGACGTACTACGAAGTCTCGATTGACAACACTATTATTGAGCCAAATGGCCAGTATATCGTTAATGACTGCTATTACACGCTGACTGGAGAAAGCCCGTTCTGTGGTCGTATTAGCCGAGATATGTCTGACCCAAGCGATCCATATATCACTTTATTGGATAATGGTTTCCTCAATCGAGATAATGAGAAGGCACGCGGTGCTGATGTCAATGTCACTTTTGGTGACACCTGGACGATTATGGATCGTGCTATTGACGTTGATATTTCTATTAACGCAGGTCATACAATAGAGCGTTCATTCCTATTTGTTGATGACAATGGTGTTGAAGATTTCGAAGATTATGCTAGCGAGTGGGGCTTTCCTAGCTGGAAAGGAAATTCCACCATTCGCTTAAATTATGAAAAGTGGACCGTAATGTTGAGATCTAATTACATTAGCTCTGTTGATCAAGACCCTCTTGCGAGAGACCCGTATAGTGATATTTATGATACGAATGAGACTGGATACTATGGCGATACATGCTTAGGGGAAGGTTACTATGATACGTGTCGCGATGTTGGCCACGCTGATGATTACATGACGCACACGTTGTCTGTGACTTACGAGGAAGATAACTGGGCTATTAACGTTGGTGCGCGGAACATATTTGATAAAGAGCCACCAAGGGTTGATGGAAGCGAAGTATCTTCAGTTAACAATGTTCCTATTGGTTATGGTTATAACCTAATGGGTCGCTCTCTCTATGTGAACTTTGCATATCAGTTTGGTAGCAACTAGATAATTGTTAATCTAAAGTAGTTATATTAAGACCCTCTCAGATGTTTTGAGGGGGTTTTTTTATCGATAAAGATCAAAAAGGGACTAGGTTATGAAAGGTAAGTTTTTTGTGGGCACGGTTTTAGCCGTATTAGCGGTTTTTGGAATGCCAGCTCAGGCTGCAGAGAAAATTGAGCCCTATGCTCTTGAAGAGTGGGCAAAACGTGCTGATATGAGCAATGTAAGATTGTCCCCTGATGGTGAAAAGTTAGCACTTTTAAGAATACCCACCAAAGATGGCAACCCAATTCTAGAAATTTACGATGCCAATGACCTAGGGGCACGACCGTTCAAGATGGACGCTAAGCCTATGGAGATGACGAATTTCTCGTGGGCAACGGATAATATAATTATATTCACTGCGCGATTGCAGGTGCGGGATAAGATTGATGGATTTAATGAGGGAGTTTATGAGTATTCTGGTGGTGTGCTAACGCTTGATAAGGATCCGAAAAAGTCAAAATGGTCGAAGATCTCTGAAATAGGTAGCATCAGAAGCACTCTCCCAAAAAAGCCGGATAAGGTGTTGATTGCCGGATATGAAGGGGGTTCTTATTACGCTAGGTTTTATGAGTATGACGTTACTAAAAACATCAGAAAGTTGATTACTCGGGAATCTCCAAAGATTGGCGGTATTCGCTTCGATGGTGACGGTGACCCCCAATTTGCGCGAGGTTATGATGCGCAGGCTAATGAATTTTTGAGTTATTATCGTGTTAAAGGAACTACTAATTGGCAGGTTGTTAATCGCACCAGCAGAGATAGTTTCGAAACTTGGTACCCTCTTGGCGTGGACCCATTATCTCCCAGTGACCTTTTAGTGATCGCGCATAATGGCAATGATAAAGAAGGTCTTTGGTCATTTGATCCTGAATCCAAAAAATACAAAGAATTAATCTACCGTGGGTCCGAGGGCGCGATATTTGCAAGAGGGCACACCAACGCATACACAAATCCTGATGATATCGCGGCGGTTGGTTATTATGATGGTCGGGATGTTAAGTACGAATGGTTCGACGGTGAGGAGAAGGCCATTTACGAGCAGCTAAAGGGATTGATTCCAAATGCCGACCGAATGAGTATCAGTAGTCGGTCCCGTGATAGTAGCAGTATGGTTATTTATAACAGGGGACCGAGGGATCCTGGGACATACTATCTTTTGAAAAATGGTAATCTTATCGTGATTGGCTCTACAAAACCGCAATTTTCCAGTGATAAACTTGCTGATGTGAAGGCCATCACCTATGAGTCTCGAGACGGAAAGAAGATCAGAGGTTTTATTACAGTTCCCAATAGCAAGCCCCCATATCCATTGGTGGTAATGCCTCATGGTGGGCCTTTTATTGGAGAGAATCCCAGTTATGACGAATGGGCCCAATTGATGGCAAATCATGGCTATATGGTGCTTCAACCTCAGTATCGAGGATCGACGAGTTATGGTTTGGATTTTTACAAGGCGGCGTTTATCAACGGTGGTGAAGGTGGTCATAAAATGCAAGATGATAAGGACGATGGTGCCTTGTATCTGGTTGATCAAGGCCTTGCCGATCCCGATAAGTTGGCGATGTTTGGCTGGTCTTATGGGGGTTACGCTGCATTAATCGCCGCTACGCGTGAGGAGCAAATTTACCAATGTGCTATTGCTGGGGCGGCCGTGGCTGATAACATCCAGCAGCTTAATTACTATCGTGGCCGAATGGCACGGTTTCCATCATCTGGTGCGATTGAGCAAATAAAAATGTGGGAGGAAAGTATCTCGCCTATTAAAGAAGTCGAGAAGGTGAATATTCCCCTTTTTGTCATCCATGGCAGTGTCGATCAAAGGGTGCCGCCAGAGCATGCTAGGAAATATATCAAAGCGCTACAGAAATATGATATCCCCCATAAAGCCATGTGGTTAGAGGATGCGGACCATTTCAGTAATACTCTGTTCTATAGGCACAAAATACAATTCTATCCGGCTCTCATCGATTTTCTTGAGAAGGATTGCTTTGGTAATGAAGAAGGTGTGGCGTCTAACGACTGAGTAGACTTTAGTGCTGTTGATTTCAATAAAGCCGCTGTTATAGGCGGCTTTATTATTTAGACCTTTAGCGTTTGTTGTTCAGGGAGCCTCTCTAGGCGTCAACAAGATAGAATAATTCAGCGCGGTTTAATAGAAGAACCAGCTCCCGCATCTATATTCCTACTCGGTCATCTATAGTAGAGTAAGGCTGTCGTAACGCTCAATTGTTAGCTGCCAGCCCACAGAATACGAGTCTGACGATCCCTTACCACCAAGAGTGTCATTATGGGTTTAAAGCAGTGTTATAACTTTCATGATTTTCGATCACTTGCGCGCAAGCGTTTGCCAGGGCCTATTTTTGATTATATTGATGGCGCTGCTGATGATGAAATAACCCACGGTAGAAATAGCGCAAGTTTTGATGACTGTGACTTGGTACCTAACGTACTGCGCGGTGTTGAAACTGTCGATATGTCAGTCACTGTGATGGGGCAAAAACTTGAAATGCCTATCTATTGCTCACCCACTGCTTTGCAACGGCTTTTCCACCACCAAGGGGAGCATGCAGTAGCCGCGGCAGCCGATAAGTTTGGCACTATGTTTGGTGTCTCGTCCATGGGTACGGTGGGCTTAAGAGAGCTGCGAAAAAAGCATTCTACACCCCAGTTCTATCAGTTCTATTTTCATAAAGACCGAGGCCTGAATAAGGCTATGTTGGAGACTGCCAAAGCCTCAGGCGTTGATGTGATGATGCTGACCGTTGATACCATCACTGCGGGTAATCGAGAGAGAGACTTGAGAACTGGTTTCTCAATGCCGCTGAACCTTACTTTAGCCGGGGCATACCAATTCGTAATAAAACCTAGGTGGGCAATTAATTATCTCACTCATGCCAAATTTTCATTACCACAAATTGAAGACTTCGTTGATATGACTGGTGGGACGGTGTCAGTGAGTCAATATCTCAATGAAATGCTCGACCCATCTATGAATTGGGACGACGTTGCTGAAATGGTGAAACTCTGGGACGGCCAATTCTGTTTAAAAGGTATTATGAGTGTTGAGGATGCAAAGCGGGCAGTGGACATAGGGTGCACAGGCATTGTGATATCAAATCATGGGGGCCGCCAGCTAGATGGCAGTCGATCGCCCTTTGATCAGCTTGCTGAAATTGTTGACGCGGTGGGCGATAAAATTGACGTGGTGATGGACAGTGGTATCCAGCGCGGCAGTCATGTCCTTAAAGCGTTGTCGTTAGGGGCTAAGGCAGTCGGAGGCGGGCGGTTCTACTTGTATGCCCTTGCTGCTGCCGGGCAACCAGGCGTTGAGCGAGCGCTGGATTTGATGCGAATTGAAATCGAGCGCGACATGCGACTGATGGGGGTTAAATCGATTGCTGAATTGTCGCCCAATAATCTGCGTTTTAGATGATTATGATGATCATTCCAGGACATAAAAGCCTTAGAGTACTTGTGACTCTCCGTTAAAAATAACCACGTGGCGCAGGTCAAAACGCACGGGTAAACTCTCGCCAATGGGGATGTCTATGTGACTTTGTGTCAGGCAAGGGACACACTGACCGTCAGTCAATGCTAATTCGTAGAGATAGTTGGGCCCCAGAAAGACTTTGGAGATAATCGGTAATTTCGTATCCGACGTTTTGTCGTAGGTCACATCATCTGGGCGAACCAGTAATTTAACCGTGTTGCCAAGGTCTTTTGGCAATGTCTGGATTGAGAGGCTACCCAAATCATTTCCTAGCAGTCCTGCGGCATCAATCTCTACATTGATGACCGACCCCTTACCGATAAAGTCAGCAGCAAACAAACTCGAGGGCTTATGGTAGAGCTGATAGGGCGCATCGATCTGAACGATCTTCCCTTTATTTAATAACGCGATTTTATCGGCCATAGCAAAGGCCTCATCCTGATCATGGGTAACCATAAGTGCGGTCACCCTGTTTTCCTTAAGTAGGGTGCGCACTTCAGCAGCAAGTTGCGTTCTCAATTCGGCGTCTAGGTTTGAAAAGGGCTCGTCGAGTAAAAGAATTTTCGGGTTGGGCGCTAGAGCTCGAGCCAGAGCGACACGCTGTTGTTGCCCGCCTGATAATTCATGAGGAAATTTCTCTGCAGAATTAGTCAAACTCACCAGTGCTAGCATGTCGTTAATACGTTCATCTCGTTGCTTTGCGGGTATCTTACTTAACCCAAAGCCAATATTTTTACTAACGCTAAGATGTGGGAAAAGAGCAAAATCTTGAAATACCATACCAACTTCGCGATCTTCCGGAGGCTGAGTATATTTAGCGTTACTAATCGATTCTCCATGCAGGCTTACATTACCCTCAGTGACAGGCTCAAAACCTGCAATGGCTCTTAGGAGTGTCGTTTTACCACACCCCGAAGGGCCCAATAAGCAGCCTATTTCACCCTCGGCAAGAGAGAAGGAGGCCTTGGATATTGCGGTGACATTGCTGTAGGCAACGGTAACCTCATTTATAACAAGTTGATTATTCATGACTTGCTCGTTCATTTAGAATACTTTTTGTAATTAATAGCACAGGTAAGAGACCAATGACAATAATCGCTAGTGCTGGCAGAGCTGCATCAACAAGCCGCTCATCAGATGCTAGCTCATAGGTGCGAACTGCTAGAGTATTGAAGTTAAACGGCCTCAGAATAAGCGTAGTTGGCAGCTCCTTCAAGACGTCGACAAACACTAGTAGCGCGGCAGTTAATAGACTGCTTCGCAGAATAGGGAGATGCACCCGTTTTAGTACTTGTCCAGGGCCCGCCCCAAGAGAGCGTGCCGACTCATCTATGCTCGGCTTTATAGCGCTCAACCCTGATTCTACAGTATTTAAAGAGACAGAAAGAAAACGGACGACATAGGCGAACACGAGGATACCAATGGTTCCACTTAATAGCAGTCCAGTTGGGATGTCGAACCAAGCTCTGCTTAAAAAATCTATTTTATTGTCCAGCCATGCCACAGGGATTAGCACACCCACAGCGATGACGGTACCAGGTACAGCATACCCAAGGCTCGCTATACCCACTGCGCCAAGTTCTAAACGCGAATTAAAAACGCGTTTGGTGTAGGCCAAAAATGTCGCCACTACCACGCAACAAATTGCAGCAATTGCGGCAAGGGAGAAACTATTAAGGAGTAAGCTTAAAAATGCACCATTAAGGTTTTCTTGCCAGCGACTAGACGCCCATATCACGAGTTGAGTAGCGGGTATTACAAAGCCTAGGCCTACGATAAAACATCCGGTTAATAACGCAGTGTAGGCGTGCCAACCTTTAAGTTGCATACGCACCAATTTTTTGTTCGCAGAATGATGGTGGAAGCGCAAACGCTGCCTAGACCATCGCTCTGCCATGATAAGAGCAAATACAAATAGTAACAAAAAGGCACATAGCTGGGCAGCGGTGGTTAATTCACCTAGCCCGTACCAAGTTCGGAAGATGCCCGTTGTAAAGGCGCTAACGCCGAAATAGGCAACAGTACCGTAGTCGGCTAGCGTTTCCATTAAAGCGAGACTAACGCCCGCCACTATTGCTGGTCGAGACATGGGGATCGCTACTGAGAAAAACGTCTGCCAAGACTTTTTGCCGAGATTGCGACTGGCTTCTAGTACCGCGGTAGACTGTTCTAAAAAAGCGATTCGAACCAACATATAAACATAGGGATAAAGCACCAACGAGAGCATACAAATAGCACCGCCCAGAGAGCGAACCTGAGGGAAGTAATAGTCACCGTAGCCCCAATCAAATGTTGTTCTAAGAGTACTTTGAATGGGCCCAGCAAAATCTAATATGCCAGTGTAGGTATAAGCAATAATGTAGGCGGGCATTGCCATAGGCAATAGAAAGGCCCAAGATAATATTTTACGGCCTGGGAAGTCACACATTGCGGTCAACCAGGCGGCACTGACGCCTAAAATTAGCGTGCCAAAGCCGACGCCAACCATAAGGAGTAAGGAGTTGCTAATGTAATCAATTAGTACAGTATCAGCGAGGTGCTGCCATGTACTTGAGAACGGCTGGCTAAGGCTAGCAATAATAACCAAGACCGGTATTGCAACAATGACCGTCACAATTAACAGGCCTAACCGCCAACTTCTCCCTGAATATTGGTTAGCGAATTTAAAGCCTGAGATTGCTGACTTTATTTCCAACCAGCACGATCCATTGCCATGATAGCGTCAGCATTATATTGACCTAACTTACCCACATTTAGCTGGTCAGCTTTAAAAGGGCCCCATGCACTTAATGTTTTACTGACCTCAACTTCAGGCCGCACTGGAAACTCATTGTTTGTCTCACCATACCATCGCTGGCTTTCATCGTTAGCCAAAAAAACCAGTAGTCCTTTAGCTGACTCTAGGTTTTTTGCCGATTGCGTGATACCTGCTCCGGATATATTAATATGAGTGCCGCGATCTCTTTGGTTTGGCCAAAATAAATTAACTTTTGAGGCAGCCTCTTGCTGTCCTTTATCATCAGAGTTGATCATTCCTCCGAGGTAGTAGCTATTAACAATTGCAACGTCGCATTGTCCTGCAGCAACGGCTTTGATCTGATCTCGATCACCACCTGCAGGGGCGCGAGCAAAATTAGCAACAAAACCCTTTAGCCAGACTTCTGTTTTCTCCATACCCTGGGAGGCGATCATGCCTGCTACTAAAGATTGGTTATAGATATTGCTTGATGAGCGAATACATAGTTTGCCTTGCCAAGACGGATCTGAAAGCGCCTCATAGGTGCTTAATTCAGAGCCATTAACACGCTCCGGAGCATAAATAATGACGCGTGCGCGAATACTTAAGCCATACCATTGATTCTCGGTACTTCTAAGATGAGCAGGTATAGCCAGGTTAAGTTTCTCTGAAGAAATCGGTCTTAAAACACCGGCTTTTTGGGCCCGATAAAGACGACCCGCATCAACGGTTAGTAATACATCTGCAGGCGAGTTCAATCCTTCACTTTTTAGCCGAGTCAGCAGTGCATCGCCCTTACCCGTCACCAAATTTACCTTAGTACCGGTGAGAATGGTAAAACGATCAAGTAAAGGTTTGATTAACGACTCTTGGCGTGCAGAGTAAATATTCAACTCATCGCCGTACGATAAAGTCGGAGCGATTACAAAAGCCAAAAGCGAGAAAACTACTCCAAGCGCAGCATTTAGAAGGGCTGATCGTCGGGGCATTACAACATCCTGTCAAAAACTATATGAGAACGGTTATTATTATCATTTAAGTAAAAAAAGCAAGCAACCCTTGCTGATTAGTATGGATTCCTCTGGTAGTCTTACAGAATTGATCAAGGAGTGGTTTGAATGAGTCATTTTTGGACGGTTGGGGTTCTTCGTTTTGTGCCGAGCTTTTTTGTTATCGCAGTATGCGTGGGTATTTATAGCTATCCTGGAGGTAATATTCATGACGCTGACCAAATTGGGTATTCTTTGGCTAACAATTTTTTAAGCGATCTGGGGGGTTACCAATCTCATTCTGGAGACGTTAATTTTATTGCATCGTTCTTTTTTAATGTCGGTATGTTTCTATTTGCAGCGGTTGGGATCGGTTTTTTGTATGTGCCTGCATTGTTTAGAGAAGATAGGGTCAATTATCGCTTGGCTCTAGCGGGCTCCGCGCTATTTTTCTTGGGCACGGGTTTTTTTGCTGGAGTAGGGCTCACACCCTATGATCTGTATCTTGATTTACATGTTTTTTTTGCAATAAATGCCTTTAGATTTCTTGTTCCTGCATCTCTGCTTTATTTTATTGTGTTATTGCGTAGTTCGGTAGCCAATCGTTTTGCTCTGGTTACGGGTGTCTATTTGGTTTGTGTTGTGGCTTATGTTGTCTATCAAATAATGGGTGGAAACCCCTTCGATAGTGCAGAAGAAATGGTTAGGCAGGCAAGCATTCAAAAGCTAATTGTTATCGCTAGTGTTGTCAGTGTTTTTTCGTTGAGTTTTGCTTTCGAGCATCAGGCACGGTTGCAGACTACTCACTAAAGGCTGTGAATCCAAAAGCACAGCGAGCGACGTGGGCGTTTTATTTGCGCTTGAGTACGCGCATTAATTCCTGAATCTTTGTATCGACATCTTTTTGGGATTGAAGTGAAAGGGTGACACATTCTTGAATATGTTTTTCGAGAATTTTATTCTCTACGGTCGTTATGGCTGACTTTGCAGCCCTCAGTTGATCAAGTATATCGATACAATATTGTCCCTCATCGACCATCCTAGCGACGCCGTTAATTTGGCCGCTGATGCGGTTCAAATTAGGTATAAGTGGCTTATGACATGATGATTTCATAGGGGATCCTTGGCTTAGATTATCAGTGGGACAATGTAGGTGAAAAAGCTCGCAAAAGCGAAAATACCCGTTGATATGAAATAGAGCCTTTGCGATCGGCGTCGGGTTTCCATGCAAACTCTGCCTAGTTCCGGGTCTATAGGGCAGGGCAGTCTAGCCGTGCGGTAGTTAATAATTCCTGCGACCACGACCATAAGGAAAGCAAAAGTACTGATCGGCACCTTGTACTGCGACAGAGTGACCAAGAAGGGGAAGGCGCTGACTAGACTGGCAAAGCTTGCGCCTGCCCCACCTCTCGGACTTCTCCGCCCCGGCTATAGACCACGGCCGGGCCGGCCGGGCCCTGGCCGGGGCGGGTTACCCGGGCTGGGTCTCGATCGAGATGAGGCGCAGCGACGACCCCCTGGCGAGCATCGCCCAGGCCGTCGATGCGGCGCTTCGCTGGTACGGTCAACCGTGAGGCCACCCGGCGACGCAGCGCCCTCCCAGGGCAGTGCCATGCTTTCGATCGTGATCCCCGCCTACAACGAGGCCGACACCATCGGAGCGACGGTTGCGGAGATCGCTGCCCAGTTCGAGCGCGCCGGCCGCGAGTACGAGATCCTCGTCGTCGACGACGCCAGCAGCGACGCCACCGAGGCGACGCTGGAGGAGTTGGAGAAGCGCTTCCCCCGGCTTCGGCACGTGAGCAACCCCGGACCCAACGGCTACGGATATGCCGTGCGCACCGGCTTGCGCCACTTTCGCGGAGACGCAGTGGTGATCGCCATGGCCGACGCATCGGATTCGCCAGCGGACATGCTGGCCTACGGGGAGCGGATCGGGCAGGGCTTCGACTGCGCCTTCGGCTCCCGCTTCGTTCCGGGCGCCCACGTCGAGGACTACCCTCCCGTGAAGCGCGTGCTCAATCGTCTGGGCAATCGCCTCATCGCCCTGCTGCTGCGCCAGCGCTACTACGACTTCAGCAACGGCTTCAAGTGCTACCGGCGCGAGGTGATCGAGGGTATGGAGCCGCTCGTCTCCGGCGAGTTCAACCTCACCGTCGAGATGTCGATGAAGGCGCTGCTGAACGGAGCGAGCTTCGCCGTGGTGCCCAACGACTGGAGGAACCGATCCGCAGGGGGTTCGAAGTTCCACATCACAGCCCAGGGCATACCCTACCTGCTCTCCATCCTCTACTGCCTGATCGAGCAGCGTCTGAAACGGCCTCGACGCCGCGCCTGAATACGACGTTGAAATCAAGGCTTTGCGAGAGGCCAGCATCAAAACGGCTGGGGCCATCGACAAGATCAATGAGAATATCGGACGACTAGCCGTCGCCATCGAAAAGATTGGGGAGAAAGAGTGAGACGCGAGGTAATCCTACAGACGCCACACATCGTCACGCGCGATTCGCCGTATCTGAACGGTTCGAACGAGATCGCGAACTACCGATTCAAACTCAACCCGGACGCGATCGGCCCTCGCGGAATCCCGACCGGCAATCTCGGAAAACCCGATGGCGTTTCCCATGCGCTGAGTGCGTTCGGGCTGCTTACGCTGGCTCCGGGGCTCTCCGATATCCGCATCGTTGACTGCGAGTTCGAGGGACCGTGGAGGCACTTGACCGACATCCCCGATTCGGGCCCCGGTCATGCTATGAACATCAAGGGCATCCAGATGCAGTACAACACGGGGATTCACATCGAAGGATGCGATTTCCGCTACATCCCGAAAGAGTCGATCTATTTCCACGCCTGCCAGAGGATCGATCTAGAGTGGCTTTGGTCTCGTAGTTGTTCTCATCTCGTTCGAGCGCATTGGCCTGGGCCGCGCAACCGCTTCATCCGAATGAATCATTTACATGCCTCTGATGGATGGCAGACCAGCAGCGACTGGCGTAAGGATTTGTTCGCATCGCAGTACGAACCGCTTCGAAACATAGGAGGCAACGTAGTTGTCGGGTATCTGGCCGACTCAGAGATCAGAAACCTGACTACGAGCGGTGAGGTGAAGTCGGCCTTGAAACTCGTGTGCCCTATTCGAGTTCGAGTTTCCGACATGCACAGTTCTCAGCTCAACATGCAGGGAACGATGTATTTCAATCACACAAAAGATCCGAAAAATGGGAATGGCCGGATTGGAGCTTACAACCACGTTGATTTCGACGAATCACTGGGTTGGCACGCGGACGATAACGAGTTTGCGGATTGCGTTTTCCGTCCTCTCCAGAATGCGTGGATGGACGCGCCCAAGCGGCCAACGTTTCAGCTCTCCTATCACCACACGAACCTGAGATTTCGCAACTGCGTCGTGTACGCGCCGGCACCAGGGCACTATCCGGTCGCGGTGAACGATGGCGTCGACGCGGACATTCGAGACTCGCTCTTCATCGTTCCGCATCCAGACGAGATGGCGTCAATTCAAAGCGTTGGGAGGTACAAGTCTCCGGGGTCCAGAGAGTCTTCCCTCAATGCTGATTTTGCAGAAGCGAATCGGTTTCGAAGGGCAGCATGAACCGCCACTCGTTGACACCGTGAACCCGGACAAAGTCGGCAGAGCAAATCTTAAAGGGCATTCGTCGCTACTGCGGTCGAGTACTCGAAGTGCATGCCGCAAATTAATGACTGGAAACTTACGGAACACGACACTAGCTATCTAGGTCGGGGCGGTGCTCCGCGGCGTCCACATTCGCTTCGTCAGCGTGGTCCATGATCGCGCTGCGGGACTCCCGGCTGATGAAGTAGAGCGGTCGGTTGCTGGTCGCCTCCATCACCCTCAGCAGGTACTCGCTCATCACGGCGAGAATGAGGAAGACCAGGAAGAACAGCAGGGAGAGCTGGAGCGAGAGGGACGCCCAGCCGGGCGCGACCGAGCTCATGATCAGGCGTGTGGCGATGACGTAGACCGCGTACAGCAGGGAGACACCGCTGAATGCCAGCGAGACGAGAGTGACCAGGCGCAGCGGGCGCATCGAGCCGGAGAGCAGGAGATCCGCGGCCTTCGCGAAGGCCTCCGTCCGCACCAAGCTCTTTACCTCGATGTTGCGCCAGACCCGGTCGTACTCGAGGGTGCCCCAACGGTACCCGCCCAGCGCCTGCGCGATCGGAAGCGTCCGATGGCGATTCGAAGCTTCCAGGATGTGGTTGAGCACCGAGCGGCTGAAGAGCCGACAGCTCGACATCGCGAGGGGCAAGTCGAACTCGTTCATTCGCGACAGGAACCTCAGGAATAGCTTGCTGAGCGTATGGTAGAGCCCTCGCCCGTAGAGCTTGTCCCTCGCGAGGGCGTAGACGATGTCCTTCTCCTCCTTCAGCGCGAACTCCAGCAGCTCAGGAACGACAGACGCTGGGTCCGAACGGGGGTCGAGGACGACCACGTAGTCTCCGATGGCGCCATCGAGGCCGGCCACCAGGGCCGCGTTCTCCTGGAGGGTCCGCGGCAGGCAGTAGA
>JACNKP010000062.1 GCA_014381985.1 SAR92 clade bacterium
CCCCGAATATGAAGGGTGGCTTGCCTGCTTTTTTAGTCGAAACCAGTGGGCTTATTTCAGGTTTTATGATTGCTCAGGTAACCGCCGCGGCTCTAGTGTCTGAAAACAAAACCCTGGCCCATCCCGCCAGCGTTGATAGTATTCCCACATCAGCCAACCAAGAAGATCATGTCAGTATGGCAACGTTTGCGGCACGCAGGCTATGTGATATGACAGAAAACACTGACTATGTGGTTGCTGTCGAGCTACTAAGTGCGGTGCAGGCCGTTGAGTTTCATCAACCTCATGTTACGTCGCCAGCCTTACAGAATGTAGTTGACCAGACACGTCAGCGGGTCCCTAGGTACACCGAAGATCGGTTTTTTGCGCCAGATATTACCGCCGCTAGAGCGTTAATCAGTGAGGCTTATTTTTATACCTTGGTCGCCGATATACTGCCTTCTGGAGCAAGTTAAATATGGACATTGTTTCTCTTGCCGAGAACACTGGGCCGCTATTAGTGAGCTTTCCTCATTCAGGTACTTTTGTGCCGCAGGCTATAAAAGAAACCCTTACTCAGGCGGCATTGCCCTTGCCTGACACCGATTGGCATGTGCCTCGTTTGTACGGTTTTTTGGCTGACATGCCGGTGTCTACTATTACCGCAAATTATTCTCGCTACGTCGTTGATGTAAATCGGTTTAGTCAGGGCTCTGCTCTGTATCCAGGACAGAGTGAAACGGAAGTATGTCCAACGACGACCTTTAGTGAGCACGCTATTTACCTGCAGGGAAAGTCGCCAAATAAGGCCCAGATAGACCAGCGTATTCAAGCCTATTGGCAGCCTTATCATAAGGCGCTTGCAGATCAGCTTGAGCGCATTAAAGCCATTCATGGTTACGCTTTACTGTGGGACGCCCATAGTATTGCCAGTGTAGTACCGCGCTTTTTTACGGGCACATTACCTGACCTAAATCTGGGTACGGCTGAGAGCCTATCTTGTCGACCAGATCTAGGGAACGACCTGTTTAAAATAATGCAACAGAGTCAGTTTTCAGCGGTGCGTGACAGCCGGTTTAAAGGCGGTTATATAACGCGCCATTATGGTCAACCACAGGGGGATATTCATGCCGTGCAAATGGAGATAGCCCAGAGCACATACACGGAAGAGCACAGCGATAATGGTTATGATGAGACTAAGGCGGCCAAGCTTGGGGAGTTTCTTCAGACAATGATTTTGGCGTTAAGCCGCACTAAAATTTGATAAAAAACGGAAAAGATAATGAAAAAAACGCCCCTTTTTATTTTTGTTTTACTTGTAGCTCTAGTGGTTGTCGCCTTTAGTTTAGGCCCCGCTTATATTGAACGTGACATGAACAGAGTCTCGCCACACACAAATTATGTTGTGTCTGAACAAGCAAAAACACTCCACGCAAGTTTGTTGATTGGTGACTGGCATGCCGACAGCGCTTTATGGGACCGAGATCTATCTAAACAATATGATTATGGGCATGTTGATATTCCACGCATGCAGCAGGGCAATATGGCCTTGCAAATGTTTACAACAGTAACCAAGTCACCTGCGGATCAAAATTACGACAGCAACCAAACCAGCGCCCGTGATAATATTACTGCTCTTGTGGTGGTGCAGGGTTGGCCGATTAAAACGTGGAATAGTTTGACCGAAAGGGCGATTTTTCAGGCCGAAAAAATTCACGATTTGGCGCGTCGAAACGGTGACAATTTTATGTTGATTCAATCACAAACTGACCTTGATAGTTTTCTACAGCGACGCGCATTAAATCAAAGTCTTATTGGTGGGTTGCTAGGGACCGAAGGCTCTCATGCCCTAGATGGTAACTTGGATAATATTCAGAGGCTGTATGATAAAGGCTTCCGCATGATGAGCCTGCAACATTTCTTTGACAACAAATTAGGGGGCTCTCTCCATGGCGTTAGTGGCTTAGGCTTGACCGATTTTGGCAGACAGGCTGTCATGCAAATGCTTGCACTTGATATTATGATTGATGTTTCTCACTCGTCTGAGAGCGTGGTTAGAGACACTCTAGCACTATCTGACCAACCTTTGTTGGTCAGCCATACGGGGTTTCAAGGTCACTGCCAGTCGGCTCGTAATATTAGTGATTTGTTAATGCAAGACATTGCAGAGCAAGGCGGCCTTATAGCCATTGGGTTCTGGGATGGTGCGGTGTGTGACAATACGCCCAAGGCAGTCGCCGCCGCCATTACCTATGGCATCCAATTAGTCGGCGCAGGCCATGTCGCCCTAGGGTCTGATTTTGATGGTTCAATCACCCCAGGGTTTGATGTTTCAGAACTTGTCGCTATCACCCATGAGCTGCTCGAATCTGGCGTGACCGAACCACAGATTCGGCAGGTCATGGGTGAAAATATGGTGCGGTTTTTACAAAAAAATCTACCGAAACACTAGCCTGTTAAATGCTTTTTTAAGTATGATCGGCATTCTAATTTTAAGGACAATAAAATGATTGCAGTTATCGCTAAGTTGAATGTTAAATCCGGATGTGAAGAAGAGTTTGAGACAGCTATGCTGAATCTTGCGGCTCAAGTAAATGAGAATGAGCCAGGAAACCACCTTTACAAATTATGTGAAAAAGTAGATGGCAAGTATGTCGTCATGGAGCTGTACGAAGATCAAGCCGCTGTCGCAGCGCACGCTGAGTCTGCGCATTTTAAAGCGGCAGGCGCCGAGTTCGGCGGGCTGATGGCTGGTGCACCAGAGATCACGCGCATGGAAGTCATTGGTTAGATTATCTATGCCGAGTTCTCGCTCGGCATTTCTCCCATCTATACGGCGAACATCACCTTTAACAAAAGCTAACAGTGGTTTTAGTTAACAGCGCGTACTGTGATCCAACACTCATTTTTTGTTACCCCCAAGTAATACTCTAACTCACTACACTAGAAAAATGACGTTGGGAGATTTCATCAATGAAGCCTCAGCAGCAGGGGTTTTCACTTATCGAATTACTGATTTGCATCGGTATCTTATCCATTTTATTAACGATTTCACTACCCTCTATGGGGACTTTCACCGCCAAGCAAAGAGTTGCGGCGCAGATTTATGATATTCGACATGCTTTATATTTAACTAGAAGTTTAGCGGTGACCCAAGGACAGGTTTGGAAAATGTGTTTACTTGATGCTGCCAACGCCTGTGTCAAAGAAGGCGGGCAGTCCATTGCCGTCTTTAGAGATGACAATAATGATCATAAACTGAGTGGCGATGAGCCTCTAAAGAAAACCTCAGACATTAGAGGGGTAACCATAAAACTCTCCGCCTCTAATCGTGCCTATGTGCGCTTTAAAATGACCGGAGAATCCAAAGAGTCGGGTAATTTTCAGGTATGCAGTTCAGTCCCAGATATGACTCATGGGCGTCAGGTTATTATCTACAGAAGCGGTCGTATTCGATTATCGGTGGATACTAACAACGACGGCTATCATGAGTCCGCAAGCGGTGTTATTAGGTGTACGCCAACCGCTTGACCGGCCATAGCAGACCGAAATTGTGACATAGCTCTCATTTTTGAAAAATTAATGACAAAGAATGTTCGTTTTTGTCGCCTCTACCAGGGAAAAGGAAGAGACTATGGATATCCTAGGTATAAATAATGTTTTGGAATTGTGACATGGATGTTCGTCGACACCACATTGGGTTTACCCTAATCGAACTGCTAATAGTGGTTGCTATTATTGGCATTCTTGCGTCAATGGCTTATCCCAGTTATCAACAATATATAGTCAAAGGTAACCGAGCAGCTGCACAGCAATTTTTACTTGAGGCGGCCAGTGTTCAGCATCAGTATTTTCTCGCTAATAATGGTAATGGTTACGCCAATCAAGCAACGCTTCTAGGATCAAGTGCATTACTCAGCACGCCAGGCAGAGTCGCTAGCTATTACACCATTACTTCGCTTCCCTTAACGGAAACAAGCTCTGCGACTTTTACAGTCACGGCAACGCCGGTTAATAGCGGCATTCAGTTGGCTGACGGCGTGCTATCAATAGACAATATTGGTTCAAAAACGGGAGCATGGTAATGCGATATAAAAACCCTTCACGATATTTAACCAAGACACACAGCGGGTTTACGCTGATTGAGTTGCTCGTGGTGATTAGCATTGCGGCTATCATAATGGCAATTGCAGTGCCCAGTTTCAATCAACTAGTTGGCCAGCAAAGAGTCAAAGCAGCCGCGAATGATTTTAAAAGTGCTGTTGCGCTAGCGCGTTCTGAAGCGAGGAAAACAGGTTTAAATACAAGCATAAGACAAATTGGTAAAACTTCCGTCACTGGCGGCTCATGGGAAAAGATGCGTGACGGCTGGCATGTTTTTAATAAACCCAACGACACAGTAGACATAAGTTTAGTGCGCCAGCTTGAAGCGAGTAGTATTAAGTTAAAAGGTAACGCTAAAAAGGGTCTTGTTTTGGCTGGCAAGACAGGCCGTGTAAATGAAAATAAGTCCAAAAAAATCTGTTTTAAAGATGCCAGTAATAACAGTGACATTCCTGTATATACTGTCTATATAAATAAAGCAGGTTCTGCGACAGTCAAGGAATCGGCCTCATGTCCAGCCTAAAAAGGTCTCATCCACATGTAGCAAAAATTAAGCCTGTCCAAGGTTTTACATTAGTCGAAGTGCTCGTAACTTTTGTGATTATGGCAGTTGGATTGTTAGGTTTTCTCAATTTGCAGAATCGATCATTAACTGCAGAGCTGGAAGCATCTAATCGTGTACAGGCTTCAATTTTGGCCGAATACATGATCGAGCGGATAAAGTCTGATCCAAATATAGCGACCCACTGTACAGGTTTCACACCCACGACTTTTGGTGTTGATTATAACTCCGTCTTTAGCTGCTCCTCTTTTACTCAGAGTGCAGCGGCAGCAAATACTTGGGATGCTCTTCTTGATGGAGAGCATGAAAAAATGGGTACAGCTGACATGGGTGCACCTGCCCAGGCGCGTGGGTGTGTTGACTACCAAATTAGAACTAACTTAGCACCTGCAAAATATACAGTTTCAGTTGCTTGGCGAGGGTTTTCCGAGTCAAAAGTGTCAGATGCAGGCGTGGCTTGTGGTAAAGATGAATATAACGTTGGCAGTGTAAATTTGCGTAGGGTTATTTCATATGACGTTATTATTCCTTCAATCGATCCATACGTATCCCCACCAAACTGCGCGGATGATAATACATGCCCACCAATTTGTGAGTTAGATGATTCCTGTGAGGACGTTGAACCATGTAGTTCAACGAGTTGGACGCCGGCTGGCGGATGGATAACTGCCTCATCAGGAAGTAGCAGCTATGGCTATACAGGGCATTCTATGTATTTAACTCAAAATACTACTTTTTCAGGAAATCTTGAGATGACTGATCTGTGTCTAAATGGACATACCCTAACGATAAATAATGGGTCTATTAAAATTGAAGAGTTCAATTGCCATCAAGTCCCTTCACCCCAATTGAACACTGGTAATATAATCCTTAATAATGAGGACGGATGCTACATACATGATTATCTAGGGCATGGTCATAGTATTCCCAGCGGTGTTTCTATACAACATCCGAGCTCAGACGACTGATGATTGTTATAAGTGCAAGTGGTAACAAAAGGATGCTTATTAGAAGGCGCAAATTTGTTACGCGCGCTCACAGCTCAGGCTTCTCCTTAATTGAACTAATGATGGCTCTAGCACTTGGGCTGGTTATAACATGGTCGGTATTAGAGGTATCGTTATCGTCTTTGAGGTCAAGTCAGACTTTAAATAATAGTAGTGAGATCAATGAGACAGGGAGATATTTAACTCAGTTTTTGCAAAAAGAAATTAGTATGGCGGGATTTTTGGGTAGGCTTACCGATATACCTTCAAAATCAACATCACCCTCGCGATGGATGTGCCGTCCCGTTATGAAATGGGATGACCTTACATTTTCGATCGATGGTTTAAATGATATGTCAGGAACCGATAGCCTATGCGATACTAGCTTTCAGCCACTGGCTGGTTCAGATGTATTGATGATACGGCGAACAAGCTCAAAAGAGATTGTGTATTCAAACCCTCTAAATCCAGACAGCTATTATCTTCAGGCCAAAACGGGTACTGAAAATTCCGTAACGGATATAGACACAGTGGTAAGAATAGCACTTGGTTCTTGGGATAATTTTCCGTTGCTAGAAATGGACGCAACAACAAGAATGCCCATTTATCGATATCTGCACTCGTTCTATTTTATCGATCAGAACAATACTTTTAGAACAATGAGCAGAGAAGATGGCGCTTGGATTTCTGAACCAATAGCTAATTCCGTTGTAGATTTCCAAGTGGAATACGGGATTGATACTAATGACGACAATGTCGCTGACAAGATTGGTTTCCCAGCGAATAGGGATGAATGGCAAGCGTTAATATCAGTAAAAATATCATTATTGGTTAGTGGTGCTATGCCTCAAATCGTTGCAAGTGATACGAGCTTTTTTTACGCGGGTAACACGTCAAGTTTTACTAATGATAGATTCAAGCGACGTTTATTTGTTAGCGTGACCGAACCTACAAATTTAACAATGAGGCTAGGCGATTGAACGTCTTGAATTTAAGTGATGCCGTCTATCGGCAGAGAGGTGCTGTTCTTCCCACAGCTCTGATAATACTGGTCGTTTTAACGATTCTCGGTTTAAGCTCAGTGAGCCTAAGTAACAATAATACCAAGATCGCACAAAATCACCTACGTCTGCAAGAGGTAGAAAGAGTTGCACAAAATGCATCGAACTATTTGATTTCTAGCTATCCTGACAATAAGAATGAGGTTTTTGGATCATTATTTACAGGTTTTGATACTCACAGCACGTCAATTTCGACAAGTACAGAGTGCATTCAGCAATGGACGGGACCTGTCGATTCTGGATTAGATACTTTGCCAGGGACGGAACAAACATCGACAGGACACTCTTACTACTCTGGAAGATATTACTGGTTGAGTGGCGCATCATGGAGCAAGCATCCGCATCTTGATAGTAGCTCTCATCTGACAGTTGTTGGTAATTTGGTTATTCCTGACTGTGGTGGTGGTTTCAAAAAATCTTCTGGAGGGTTGATTCGCTTTACCGGAACCGCCGCTGTTTGCACAGAAAAAGGTAGTTGGAATTCTGCTGTTGAATTAGAGCAAGTGACCATTGCAGAATTACTGGCAGAATGCACCACTTGCGAGCCATCAATATACTTCACTGATTGGGAAACTAAGGTGATTGCCACTCACAGCACATCGGGAGCAACGGCTGCGGTGACAACGGGGTTTCGTTACAAAAGCACAGACAATGCTGGCTGTTTGGATTCATACTCGGGTACGGCACCTACCGACTACACGGGCCCTGTAATAGCAGATTTGTTAATGGACAGTGTTGACTTGCGCAGAACCTATCGATTTCAGGATGTCGACTAAAATTTTACCGCAGTTAACTAATCATAAACCGTGGCAATAGGCAAACGCTTATGCTGCGTTTTGGCGTAGATTGCAATTAACCGCTGTTCTGCCTCAGCACTGACTGCTTTGCCTTCAAGAAAATCATCAATGTCATCGTAGGACAGGCCAAGCACTTGCTCATCTTCTTTCTGCGGGCTTAGGCACTCTAAATCTGCCGTTGGCGTTTTGGTCACTAGGGCATCAGGCGCACCCATGGTTTTGGCGAGCAAGCGCACTTGACGTTTGCTCAGGCCAAACAGCGGTGCCAAGTCACAGGCGCCATCTCCAAACTTGGTGTAAAACCCTGTGATGTTCTCTGCGGAGTGGTCGGTACCCAGCACAAGACCACCGAGCATGCCGGCTATTTCATATTGCGACACCATGCGTGCCCGCGCCTTAACATTGCCCTTGGCAAAATCAACCGCGTCTGCGTTGGGCAATAGACCGTTGTCTTCAAGCGTTGCACAGACACTGGCGTTGATGGCGTCAACACCCTCTTTGATATTCACAGTGAGGCTTAGACTAGGCTGAATAAAGGCCAGAGACACCTGCGCATCATCTTCGTCTTTCTGGGTGCCATAGGGCAGGCGTACAGCGGCAAACCGGTAGTCTGTGCAATCATACTGCTGGTTTAGACCATCAACGGCTAGCTGGGCTAGACGACCGCAGGTCGAGGAATCTACCCCACCGCTAATACCTAGAACAAGGGTTTTGGCACCAGCATTAGTAAGTTGGCCCTGAATGAACGCGACTCTGCGAGAAATTTCAAAGTCTGGATCAATAGCGGGAAGGACCCGCATCTCATCGATAATGTCTTGCTTGTTCATGATGATATTTTGTCCACCTGGGGTTGGGGACACAGGCTGATTAGCCTGTTAGTCCAAAGGTGAGTCTACGTTAGGAAGATCACGTCTTGTCCTACTGATAAACGTCATCTTCCTACAGTATTTATGTTCCAGTCGTTCCAGTCGTTCCAGTCGTCCCAGAACCGCCGGTACCTGTAGTGCCAGTATTTGTGCCTGTGGTGCCTGTAGTGCCATCACCGCCGTCACTGGAAGAGCTACCACCACCATTGGCGATCGCAGCGGCGCCAAGGACGCCCACAGCAACTGCTGTGGCTGTTTTCATACCAAAAATAGTACCTGCAGCCTCGCCACTGATCAATGCAGCCTCGCGGGTTGCTTTGTCATAGATTGTACGGGTATCAAACGCAGGCGGTTTAATACGTTTAAGCAAGCCAAATGACAGCTTGTCTAAGAATGTATCTTCGTTACCGATGAGGCGTTGATCAAAATCAAATTGACCATTTTCATCAAGAGCAGGATGCTCCGGATAATTGGCAGCCAATACCTTGACGGAGTTGTCGGCTAGCTCTCGCATGTCCAGCATATAATAGGCCTGGGCGGTGACCGCTAGACCATCGGGCACAGCGGGTGATTGTTGGAAATTCTCTACAACATAACGCCCCCGAGTAGCTGCCGCCAAATAGGCACCTCGGGCGAAGTAGTAGTTGGCCACATGAATTTCGGCCCGAGCCAGTCGGTTGCGTAAACTTACCAAACGTTTACGTGCATCGTCGGCATAAGGGCTTTCAGGAAAGCGCGATAGCAGTTCGCTTAAGGTTGTGAAAGCGCCGCGCGCAGTTCCAATATCTCGCATGCTGTTGTCGGTAGGCATAAAGCTGTCGAAGAACCCCCCTGTCTGTGAGATCTCTGATAAACCTTTAACGTAAAAAGCATAGTCGACATTAGGATGTTGTGGGTGCAAGCGAACAAAGCGATCTGCCGATGCAATACTTGATTCGTAGTCACCTGACTTGTACTGGGCATAGATTAGTTCGAGTTGTCCTTGTTCCGCATACTTACCAAAGGGAAATTGAGACTCTAAGAGCTGCAGGTTGCTGATGGCAACGCCCCAATTACTAGCGTTCAGACTCGATTGAATTTTGTCGTAAAAATTACGTTCGGTAAAGCCGGCTGTATCCTCTTCTGGCTGTTCATCATCACCCCATCCAAGCCACGAGCATCCAGAGGAGAGCGATAAAGTCAAAATCAACAACATAAACGACAAGTTTTTCATGTAATATTCTCAGTTGTAGGCTCTGTCGAGTCACCACTCGACGAGGTCGGCTATTTAACCACAGCCCACTAACTAAACCAATAATTCTTCCATTTTTGGATGCTAGTTGGTAGTAAATCGCCTTCGTTAGAGCGATTAATTTAGAATAAGTTTAGTAATTAATGAAATAAGTAAAAATGGATCAGATGAATTGACTAATAATTTAGATAATATTGAGCGTAAAGCCATGGTGCTGCCTTCAGATTGTGGCCGACGATTAGATCAAGTAGCGGCTGAGCTATTTGGTGAATTTTCGCGATCGCGTCTGCAACAGTGGATTAAGCAGGGTGAGTTAAAAGTTGATGATCAGCAGAAGGTACCCAAGCATAAGTTGCTCGGTGGTGAAACACTCACGATTAATGCCCATCTTGAGCCAGAAGGAGACTGGCAGGCAGAGGATATTCCCTTAAGTATCGTATTTGAAGATGATCATATATTGGTCATTAACAAGACGGCAAATTTTGTGGTTCATCCCGCGGCAGGCAACCGTTCTGGCACTGTTCTTAATGCGTTGCTCCATCACTGCCCTTCACTTCAGTCAGTACCACGGGCAGGCATTGTGCACCGATTGGACAAAGATACTACGGGTTTGATGGTGGTAGCTAAGACATTGCAAGCGCACACTGACCTTGTTCTGCAACTGCAAGCCAGAACAGTACGCCGTGAATACGAAGCCGTTACTGTTGGCTGTGTGATAGCTGGTGGCACAGTGGATCAGCCCATTGGCAGGCACCCACATCAGCGTACTAAAATGGCGGTAATCACTGACGGCAAGGAGGCGCGAACCCACTATCGCGTGCTTAAGCGGTTTGACAGCCACAGTCATTTGCGGGTTAAGCTAGAAACGGGCCGTACTCACCAGATTCGAGTGCATATGGCGCATATAAAGCACCCTATCGTTGGAGATGATACCTATGCGGGGCGTTTGCGGATTCATAAGGGCACCTCGATTGAGCTGCAAGAGTGTCTGCGGCAGTTTGGTCGTCAAGCTTTGCATGCTCGCGAGTTGGCGCTTGTACATCCTGCCACCGGCAAGGAAGTTGGTTGGACTACCGACTTACCTGAGGATATGCAAAACTTACTTGAAGCTTTGGCGATAGGATAGTTAAGCGATGTCTTTTTTTGTTCCAGATTGGCCGGCGCCAGATAATGTGCGCTCAGCTATGACTGTTAGGGCAGGGGGCTGCAGTGAGAGCCCTTTTAACCAAAACAATCTTGCATTGCATGTTGGTGACACGGCGATAGCCGTTCAGGCTAACCGTGATGCACTTGAAACCACCCTTAACCTTTTAATGTCGCCAGTGTGGCTGAATCAAGTGCATGGTACTAAGGTAATTTATGCGCCAGATGCGAAGGGTGTTCCGGATGCTGACGGCAGTTTTAGCGATCAATCCGGTGTCCCCTGTGTGGTGATGACGGCAGATTGTTTACCGGTCCTTTTATGTGATCAATCCGGCACTCAGATAGCGGCTGTTCATGCAGGCTGGCGTGGGCTTGCCAATGGCATATTGCGCAGAACCCTTAGTCAATTCTCTTCTACAAAAAATATCCTCGCTTATTTAGGTCCCGCCATTGGCCCTCAAGCATTTGAGGTTGGTGTAGACGTTAGGGAAGCCTTTTTAAGTAACGCGCAAAACAGCGTCCATCAGGGTGCGATTAAAAATGCCTTCATAGATGCAAGCGCCAAGTATTTGGCTGATATTTATGCTCTAGCCCGGGCCGAATTGCAGGCCTGCGGTGTATCTGCGGTATACGGTGGAGAGTTTTGTACCGTTAATGATTCAGAGCGTTTTTTCTCCTACCGTAGAGATCAAATAACAGGGCGTAATGCTTCCCTGATCTGGCTTGACGGCGCCTAATTAGATCGTCTAGAGCTTGGTTTGGTGTCTCCATTATTGGTCAGTTTGTGCCACCTGTTTTAAATCCGGCAGATTACTGTTGTTTTCACTGTTTAAATGCTTGATAAGACGGGGGTGTTCCATTAGAATTGCCGCCCTCGCAAAGGGGCTATTAGCTCAACGACTTGAAGCGACAGAATCAGGCCGTGAAAGGGTCATTATAAATTGGAGCAAAACATGTACGCAGTAATCAAAAGTGGCGGAAAGCAACATCGAGTCGTAGAGGGCGAAACCCTGCGTCTTGAGAAGCTTGAGATTGCAACTGGTGATAGTATCGATTTCGAAGAAGTCTTGATGGTTGGCGAAGGTGCTGAAGTCAAGATTGGTGCCCCTCATGTAGAGGGTGGTAAAGTGACGGCTGAGGTTGTATCTCATGGTCGTGGTGATAAAGTAAACATCATCAAGTTTCGTCGTCGCAAGCACTCGCGCACTCAACAGGGCCACAGACAGTGGTATACAGAAGTTAAGATTACTGGCATTAATGCTGGTTAATCCAAAGAGGATATAGCAATGGCTCACAAGAAAGCTGGTGGTAGTACTCGTAACGGTCGCGATTCACAAAGCAAGCGACTTGGCGTGAAAGTCTATGGCGGTCAAGCAATCAATGCAGGTGGTATCATCATTCGTCAGCGTGGAACTAAGTTTCATCCTGGCAACAATGTTGGTATTGGTAAAGACCACACGTTGTTTGCAAAAGCGACGGGTAAAGTGCAGTTTGTACAAAAAGGCCCGCACAATCGTAAATATGCTGAGGTAGTGTCTGCGTAGACGCTTCCATTCAGTTAAAAAGGCCCCTACGCGGGGCTTTTTTTATGGGCGCTAATTTTTTTAAAAATAGATCCTCAATTCTTGAAATGACTAAACCCTTTGGCAACTGTAAACTGCTCTTATGAAATTTGTTGATGAAGCTACAATTAAAGTTCACGCCGGCAAAGGTGGTAATGGTTGCCTAAGCTTTCGGCGTGAAAAATATATTCCCAAAGGTGGTCCTGACGGTGGTGACGGTGGTGACGGCGGCAGTGTCGTATTGATCGCTAAAGAGGGATTGAATACGCTTATCGATTTTCGTTATACCCGTAACTATAAAGCTCAAGGTGGACAGCAGGGTAGCAGCGCAGAGTGCACTGGCCGTGGTGGCGATGATTTAATATTGCAGGTACCTGTAGGTACTACAGTGCTTGATAATGAAACTGGTGATGTGATGGGCGACCTCACCGTGCTAGATCAGCAACTTAAGGTAGCTCAAGGCGGATTCCATGGTCTGGGCAACACTCGCTATAAATCGAGTACTAACCGTGCACCGCGCCAGACTTCGCCAGGGCAGGATGGAGAAGTCAGAGAAATAAAACTCGAGCTTAAAGTGTTGGCCGACGTAGGTCTGCTAGGTTTGCCCAATGCGGGTAAATCGACGTTTATTCGATCGGTCTCTGCGGCACGTCCCAAAGTCGCTGACTATCCTTTTACCACTTTGGTTCCTAATTTAGGTGTCGTGGGTATGAGTGGCGATAAGTCATTTGTGGTGGCTGACATTCCTGGCCTCATTGAAGGAGCGTCTGAGGGTGCTGGGCTAGGTATTCGGTTCTTAAAACATCTCACCCGGACACGACTGTTGTTACATCTGGTCGATATGATGCCGTATGATGGATCAACATCCGGACAAAATGCGCAGGTTATTGAGCGTGAGTTAGATGCCTTCAGCCCTACATTGGCTGAAGGCGATCGCTGGCTAATACTTAATAAGGTCGACTTATTGCGCGAGGAAGATATTGACGTAGCGTGCCAGCAAGTCATAGATGATTTAGAGTGGAAAGGGCCGGTCTTTAGAATGTCTGGTTTGGCATCTCAGGGTACTAAAGTTCTGTGTGCAGCGATAATGGATTACATTGACGATCATCGGCAACGAGAGTTGGTTGACCCAAACTTGGCTGAGCTTGCAGAGGCGCGGCGCACGGAAATTCAGGCTGAGGCGCGTGATCGAATTGAAGGTCTTGCAGAAACTCGTCGTACGGCTCGCCAGCAATCACAGTTAGATGATGATAGTGATGATGACGATCATGATGATAACGATGTTGAAGTGGTTTACGCGGAGTAATGTAAGGTGAATAGGACGGTCGCTAAAGATGCTAAACGCTGGGTCGTTAAGATCGGCAGCGCCTTATTGACCGATGATGGTGCAGGTCTTGATCGAGCTGCTATTGATGGGTGGGTTAGCCAAATAGCGACTTTACTTGATCAGGGCAATGAGATTGTACTGGTCTCTTCAGGCGCTATTGCCGAGGGTATTGCCCGTCTCGGATGGACACAAAGACCTGATAGCATTGATGAATTACAGGCCGCCGCTGCGGTGGGTCAAATGGGGCTTATTCAGGCCTACGAGAGTAGCTTTGAGCGATTCACTCGAGCTACCGCACAGATCTTGCTTGACCACGATGACTTAGCCAATAGACAGCGCTATTTGAACGCTCGTGGTGTCCTAAAAAAGCTCATGGAGTTAGGTGTTGTTCCCATTGTTAACGAAAACGATACCGTTGTTACAGATGAAATTCGTTTTGGTGACAATGATAGCTTGGCCGCTTTAGTTGCTAATTTAATTGATGCTGACCTATTGGTGATATTGACTGACAAAGATGGGCTGTATAGCGCCAATCCTGACCATGACTCAACGGCCACATTAATACCTCATGCACAGGCTGATGACGATGCTCTGGATGCATTGGTTGGCGATAGTGCAAGTGGTTTGGGGCGTGGCGGCATGGTTACTAAACTTCAGGCGGCGCGTTTAGCGGCCCGCTCTGGTTGTAATACAGTGATTGCCGGTGGCCGTAACGAAGAGGTTCTTCTTAGAGTGGGTCGCGGTGATGTTGTTGGAACATTGTTATCCGCGAGTCAGAAACCCATCGCGGCTCGCAAGCAATGGTTAGCGGGTCAGTTACAGGTTAAGGGGCAGTTGATTCTTGATGCTGGAGCGGTGGCCGTGCTGTCAAAAGAGGGTCGTAGTTTGCTGCCTGTTGGGGTTAAAGGCGTAAGTGGAGAGTTTAGTCGGGGTGACCTAGTGAGTTGTGTGAATGAAACAGGTGCAGAAATAGCCCGTGGGTTGGTTAACTATAGTGCAGTGGAGACTCTTAAAATAAAAGGCAAAGGCACAGAGTTAATTTTAGAGGTGCTAGGCTACCGCGAGGATGATGAGTTGATTCATCGAGACAATATGGTAGTTAACGCCCAACTGTAGGTCGATCACTGACTAAGTTACAGACGAAAAAAAACCGGCTAATGCCGGTTTTTCTTTTTGAGAGGTTCTTACGCTGCGTTAAGGGCCTTAACTTTAGCGTTCAAACGACTCTTATGCCGCGCGGCTTTATTCTTGTGAATAATTCCTTTATCGGCCATACGATCTATAACTGGCACAGAAGCAGTGTACGCTTCCTGCGCCACTGCTTTATCACCAGAGGCGATCGCAGCATCAACTTTCTTTAAATAGGTGCGGACCATAGAGCGCAGGCTGGCATTATGCTGGCGGCGTTTCTCGTTTTGGCGTGCGCGTTTCTTTGCTTGTACTGAATTTGCCAACTTTCTTACTCCTAACTTTATGGACTCGCTAAAGGCGCGGAAATATACAGGGTTTAGTTGTAATATTCAACCTAGTTTTCATGCTTTATTTAGGCTTATTTAGTTTGAAAACGGTTACTGAGATGCTTCGCTTGCAAGTCTAACAGTATTATCTAATCTTGGGGTTTTTAGATTTGCTTGGCCGCAGCGATGTCAGTGGTTAAACTGTACTTTATAAACACATAATGAATAGGTGCTCTTTTGACTCAGGAACGGTCACAGTTAGATGATCAAGGCGCGCCTACTGGGGCTTTCGTCGAGTCTTCAGGCAATCCTAAAGACAATGGTTTGTTGCGTTCTAGTGGTGTCGTTAGCTTTTTTACCATGCTGTCCCGTGTTATGGGGCTTGCTCGAGACGTTGTATTTGCCAGAGTTATTGGCGCCGAGGCATTTGCAGACGTATTTTTTGTCGCCTTTAAAATACCTAATTTTTTTCGTCGGTTATTTGCTGAAGGAGCCTTTGCTCAGGCATTTGTGCCGATATTGGGCGAGTATCGAGAGCAGGGTAGTCAGGCTGCAGTAAGAAGTTTAATAAGTCGAGTAAGTGGCACTTTGGGCCTTACCCTTTTATTGTTTACGCTGGTTATCGTTCTGGCAGCACCTGCCATGGCAGCTATTTTTGCCCCAAAATGGTTTTTTAATGACCCCCTAAAGTTTACTGCGACAGCGGAGATGTTACGCATTACCTTTCCCTACTTGATGTTTATTTCGATGACTGGTGTAGCTGGGGGCATTCTTAATAGCTATGATCGGTTTGCGGTGCCGGCATTTACACCTATTTTGTTGAATATATCGCTGATTGCAGCGGCTCTAATCGCAGCGCCCATGTTTGAACAGCCCGCTTTTGCTCTCGCTTGGGGTGTTTTAATTGCGGGGATTTTACAGTTTATTTTTCAGATTCCATTTTTACTCCGTATACACATGCTGCCAGCACCTAAAGTTGATTGGCATCATCCCGGTGTGCGTAAGATTTTAAAGCTAATGGGGCCGGCAATATTTGGAGTTTCTGTTAGCCAAATAAATTTACTACTAGACACCATGCTAGCGACGTTCTTACCAACGGGAAGTGTCTCTTGGTTGTATTACTCGGATCGTTTGTCGGAACTGCCTCTAGGTGTATTTGGGGTCGCCATTGCGACGGTAATATTACCTAATCTGTCGCGCCATCATGCGGCGAGTTCAACTCAGGAATATTCTGAGACATTAGACTGGGCGCTAAAAATGATTTTGCTTATTGCGGTGCCGGCTTCTGCGGCGCTGGTGCTATTAGCTGAGCCCATTTTAGTCACCCTGTTTTATTATGGCGACGTAATGACCCTTCGGGATATGTCAATGGCAACGCTAAGTTTGCGGGCCTATGCCTTGGGTCTGATTGCGTTTATGTTGATTAAGGTGCTCGCTCCTGGCTTTTTTGCTCGTCAAGATATGCGCACACCGGTACGTATTGGCATTATCGCTATGGTGACTAATATGGTGCTTAACATTCTTTTTGTGGTGCCCCTGCATTTTTACTGGCAGATCGGGCATCTAGGGTTAGCCGCAGCCACATCAGTCGCTGCTTTTTTAAATGCCATCCTCCTGTATGTCTATCTAAAAAGGAGTGGTGTTTATGTCGCCTCAGGTCATTGGGTGGGATTTTTCTGCCGGTTAAGTGCAGCTGTTGGCGTAATGTTGGTTGTATTGGTGGTGGTTTCTGGGCCGCTAGATGCGTTAAATTCTGAGGTTTGGCAGAACATGCCTTGGTGGCAGAGATCAAGAGGTATTCTCGGGCTTTGTGCCGCTGGATTCGTAGCCTATGTTTTGATGCTTTTAATAACTGGCTTTAAAATGTCAGATCTGCGCGGCCCCGCTAAGGCGACCTCACGCCAACCATAAACCACAATACTTTTTTGGTTACCGGCGTAGCGGTCCATGTGCATTTAAAAGTGGAGACGTAACACACCATTGTAGGCCTATCTCTTACCTTTCTGCGCGTTGCTAGGTATACTTTGCGCCTTGTTTAGAGAGTAATGATGTTGGCTGTAAAACGAGGCAAAATGAGTTTCATTCGAGGATTACATAACCTGCATGCCTCTGACCAAGAATCGGTTGTAACTATCGGTTCCTTTGATGGCGTTCACCTTGGTCATCAGGCTATATTGCAGCAGGTGAAAAATAAAGCCGCTGCCTTAAATCTACCTTCGGTGGTCATGGTTTTTGAGCCTCAGCCACAGGAATATTTTTCAGGTGAAAAGGCTCCTGCAAGATTAATGCGTCTGCGAGAGAAGATAGAGGCGCTGACAGATTTTGGTATTGATCAGGTTGTCTGTTTGCAGTTCAACCAGGCGCTGAGAAGTCTAACGGCTCAGCAGTTTGTTGATAAGGTGTTAGTTAAGGGTTTGCGCACTCGTTATTTAATCGTTGGCGATGATTTTCGTTTTGGTTGTGACCGCAGTGGTGATTTCCAGATGCTGAAGCGCTCGGGGGCTAAAGCTAATTTTGAAGTTCAGGACACTGAAACCCTCGAGGTCGATGGTCAACGCGTTAGTAGCACGCTAGTGCGAAAGTTTTTACGACAATCGGACTTTGCCGGGGCTCAGGACTTATTAGGGCGGCCATTTTCAATTCAAGGGCGAGTTGTTTACGGTCAACAGCTTGGGACTGAATTGGGTTTCCCAACGGCTAATGTGCAGCTTCATCGATATAGCGCCCCTTTATCAGGCGTTTTTGCAGTGTTGGTGAATGTCGGTGAGAAAGTTTTGCAAGGCGCGGCCAATGTGGGTATCAGGCCAACGGTTGGCGATCTAGTAAAACCAATTCTAGAAGTACACCTTTTGGATTTTGAAGGAAAACTTTACGGTCAGCGGATTGACGTAGAGTTTAAACATAAAATTCGTGACGAGAAAAAGTTCACTACGTTGGATGACTTGGTAGAAAATATCCGCCGTGATGTTAATAACATAAGAGCCTGGTTTGACCAGGCAAACAAATAGTAGACCTTAAGGCTGAAAATGAGCGACCAAACAATAGATTATAAAACAACGTTAAATCTGCCGAAAACGGATTTTCCGATGCGTGCTAATTTGTCACAGAGAGAACCTGGCATCTTAAAAGAATGGCACAAGAAAGATATTTACGGGCAAATAAGAAAGGCTCGATCTGGGCGTGAGAAATATATTCTTCACGATGGCCCTCCCTATGCTAATGGTGATATTCATTTGGGTCATGCGGTTAATAAGACCTTAAAAGATATAGTCGTTAAGTCTCGCACTATGAGTGGTTTCGATGCGCCTTATATCCCTGGGTGGGATTGCCATGGTTTGCCAATTGAGCACAATGTAGAAAAGAAAATTGGTAAGGCTGGAGTTAAAGTCGATTATTCTGTTTTTAGGCAAAAGTGTCGCGATTATGCAATGAAACAGGTGGATGGCCAGCGTAAAGATTTTGTTCGTATTGGTATTTTTGGAGATTGGGATAGGCCCTATCTGACGATGAATTTTGGTGTTGAGGCGGATATTATTCGAGCTCTGGGTAAGATCACCGCTAATGGTCATTTGGTCAAGGGATACAAGCCGGTTTACTGGAGTGTTGTCGGCGGGTCAGCTCTGGCTGAAGCTGAGGTTGAGTATCAAGATAAAACGTCATTTTCTATCGATGTCGCCTATCCGGTGACTGACTCCAAGCAGCTGGATAAGCTGTCTATTGCCTTTGGTGGGGTGCCTGGTGAGGGTGAAATTAATGTTTTAATTTGGACCACGACACCTTGGACTATTCCAAGTAGTCAGGCGATATCAATGGGCGCAGAGTTGGAATACAGCTTGGTGCAGTGCGCAACAGCCTCTGGCTCTATGCGTTTAATCTGCTCTCAACTATTGCTCGAGTCAGTGATGGAGCGTCTAGAGATTGCAGACTATAAAGTGCTGGCAAGTTGCCAAGGCGAGGCTCTGGAAAACCTGGTCGCTGATCATCCCTTTTATGACCGCAAGATTCCCGTGTTACTGGGTGATCATGTCACTACAGAAGCGGGCACAGGGTGTGTGCACACGGCACCAGACCATGGCGTGGAAGATTTTAATGTAGCTAAGCAGTATGGTATTGGCACCTTAAATTATATCATCGACAATGGTACTTTTCGGGATGATGTTGAGCTGTTTGCCGGAGAGCATGTCTATAAAGTCGATCAGCATGTGATTGACGTGTTAACTGAGCAGGGTAGGCTAATGGCTTGCGGTAAGATCACGCATAGCTACGCTCATTGTTGGCGGACCAAAACGCCTTTGATTTACAGAGCGACGCCTCAGTGGTTTATCTCTATGAACAAGGAAGGCTTGTTGGATAAAGCTAAAGCTGCGATTAAAAATGTGAGCTGGCACCCTGATTGGGGTGAGGCGCGCATTGAGGGTATGTTAGATAACAGTCCTGATTGGTGCGTCTCTCGACAACGAACCTGGGGAGTTCCGATCACGCTGTTTGTCCATAAGCAGTCCGGAGAGATCCATCCAGACACGGCTAATTTGATCGAGAAGGTGGCTTGTATTGTTGAAACTCAAGGCATTGATGCTTGGTATTCTTTAGACGCAGCTGACTTATTAGGTGCTGATGCGGAAGATTATCAAAAAGTCACCGATACTCTCGATGTTTGGTTTGATTCTGGTGTAACTCATGCCTCTGTCATTGATGATCGTGAAGAACTTAGCTACCCAGCAGATCTTTATTTGGAGGGCTCAGATCAACATAGAGGTTGGTTTCAGTCTTCTTTGAAGACGGCGATTGCAATTAACGGCACGGCGCCCTACAAAGCAGTTTTAACCCACGGGTTTACGGTCGATGAAAACGGACGCAAGATGTCCAAGTCAATTGGCAATGTGGTATCACCACAAAAAGTTATCAACGAACTAGGCGCCGATGTTTTGCGCCTCTGGATTGCCTCAGCTGACTTTAGTGCAGAGATGGCGGTATCTGATGAGATACTTAATCGAGCAGGCGATTCCTATCGTCGTATTCGTAATACGGCACGTTATTTCCTGTCTAATATCGATGGTTTCGATCCGTCTTCTCACGCAGTTAAACATGATGACTTAGTAGCTCTTGATCGCTGGGCAATTGACTGTGCCGCTCAGCTTCAGGACGATATTATTAGCGATTACAATAATTTCCAATTTCATCAAATCTATCAAAAATTACACAATTTCTGTGTCCGAGATATGGGTGGTTTTTATCTGGATATTATTAAAGATCGGATTTATACCTGTGGTGAAGATAGCCTACCTAGACGCTCAGCTCAAACGGCTCTTTTTCATATTGCTGAGGCATTTGTCCGCTGGATTGCACCGATACTAAGCTTTACTGCTCATGAAATTTGGAGCTTTATGCCAGGGGACCGAAGTGAGTCTGTCTTTGTCGCTGAATGGTATCCGCTGCCTAGGTTGACCCGTGAGGAAACAATTAGCAATGATGACTGGGCGTCTATTTTGTTGGCCAAAGAAGCGATCAATAAGGTTATCGAAGATCAGAGAAAAGAGGGCGCTATTAAAGGATCTCTCGGCGCTGAAATCGCAGTATATGCCGATCAAGCTCTGTATGAGACGCTTGCAAAACTAGGCGATGAGTTACGTTTTGTCACGATTACTTCAAAAGCCGTGCTTTCACCGTTGGCTGATGCTCCTGACCTTCAAGAGTCGCCTCTTGGCGGTTTGAGAGTCGCTGTATCTCACTCGACAGCCACCAAATGCGTTCGCTGCTGGCATTTTATTGAAGATATTGGCACTCAGGCAGATCATTCAGAGGTTTGTGGGCGCTGCATTGATAATATCAGTGGCGTTGGAGAAACTCGATCTCATGCCTAAGTCTGAAAGTATCATGCCATATAGGCTTATGTGGTTTATGTTGGCGACCCTCATTGTCGCAGCTGATCAGCTAACAAAAGCATGGATAGTGGCTGATTTTCCCTACGGGCAGGGTGAGGTAATAACCGATTTCTTTAACTTAGTGCATGTCCATAATTATGGTGCGGCCTTTAGTTTCTTAAGTGATGCAGGGGGGTGGCAGCGTTGGTTCTTCACGGCTTTGTCGTCCATAGTCAGTGTCATTATCATTGTGTGGATGACTCGCTTATCTAGGCAACGTTGGCTAGAGAGCCTAGCCTTGGCGTTAATATTGGGTGGAGCTTTGGGCAATCTCTATGATCGAGCCTTTTTAGGCTACGTGATTGATTTTCTAGATTTCCATTGGTCTGGCTCGCATTTTCCTGCGTTTAATGTTGCCGACAGCGGGATTACCGTTGGTGCATTCTTATTAATATTGGATACGTTTGTATCTGACCAAGATTCAAAAAGTTAGGCTTGATATGACATTATCAGTAGACAGTGGAACCATAGTTACTTTGCATTTTGCGTTAGTGCTTGAGGATGGCCATGTTATAGACTCAAATTTTGAGGCAAAAGCGGCCACCTTTACGGTAGGCGACGGAAATTTACTGCCGGGATTCGAGTCTTCTTTGATGGGCTTAGTTGGTGGTGATGAGCGCGAGTTCACTATTGCCCCAGAAAATGCTTTTGGTCAGCATAATCCCCAAAATGTGCAGGAAGTGGATCGTAGTAATTTTGATCAGAAAGAGATAGAAGTTGGTGCGATGTTTTCCTTTCAAAATGGCGATGGAGAGCTGCCGGGAGTTATTGTTGAGATTAACGATGATCGAGCTCTGATCGACTTTAACCACCCACTGGCGGGGAAGAATATCATTTTTCAAGTTCACATAATTGATGTTGCTCCAGAGAGTTTACACTGATGGATATTAAACTCGCCAATCCTAGAGGTTTTTGCGCAGGCGTTGATCGTGCGATTGACATTGTTGATCGTGCTCTCGTTCTTTTTGGTGCCCCTATCTATGTTAGGCACGAGGTCGTGCACAATAAATTTGTGGTTGATAACCTGCGGTCTAGAGGTGCTATTTTCGTTGAGGAGCTGAATGAGGTTCCCGATGATGTGATTGTTATATTTAGTGCTCATGGTGTCTCTCAGTCGGTGCGTAAAGAGGCAGAAGATCGCAGCCTTAAGGTTTTTGATGCGACATGTCCTTTGGTGACTAAAGTCCATTTTGAGGTAATAAAATACAGTACAGATGGAATTGATTGCGTGCTAATCGGGCACGCAGGTCATCCTGAAGTGGAAGGAACAATGGGGCAGTTTGATAAATTACAAGGAGGCGCAATACACCTTGTCGAAGATCAAAATGATGTGTTAGCGCTTGAGGTAAGAGATCCCTCTAAGTTGGCTTATGTCACGCAGACGACTCTTTCTATGGACGATACGGCTGGTGTAATTGAGGCTTTACGGCTGAGATTTCCTGATATTCAAGGCCCGCGTAAAGATGATATTTGTTATGCGACTCAAAATAGACAAGACGCAGTGAAACAGTTGGCAATAGAGTCTGATGTGGTTTTGGTTGTAGGCTCAGTGGCCAGTTCTAATTCTAATCGGCTTAAAGAGTTAGCCGAACGTTGTGGCTGTGCCGCTTACCTCATTGATGGACCTGAAGATATAGATTCTCGGTGGTTTGACGGTGCAAGGACAGTTGGCGTTACAGCTGGGGCTTCGGCGCCTGAAGTGCTGGTTCAGGGGGTAGTTGCCCAACTGGTCAGCTTTGGTGCGACGCCACCTCAGGAGCTTAAAGGGGTTGAAGAAAATGTTAGCTTCTCTCTGCCTAAAGAACTGCGACCATCGGGTGGCCGCGCCTAGGTCTTCTACTTAATTCTATCAATGTGCTCAAACAAGCTCTGAGATGAGGGGTCCAATGTAGTCCTATCGAGATTGTCATCTAACAATCTGTTGGCCATTTTCTTACCCAACTCAACACCCCACTGATCGAAACAGTTGATGTTCCAAATACTGCCCTGCACAAACACCTTATGCTCATAAAGGGCGATCAAAGCGCCAAAGTTTTTAGGTGATAATCTATCCATTAACAAGGTATTTGATGGCTTATTACCTGGATAATATCGATGTTGCTCCGCCTCTGGAGCGGATTGCCCCATCATTAGAGCGGCAGACTGACCAAGCATATTGCCTAATAAAACGCGGTGATGTTCCTCATTGCTGAGGCCGTCTTTAACTGCAGCTATAAAGTCAATTGGAACCAATCGTGTCCCTTGGTGTAGCAGTTGGAAAAATGCATGTTGACCATTAGTGCCTGTTTGTCCCCAAATAATGGGACCCGTATCGTACTCTGTGGCCTTCCCGTGCAGTGTGGTTGCCTTGCCGTTACTTTCCATATCTAGTTGCTGTAGATAGGAGGGGAGAAGCAATAGGCGCTCGCAGTAGGGGATTACGGCGCTAGACTGGGCTCCCATGAAATTACTGTACCAGATACCCAGTAAGGCCATAATGACAGGCATGTTTTGGTCCAATGGTGCCTGCTGAAAGTGTATATCCATTTCTCGCGCGCCCCTAAGCATCTCCACGAATCCGTCAAATCCAATACTGATGGCGATAGACAGCCCTATGCTTGACCAGAGTGAATAACGGCCCCCAACCCATTCCGCGAACTCCAGAATTTGTGATTCAGGGATGCCATAAGCAACGGCATTGGCTTTGTTTGCCGTTAGACCGATGAAATGACTGGAGGTCTGTGCCTGGGCCAAGCCTAAAGTTTGCTCAAACCAGTGAATGGCCGTCTTGGCGTTCAGTAGTGTCTCTTGAGTGGTGAAGGTTTTACTGGCCAGTGCAACAAGGGTTGTCTCTGGATTCAGTTTAGCTAAGGTTGTCAGAATCTCAGCGCCGTCAACATTTGAAATAAAATGCAGCTTAATTTCGGGGTGAGCGAATTCATTAAGGCCATTGCAAGCCAGTTTTGGGCCTAAGTCTGAGCCGCCGATCCCGATGTTAATGACATCGGTAATTTTTTTCCCGGTAGAGCCCTGCCATTGGCCATTGCGAATCTTTTCGCTGACTAGTCGCATCTGCTCTAGCTGCGCCTTGACTAGGCTATTTCTTTCCAGACCCTCGAGTGAGGTTGTATCTTCAGGCTCTGATCTCAGCGCGGCATGGAGAACAGCACGATCCTCCGTGGTATTGATGACTTCGCCGGCAAACATGGCAGTGCGGTGCGCTTTAAGATTGGACTGTTCAGCCAGAGCTAATAATTGCTGTAAAATCTCATTACTGACTAGATTTTTTGAATAATCAAGAAGTAATTCGTTGACCTGTAATGTCATTTGATTGGCACGGTTGGGATCTGAATGAAAAAAATCCTGAATGGTACGACTGTTCATGCTGGTCGCCAATGATGTTAGTGTCGACCAGGCTGCGGTGGCGGTTGGTGAGTACATATTATCTTTCATTGAGTATCTTATTCCTGTTTCAGGCTATCTGATAAAAGGGTAAAATTGCTGGCCAAATATTACTTTTCATCGTATTCAGCGGCCAATATATGTAATAAAATTACGGTTATTGGCTTTATTTTTGATTAAATGTGACCTTATGATGTAATTTAGTTACAATATACCTTTACCCTTTCGGAGTCATTATGGGCCAACTTAATCTTCAAGTTGCTGCAGTCACACAGCGTATTATAGAGCGCAGTGGGGCTTTACGTGCTGATTATTTAGCACAAATTGCGGAAGATCGTAATAATCAGCCGGAGAGAGGCAAGTTGAGCTGCGGTAATCTTGCGCATGGATTTGCCGCCTGCGGCGATAGTGACAAAGATAGTCTAAGACTAATGCAAGCTGCCAACGTCGGAATTGTTACAGCTTACAATGACATGTTGTCGGCTCACCACCCTTACGCAGAATATCCTGAGCTTATTAAGCGAGCTATGAGAGAGGTAGGCGGTACCGCACAGGTTGCTGGTGGCGTACCTGCTATGTGCGATGGTGTGACTCAAGGTCAAGATGGTATGGAATTGAGCCTGCTCAGTCGAGACATCATTGCCCAATGCACCGCAATTGCTCTATCCCATCAGATGTTTGATGGTGTTTTGGCTTTAGGTATTTGTGACAAGATAGTACCTGGGTTATTAATCGGGGTTCTAAGCTTTGGTTATTTACCGACTGTTTTTGTTCCCGCAGGCCCGATGGAGTCGGGACTAAGTAATAAAGAAAAGATAAGAATTAGGCAGCTGTTTGCCGAGGGCAAGATTGGCCGTGAGGAGCTTTTACAAGCAGAGTCAGACTCTTATCATAGCGCGGGCACCTGCACATTTTATGGCACTGCAAACAGTAACCAGGTGGTACTTGAGGCGCTTGGCCTTCAGCTGCCTGGGAGTTCATTTGTGAACCCAAGCGACCCAATGCGGGAACGTTTGACGATAGAGGCTAGTCATCAGCTATCACGTATTACTGCATTAGGAGGTGATTATCGCCCCGTAGGTGAATTGGTCGATGAGCGTTCTATTGTTAATGCGACGATTGCCTTACTCGCCTCAGGCGGATCTACTAATCATACAATGCACCTTGTGGCGATTGCTCGTGCAGCAGGAATCATTCTAAATTGGGACGATATAGCTGAGTTGTCGGCGGCCGTGCCTTTACTTGCTCGGGTCTACCCAAACGGGCCTGCTGATGTGAATCATTTCCATGCTGCCGGCGGCACTAGCTGTATGTTTCGACAGCTAATTGAGGGTGGTTTTATGCATGCAGATGCTAAAACTATTTGGGGTGATAGCTTTGCAGATTTTACGCAAGAATCATTTTTGGATCACGGCAAAATAATATGGCGCGAGTCACCCATGACGCCGCTGGATAAAGAGGTCTTAACGACGGTAGATCAACCATTTTCAGAAGAGGGCGGACTGCGTCTGTTAACCGGCAACCTTGGCCGAGGGGTTATTAAGGTGTCTGCGGTTGCGACTGAACACCAAATTGTTGAAGCTCCTGCGGTGGTTATTGATGATCAAGACCATTTAGAACCCTTATTTAAAGCGGGTAAATTAAACCGTGACTGTGTTGTTGTGATTCGATTTCAAGGGCCTAAAGCATTAGGAATGCCTGAATTACATAAGTTAACGCCTTTTTTGGGTACGCTGCAGGATAAGGGCTATAAGGTCGCTTTAGTAACTGATGGACGCATGTCTGGGGCCTCTGGAAAAGTGCCAGCGGCTATTCATTTAGTGCCTGAAGCGGCAAGTGGAGGCATTTTAAGCAAGTTACAAGATGGTGATTTGATTCGAGTCAATGCCGTCACTGGTGAGTTGTCTTATGTTGGCGATATTAGTGAGATGAGTAACCGAACGCCTGCACAGCAGCCCGTCGCTGGACAGCGTGGTTGTGGCCGTGAATTGTTTGCGGTTAACCGGGCGAATATAAGTAACGCGGAGCAGGGTGCATCGTACCTTTTTCCTGGAGAGTAGAGTATGAGTCAAAAATGGAGTTTAGTCGCTGACATTGGCGGCACTAATGCAAGGTTTTCAGCGCTCTTAGAGGGCCAATTAGAAAGCCAGTATGAATTTCATCATTCAGTGGAAGAGTACCCTGAGTTCGGGGATTTGATTGTCATTTTACTGCAGGAAATAAAAAGCGCGACTGGTTGGGGAAGCCCTCCTTCTAGCGCCTGTTTCGCGGTTGCGTGCCCAGCTGACAGTGAAATAATTAGCTTTACCAATAGTCATTGGATATTTTCAAAGTCTGAATTACAGGCCTTGGTAGGGTGCGAAATCCTTCTGATTATTAATGATTTTGAGGCTGTGGCTCATGGTATTACCGAACTGTCGGAGGTTGATTTAGTCCAGGTCGGTGGAGAGGTGCCAGTTGCGAACAAGGCTATTGGCATCATGGGGGCAGGGACTGGTCTAGGAGTCGCTTGTTTAGTACCGCACCCTAAAGGCTATCATGTGCTCGACACCGAGGGTGGCCACGCCGATTATTCTCCCATAGATGACATGCAGAGTGCTGTGGTTAATACGCTCAGGGCACGTTTCGGGCGTGTTTCGTTAGAGAGATTATTGTCCGGTAAAGGTCTGCTCAATATTTATACAGCTTTATGTAGTATTGAAAATGATGATGTTGATTTTGAAACTCCGGCCGAAGTGGTCGCTGCGGCTTTAGATAATACTGATACTAAAGCATTGCAAACGCTCAATATGTTTTGCGAAGGTGTCGGAGCCGCGGCGGGTAATCTGGCTCTAACCTTTGGCGCCAAAGGCGGCATTTATATAGCCGGCGGTGTTATCCCTCGCTTTCAAGAATTTTTTATCAAGAGTGGTTTTCGTAACAAGTTCGAGGACAAAGGTCGTTTTGTCAGTTACTTGCAACCGATACCGGTCTATTTAGTCACTCGCAGTAACCTAGGCCTTCTTGGCGCTGCAAAAAAAATACAGCAATTTTAAGGAGTTGTTAGTGCGAAATTTATTATCTGAGAGTCCTATTATTCCCGTTATCACCTTAGACAGGGTGAGCGATGCCGTACCTCTCGCCGAGGCGTTACTGGCTGGCGGTTTAAGGGTGTTGGAAATCACATTGAGAACTGAGGCTGCAATTGAAGGTATCAAGGAGATCATTAGACAGGTCCCTGGCGCTATAGTGGGTTCGGGAACTGTCTGTAATGCAGAACAGATTGCGCTATCTGAGGATATAGGATGTCAGTTTATGGTTTCGCCTGGGAGCACAGACGGGCTGCTTGCGGCTGCTGAGGGTTGCTCTATACCGCTCTTGCCTGGTGTATCATCAGTGAGCGAATTGATGCGTGGATTGGACTATGGGCACAGTGACTTTAAATTCTTCCCTGCCGAAGCATCTGGTGGCGTCAATATGTTGAAGTCAATTGCAGGGCCTTTTGCTGACGTTCGGTTTTGCGCCACAGGTGGAATAGGCTTACACAATGTCGCAGATTACCTGGCTTTAGATAATATTCTGAGTGTTGGTGGGTCTTGGATTACCGCTGCAAATTTGATACGAGAAAAACGCTGGGCTGACATCGAAAAATTAGCGCAAGAGGCAACGGTGCTTGCGGGACGCTAGAGTGGGACTGGGGATACATTTTCTATCAGCGTATTGTTGGCTGATGATTAAATACTGAGGTATAAAATGAGCAGTAATATTGACTTGGTAATTTTTGGCGCTCGAGGTGATCTAGCAAGACGTAAATTGCTACCCGCGTTGTTTCAACTTCATAAAGCTGGCTTATTGGCCGACAGCGTTCGCATCGCGGCCGTCGCTCGAGAAGCTCTAGATACGGCTGGGTTCATTGCCGATACCCTTAAGTTACTTAAAGGTGAAAATGTTGATAATGATTTCGACGAAAAAGCGTGGCAGGGGTTTAGTCGGCGGCTTACCTATATAAAAATTGATTTCGCCCAAAAGAAAGAGTTTTTAGCGCTTAAGGATTGGATTGTTGAGAAGCGCACTCTTATTTACTATCTGGCTACTCCGCCGAGCTTGTTCGGTTCAATATCCAGGCATTTACATGACGCGAACTGCGTAGATGCCACTTCACGCATAGTGTTGGAAAAACCCATTGGACACGATTTGAAAAGCTCCGGTCAGGTTAATGGTGCCGTTGGCGAATATTTTTCGGAACGCAATATATATCGAATCGATCATTATCTTGGAAAGGAAACCGTGCAAAATTTACTTGCACTTCGTTTTGCCAATCGAATGATTAACTCTCAGTGGGATAATAGTTGCATTGATCATGTGCAGATTACGGCGGCTGAAACAGTAGGCATAGAAGGTCGTTGGTCATACTACGACAAGGTTGGACAGTTGCGTGACATGGTGCAAAATCATCTTTTGCAGCTACTTTGCATGGTCGCTATGGAGCCGCCTAGTTCGCTTCAGGCTGATGAAATACGTGCTGAAAAAGTGAAATTGTTAAGAGCTTTGAGGCCCATTTGTGATGACAATGTTGCAGATCACGCAGTACGTGGACAGTACTCAGCCGGTTGGGTTGAAGGCTCACCCGTTGTTGGTTACATGGAAGAAGAGGGTAGTGAAAGCGACAGTAGTGATAATGAAACTTACGTTGCCCTAAAAGTACATGTTGATAATTGGCGTTGGGCGGGTGTGCCGTTTTATCTACGCACAGGCAAACGAATGAGAGAAAAAGTCACTCAGGTTGTTATTGTGTATAAGGATAATCCTCACTCATTGTTCCCCGAAACAGAAGGTGAAGCCAATAATAAGCTAGTGATTCGACTTCAGCCTAATGAAGGTATTCAGTTGGAGATGGTATCTAAAAAGCAAAGCCTAAAAGAGCGGTTGAGCACGGAAAAGCGAACGCTTAATCTGGACTTTTTTGACTCTTCGGGTGAGTCAAGAATCGCGGACGCCTATGAGCGCTTATTTCTTGAAGTTATCAAGGGTGACCAGTGGTTGTTTGTTAGCCGAGACGAGATTGAAGCTTCTTGGCGTTGGTGTGATGAATTACTAGCTACCTGGAAAGATAAAAAGATTGGTACAAAAAGCTACAGCGCAGGCTCATGGGGGCCATCAAAGGCCGAAATGCTCATAGAGAATGATGACCGAAGTTGGTATCAGGCCTGATATGAAACTAATAGAGTTTGAAAATTCCTCTGCGCTAGATACTGCTTTGGTCAGTAAGGTGACTGAGCTTTTGATCGGTGCGATCAATAAGAGAGGTTCGGCATCCTTAGTTGTATCCGGCGGCAGAACGCCATTGGCCTTTTTTCATCTACTATCTCAACAGGTTTTGGATTGGTCTAAGGTTGTCGTGACACTTGCCGATGAGCGCTGGGTTGATGCTGACCATGGCGATAGCAATGAGAAGTTGGTCCGTGAGAATTTGTTAATCAATGAGGCTCACACGGCAGCATTTATACCGTTAAAAAATGCAGCGATGGACGCGGCAGAGGGTGAGATCCAGACTGAGAGCGATATCGAGCAGATGGGTCAGTTTACTGTAGTGATTCTAGGCATGGGTGATGACGGTCACACTGCATCGTTATTCCCTGGCGCTGAGACCTTGGCATTGGGCTTAGATATGAATTCAGGCCGCAGTGCAATTGCAGTAACGCCAACAGCAGCACCTCATCAACGAATGACGTTGACTTTACCTCGCCTGCTGAACAGTCAGCAGATCATTATTCATATCAGTGGAGCTGGTAAGCAGGCTGTCTTAAAGGCTGCGCAGGCCGGTGAGGATATTACTGAGTTGCCTATTCGGGCGATGTTAAATCAGCAGGTTGCACCCTTATCGATCTTTTGGGCTAAATAAATTGGGCCTTCAATTGTTTTATAGTGAGACCCTTATTAAAGCTAGCGAATAACATCACCTACCTTAACAATTTTTAGTGTATTGGTCCCACCATGCACATTGACGAAGTCACCTTTTGTCACCAGAACGAGATCGCCATCGTTTACGGCATTGTCTTCAAGCAGTTTTTCGACGGCGCGGTGGTTCACCTCTGAAGGGTCAAGTTGCGATGCATTAAAAGGTACCGGAACTACCCCTTTATATAGTGCAGTAATTTCACAGGTGCCCGGCTTTTCGGCCATGGCGTAAATTGGTAGGGACGATGTAATGCGTGACATCAGTAGAGGAGTAAAGCCAGTTTCAGTCATGCAGATAACAGCCTTTACGCCTTGCAGGTGATTCGCCACATACATGGCTGATAACGCTAATGACTCATCAATTCGCTCAAAGGTTTGATCAATCCTGTGTTTTGAACGCTGGGCAAGAGGGTGTTTCTCTGCGCCCTCAATGACTCTGGCCATTGCTTTGACTGTTTCAACGGGATATTTACCGACAGCAGTTTCAGCTGATAGCATGACTGCATCTGTGCCATCGAGTACGGCATTGGCCACATCAAACACTTCTGCTCGCGTGGGCGTAGGTGCGCTGATCATCGATTCCATCATCTGGGTTGCTGTAATAACCACTTTATTAGCCGCATTAGCGGCCTCAATGAGCTGTTTCTGAACCGCGACAAGATTGGCATCACCAATTTCTACGCCTAGATCACCACGGGCAACCATTACGCCATCAGCGCTGGTGATGATCCCTGGTAGAAATTCCTCAGTAATAGCCTCTGCGCGCTCAATTTTGGCAATAATGTGTGCAGTGCTGTTGGCTTCAGTGAGTAGTTTTCTGGTTTCTATAACATCTTCTTGAGACTGTACAAAAGAGATAGCCAAATAATCTGTATTCAGTGCGGCCGCGGTTTTAATGTCGGCCTTGTCCTTTTCTGTTAGTGCTTTTGCAGAAAGGCCACCACCAAATTTATTGACGCCTTTTTTACTTGAAAGAATGCCACCTTGAATTACGGTACATTCCAATGCATGAGCTGTTTTCACGTTAACTTGAAAGGTTAAACGGCCATCATCAAGTAGAAGAATATCACTTGTATCAATATCTTCCAGCAGGTCCTTGGCAATAAAGACGGTATTTTCATCGCCCATCTGGGGATCGACTTGGCTATCTAGCGTAAATATGCTCCCTTCAATAAGATCGATCTTTTTGTCATCAATAAAACTGCCAATACGTATTTTCGGACCCTGCATATCACAGAGAATTCCCACTGGGGTTTTCAGTGACCGGCTGATACGCCGAATTAACTTTGCACGCGCAGTGTGCTCCTGAGCGCTTCCGTGGGAGAAATTAAGCCTGAACACGTTCACGCCGGCTACGATTAGTGCCTTAATGACACTTTCATCACTACTGCTTGGTCCCAGCGTGGCGAGAATTTTAGTTCTTCTAGGCATCGTTCTAAGCCGCCGCATGCAATTGAGAGAGGCTACTATCTGCATTTAATAGAGCGAGACTATTATCCAGCATTCGGTTAGAGAACCCCCACTCGTTGTCGTACCACGCCATTACTTTGACGAGAGAACCATTGACGCGAGTTTGCAGTGAATCAAAATTACTAGAGTATGGGATATGGTTGTAGTCGATTGAAACTAGCGGTTTGTCGCAGTAACTTAGCACTTCACTAAGTTCACCAGCTGCAGCTTGATTGAGAATTTGATTCACCTCTTCGACCGAGGTGTCACGGCCAGCATTAAACGTTAAATCTACCAGAGAGACGTTAATGGTCGGCACACGCACGGCTAGCCCGTCGAGCTTGCCTGCAAGCTCTGGCATAACATCGGCGATAGCAGCAGCAGCACCCGTTTTAGTAGGAATCATAGAGTGAGTTGCTGATCGCGCGCGATAGACATCTGAGTGATAAACATCACTAAGTTGCTGGTCGTTGGTGTAGGCGTGGACCGTGGTCATATAGCCAGACAAAATCGACAAGGACTCATGCAGAGGCTTGACGAGCGGAGCAAGGCAGTTAGTCGTGCATGAAGCATTAGAAATAATTTGATGTTCGGCAGTCAAAATATTGTGATTAATGCCGTAAACGACGGTGGCATCAACATTGGATGCCGGCGCCGAAATTAATACCTTTTTTGCTCCCCCAGTGATGTGGAGTGCGGCTTTTTCGCGGCTAGTAAATGCACCTGTGCATTCGCAGACTAGGTCGACGCCTAAATCTCCCCAAGGGATATTCGCTGGGTCGCGCTCGCAGAACCACTGAATTTGATCGCCGTTAATAGATAGAGATTTCGTACCCACTTCCACCTGTTGGTTAAAGCGACCATGAACTGTATCAAACTCTAATAGGTGCGCGCTGATGTTAACGTCACCCAAATCATTAATAGCAACGATTTTAATTTTGTCTTGAAGATCAGGACGCTCGTAGAGTGCTCTGACAATATTGCGGCCAATGCGGCCAAAGCCATTGATAGCGATTTTATACATGATTCCCTCTTATATTGTGTAATAAAATAACGTAAATAATACACAAATATGCTATTTTAAGCAACGAATCAGGGTTATATGTTAGTAATATTACCAATAATCAGTAATATTGAGCGGTTTTAGCGAGGGCTTTATGGGTTTTTATTACATTACTTTGCTTTTTACAGATTTTTAGTGAAAAATTAACTAAACTAATTGATAGTTACGTAAGTTTACTGAATAAAATAGGATGCCTTTAATGCATAGTCAGAATCTTATTAATATCATTACTGATGCTTTGCCCGGTTTAAATAAATCAGAGACTAAGGTCGCCCTGGTCATTCTTGCTGACCCTGATGCAGCAACCAGTTCAAGTATTGCCACGCTAGCCAAAAAAGCGAGCGTGAGCGAGCCGAGCGTGAACCGATTTTGCAAGCGATTTGATGCAACAGGGTTCCCTGACTTTAAGCTTAAGCTAGCGAAATCTTTAGTGAGTGGGATTCGCTTTGTTAATCGTAATGTGAATCCTGATGATGACGTGACGAGTTACACTCCCAAGATTTTTGACAGCACCATTAACGACTTAGCCTTGGTGCGCGACAAAATTAGTCATGCGGTAGTCAACAATGTCGTGGACAAGCTTATTCAAGCAAAAAGAATTTACTTTTTCGGCTTGGGTACCTCAGGTTCAGTTGCCAGAGATGCTGAGAATAAGTTTTTTCGATTTAACTTACCGGTCTCCTTTCATGATGATGTGCTTATGATGCGAATGCTTGCTTCGACAGGGACCACTGGCGATGTGTTTTTCGTTATCTCCCATACCGGACGTACAAAAGAGATTATTGATGTGGTGCAGATTGCACGTGAAAACGGTGCAACGATTATTGCTCTTACGTCGCCAGGCTCTCCATTGGCCGCTATTAGTAGCATTAGTCTTGATGTCGATGTTCCTGAAAATACTGATGAATATATGCCCATGACTTCACGGATAGTGCACTTGGTTATTCTAGACGTTTTGGCAACAGGGTTTACATTGCGCCGTGGGCCTGATTTTCTCCCCCATCTTGAAAAAATTAAAAATAGTCTTTTACCGACCCGCCTAAAGAAAGAAAATTAAATAATTTTCGAGTGAAAAAGTTAGATATTTATGCTTTGGAAAGGACATAAGAAGAAATGATACAAGCTATATTATTATGTTAATTGCTCTAAAAGCAGTCATTCAGGTATTGTTCTATGCAATTCTCTCGAGGTGTCACCGTGTCGAAAAATATTGAGTCATATTATGCCTGACGTTAAGTTATATACGGTGCCCGAAAGCTGGGCTAAAACAGCTTGGATCAACAAAGAAAACTACCAAGAAATGTACCGTGAATCTGTCGACGATCCAGAGAAATTTTGGGCTAAGCAAGCGACTGAGTTTTTAACTTGGGAAACTCCGTGGCAAACAGTTTGTGATTATGATTTTGGTAAGGGTGAGGCTGCGTGGTTTGAGGGTGGAAAATTAAATGTCTCAGTTAACTGTATTGATCGACATCTTGCTGAGCGTTCAGATCAAACGGCACTTATCTGGGAAGGTGATGAACCGACAGAAGATAAGAACATTACTTATAAGGAGCTGCATAATAAGGTATCCCGCCTAGGTAATATTTTGCGGCAAAGAGGCGTAAAGAAGGGTGATCGGGTGTGTATCTATATGCCTATGATTCCTGAGGCAGCCTACGCAATGCTTGCCTGTGCGCGAATTGGTGCTGTGCACTCGGTAGTCTTTGGCGGCTTTTCACCAGATGCGTTAAAAGATAGGATTCTTGATTCTGACTGTCAGGTCGTCATTACAGCTGATCAAGGATATAGGGGCGGCAAGATCGTTCCTTTGAAGGACAATGTCGACAGAGCGTTACAGAGCTGCCCTGAGGTGCATACTTGTCTGGTGGTGGAGAGAGCCAAAGGCAAGGTGGAATGGAACGAGGGTAGAGACATTTGGTATCACCAAGCTATCGAGGATGTACCTTCTCATTGCTCACCCGAAATGATGGATGCTGAAGATCCACTTTTTGTCCTTTATACCTCGGGATCTACCGGCAAGCCTAAAGGTGTGGTGCACACTACAGGCGGATACTTACTCATGACGGCTATGAGCCATAAGTACACCTTCGATTATAAAGATGGAGACGTCTATTGGTGCACCGCCGATGTCGGCTGGGTCACCGGCCATAGTTATATTGTTTATGGCCCACTTTGTAATGGTGGCATATCGCTGATGTTTGAGGGTGTGCCAACTTATCCAGATGCTTCAAGATTTTGGCAGATTATTGATAAACATCAGGTTAATCAGTTTTACACCGCACCAACTGCTATTCGGGCACTGATGGGAGCTGGTAATGATTTCGTCAACAAGACGTCGCGAAAATCACTTAAATTATTAGGTACCGTGGGTGAGCCGATTAACCCTGAAGCTTGGGAGTGGTATTACCAGACGATTGGTGGGTCTCGCTGTCCTGTTGTTGATACCTGGTGGCAGACAGAAACAGGTGCTCACATGCTTACGCCTTTGCCTGGCGCTACTGATTTAAAGCCTGGATCTGCGACGTTACCATTCTTTGGTGTTGAACCCATCTTACTGGATACAGAGGGGGATCAAATTGAGGGTGAAGGTGAAGGGTTGTTGATGATAAAGTCGTCGTGGCCGAGTCAGATTCGCACGGTTTATGGGGACCATAAGCGCTGTATTGAGACCTATTTTAGCGCCTACCCAGGCTATTACTTTACCGGTGACGGCGCTCGGAGAGACGCTGACGGCTATTACTGGATTACTGGTCGCGTTGATGATGTTTTAAACGTATCAGGGCATCGGATGGGTACAGCTGAAGTTGAAAGTGCTCTGGTCCTTCACGAGTCTATTGCTGAGGCTGCGGTGGTCGGATACCCGCACGATATTAAGGGGCAGGGTATCTATTGTTATGTCACGCCAATGACAAACATTGAACCCGATGCTGCACTTAAAAAAGAGTTGGTGGCTCTGTGCGTTAAAGAGATTGGGCCTATTGCGAAACCTGATATTATTCAATGGGCGCCTGGGTTGCCAAAAACAAGATCGGGAAAAATTATGCGTCGTATCTTGAGAAAGGTCGCCGCAAATGAGCTAGACAGCCTTGGTGATACATCAACACTTGCTGATCCATCGGTGGTAGATGAGTTGATAGCTAACCGTCATGTATAGGTTGGAGAAAAACTGAAATTACTTCAATTTTTTTACCTTAGGTGCCTCTCAGAACTTTAAGAGGCTATCGATGTTAGATGTCAGGTGAAGGAAAAGCCGAATGATGAGATATTTTTTGAACTTGCTATTGGTGTCGGCCTGTTTATATGGGGTGCTGTTGTTACTTCCAGAACCTGAGCCTATGGAAGATATTCCTTTTTATGGTGATATGGGCTTCTCGGTTATTGCTCATAGAGGCGGCAGAGGGCTGATGCCTGGCAATACCATTGAGGCGGCAATAAATGCTGTCAATATTGGCTCTGACATAATCGAGATCGATGTTCATTTAACCGCAGATGATATCTTGGTGGTCAGGCATGACGCGTCAATTGATACGACCACTAATGGTACTGGTCAGATATCAGCAATGAGTTTAGCTGATATACAAGGCTATGATGCTGGCTTCCATGAAATAGATTATCCGGATGCAGTGCATCAAGAGTCGCTTAGGGTTCCAGCTTTAGGGGCTCTCTTTTCAATGCTACCAGATGAAAAATATTTAATTGAGTTGAAGCCGCAAGACGTTTCTGCAGCAGATAGCCTGTGTAGTGTTATTCGTCAGCATAATATGCAGAATCAAGTGATGGTGGGCTCCTTTCATACCCAAGTGCTTAAACACTTCAGGCGAGAGTGTCCGGAAATACCGACATCTTTAGGACAAACAGAAATAACCCAGTTAGTCTTACTTGAAAAGTTGGGCCTAAGCCATCTATTTACTATTGAAGGTTATGCTATACATATCCCCATCAGCTATGGCGTTATTGATATTCTTAGTCTAAGTTTGGTTAATCAGATGCACGCACGCAATGTTCGCGTTGATACTTGGACTCTTAATGACGCTGATTTTATGCGTCAATCAATAAGTCTTGGAGTGGATGGTATTATTACTGACCGGCCCGATGTTTTGTTAGATCTCCTCTGAGAACCGCAATCAATAAGCTATTATCGTTAAAAGTTATGTACTAATGCTTTTTGAGTGTATAAAAAGCATCGAATAAAATATTAAACTATACGATAATGAAAATTGATTAATAAATTTGTGAAATACAACAGCAAAGGACTACACCTAGACTTTGGTTTTGAGGTGAAATGGATCTGCGCTTTAATTGCCTTTATCAATAATAATAAAGTCGAAATAGACGTACAAGGAGAGGTCTCATGAAGCTAGACATTAGTAAGCAGTTATCTAAATTAATGAGAGATAATAATTTATCTCAAAGCGCCCTGTCGAGAGCCACAGGGGTACCGCAGCCCACTATTAACCGCATTCTTAGTGAGGTGACTCGTGAGCCTAGAAGAGACTCAGTTGTTAGAATAGCTAATTTTTTCGGTATCACTCCAGAGTCACTTTATGAGTCTGGTGGTGCTAAAGCAGCCCGAACTCCTACAGCAGAGACAGTCGAAGAAATATACAAGCGGATAGCCATGTTAAGTATTACTGAGCGAGCTGAGCTGTTTGATCGAGTGTCGACTAACCTTAAGTAGAATACTCGTCGAGTGTGGTGATTAAGTTCACCCATTCGTCGTTTGGTAGTTCTGCTACAAACTCTCGGAAAACTTCATAACCCGAGTCATAGGCTTTCTCTATGCTTTTTTTCCCTTGAGAGTCAAAACTCCCTGAGTTGAATCCACAATTTTTTTCCATATCGCTCTCCTTTAAAACCGATCTCTCTAAATCTATGTTAATCAGTAAATACTAGGCTTCTATTAACGCTTTTCTACGAGGTCAGTCATGGCCGACTTACACAAGATCTTAATAATACCCAGATTATTAAGAGTCTACTTTAGCTTCTATAATTTCGGAAAAATGTGATCGAGTTGGCTTTTTTACTTCAAATTTAAGGTGCGCTTGTAACTGCAGGCTATTCTCGGCCATAGTGTTTTAACTTGTTTTATTTGGGTATCCCTGTATAAAAGCCTTATGGACATTTCGTGGATCAATGAAGCCAGTCTCGGATTTTGGATTGCGGTTACCTTAGCCTGTGCGTTGGGCGCCATGTCGCCTGGCCCTAGCCTTGCTGTAGTGGTCAATCATACATTGGCCCATGGCCGAGCCGCTGGTTGTTATGCGGCGATCAGTCATGGCATTGGAGTAGGTATTTATGCGCTTATAACCGTGTTTGGCCTGGCGGTGGTCATTCAAAAAAATCAAGAAATATTTGATATCGCGCAATTGTTAGGGTGCCTATTTTTACTACTAATGGCGACAAAAATTCTATTTTCGTCGCCAAACCCCATTGATACAGGATTGCCTGTCGCGTCTAGATCATCTAGCCTAAAAGCGATAGTTGATGGTTTTTTGGTCGCCCTTATAAACCCTAAGATTCTCTTGTTTTTTACGGCTCTTTTTAGTCAGTTTGTTCGATTGGAAAGTGATCTATGGGAAAAACTAACGCTAGCATTGATTGCAAGTGGTGTTGATGCCATATGGTATCTATTGGTTGCTTTAACGCTCTCACATTTTCAGTCTATTGTCCGTTATCAGCGGATTAGTGGGGTGATAGATAAGGTTTTTGCGGTTGTATTAATTGTCATTGCATCGAACTTTATATTTCAGATTACCCAAGGCTAAAAATATTACATAATGACATCCAGTGATTCTAGCTTTTATGCTTGTGCTTCACATAAGCGCACGGGCTAAACTAATCGCTTTTTCTATCGACAGCGATTACAGGAAATAGCAATGACTTCATTTCAATCGATCTATGACATAGCGGCTAAAAACCGTGGTTCGGTAGAATTACTCGAGGCAATTTTACCGAAACATAAATCACCTGAGGTTTTGGCTGACTTAACTGACGACCGATACCTTTCAATGATGACTCGTTGCATATTTCGTGCGGGATTTGTGTGGCGGGTGATTGACAATAAATGGCCTGGATTTGAAAGTGCTTTCGCTAATTTTAACCCTATGGCTGTTGCTCACTTTAGCGATGAGCGGTTGGAAGAGTTAGCTCAAGATAGAAGTATTGTGCGTAATTTCACTAAGATAATATCTGTACGGAACAACGCCGTTTATGTTTTGGATAAACAGCGTAGTCATGGTAGTTTCGGTGCTTTTATAGCTGAATGGCCGACCAGCAATATTGTTGGTTTGTGGTTGGAGCTAAAGAAAAAGGGCTGCCGGCTAGGTGGGAACAGCGGCCCGATGATGTTGAGGAGTATGGGTAAGGATACTTTCCTGATGACTAAGGATGTGTGTGCTGCGCTAGTTAATCATGGGTTTGTAGACAAAATTAGCCCGACCTCACAGCGGGACTTAAAGCAGGTAGAGACTGTTTTTGGCGCATTGCGTGATCAGTCTGGCCGATCTCTTTGTGAAATCAGCCGGATTCTAGCCTGCACTGTTTAAATTCTTTATAGCTGTGTTTCGATCCACTTGTCCATTCGTTTATCAAGCACATCCATAGGCAGAGCGCCTTTCACATGAAGTTGATCATGAAACGCACGTAGATCAAATTTAGAGCCGAGTTTCTTCGTTGCGCGTGCGCGTAGTTCTTTGAATTTTAATTCACCAATCTTATAAGCGAGAGCCTGGGCTGGCCACGAAATATAGCGGTCTATCTCGACCTCTATATCATGCAGGCTTTTGGCCGTATTGTTGGCGAAATAGTCAATTGCCTTTTGACGGTTCCAGTCAAACATGTGCATGCCGGTGTCAACGACGAGGCGCACGGCACGCCACATTTCATAGGTTAATTGGCCAAATTTGCTGTAGGGGTCGGTGTAAAACCCCATTTCTACGCCTAGACTTTCGGCGTAGAGCCCCCAGCCCTCGACAAATCCGGGGTAACTCAAATTTTGTAATAGGGGATGAGTTTCAGGTAGTTCTTGTGCCAGCGATATTTGCAGATGGTGCCCAGGCATGGCCTCATGCAGTGTTAATGCCTCCATTTCCCAGGTCGGACGTGTGTTCAGGGCATATGTATTAGCGTAAAAATACCCAGGTCTCCCATCTTTACTAGAGCCGCCCCAGTAGTATGCCGTGGTTTGAGATTTAGCCGCATAGGCAGGGATGGGAATTACGCCATAAGGCATCCGGGGGAGTTTGCCAAATAGTTTAGCTAATTCAGGATCCGCTCTCTTGGCAATGTCTCTGTAGCCAACCATAAGATCATCTGCCGACGTCATGTAGAACTGCGGATCAGTGCGCAGAAAATGAGTGAACTCGCCGAAGGTACCGTCAAAGCCTGACGCGGAAATTACCTTATCCATTTCTTTGCGAATACGTTTGACCTCAGAAAGGCCTAGCTGATGAATTTGCTTTGGCGTTAGATCGGAGGTGGTAAAGGTTTTTGCTCGATGACGATACCAGGCTGCTCCATTTGGCATGTCAATAAGAGCAATTGACGCATTGGAATTCGGGATGTAGTCATCTTCAAGAAAATGAAGAAGGCTTTCAAAAGCGGGGTAAATTTTCTGCTTGATAATTTGCCGGGCACGGGCTGTTATTTTCTCTTGTTCAGCCTGATCAATACTGTCTGGGAAGCCACTAAAACTAGTGAGTAATGGACTTTTGTCTATGTCTGTGGGGATTGTATTGCGGATTTGTTCGGGCACATCACGCAGAGTTATCTGTGGTGGTGTAATACCCCTAGCTAGCCCCTCTCGCAGCACCTCGATCGTACTCAGAATATAACTTTCAGCGTTTTCTAGCCTTGCTAGGCGATCTTTAAAATCCTGGTGACTAAATTTCGGCATCATTGAAAGAGTGTCGGCAATATCTTGTTGCACACCTGTGCGCTGATGAACCAAGATGAACTGCTCTGGATAGGCTTGTCCAGCGACCTCGTCTGAAAGGCTTTTCTCAACTAGCATCCATTCTAAATATCGATCTTTGTCTAGTTTTTCAGTATCAACTGACCTCAACTGCCTTAATAACTCTTTCCGCTGGGCAGCATTTTTAGCATGTGCCACTAGAGACGGGTCGGGCCATAGCGAATTTTGCCCTGGATACCCGACATAGGTAGCGTAAGTTGGATTGCTGATCATGGTTTGATGCCAAATGTCATCAAACAACACAGTTAGTCTTTCTTCTACTGAAGGGCTTGCTGATAAGTTGAATGACAGCAGTAGAAATAGTGCAAAGCTTAGTGATTTCATTATTTTAACGCTCTTTATAAGGTTGTCTTAGCAATCCATTTGTTAACATTTTCTTCAAGGATAGGTAGGGGAATTGAACCATCTCTAAGTACCACGTCATGAAACTGGCGAATATCAAATTTGTTGCCCAATGATTGCTTCGCTATTCGCCTCAATTCCTGAATTTTCAGCATCCCGATCTTGTAAGCAGTAGCCTGAGATGGCATGACGATGTACCGTTCTATTTGACGTACGTTATAGCTACTAGAATTCGGAACGTTACTATTCATGTACTTAAGTGCCTTTTCGCGAGTCCAGCGCTTAGCATGAATTCCGGTATCGACTACCAGTCGACAGGCCCGGTATAGCTCCCCAGAAAGTCGCCCAAAATCCGAGTACGGATCCTCATATAAGCCAATTTCTTTTGGTACTGATTCAGAGTAGAGGCCCCAACCCTCACTGAAGACTGTGTAGCCTCCAAAGAGTCTGAATTTGGGCATATTCTGAAGTTCCTGTGCAATCGATATCTGCATGTGATGTCCAGGAATACCCTCATGATAGGCTAATGCTTCCATGTTATATTTGGACATGTCACTCATTTTATACAGGTTAGCAAAGTATGTTCCCGGACGACTGCCGTCGGGTGCGGGGCTTTGATAGAACGCTTGACCAGCCGAGGCTTCACGAAATGCCTCCACCGCTTTTACCACGAGATCAGCTTTAGGTTTTGTGATAAATAGCTCATCCAAACGTGATTTCATGGTGTCAATGAATAGCGTTGCCTGATCTAAGTATGCTTGCTTACCTGCTGCAGTATCTGGATAGTAGAATTGAGGATCATTACGCATAAAATCGAAGAAGGCCTGTAGATCACCGTCAAATTTAACTCGCCTCATGATTCTGCGCATTTCTGTTTGAATACGTGCAACTTCTTCAAGGCCCAAATTATGGATTTGGTCAGCTGTGAGATCAGTCGTGGTGGTGCGCTTTAGGGCAAAGTTATAAAAATCGCCTCCTTCAGGAAATTTCCAAACGCCATCATCATTGGTGGCACTGTGTTGTAAGTTGGTTAGGTATTTATGGAGCTTTCTATAGCCGGGAGCAAGGTAATCTTCAAGGGCTGCTTTTGCAGTAGCCACTAGCTCTTCTTTTTCGGCCTCTGCAATATCCAGAGCAGCTACTTTTCGTCTAAAATCAGCCAGTATGGTGCTATCTGCACCTTCGCTAAAAGGTATGCCCGTCATAATGTTTTCTATGGATTTTAGGGCTAAGGGGAAAACGAATTTAGGCGGCAATATGCCCTTACTATCGCGGATTCTAATTTCAGTAATCAGTTGGTCTAAGAGCGTAGATGAATTGACGATTCTGTGAATATACGCCTGGGCTTCTTCGACGTTAGCGATGAGATGTTGGTTGATTAAAAATGAAGGGATCATACTATGGGCGCCCCGCATTTGATTAACTGGATAGCTGTGGTATCGCCATTTATCGCCTTCTATTTGCAGAGTCGCCTGTTGGATAAACATCTTTACACTTAGTTTGGTAGCCTCATCAACATGAGCTAAATCAAGTCTCCTGACTTTTTCTAGATGTTCACGGGTCATTTCCATGCTGGCATCTCTGGCTTTATCAGAAATATCGTTCCACTCGCCGTATCGATCTCGCAGGCCTAAATAGGTCAGTGATTGTGGACTTTGTTGCAGCTCTTCCATGAACAGTACATCGAGGAATTCGTTAACTTCTGTAGACCCCATTTTTACAGATGTCTCTGGCGTCTTTTCACAGCCATTGATTAACAGCATGCATATGAGGGTTAAGAGTGGAATCAATATTTTTTTCATTGTGTGGCCCTATTTACTAATTACATTGATGCTTGGTAGATCAATATTAGACTAGATACTGATGTTGTTACAGTCGATGACCATGTTACTATGCAGATTCCTAAGGGGCGGTTAATCTTTGTTAACCTGAGAGGTACCCTTTGAACCTGATCCGGATTATGCCGGCGTAGGAATAGGATACGTTTTACCGCCTTTACTCCGTCTTTTGATTCCGGGTCTCCTTAACTACCGTTATTGAGGCTCTTATGTATTTCTACCGCACAATGCGTAACAAAACTGACGCCAACTATATTGGCACTTTAGTTAAAAATCTATCCCTTATTATCTTGATCTGCGGGTCACCTTTGGCTGCGGCTGATAAGGAGATTGAAGAGGTCATAGTCACCTCAGAGTTTCGTAACGCAACTTTGCTAGATACTGCCGCTAGCATAACCATTTTTGATGATTCAATAATTAAAAACCGTCAGGCCAAGCATTTAGAAGAACTGTTAAATTTGGCGCCCAATGTAAATTTTTCAAGCGGAGCATCAAGAGGTCGTTTCATTCAAATACGCGGTATCGGTGAGCGCAGTCAATTTATAGAACCCCTTAATCCTTCCGTAGGCATTCTGGTCGACGGCATCGACTTCACTGGCATTGCGGGTGCAGCGACAACTATGGATATCAAGCAAGTTGAAATACTGCGTGGGCCACAGGGCACTTTGTACGGCGCTAATGCATTGGCAGGTCTTATTAACCTTACCTCTAACCAGCCTACTGAAAATGCTCAAGGTAAACTCTCACTGGCCATTGGAAGTCACAACACTAAGACAATGGCGGGGGCGATGGGTGGTTCCTTGAGTAGTGATGTGAATTATCGCGTCGCGGTACAAAGTCACACCAGCGATGGATATATAACTAATGATTTTTTGATAAAAGATGACACAGATAATATTGATGAACTCAGTTTACGTGCGATTTTTGATTGGCAGGCAAGTGACGACCTTAGCCTCAAGTTAACTCTGTTTCGTGTTGATGCGGATAATGGATATGACGCCTTTTCTCTAGATAATACGCGCAATACTCTTTCTGATAAGCCTGGCCATGACCGTCAAGAGTCTTCTGCAGTTGCTTTACACAGTAACTGGCAGGCAAATGAGCAGTTTGATGTGGTTAGTTTGATTAGCTTTGCCGATAGTGACCTTGAGTATGGTTATGACGAAGACTGGGCCTTCCCTGCAATATGCGCCGGGCAAGAGTGTGATGGGTGGGAATACAATTCAGAAGATAACTATTTGCGTGACCGAGATAACAGTACCCTTGATGTTAAATTAGTCTCCAAAAAGCCGGTAAGTTTGTTGGGCCGACATGCCGACTGGGTGTTCGGTGTTTATGCTCGCCAGCAAGACGAGCAACTCTTGCGCCAGTACACCTATAACGCCAGTGACTTTAGCAGCAATTTTGATACTAAAAATCGAGCGATCTACGGTCAATTGGATATTGATATCGCCTCTGACTTAAGTTTTATTGCCGGCTTAAGGTTGGAGGGTCGAAAGGCAACCTACAATGATAGTGATGGCGTGGATCACAGTGTTGATGAGAATCTGTGGGGTGGGCGTATTGCGCTCCAATATAAACTCGATGACAGTACTATGGTTTATGGTCTGGTATCGCGAGGCTACAAAGCGGGGGGTGTAAATAGTGACTCGTCGCTGTCCGCGCAAGACCGTGAATTTGACACAGAGCTTATGTGGAACTTCGAGACAGGGTTTAAAGGAAGTTGGTTTGAACAGCGACTGCAGACACGAGTTTCGGTGTTTTACCAGCAGCGCAAAGACATTCAGATTAAACAGTCACTTGTTCAATCCAGAGATGACAGTAATGCCAGTGACTTCACCGATTATTTTGGAAACTCGGGCAAAGGGAGCAATTACGGAATGGAAGTCGAAGTCAATTGGCTAGCCTCGGAAGTACTCTCGGTTCAGGGTTCTCTGGGTTTATTGGAGACTGACTATGACACTCCACTGTCAGCCACCTTAGATCGTCGAGATCAGGCTCATGCGCCACTTTATCAGTTTGCGCTGGGCGCTAGCCTGCAGGTTAGTGAAAACCTTATTTGGACAGCTGATATTGAAGGAAAGGACAAGTTTTACCTGTCCTCTAGTCACGACGAGCAGTCTGAGTCGTACTGGCTACTAAATACCAATTTAGCGTATATCGCAGATCAATGGTCTTTGTCTGTTTGGGGTCGCAACCTCACTGACGAGGATGTGATCGTTCGTGGGTTCGGCGGGTTTGGAAATGATCCGAGGAAATACTATGCTACTGAGCCTTACTATCAGCTTGGTGAGCCGCGGACTTTTGGTGTTAGTGGGCAGTATAATTTTTAAATTTCATCGATTAATCTGAGGTAAGTGTGATGCAAGTTACTATTGATATCAGTATGTACCCCAACCGGGAGGAATTTATTCCTCCCATTGATGGCTTTATTGAAAAGATTAATCGCTTTGAATATCTTAAAATCAGCACCTTTCCTACCAGCACCGTGGTTCAGGGTGAGTATGAGCATGCGATGAAGGCCGTCCAGGATACTATTTCTGCCTGTTACCATGAATATAATATGGCAGTGTACGTCGCTAAAATTATTCCCGGTTACGAGGCGCTGTAAGTGAGTTTAGATTGGGTTAATCTCGAAACATTGGCGGTGGCTTTGGGTGTCGCTTATCTTGTGCTTGCGATGCGTGAAAACAGCCTCTGTTGGTACTGTGCTTTTTTTAGTACTGCACTCTATGTGTGGATATTTGGCGATGTCAGCCTGTACATGGAGTCGGCGCTTAATGTGTATTACATGGGCATGGCGATTTATGGTTGGTTTCAATGGCAGCGAGGCGGGGTTAATCATGAAGGGTTAGACATTATTCGCTGGACTGCCAAACAGCATGGTTTGGCTATTTCTGCAATAGTACTCGCGGCCTTAGTATCAGGTTACTTGTTATCAATAGGCACTGATGCAAAGTTGCCTTATATGGATTCCTTAACTACCTGGGGCAGTATACTGACAACTGTGATGGTAGCGCGAAAGGTATTAGAAAATTGGTTGTACTGGATTGTAATTAATAGTATTTCGATTTACCTGTACCTCGACCGCGGCCTAGAGCAAACAGCGGCAATGTTCATGCTGTATTTGGTGTTAGCGACAATGGGTTATTATGCTTGGAGAAAAAAATATGCTGGGCAGAACAGAGACATTATTAAATAAGACGCTTGCGCATTGGCGTGAGTGGTCAATGGTCAGCGAGAATACACCTACAAAGCAGCCTCAGGTGATTGCGCAGCTAACTGGAGGATTGACTAATCAGTCCTTTTTGGTCGGTAGGGGAGACTTTAAAGCTGTTGTAAGAATTAACTCATTTGATTCTGACTCTTTTGCTATTGATCGAGACCGCGAAACTCTGTTTTTGAATATGCTGCAGTCAACTGGCTGTGTGCCTCGGCTTCTCTATGCCGATTCGGATACTCAAGTAACACAATTTCTTGGGGGCCGTTGTTTGACCGATAATGATTTAGCTAATCCTTCTCTTCGAGCAGAGGTGGAAGGCAGCCTTAAACAAATTCAGGCGATAATACTAGGCAATATGCCGAGAAGAAACTACTTAGAATATAGCCGGTCATACAGTGATCAGCTTAGTGGTTTTAGTGACTTAGAGGCAATAGAGAGAGCGGCTATGACTATAGATGAAGCGGACTGGCAACCTGTCATCAGCCATCATGATTTATTATTTGAAAATATCCTTTATAACGATCAGGGGGTCTATTTCATTGACTGGGAATATGCTGCGCTGGGACATCCTCTCATTGACTATCTCAGGGTATTTGGCCCTAAGTATTGCACTAGTAAAGCTGATGCAGGTACTGTTGAGGCTCTTGTAGTCTTGCAACATGGCCTCACAAAACTCTGGCACGCCGTGAAGGGCAACAATAAATCAGTTAGGGACATAAAATGACAAAATCACTTAATAATTTGACACCAGAAGAGCAGTATGTGATCCAACAGAAAGGGACAGAGCGACCATTTCTGGGTGAGTATACTGATTGTTTTGATGGTGGACTGTACATTTGTAAACAGTGTGATACTCCACTCTATCGATCAGAGCACAAATTTCCATCTCACTGCGGCTGGCCTAGTTTTGATGACGAAATTATTGGGTCAGTGAGGCGTGAAACTGATGCTGATGGCCGACGAGTCGAGATACTTTGCGCCAACTGTGACGGCCACCTTGGACATGTATTTACTGGCGAGGGTTACACCGATAAAAATATTCGCCACTGTGTTAATAGCATATCCATGAAGTTCATTTCGAGTGATTAATGAGTAGCTCAGCAGCTAGTCACGAAAGTTTTTAAACTGAAATGGCTGGCCTAGATCGGCTTCTCGCACTGCAGCCATAACAGCTTGCAAGTCGTCGCGCTTTTTACCTGTCACTCTAACTTCGTCGCCTTGCACTTGGGCTTGGACTTTAAGCTTCTTATCTTTGGTCAGTTTAACTATCTTTTTAGCCACATCTGCGGCGATACCCTGCTTAAAGGTGACATTAAGTGAAAATGTTTTGCCACTATGAAATGCTTCATCATTATATTCGATGACAGTGGGGTCAATTTTTCGCTTAACTAGCTGAGTTGCAAAAATATCGAGCAATTGCTGACATTGAAAGTCCGCTTCGGCTTTTAAGGTCACAATTTCGTTAGCGAAGGTGATGCTTGCATCAACACCACGAAAATCGAAGCGGGTGGTTAACTCTCTCGCGGCATTTTGAGTTGCATTGAGGATTTCAGCGTTGTCGACTTCTGAAACAATATCTAAACTAGGCATATTATGACCCTTGAATAATTATTTAAGGTATTATTTTAAACCAAATATCACCGGTCAAACTACCTAAATGAACAATCAGTGTATCTGTGGCAAAAATATACCTTTCTTACAATGTTGTGAGCCGTACTTAACAGGCAAAGCCGTTGCTTCAATGCCGGAAGAACTTATGCGGTCACGCTATAGTGCTTATGCCTTGGGAGGCTATGGTGAATATCTTTTGAAGACCTGGTTTCCACCAATGGCCTCAGGCTTGACCGCTATTGAACTATCACAGCATACCCAAGAGTGGCTGTCGCTTGAGGTTCTCGGGTCAGGTGCTAAGGGCGCTAAAGGTTGGGTGGAATTTAAGGCGACCTATCAGGTTAACAATGTGACTTCTGTTATGCATGAAAGGTCGATATTTAGCTTAATAGGCGGCCGATGGCTTTATGTCGGTGGAGAGATTAAGTAGACTTTGCGTTCAAGACGTTTTTGCCTTTTAAAGTTAGGAGCAGTTTATCCATGGATTTAAATTTAGTTGATGCGGAGCTTATCCCCACCTTAGAGGCTATACCAGAATTCGACATTTGGGCGGATTTAAGTGTCACGCGCCTATTGTCTTTGCAGCGGAATACTCACCTGGCGTCAATGCTGCCCCCCATTGAGAATATTGGGACCGCGGATTATATTGTTCCTCAGTCAGGCGATGAGGGAGTTCCTGTGCGAGTTTACGGGCCGAAGAGCCAGACTAATGTGCTTCCGGCTCTACTTTGGATTCATGGTGGCGGATACTGCTTTGGGAGCCTGATGGGTGATGATTATACGGTGAAGAGAATGGCCGAGGCCATTGGTTGTGTCGTCATATCAGTAGACTACCGATTAGCTCCTGAATTTCCTTTCCCGACACCTCTCAATGACTGTTATGCGGCGCTAACATGGGTTTTTGATAATGCGGAAATGCTCAAGGTTGATGCCTCTCGTATAGCTATAGGAGGAATTAGCGCGGGGGGTGGGTTAGCCGCAGGCCTTGCGCTTCTAGCAAGGGACAGAGCCGAAGTGACGGTAGTCTTTCAGGCATTACTTTGCCCGATGATTGATAACAATAGTACCTCAGTATCCAGTTACAGTATTTCGGATAACCGTATCTGGAATCGTCGCTCAAACCTAGAAGGTTGGATGCATTATTTGGGGCGGCAAACGACCTCAGAGCAAGAGCCTTATGTAGCATCTAAGTACGCAGCACCAAGTCACGCGGGTGATTTACATGGCTTGCCACCCGCTTACATTGGGGTTGGATCGGTTGATCTATTTGTTGATGAGAACCGTGATTATGCGGCGCGTCTCAATGGATCAGGAGTGGCCACTCAAATGGAAATATTTCCCGGCGGATACCATGGGTTTGAGTTTATGGTGCCAAATGCCAAGATCTCTAGGTTGGCAAGAGATACGCACTACCGCGCTATTAAACTGGCCCTGTTCGAATAACCGATTAGTCAGACTCTGCTGCAGGGGCCACCATGCGACCAAACATGATGCCGATTTCAAAAAGTAACCACATTGGTATGGCTAGCAAGGTTTGGGAGATAATGTCTGGGGGTGTTAGCAACATTCCAAGTATAAAGCAGAGTACAAATACGTAGGGTCGTTTTTTGGCGAGCTTGTTTGGATCAACAGCGCCCATCCAAGACAGTATTACCACCGCAATAGGGATTTCAAAGCTAATGCCAAAAGCAAAAAAGAGCTTAAGCACAAAATCCAAATAGCTACGGATATCAGGCATGATACTCACGCCTTCTGGAGCAATACCGGAAAAAAACATGAACACCAGCGGGAATACTACGTAGTAGGCAAACGCCATACCGCCATAAAAAAGCAACACACTTGAAAAAAACAAAGGCAGAACGATCTTCTTTTCTCTTTTATACAGGCCCGGCGCTAAAAATGCCCAAGCCTGATAGAGGATATAGGGCATGGCTGCAAACATAGATAGCACTAGCGTTAGCTTGAAGGGCGTCAAAAAGGGGGACGCCACTTCGGTTGCAATCATGCTTAAGTTGTCGGGCAGGTAGGCTCGAATAGGCTTTGACACATAGAGATAAAGTTCGTTACTAAAGGAAAACAAACCTGCAAAAATAATGAGTACCGAGACAAAGCAGCGCAGTACACGATCTCTGAACTCGATTAAATGAGACATGAACGGCTGACTGTCTAGGTCTTCTTTGTCAGTCATTTTTACTCTCGGCGTGGCTAGTTTTAGTTATATCCTCTGTTAAACCTGCCAGTTCATCTTTAGTTTTTTCCAAGTCACGCATGATTTTTTCGTTACGCAACTGTCGACGAATTTCGTCAACGCCAACCTCGTCTTCTAACTCTGAACGAGCACTTGAGATAAATTGACGTAACCGACCAAGCCATAGGGTTATGGTTCGCACAGTTTCTGGGAGTCTTTCAGGCCCCATAATGACAAGGCTAATCATAGCTACGACCATAATTTCAGAAAAGCCAATATCAAACATAGTCGCAAATCAGCACTTTGTTAAATGAATTTATTTTAGTCTTTTTGATCAGAGGACTCAGGGTGCTCTTCAGACTTTTCCACTGAGTCAGTATCGACTGAGTCTGCGGTATCATTGGACATTGAGTCTTTGAATCCTTTCACTGCGCCACCGACGTCAGAGCCAATGTTACGTAGTTTTTTCGTACCAAAAATCAGCGCCACTATCACTAAAATGATTAGTAATTCTTGCCATCCAAAACCCATCACGTATCTCCAGTTCTATTTGTGTTTAGTGCGTTGAGCCTTTTCTTCAAGGCCGGATAAGTCAAATCTTCGTTGTAGTTCACTTATAACAGATTCTGCATTTTCGCCCAAGTTAGATAGCATCACCAAGGAGTGAAACCATAAATCAGCCGTTTCGTAGATTAATTGTTCATTATTGCCGCTCTGCGCGGCATCTTTGGCGGCCAATATAGTTTCTGTTGATTCCTCGCCCACTTTTTTGAGAATTTCATTCAGACCCCCTTTATGCAAGCTGGCCACATATGAGCTTTCAGCAGACGCATTTTTGCGTTGTTCTATCACTTGGGACAATGTATTTAAGACCGAATCACTCATTAATAAATATCCTTTGGATCTTTAATTACTTTATCGACTATTTGCCACTGGCCATCCCTCAGTACGCGATAAAAGCAAGATGCTCTGCCTGTATGACAGGCTAGGCCACCAATTTGGTTAACCTTGAGTATAATTACATCGTTATCACAGTCCAACCGCAGCTCTAGTAATTGCTGCTCGTGACCTGACTGTTCTCCTTTTCGCCATAATTTCTGACGTGAACGAGACCAATAAACAGCCCTGTTTTCTTCAACTGTGAGTTCTAAGGCCTCGCGGTTCATCCAAGCGACCATCAGTATGAGCCCTGTATCAGCGTCTTGGGCGATAGCGGGTATCAATCCATCGCTGTTCCAACCGATGTCGTCAATGTAACTCATTAAATAGTACCAATTACTAAAAAGGAGTGAGGGTCTAATTATGGCAGTTTTTGGGCGTGAACTAAAGTGGCAACTAGCGGAGAGCTAGAATGACAAGCCCGACACCTGCAAGAATGCCGCTGACAGTTGATAGATGAGTAAGAGATCCAGCCCATAGGGGCAGCGCAAGTCCTGCTGCTGCAGCAATGGCTGCAATGCCGATGATAGTCAAATATCTAGAGCGCCCAGATGACGGTTTAACAAGATCTGGGCTGTCATGCGAAGGCTGAGCGTTGTTCTGCTGGGCTGCCTTGAGAGCTTGAAATATCATTGGTGGTATTTCAGGGAGATGCTCTAACCAATCAGGCACATAACGCTGGAATTGTTTAAAAATGCTTTTTGGCGAATAACGATCTTTTAACCATTTTTCTAAATAGGGTTGTGCTGTCTGCCAAAGATCAAGTTCGGGGTACAGCTGGCGACCGAGTCCCTCGATATTAAGCAACGTTTTTTGTAATAAAACCAAGGAAGGTTGGACTTCCATATCAAACCGTCGTGCTGTAGCAAAAAGGTCTATAAGCATATGACCGAGAGAAATTTCGCTCAGTGGGCGCTGAAAAATAGGCTCGCAGACAGATCGTATCGCACCAGTAAATTCGTTGATAGGCGTATTTTTGGGAACCCATCCAGAGCGAATATGTAGCTCGGCTACCAATCGATAGTCTCGTTGAAACATAGCGAGTAGATTTCGCGCCATATAAAACTGGTCTTCGCTGGAGAGCGAGCCCATGATCGCACAGTCTACGGCAATGTAACTGGGTGAGGCGGGATCAGTCACATCGACAAAAATATTACCCGGATGCATGTCTGCATGGAAAAAATTATGCTCGAAGACCTGCGTAAAAAATATCTCTACACCACGTTCGGCAAGCAGCTTGAAATCAACCCCAGATGCCTTTAGTTGTGCTATATCTGTCACCGGAATACCTTGAATTCTTTCCATGACAAGCACATCTTTGTTGGAGTAAGACCAGTGTATTTCTGGTACGTGCAACAACGGGGAATCGGTGAAGTTATGACGTAAAAGGGATGCATTGGCACCTTCAGACTGCAGATTCAACTCTTCAATAATGACCGACTCATAGTCTTTGACTACCTCTACTGGATGAAGTCTTTGTCCATCTACACTGTATTTCAGCACTAATCTGGCCAAGGTATAAAGCAGGGCCAAATCTTTTCTAATCGTTTTCTCAATACCTGGGCGAACGGCTTTAATGACTACTCTTTGCCCATCTTTTAAAACGGCACCATGCACCTGTGCCACAGATGCTGAGGCTAATGGGTCTTTTTCAAAACTGTCAAAAAGATCTTCTACTTGGCCACTTAGAGCAGTTTCAATGTTTTTCTTAAATAGGGCAGAAGAAAATGGCGGAACATTATCTTGGAGGATGGATAACTCTTTACTGATATCGTCAGGCACCAAGTCTGGTCTTGTGGAGATTAATTGACCAAATTTAACGAAAATGGGACCTAGTTCTTCCAGTGCCTTTCGTAATCGCTCGCCGCGAGTTCCCTTAGCGGCCCCAAAAAGGACGGCTGGAGATAGTAAAAGACGGACCCCCAACGGTAATTGTTGTTTGTCCAATAGCTGATCTAGCCGGTATTTGCCTACGACTTTAATGATTTTTCCGATACGTCGCAGGCGCATTACGAGGCGACCTTTTCTGAGATGTGTTGATTCACTTTCACCTGAAACTTTTTCACTTTAGCCGTTAAACGATCGACGTCTGACGACAGGCGTCTAATTTGTGGGCCTATGGTCTCAAATTCGTTCTTACTGGGTGTTAACTGGAACTCTTCCTGCGCAACCTCAACTATAGCCGAGCTTGCTCTGGCTGAAGTTTGTGTTTTGAACGCGGCAGAATTACGTACAGTTTTGGCGAATAGATGAGCGGGTAAGTCTCCAATGATCTGAGCGAGAGCGCCTTCCCAATCAATATCGAGATTGCCAATGATCTTATTTAATTGATTCAGAGTGTCTAAATTACCACTAACCTTGACTCCCGTTCCCGAAAAAGACATCGATTCTTTGGAACTCAATGCCACGCCCACCATAGATACTAAGGTCCCTTCAATAGTTACATCGCTATCTTCTTGTCGCTCACTGTGGAGTTTGACACCCTGACCTACAGGTTCTATTGATATTGAGATCGGAGGCATTGTGCTATCTATGCGTATTATTTGCCCGTCCAAATGAGTCAGAGCCTTTGCCGATACAGGATCGTATTCTAGGGCTCTATTAATGAGACGCTCGACACCTTCTAGGGCCGTTTTTTGCATGACTGCCAGCATGGCTATGGTTTCACTCCACGATGCAGAGCGACTACGCCGCCGGTCATGTTATGAAAGTCAGTATTAGTGAATCCAGCGACATTCATCATACCCATCAGAGTTTGTTGATCTGGATGCATTCTTATCGATTCGGCAAGATATTGGTAGCTCTCTGCATCATCGGCAAATAATTTTCCAAGCTTAGGCAATATGTTAAAGGAATAGGTGTCGTAGATTTTAGATAGCACCGGATTTCCCGGCTTTGAAAATTCTAGGACCAGCAGTCGGCCACCTGGTTTTAAAACACGCAACATCGACTTCAGCGCTAGTTCTTTATCGGTCACATTACGCAGCCCAAAGGCGATGGTAATAATATCAAAGGTGTTATCTGGGAAAGGTAGATATTGAGCATCGGACTGAGAAAATTTAACATTGTCTACGACGCCTAGATCCATTAGCCGATCTCGCCCAACTTTAAGCATAGATTCGTTGATATCAGCTAAGACTACATAGCCGTCCTTGCCGACTATTCGAGAAAATTTAGCGGCAAGGTCTCCGGTGCCTCCAGCGATATCCAATACCTTGTTACCGGAGCGTACACCTGACATCTCGATGGTCATGCGCTTCCATAGCCGATGCACGCCAGCGGACATGAGATCATTCATCAGGTCATAGTTGCTGGCGACGGAGTGAAAAACGTCAGCAACTTTGCCGGCCTTTTCTTCAACGTTGACGGTTTTGTAGCCAAAATGCGTTGTTTTCTGATCCATGACATTTAGAGTCTAAATTTGCTGGGCGAGTATTGTAGCTTTAGTTGCGGTGTTTGGGTATTCGGCAGGTTATAAAATAAGTGAGATGCCTGTCGTTGGTAATAGTTGGCTCTGCCCAATAAGCCGCTGAGGGTCATGGGCTCTAACTGGAGAATCGTACGACTTGAGTTTCTGGGTCACGAGACTCACCCGCCTCATGGAGGCGGCCGAGATAGCCAATCCAGTTATCAGTATAGTTTTCACCCAACTCAAAAAGGTAATCCCAAGAGAAGATCCCCGAATTGTGACCGTCGTCAAAGGTAATTTGAATGGCATAGTTACCAGCCTTTTCTATGGATTGGATAAGTACATTGAGCTTCCCAAACTGCAAAACCTCTTGTCCTCTTCCGTGGCCACGAACCTCCGCACTTGGTGAGAAGACTCGCAAGTATTCAGCGGGGAGTTTATGTTGGCCATCAGATCCGTACTCCAATTTGATTGCATCTTTGGCCTCGGTCACCAGAACTCGGGTTGGCGTTGGCATGGCTAAGTACTCTCTATGACTTCATTTGATTACAAAATGAAGCGGGTTAAATCTTCGTCGCTGGCAAGTTCACCCAGATGTTTCTCAACAAATGCGCTATCGATGGTGATTGACTCATCTTTTGCGCCTAGGTCTGAGGCGTCGAAAGAAATTTCCTCAAGTAGTCGTTCTAAAATTGTATGTAAACGCCTTGCACCAATATTTTCGGTACCCTCGTTAACCTCAAAAGCGATTTCAGCGATTCGTCGGATACCTTCTTTGGTGAACTTAATAGAGAGTCCTTCAGTTGACATTAATTCGACGTATTGCTTGGTTAGCGAGGCCTTGGGTTCGGTTAAAATACGTTCAAGATCTCCAATTTTGAGGGCGTTAAGTTCAACTCGAATAGGCAATCGACCTTGTAGCTCCGGAATAAGATCCGATGGCTTAGAAAGATGAAAGGCGCCAGAGGCAATAAATAAGATATGGTCAGTCTTAATCATTCCGAATTTGGTTGATACTGTACAGCCTTCAATTAATGGCAGCAGATCCCTTTGAACGCCTTCACGCGACACATCGGCTCCGGTAGTCTCACCGCGACGACAGACCTTGTCGATTTCATCAAGAAATACGATGCCATTTTGTTCGGCAGCCTCAACAGCGATTGTTTTTATGTCTTCTTCATTGACTAATTTTGCCGCTTCTTCTTCCTTCAAGTGCTTTAACGCATCGGCCACAGTGATCTTACGGCTAGCGGTTTTTCCCTTACCCATAGAACTGAACATGTTCTGCAACTGAGATGTCATTTCTTCCATTCCGGGAGGTGCCATAATTTCAACGCCAACGGGCGTCTGACTTATCTCAATTTCAATTTCCTTATCATTCAAAGCACCCTCACGTAATTTTTTACGGAAGACTTGGCGGGTCGTAGAGCCGGCTTCTTCCTTGCCTTCTGTGTCTCTTGCTGGCGGGAGCAGGGCATCCAGAACTCTCTCTTCAGCGGCATCCATAGCACGCTGCTCTACCTTGGCCATTTCGCTTTCACGACATTGTTTAACCGAGGTTTCAACCAGATCCCTGATAATTGATTCGACATCCTTACCTACATACCCCACCTCGGTAAATTTAGTGGCTTCGACCTTAACAAAAGGGGCATTTGCAAGCCGAGCCAGACGACGAGCGATTTCTGTTTTACCGACCCCCGTGGGGCCAATCATAAGGATGTTTTTTGGCGTAACTTCGTTACGCATTTCGTCATCAAGTTGAGAACGACGCCACCGATTACGCAGAGCTATAGCGACGGCTCGTTTTGCATTGTCCTGACCAATAATATGACGATTGAGCTCATGTACAATTTCACGGGGAGTCATTTGAGACATAATAAATCCTAATTAAACCTTAGAGTCTAACTCTTCAATAGTTCTGTTGTGGTTGGTGTAGATGCAAATGTCACCAGCGATTTTCAAGCCTTGCTCAACAATCGTTCTTGCGTCTAAGTCAGTATTTTCCAGAAGAGCCCGAGCAGCAGATTGAGCAAATGGTCCACCTGAGCCGATAGCAATAAGATCATCTTCCGGTTGAATGACGTCGCCATTGCCCGTAATGATCAATGATGCCTCGCTGTCTGCGACGGCCAGAAGAGCTTCTAATTTGCGTAGCATTCGATCGGTGCGCCAATCTTTGGCAAGTTCTACGGCAGCGCGAGTCAAGTTACCTTGATGCTGGTCTAATTTGGCTTCGAATCGCTCAAATAGAGTGAACGCATCAGCAGTGCCGCCGGCAAAGCCAGCAATGACTTGATCATTGTGCAGGCGCCGTACTTTACGAGCATTGCCTTTCATTATGGTGTTGCCCAGACTAACTTGACCATCACCGCCGATCACGACCTTCCCGTTGCGCCTCACAGAGAGGATGGTTGTTCCACGATACTGTTCCAAAGCTAAACTCCTTTGATGGTTAACCTATCAGATGGGGTCTGCGTCTAGAATATCAATGGGCGACCTTAAAAAAGTCTACAGCATTAAAGGTGCCCTTCTAGGCGAAGATCTTCCAAGCAGGCGACTATGCTATCACGCAGGGTATCAACGATGAAATCGACTTGTTCTCGATTAATAATTAATGGTGGTGACATTACATTTAAATTTATGATCGGACGAACGATTAACCCCCGACTATCGGCTTGGTTGGATACCCACTTGCCAATATCTAGCTCTTCAGAGAACAACTCTTTGCTTTCCTTATCTTTAACAAACTCTACACACGCCATTAAACCAATACCTCGCACATCCCCCACAATCGGCAGATCACTCAGTGTCTTAAGGCGCTGCTGAAAATAGGGTTCGATGTCTCGAACATGCTTCAACAGCTCTTCTCGTTCGATTATTTCTATATTTTTCAGAGCGGCGGCACAGGCAACGGGGTGGCCTGAGTAGGTGTAGCCATGTGTAAAGCATCGCCCATGACCCGGCTCGCTGATTACGTTATGGATGCTGCTTGAATAAATGGTTGCTCCCAGTGGTTGATACCCTGAGGTAAGACCCTTCGCTGAGCAGATAATATCGGGCTGAAAGTCAAACACCTCTTTGGACGCAAACCAATGGCCAAGCCGACCAAAGGCGGTTACAACTTCGTCTGAAACATAAAGTACATCGTATTTCTGGCAAATTTCCCATGTTCCGCGGTGATAACCTTTAGGTGGAATGATTACGCCTCCGGCACCAAAAACCGGTTCGGCAAAAAACGCGGCAACCTTGTCAGGGCCAACTTCTTTTATTTTAGCTTCGAGCTCACCAAGTTTTGCGGTGAGAAAGTCAGCTTCGCTGATACCTTCGTCAGCGCGATAAAAATTAGGGCAAGAAATATGGTGGATAGTGTCCTGAATATAGTCAAATTCTGGGGGGTGATCACCCGGTTTGCCGCCGATGGACATTGCTGCATAGGTTGTCCCATGATAAGAATTGACTCGCGAAATAATATGTTTTTTATCATGCTTACCGCGGCAGTTCTGATAAAAATGGATCAAGCGATAGGCGGTATCAATAGCGGTTGAACCACCACAAGATAGCGCAACGTGATTTAGATCGCCTGGGGCTAACTCGGCTAACTTAGCGGTCAATTGCGCCGCAGGAATATTAGTCATATCAACAAAGGGGCTGGCGTAGGCCATTTGACGTACCTGATTAGCAATGGCATCGGCCATTTCTTCCCGGCCCAACCCTATATTAGTGCACCATAGCCCACCAACAGCATCTAAATATTTACGTCCATCGCTATCATAAATATAAGCATCACGTGCGGCCGCAATGGGCAGAGCGCCTTCCTCAGAAAACACATCAAACACTTGGAATGGATGTAGAAAATGCTCTTTGTCTTGACGGTTAATCGTTGCCGTATCAAACCGGTCAAAATACGTTTTGTCATCTATGTTCATGGTAAACCTGCAGTTGGATGATATTATGCCAATCAGGGTAACGACTTAAACCCAGCAAGCCTTATACCCCTATAGGGTGGTGGTTGTATTGGTAAAATATAATCAAGTGGCAAAATTATTTCCTGCTTAAACGAATACCTAGAGGTGCACGACACGCATCGGTTTTTAATGGTAAAGCAACTCTAGCTTGACTATAAATGAGCCCTATGTTGACGTGATTTAACCCACCTAAGGAATAGACTGTGAACTATAATCTCTTCATAAGCGGCAATAAAAATGGCAACGCAACGCACTACTCTTGCAAATTAGCCTTTTTAAGGCTGGATTCTTTTAGAAGGATAAAAACGTGGACGATATTGCAGCCTTGAATAAAATTGCCAGCCAAAAAGCCAAGAACTACTACTGTGGTCTAGCCTGGCCCACCATGCTAATTGGACTGACGTCATTTCTTGCTTATTGGGCACTTCCATACCTAGTCCTGTTAAATGGCTTTAGCCTGTGGCTAGCGATTCCGACAATGGTGGCGCTGACTTATGCTGCCTATACGGTATTACACGAATCTGTGCATGGCAGTATCAACGGAAGTAACACGTCAATGAAATGGGTAAACGATGGGCTAGGGTATCTTGCAGGTACTATTCTAGCGATCCCTTTGACAGCCCACCGCATTGAACACCTTACGCATCACGCAAACACAAATCACGCGGAAAAAGATCCGGACGGCTATTCTGCTAACATCGTCAGTTCCCCCTTAGATATGATGAAAACTGCTTGGAGAGGTATAGCGATCCAATATGAGCTGTATTCTCAACGATATTGGGCCAAAGCCACAGTGGGAAAGAAGGCTACTTTTGTTATTGAAATTGCTTTTACAGTGCTACTTAGAGTGTTGCCGTTCATTGTGCTGTGGCGAACTGGTGATCCAGAATTAATCGCAGGTTGGTGGCGAGGCCTCATGTTATTTGTGGTTGCAGGGTTGCTAGGCATTATTGTCTTGGTGTATTTTTTCGCTTATATAGTCCATCGACCTCATGCCGTTATGGGTCGCTATGTCGACACATCCACAATAGTGATCCCCAGACCTTTCTCTACAGTAGCAACCGTGCTGTGGGGCTACCAAAATTACCACTCTATTCATCACCTCTTTCCAAGGGTTCCATTCTATCGGTATCGTCGTCTATTTCATGACATTGCCGAGACTATGGATGCGATGAAGGCCCCGGTGTATCGTTTGACTTGGCGCGGGCTGCAACCTATCAAGGCGATGGATGCTTAACCTGTGTAGCGATGCATTTAGCAAAGCTTATTTTTGGGTCCTTAAATAACCGTTTTTTCTTACATTGCGTTCTACTTGGTCAGGCCCTATTGTCAATTTAGGGGATATTTTCAAGCCAGCTTCTTTAAGCACATAGGCTGTCCAGTTGTTACATGTATTTAAAATACTGTAGGTGCCACTAGCGCTAAAAAAAAGCTCTCCGGTCGCTTTTTCGCGAACGATAGTCAAGTCATTTGATTCATTAAACTGAAAATATCGACTGATAAATAGCAAGGTAGCGTCCATAGCCGTCTCGGGCAAAGGGATTGCATATACGCGCGTCTGTGCATGAAAGTCGTTGGTGATGTCCGTGATACTACGCACACCTATGATTGCCTTAGTCGGCATAAACAGCGCACGAAAACCCAATAGCTTAGTCTGCTTTGCAGACCCATAGTAATCAAAGTCGCCCCAGCCAAGTTGTAACCAGGGTTCGTCCAAAAAGTACTTGGATAGCTGAGGGACTAATGCCTTTAGTCCCTGGCTTGGTAGAACCAAATGGGTGTGTAAACCATTGTTTGTAAAGTACAGTAGAGGGTCAGGCATAGTTCCAATCAAAGTCGCTATTTAAGTATCAAGATTACAGGTTTTTATTGACGTCTGATAGCCTAGGTTTATCCTTTACCGATCTACCTAAACAGGGGTATAGCGACAACGATACTTGCCGTCTATATTGTCGGGATAACATGTACGCTTTGCACGTTAAAGCCACCGCGCAGGTAACCGGATGTCCATAATAGGTGCCAACTGGCTCTATTTTTTATTTCTGCAAGCACATACACTATATAAAAACCAAAATTGGACCAACTAATGACACTCAAATTAAAAGACAAGAGTCTAATAGTATCTCAGGCCTTTATTAATGGAGATTGGGTAGATGCTGACAGTGGTGAAACTCTAGACGTTACTAATCCAGCAACGGGAGCATGGGTGTCTAAAGTCAGTAAATGTGGTACAGCTGAAACACGACGTATGATTGAGGCTGCTTCTGTGGCGCAGAAGTCTTGGGCTAAAACCACGGTTAAGGAAAGAGCGGCATTATTGCGTCGTTGGTTTAACCTTATTATGGAAAATCAAGAGGACTTAGCTCAGATTCTTACAGCAGAGCAGGGTAAGCCTTTGGCAGAGTCTCGTGGAGAAATAGCTTACGGGGCAAACTATGTAGAGTGGTTTAGTGAGGAGTCCAAGCGGGTCTATGGCGATATCATCCCGCAGCCGTCCAATGACAAACGCGTCATGGTCATCAAACAACCCGTTGGCGTGGTTGCCTGTATTACACCTTGGAACTTCCCTAATGCCATGTTGACGCGAAAAATTGCACCAGCTATAGCCGCAGGTTGCGCGGTGGTGTGCAAACCTGCGAATGCGACGCCTTTGTCTGCGCTAGCCTTAATGGTACTGGCTGAACGAGCTGGCTTTCCGCCAGGGTTAGTAAACATCCTTACTGGTCGCACCGCTGAGATTGGTGCTGAACTGACCAGTAATCCGCTGGTTCGCAAAGTAACCTTCACTGGGTCAACACCGGTGGGTAAACAACTCATGGCCGAGTGTGCCGCCACGGTTAAGCGCACGTCAATGGAGTTAGGGGGCAATGCGCCCTTTATTGTTTTTGACGATGCCGATATTGATTCTGCCGTGCAGGGGGCAATGATTTCTAAGTACCGCAATGCAGGCCAGACCTGCGTTTGTTCTAATCGCATTTTAGTTCAGTCATCAGTATCTGAAGAATTTACCGCGAAGTTTACCGAGGCGGTTAAAACATTAGTCGTCGGCAATGGTGACCAAGAGGGTGTTACTGTTGGCCCATTAATCGACGAAAAAGCCGCAGTAGGTGTCTGTGAATTTATTGACGATGCTGTTGCAAAAGGCGCAATGGTCACTATCGGTGGAGGCATGAGTAGCCGGGGAGGGTGCTTCGTGGAGCCAACTATTTTGGTCAATGTGTCGAGAGATATGCGTGTTTTTTCTGAAGAAATATTTGGACCAGTGGCACCCATTCTTACGTTTGAAAGTGAAGATGAAGCTATCGAAATGGCCAATGACACTGAATTTGGGTTGGCAGCTTACTTTTATTCAAGAGATATTGGCCGAGTTTACCGTGTTGCGGAGCAACTGGAATACGGTATCGTTGGTATTAACGAAGGCGTTATTTCAAATGAGATGGCACCTTTCGGCGGGGTTAAAGAATCCGGTAGTGGGAGAGAAGGCTCTAAGTATGGGATGGACGACTATATGGATATTAAATACATGTGTGTTGGCGGCATTGACAAATAATAAGGCATTAGGGATTGAAAATGACTCACTTAATTTACCCAACCACTAATTTTAAGGCAATCGAGCAGATTACTATTGAACGTGGCGAGGGTTGCTATGTTTGGGACAATCAAGGAAATAAATATCTTGAGGGCCTTGCGGGCCTCTGGTGCACCGCTTTGGGTTATGGCAATCAAGAGGTCATTGATACCGCCTCAGAGCAAATGGGTAAGCTTACATTTAGTCATATGTTTGGCGGCAAAACTCATCAGGTAGCTATTGACCTAGCTGATAAATTAGCTGAAATGATCCCCATGAAGGATCCAGTCTTGTCTTTTGGAAACTCTGGCAGTGACGCTAATGACACTCATATTAAGCTTTTGCGGTATTACCATGAAGCCATTGGTAAACCAGAATGTCGCAAGATTATCTCCCGAGAGCGCTCATACCATGGCGTTACCGTGGCGGCCGCCTCATTGACAGGATTGCCAGTCACGCAGAACCATTTTGATTTGCCGGTGGATGCCTTAGGTATTTTGCATACTGACCATCCTCATTATTATCGCGGCAAGCAGGGAGGGGAGTCAGAGACAGAATTTGTTGATCGTATTGTTGGTAACCTTGAATCCATGATAGTACGCGAGGGCCCAGACACCATCGCCGCCTTTATTGCCGAGCCAATTACCGGTGCCAGTGGTGTTATTGTGCCGCCGGCCGGCTACTATCAAAAAGTTCAAGCGGTACTGAATCGCTATAATATTATGTTTTGGGCTGACGAAGTCATTACCGGGTTTGGTCGCACGGGCAGTGACTTTGGTTGTAATACTATGGGTATTGAATCTCCCGATATGATGACCTTTGCCAAGCAACTTTCGTCTGCTTACATGCCTATTAGTGCTTCTGCGGTTCGCCGGGAAATGTATGATGCAATGATTGAGCAAACCGCTACCGCGGGGGCCTTTGGTCACGGTTATACCTATTCTGGGCATCCGGTTGCTTGCGCTGTTGCGTTAAAGGTTTTAGAAATCTATCAACGTGATAGCATTTTCGAAAAAGCGGCGGTGACTGGCCAGTACATGCAAAAAAGACTCGCAGAATTCACTGACCATCCTTTAGTTGGTGAAGTCAGAGGCAGTGGATTGCTGGGTGCTATTGAGTTGGTTGCTAATAAAGAAACCGGCGAACCTTTTGTCGGTGGTGCTGTGGGTGGTTATGCGCAGAAAATGGCTCAAGATGAAGGTCTCTTGATTCGTGCGGTAGCAGGTTCTAGTCTAGGGTTCTGCCCACCGCTCATTATTAGCGAAACACAGATTGATGAGATGATTGAAAAAGTAGCCGTTGCCCTAGATAAAACATTGGACCATTGCACTCAGGAAGGACTCTTAGTTTAACCTGTGTCACAGTTTTGAACTTATTTTTAGCATTTATGGCCCTTTACCTCTAATCTAGCCGTAAGCATTATTAAAGGGTTAACAATGATTATCAAAACCACATCGGTGAGTGAGTGCAAAGAACATACGATAACCGACGAAAATGTTTATCATCAGCGCCGCGAACTTATTAAGAAAATGGGTTTTTTGGGCGCGGCCAGTCTGCTGTCATCACCAGCCAGCGCAGGCATTTTGGACATCTTCGGCGAGGAAAAAACACCCGAAGCTTTGTTTACTCAAAATAACCTGAGCTACGCCGCAGAAAAAGGTGGCTTTGCTGAGGAGTTAACGCCGGAAGCTAAAATCACCTCTCATAATAATTTTTATGAGTTCGGGGTTGAGAAGCAGCAACCAGCAGCACTATCTCAATCATTTAAGGTTGATCCTTGGCAGTTAAAGATTTCTGGTGAAGTCGAAAATCCACTGACTCTTGGTTACGACGACCTCTACTCATCGTTTGATTTGGAAGAACGTATTTATCGACTGCGCTGTGTTGAAGCCTGGTCCATGGTGGTGCCCTGGATTGGTTTCTCTCTAGCGGAGCTGGTCAAAAAAGCCAAGCCCACTTCTCGGGCTAAATACCTTGCCTTTGAAACGTTGTATGACCCTGTGCAGATGCCCGGGCAAAGAAGTCGACGATTAGGCGGTGGAATTGATTACCCTTATGTGGAGGGGTTGCGAATAGACGAAGCCATGAACCCTCTGGCGCTCATGAGTGTTGGCCTCTATGGCAAAACGTTACCTCCTCAGAACGGAGCTCCAATACGGCTGGTAGTGCCGTGGAAATATGGATTTAAAAGCATTAAGTCGGTTGTTGGTATAAAGTTTGTTGAAAAAAAGCCGCCAACGACATGGAACCTACTCGCAGCGAACGAGTACGGCTTTTACGCTAATGTTAACCCCGCGGTCGACCACCCTCGGTGGAGTCAAGCCAGTGAGCGGCGTATTACCACTGGCGGAATTTTCGCCCAAAACCGTATTCCGACACTGCCCTTTAACGGTTATGGCGAGCAGGTAGCAGATCTTTATAGCGGCATGAATTTAAGAAAATACTACTAGACATATGGCGATTACTGTTTCTCAAAAGAGTATTCCCTATCTTAAAGCTCTAGTGCATTTGGCTGCGCTATATCCGTTACTTAATTTATATTATGGGGCGGTCACTGATCAACTTGGGGGTGATCCAGTTGAAGCGGTCATTCACTTCACCGGCATTGGGGCCCTTAACCTAGTCCTGATCAGCTTGCTAATCTCCCCTCTAGCCAAACGGTTTAAGTTAAGCTTCCTCATGCGCTTTAGACGGATGATCGGCCTTTATGCTTTTACTTACGGGCTGTGTCATATGCTCAACTTCTTATTTTTCGAAGTCCAATTTGATGTGAGATTATTTATTCAGGAAGTGTTTGAGCGACCCTATATCACTGTGGGTATGTCAGCATTCTTGCTGCTGATCGCACTAGCAGTAACGTCTATCACTAAACTGCGCAGAAAAATGAAAGGCAGGTGGCAAACGCTGCATAACTTTACTTATCTCATTGCGCTGCTCGCAGTGATTCATTTCTACTGGTCGGTTAAATCTGAAATTATTGAACCATTGATTTATTTTGCCATGTACGCAGCGCTCATGGGGTTTAGGTATAAGAAATTACGCGGCTGGAAAGACAAACTCTTTTCACGATAATGTCGCCTTAACCTAATTTGCTGGTAATAGACCTTATAGCCTCATAATTGGGTTTTAACTGCCCATACATCTTCATGTATACCTCATGATATAAATCGTTGTAGATCGCCTTATTCACAGCCTTAGGCTCGAATAAATCACCATCATGAGTCATGTTAGCCACTGCAGTGGAGAAATCGGGATATACGCCCATACCTACAGCGCTGGCAATGGCGGCACCTAAGGACGATGTTTCAAAAGTGTGTGGACGATAGACGGTCATACCAAAGATATCTGCGGTGATCTGCATGACCTGATCACTTTGCGAGCCGCCACCTGAAACCACTAGCCTGGTTATTAGTTTTTTACTGCGTTTTTCTAGAAGTTCTTTGCCTTCGCGAAGGGCATAGGTGAGACCTTCAATCATGGCGCGATATAGATGGGCTCTGGTGTGTTCCTCGTTAAAACCGATAATAGCACCTCTCGTTTCTGGCCCATCGCCATTAGATGGAGACCAATAAGGTTGTAGCATAAGACCTTGGCAACCTGCAGGGACACTGGCAAGCAAATCGTCAAATAGTGATTCTGGGGATACACCCTGACTTTCCGCCAGTTGCTCTTCTCTCAGACCAAATTCTTTTTTAAACCAACTGACCATCCAATAGCCGCGTTGCACCATCATCTCGACATTAAAGGTATTGGGGATTACCCCTGGATAGGCAGGATAAAAGGGAATAGCTTCAAGATATTTATCAGAGGCAATATTGAGTGTGGCTAAGCTACCGTAACTGAGGCTGCCAGTCTGATTATCAATGCAGCCGGTACCTAGAACTTCACAGGCTTTGTCTGACCCGCTGGCGATTAATGGCAAGCCTACAGGGATTCCAGTTGCCAGTGCCGCTTCAGCAGTAATCTCACCGAGTATGGACCCCGCGGGCAGTACCTCTGGTAGCATCTCTTGACGAATGGGCATGGCGCGCCATTTCCAATCTTTTTCATCAGCCCATTGCTGGGTTTTATAGTCAAAGGGTACAAACCCAACTGTACTGGCAATCGCATCGTTGTATTGACCGGTTAGCTTGTAATTATGGTATCCCGATAAGAGCAAAAATTTATGAACCTGCGCCCAGAGCTTCGGCTCATGTTGCTCGATCCAATTGGCTTCCGCCTGGCTATGCATCAAGTCTACTAGGGGTTTAGCTCTGACCAGCGTCATTAATGCTGATTCTAAGGCGCCCAGTGCGGGCTTGGTATCAACCTGCCGCTGATCTAACCAGCTAATGGCTGGTCGCAGTGGTTCGTTATCACTCCCCATAGGGACCACTGTGGCCCTCTGAGTGGTCACTGACACTGCACTAATAGACTCTTTGGGTACTGGCAATAATGGCCAAAGTGCTTGGCAGGCTTTACAAAGAGCATCCCAGAAATACTCTGCATGTTGTTCTGCCCAACCCGGTTGATCAGAAAAATACGGCTCTATCTCAACTTTACTCTTGGCGACTAGTTGACCGTTGCTATCAAAAACCATGGCACGGACACTTTGGGTACCGTTATCAATGCTTAAAAAGTATTGTAGATTTTCCATAGCGACCTCTTATTTAAGGGTTGTTAGGCAAACTGTAATAGCTATTCCAAATAGCCTCATAGCGAGTTACTTCTGTTTCCCAGCGGCCATCATCCCAATGGCGTTCGGCAGAGAAAATAGCTTTTAACGCTGGATATAATACGTCACCACCCCTTGGTAGGCACATGCCTAGCCGAGTTCGTCTGAGTAGTAGATCATCTAAGTGTTCTACAGCCTCATGCTTTATCGCCCATAGGCACTCTGCCAGACAAAATTCAGTCTCACCGAGGCTAACATGTTCATGCGTATTACTTTCAGCCAGTAATATTTGGGCTTTTTTGCCATAGCGACCAAGTAGACGCTGCGCCCACTGAGGATTGTCGGGCAGAAGATCATCTGCGCTGATGGCTGGTGTAATAAACATGCTGTCATCGCTGATTGGAGCGGGTTTAGCCAAGCTATCTGCGGCGGCGTTTAATGCGTCTAGGGCAATTAATCGGAAGGTGGTAAGTTTGCCGCCGCTGACAGTAATCAGGCCATTATCTGACCATACTGCATGGTCGCGACGTTCTTTAGAGGGATTCTTGCCTTGCTCGGCGCCAATAACAGGTCGCACGCCAGCCCAAGTGGATATGACATCGGCACGCGTCAGTTGGTTGTTGGGAAACTGGAGATTAAAGGCAGACAGCAGATAATCAGTTTCTTGATTAGAAATGCTCGCCTCAATGTCTAAATCTTCGGCATGATCAAGGTCAGTGGTGCCCAATACTGTGGTTCCTTCCCAGGGATAGACATAGACACCGCGTTTGTCATCTTGATGTAGAAAAGTCATTACATTGGACACCGGATACAAAGATTTGGGGATAATGATATGGCTACCACGCAGTGGGCGGATACGTTTTTCACTATTGACTTCATTTCGTAACCGATCAGCCCATGCGCCTGTAGCATTGATCACAGCAGAGGCTCGCAACTCGATGGTGCTGGCATTGTCGACATCTTCGATGGCAACGCCACAGACCTTGTCGTTTTCAAATAATAGATTGGTTACTTTGGTGTAATTTAGAGCCTGGGCCCCATCATCAATACTGTCCTGTAAAACGCGCATGACCAAGCGTGAATCGTCCACCATGGCATCGGTATAGTAACTGGCACCTTTAAGATTAGCCTTATCAAGGCCCGGGAACTGCTTTAGGAGTTGTTCGTTATTGCAGTATCGATGGTCCTTTATTCCGGCCAGAAAATCATAGATAGCAAGAATGACTGTCATGGCAAAACGGCCAGGAAATAGGCCCTTGCGGAAGGTAAAATAGAAGGCTATTCGATCTACTAAGCCGGGCGCTTCTTTTAGTAATCGCTCCCGCTCTAGTACCGATTCTTTGGTTAGCTTTAAATCACCGGCGGCGAGATAGCGCAGGCCACCATGCACCATTTTTGATGAACGACTGGAGGTACCCCAGGAGAAATCTTGCTGTTCCAATAGTAAAGCACGATACCCGCGACGCCTTGCTTCGCGTAGTACGCCCGCGCCGGTAATACCGCCACCGACAACAATAATATCCCAATCCAGAGACTCTCCATTGCGCATTTCGGCCAATAATTGTTGGCGATCAGTGAATCCATTCATAGTGTTTTAGTGCTCGCCATCTGGAAGTAGTTTGCCGGGGTTCATCTGTCCCTCAGGGTCAAACAATTCACACAGATTACTAATGGCCGCGATGCCAAGCGGTCCCTTCTCAGCGCTCAAATAGTTTTTATGGTCTCTGCCTACGCCGTGCTGATGGCTGATCGTGCCGCCATGGGCGACAATCTGTTCGGCACCGGCTTTCTTAAGTTTGACCCAACGATCCATGCCCTGTTGATAGCTGTCGCCAAGACGGAACAGATAGGTGGTATAAATACTTGAGCCCTGACCATAGACATGCGAGAGGTGGGTATAGGCGTGCACCTGTTCACCCTCACCGGCCAACGCTGTGCGAATAGCCTGTTCTATATTTTCTGCCGCCTGAGGCACTTTAGACCAGTCCACAGCGGTTTCCATGGTGTCGGCAGCATAACCGGCGGCGCCCAATGGATCGCGCAGGTAGGGAGCACGAAATCGGCCATGCGCCCAGTTGTCACCAAGCCCTGATTGATCGGCGACACCACCGTGACTAGCGCAGTGATCTAGAGCAAGTTGATGGGCTGTTTTACAGTGCCTGGCAGACCCAGTGACACCGAGCGTCATCATAACCTTACCCGAACCAATCCCTTTTTCAGCAAGCGCCTGTTCCAAGGCAACGACGCCGCTACTATCTTCACCCGCACCCATGTACAACAGGCTAGTGGTTTCAAGTGGGTTACTCAAACGCACCATCGACAGTGCTACTCGCTGCTGAATGAGTTCTCTGGCGACATTAATGCCAACCTCCCAAGAGGGGAAAAAGACCACCTGAAACAGCTCTTTTTCCGGTAGCGGGGTGATGCGTACTGTGACCTCAGTGATTATGCCGATGCGGCCCTCAGAGCCGAGGATCATCTCTCGAACATCAGGTCCTGCAGATGAGGCTGGAATGGTCGGTATATCCAAGGTACCTGCGAGGGTCTCAATACTGCCGCCAGCAAATAAATTCTCTATCCGACCGTAGTGTATGGACTGTTGACCACTTGAGCGGCTCGCCACCCAACCACCGAGGGTCGAAAGCTCCCATGACTGCGGAAAGTGGCCGAGGGTGAACCCATGCTCATTGAGTGATTGCTCTAATGCCGGACCCGCAATACCAGAGCCAAAAGTTGCCAGCTGACTCTCTTTGTCGATATGAAGTAGCTTATTCATCTTTCCCATATCGATGGTGAGTACTGGCCTTTCACTTTCCTCAGGATTGATATGCCCGACCACTGAGGTACCGCCGCCATAGGGGATGACCACAATACTCTCAGCCCTGGCATGATCTAAAAGTGTGCGCACCTCAGCGGATGATTCTGGGGTGGCGACGCCATCAGGAAACGTATTTACATCACCACTGTGCATGTCCAGCCAATCGGGCAGACTTTGACCGCGGGCGTGGCGCACACGAATCTCTGGATCGGTATTAATTAATGGGTGCGCGGCCAACCTGGTTGGGGGCACTTTGGCGACAACATCACTTAAGGTTGCTTGGGGCAGTGCTGTCCCAGATCCAACCAATGCCTTTAACAGCATGCGTAAACCGCTGTTCAGTTCCATGTTTAGATCACTATTTTCATTACCCCAACCATTCCACAAACGCATCTTTTTCACCCTATATAATGTTACTTTTCTGAGTTCTAATATTGACCACTTTGGCGCACACAAGTATAGCGTTAATGGCAACGAAACCCTCAACTCTTGAGGTATACTATTGACGTTATAGTAACTGCTGAAGCACCGATAGTCGCTGTCTAAGTCCGACAGCCCAGTCACAATTTCAGTCATTGAGTAGGCGCGAAGAAAAGCACATGGAATTAACACACAATAGTGGTCTTGCGTCGGTACCGGCGGTCACCCAATACCTGAGGTCCGCTGAGGCATGTGGTGTTAATTACTCTTCGCTGTTAAGTCAGGTGGGAATTGATGCCGAGACGTTAAAAGATAACACCAAACATGTCTCCAACCAGTCAATGGAAGATCTTTTAGCGCTGTTAATTGATGCCAGTGATGATCCCTGTTTTGGACTTCACTCAGCGCAGTTTGTAGAGCCGGCGTCCTACAGTGTGCTTGGTTATATATCGATGAATTGTTCCACACTGCGTATGATTCAGGCAAAAATTCCAATTTATGAAAAAATTGTTGGCGATATGGGTGTCACCTCCATTGAGATCTCTAATGGTTTTGCATTGCAACGATGGACCTGTCAATTTAAAAATCCAGTGGTGCGTAAACATGAAATTGAAAACGTATTGGCATCTTGGTGTCTTTTTGCGCGGCGATTTCTTGATTTTGAGGGCTGGCATAGCATTTGGTTTGAGCATGAGGGGCCGGCTGATCCAGCCTTAATGTCTGACTACACCGAACTGTTTGGCTGCGAGGTTTTATTTAACCAGCCGGCCAGTGGATTCCGTTTTTCTGAAAGCGCTTTAGACGAGGTTTTTCCTCAGGCTAATGAGCAATTGCTGCAAATGCTACTAGACCATGCCACCACCATCTTAGGTGGTTTAGATAAGAAACAACTGGTGGCTGATCAGGTGAAAAATCTTTTGCGATTAGTGCTCAAACAACAAACCCCCTCTAGTCAGATGATTGCTGAAATGCTTGGTATGAGTAGCCGTACTCTGCAGAGAAAACTAGACGAGGAGGGCACCCGCTACAAGGATCTGCTCAATGAATTACGCTTAGAATTGGCACTTTATTATCTGAAAAATACCGATCTATCATTAGACTCAATTGCATACCAGTTGGGTTACGCAGAGGCGCGTTCGTTCTACCGCAGTTTTAAGCACTGGACTGGGCGCACTGCTGGCTCTTATCGAATCGAACTTACCCCTGAGACTCCAAAACCCTAGCGTTACTGGCTTTTTCTGCTGCGCGCCACACACGAATAAAGTTGCCGCCCCAAATTTTGATAATATCGTCTTTGCTGTAGCCGCGTTTTAGTAGTGCTAGGGTAACGTTTAGTGCCTCACTGGCGTCATCAAAGCCAATAATGCCACTACCATGATTAAAGTCGGTGCCAATACCAACGTGATCAACACCAATGCGCTCAACGACATAGTCAATATGATCGAGCATTTCGTCTAAACCGATGGGGCCGAGCAGGGCGTTGGTGCGAGTTAAGAAATCTCTCTTTAGCGCTAGATCATCAATTTCCCAATACAGTTCAAAGGGATATAAATAGTCTTCTTCAATGCCGGACTCTTTGCGAACGGCACGGATATTTTTGTCCATGTTTGGGGCTGAAGAGTCAAACAGGTAGCCGCGAAATGGCGCTATATGAATGACACCGCCGGTCTCGCCAATCCGATCTATTTCTGGGTCAGAGAGATTACGGCTAACACTGGTTAGTGCGCGCACGTTCGAATGGCTAGCAATAACCGGCGCGGCAGACAGGTCAATTACTTGTAAAGCCGCCTGGCTGGATAGCTGGGAGATATCCACAATGCCACCGAGGGCATTGATTTTTACCACAGCCGCTTTCCCTAAAGCGGATAAGCCGCCATGTTCTGCGTCGGGCTCACGGGTACCTGTGTCACCATCAAATAGCGTGCGTGATGAGTCTGCAAAGTCGTTGTGACCCATGTGCGTGAGGGCAAAGACCCTGACCCCAACGTCGTATAAGCGGTCTATACCGGTCACGTCGGTGCCCAAGATTAATGCATTTTGAAAGCCAAGAATCAGTGCTGATTTACCCTCTGCGTGGGCTGCGGTAAGCTCGTCTGTACTTTTCGTGATTGTCGCATTATTGTCTGGGTTCGCAGCCAGGGTGGTCACTGCTGCGAGTTTGGTTTGCGCCAAGGCTTTGGCCGCGGCATAACCCTCTGCATTTCTGGGCATAGGGCCAACGGCTAAAGACATTACCACTGCATTCAGTCCACCAGCACGCATTTTCGCTGGCGCTACTTTAGACAGGCCATCAGAACCGACATACATGGAAGGCTTGCCGGGTATTTCAATGTCCGCGTGTGCATCCAAGGTCAATGCAGAGGCATGTATGGCCTGAGCTTGCGCCATTAGAGTAGCGTTTTGATCTGTGGGTGCAGCTGCTGTTGCCTCTATCTCAGATTCAACACTACAGCCGACTTGGCTGAGAATAAGGAGGAGTAGCGGTACTAATAATCTGGACATAGGGACAACCTTGTCATTAAGTAAGATTTAGTTTTCGTAGATAGCATAGATTTTTTGCGTTGGCTCTATGACTTCCCACTCGCCTTCGAAACCAGCGGGCACGCAGATTTTGTCGCCGGCAACGACGGTCAATTCATTACCCTCGGTATCGCGCAGGATTGATTTACCGCTCAATATGTGGAAATACTCATTTTCGGTATAGCTGACTTTCCAACAGCCAACTTCTGCACCCCATTCTCCGACAAAAAATCGGTCTTCAACAGAAAAATGCAGCGCATTATTTTGCTCAGGATTGCCCTTAACTAAGCGATCTGGAGGGGTTGCATAGTGCTCTACTTTCGCCATGCTTTTTGCAAGAGTAACTAAGTCAGTAATATTTTTAGACATGAGACATTCCTTTGGCATCCAGCAGATACCATAACCATCATTTTCCTAAAAGACCATTGTCTGCAGCCCATTGTTTGGAGCGTTCCATCCCTTCGTCAAATGACATTTCAGGCTTCCAACCAAGAATTCGCTCGGCTTTTTTTATTGAGAACCAGCTCTTGGTCGCAAGTTGCACCACTGTTGCCGGTGAGGCTTCATTGAGATTTCCCATAAGATTGGCAACCTTTGAAGCGATCGCTGACACTCTAAGCGCAAGCTTTGTTGAGACAAGCATGGGCCCTTTTTTCCCTAGCCACTCATAATGTGGAGCAAAATAGTCCTTGGTGGCCATATAGCCTTCGCAGGACAAGTTAAATATCTCACCGGCCGCATCAGGATGCTCGGCTGCAAGTGCAATGCCTCTGACTAAATCATCAATATAAATTGGCCTAAAGAAACCCTCTCCTTTGGCGGGAAGCATAAATTGATTTTTAGCAATAGCCTCAAGTGGGGCGATGATCCAAGGGCGACTACCGGGCCCATAGGCATCACCAGGACGCACGATGACGACTTCGATATCACCGTTTGCCTGAGCTGCAAGTACTGCATGTTCTGAGGCTAGTTTGGTCAAGACATAACTGCCGCCATCGGCGTGCACCGGATGGTCCTCGTCAAGCTCCCCCTCAGCAGAGTTACCGTAGGCAACGATTGAAGATATCTGTACAAAACGACGTACCTTATGTTTTTTTGCCGCAGCGATTAAGTTTCGAGTGGCCAGAACATTGACTCGCCACATATCACTGTCTTCCATTGCATTTGAGACTAATGCCGCGGTGTGGACGATGACGTCGCACTCCTCTAGTAAATTAGCGATGGTATCCGGTTCGGCAATATCACCTTTAACAATATCTGAGCCATTGCCAACGAGATCGACACCAACGACGGCTTGATTGTTGTGCTTGTAATAACGCATCAGTGTATTGCCAATAAAACCATTGGCACCGGTGATAAGTACTTTTTTAATCGTTTGCTCGCTCATAAGTGACTCTCTGATTAATTAAGCTAATATTTATTGTTTTAGTCCATATTATTTCTGTAAAAGCTGCCGACCAGTTTGGTCAATAACGTTTTGGAAAAAAGACGAGTGATTGCGGCGGTCATTTTGTTAGCAACACCTGGCACGATGGCACTCTTACCTACTAGACAGCCCTTAATACCTGCTTCAGCGACGTCCTTAGCAGGCATCATCATATTCGGTGCGATGCGCAGTTTGGCACCTTGATCTGGGTTGTCCATCATTTTGGTCGCGGTATAGCCTGGGCATAGTGCGGACACCACAACTCCGTTATTGGCAGCCTTCATTTCATTGGCAAGAGCTTGAGTGAATGATAAGACATAGGCCTTTGTGGCTGCGTAGACATTCTGATTGGGGATCGCCATCCAAGCGGCCAGTGATGCTAAATTAAGGATATAACCCTTTTTTCTAGTCGCCATATCATTGGCGTACAGATGGCTCAGTGACGTTAAGGCGAGCACGTTGACGGTAATCATGCGCTCTTGTTCAGCAAGGCTTAATTCAGTAAAAACTCCATTATGTAAAAGACCCGCATTATTGACCAAAAAGTCAATCTGCAGGTTTTGTTCACAGGTCCGTTGAAAAAGTGTTTGGGCTGCTTGTGGTACAGATAAATCAGCGGCCATAACGGTGCAGTTAATACCATACTTTTCACTCAGTTTTGCGCTGACCTCATTAAGCTTATCTTCACGTCGTGCAACTAAAACCAAGTCATAGCCCCGAGCGGCGAGAATGTCGCTAAATTCTAGACCAATACCGTCGGATGCCCCTGTGACTAGTGCCGTTTTATTACCCATGATGTACTCCCCTAATATTTAAATATTCAGTCTTATTATTGTTTAAAGTCCACAAAAATTGGCGAAGACCAGGCTTGTTGACTGAGTGATTTTTGACAGTCGTCTTTTTCAGCAGTTCGGTAATCACCAAAGCAGGGATCTGTATTAATAGCATTGCCTTGATCATCAAAGTCGGTTCGCAGATTACCGCCATTAATCGTTGCGATAGGTTGTTCATGCGCGCGAATATAGTAAAGAGCATCGCGGCCATCGGCAGCAAAGTCAGGATCTTCAAATTCAATGTTACAACCTTCTGCCGATGGCAGACATTCAAACGTTCTCCAGGGATCTTCAATTAGTGGTGGTACTTCTTCACCGGCAAAGGACTGAGGCCGTATCTTAATCACCTCAATACGATCGATAAGATAGCGTTCATCTGAGGGGTGATAGCACTCACCAAGAGATAGTTTCTGCAAGCGTTTTTGTTCAAGTGTCTGTACCACATAATCTGGGCAACCGGGTAACTGCTTAAATGAGCCAACAACCTTAGCGCTGAACTGTGGATTGCTATCCATGTCGACATCGCTTCCCATCGGTAGCGACCGATTGTCGCCTTCAGCGTTAAGCAGGTCAAACCATAGCAGCATACGATGCCCACTAGTGCCGTAGACCTCACGACGTTTCATCGCATCCCAGATGGCGTCTCGATCTCGGCCTTGAGCGTGCACCGCGGCTATACCGCCGGCATTCAAAAAAGAGGTGGTACGTTCAAATTCTGAGGCAAATATTTTGGCGCTGACCGGATCAATTTGATCAGCAGTCAATGATCTAGGTGCTGTCTTTGATACCACCGCGGTACTGGCGAAAATAGATTCCCAAAAGCTGTCTCGAACACCGGTTGAGTCGGTGGTGTTAGTTCTGTCGAGTTGCTTAAACCCGTGACCTGCTCTGGCTGAATGGGTATCTGTTGAGCCAATAAAGCCCCAACGATAACGTAAGGGGTTCTCTGGGTCTTCAAGGTTTTGCAGGGCGAGGCCATACTGCACTGATTTACGAGGTTTGTAGTTAAATGCGGGTAGGAAAATATCTCTTGCTTGTCCGGCATCAAGCCATTCCTCTGGGGTGCTACCTGGAACAGTCATAAATCCATAAATGGTATCCACTTGGACGAAGTTGTGCCGAGCCTCTGCTGCGCGGGTATTACATTCGTCAGGGTCAATACCCTCAGCTAAACAGCGATCAGCAATAATCTCACCAGCTTGCCAGCAGGCGGGGAGATAGTTGGTTTGTGGTGCTGGACAGACCCACTGCCCTTGGTCATTGCGGGTACGTACCGTGAAATCCCTAAACACTTCAGAGTTGCCATGGCCAGAATAGACCTCGATTAGGCGTGTTTTGTCGGCGTCGCTGTCTGCTTTAGTTAGCTGATGCGTCCAGTTGGCATTGGGGGGGGTGTAAAAGCCCCAGCTAGTACCATGGGGAACGACAATATTATCAAAGCCCCATTCATCAAGTTTTTTAAATAGCTCGCCCGGCGTAGCGACACTTTCATAGCAGTTTGCTGGGAGCGAAGGGCTGGGAAGGGATGGATCACAGACGGGTGTTCCCGCCATATTTTCA
>JACNKP010000008.1 GCA_014381985.1 SAR92 clade bacterium
CGGAATTCAGCCCAACGGCATGCTTTACACCCAAATACTCTGCCGCTTCCTTTTCAAATTGCTGCGTAGCCGGTCCATTGATGTAAGCGGCGCTGTCGACAACAGATTCGATGGCCGACATAACCTCATCTTTAATAGACTGAAGCTGTGGTCGAAGGTCAAGTACAGGGATGTTTGCCATGGCGTGGTGATAATAATAACCTAGCTCTAAGGCGCATGCGATGCTAAATCTTGTATGGAAGCGGAGGAGAGTTCATTCCTCTACATCTAGTATTTTCGTATATTGCAGAACAAGTGCGTAAAAGACAATCAACATCGGAATCGCGACGTTAATAGCGATTTGGGGGTAGAAGGCGAAAATGCGATTCGCCGCAGTATTGGAGAAAACGAAAATGATGGGCAGTAAGAACAGCCGTCGCGAGTTAGGAGACAAAGGCTCGCTTTGCCGCGAGATATTAAAGATAGTGCACAACAAGAAGAACATTATTGTAAAGGCCAGGCTGTTGTTTAGTGGGAAGCTACTCTTTAGAAAAGGGAAGTTCTCAAATAAACCTTTTTTTGAAACAGTCGAAATGCTACTTAGGCCTGGGCGATGCTTGTCCACCTCAATAAGTGAATAATCAAATTCATTATCGGACAATACCATTATCCATTTAGAATCTCCAACAACATGAGCGGCGCTTGGCATAGAGAAAGGCGGCAGCATTGCATTCGTCAACAATGCGACAATTAAACACATCGTAAGCGCTGGCCACATCAACCCACCCATGGACTTCCCGCTTAACGCCGTAGCCTCTAGGCGCCCATCTTTACACCAGGAATAATAGGTGAAATTGAAACAGCTTATTGCAATCAGCACCCCTGCTTGCCCTAGGGTGGCCTGCGATAGGCTAAGCATTTCTGAGATAAAATTACTGCTGCTATCATGCCTGATGACCAACAATGCAAGTAGCGAAATTAAAAGGATAGAAATACAGATCGCTATCGCTTTGAGAGCGTCCGCAGCAAAAAATCTTGTGTAGATCAACTTTTGCACCTCCACGATAGGCAGTTGATAATAAGCGGTGCCGCAAATAAGCCTACAATAATTTCTGCGATTAATAAGGTGGTCGAAGAATGTGATGCTGATCTAGTGGAAACCAGGCTTATCAGGCTTATTGTTAAAATAATAAAAAAACCTTTGCTATAAATTTGCGAATGCTCTCTAGGCAAGGCTACAGGTATAGATAAGAGGAGTTGCATGCATAAAATGATAGGCAGCAACCCAAGAAGCAGGCGGAAGTATGGCTCAAAAGCGATTGTTTGCGTTTCGGCCAGACTCGAGACCCTGCCTTTGTCATTTAAAATTTGTGCAAAGGTGCGTGAGCTTGGGACAAAGTGACCACTTGATTTCAAGCCAACGCCAGATGCGTTAATGGAAATAACACACTTAGCAAAGGCTAGAGTGGAATCCAGCAGGGGCAATTGTGGCGCGCCAACAGAGCCATCCCTTAGTTCGAGGGCGAGGCTGCCATTAGGGAGCCGAGATATCTTGCAAGACTTGGCCGCCATGGTGACTAGATACTTGCTGACAGGGTAAATCTCTTCAATGTCATGGGGGGCATAGCTAAAAACTGGCTTGACGAGAGTAACCTCCGTTAATGAGTCTTCCGTTAATTTAGTCCCGGTGAGATAAACGGGCTGCTTTTTGCCATACTCTGGGGTAAGAACTTTTTTGTCAATAATATCGACGATCTTAGAGACATCACCCTGAAGTCCACCACCCCTGATAAAGTAATGTGCTTTTGCAACCACCGAGTATTGAAGCGCTAATGTTCCGACACTTAATATACAGACCGGCACCAACATTAAGGCGCGCAAATTAATGACACTGCTTTGCGAGGCGGCGACAGCAATTTCTGTTAATTCCCTGCTGAATTGTTGCATCACCATTGCGGTTCCGGCTAAACACGCAATGGGTATTGTCAGCGGCAATACGAGGCATATAGCGGATATTATCGATTCAACGGGGCTTATAATGGGTGCAGGGGAGCCCCCAGTGGCCATGCGTGCCACTTGCGGTAGCATTGCAGGGATAATCAGAACACAATGTATTTGCATAATCCGCGTAACACACAACCCAATTACATGCCGAGAGATTATTTTCATTTGAAGCGACTAGCAACAGCCCTTTGTTTCGCATTCCCCTTGTTGGTAGTGCTATATGTTAGTTTGGCATTTAGCAATGAACCAGATGATTTTCGGCCGAACGGTGGAGTATTCAAGAAGAAGGCGGTGATTAATGACGGCTTATTGCGGTTCAATGACGGAAGTGAAATGCTCTTTACGGAGCTATCGCCATATCGAAAACCTATGGGCGAGATGGGAATTTCTGTACTTACAGATAAGTACTCGATGAAAGACGTAGAAATACTCAATAAATACATCGAGAAGGATTTATTAATAAAAGAGCTCATCTCTACGACACCCTGGTCTTGGAGTGGTGAAGCTTGGTGGAGGCTTGAGTCTGGCGAATTGACAGAAGCCCCTAATAAAGGCATCGTCGAAATAGTGGGCAGCAGGTCGCTGCGGGTCGAATTTAGATAAAAGCTATTACCAATTCCAATAATATTCATCACGGAAGTAATTGTACTGCGGGTAAACTCCATAAGAATACTGCCAATTACCAATCACTTTTTTCTCGTTCCAGGAATTCCGTACCTGCGAAGCACCAATCATACTCGACTCAAAAGCGATGGATAAGTCTGAGAAAACTTCTAACAAATCTTGCCCTGTCAGCTCAGTCCACACAGAGCCCAGTGTGACGAAATCAAATGATGCCGCTGTGGCTACGGGAAGCCCGTACTCACCTTGCGTGAAGTTATGATTAGGCAAGAATGGCCGCCCAGAATAAGTTTGAGAGGCCAGCATTGGGCGGCTCAACTCAATACTCGGGTAGTGGACCCCATTAAAAGTATCATACACGTCAGGGACTACAACAGGAACGGAGCTATTAAGCGCTGACGGCATAGGGGTAATCCAGTCTAGAAGCGCATTGGCGCTCCAGATGTCTGATGGGTTGTCAGAAATAGATATCAATCCATCTGACCGTTGACTTGCAGTTTCACTTAGCAATAAGGGGCCGGCAATAAGGGTATTGTTAAGAGCCTTTTGTAATCGGACCCTAGCTAAATTCATGCGGTCGGTTTGTGTTGTCTCAAGAAAGTTGCTAGCCCCGGCTGAGGCTGTGCCAATTAGCGACGTTCGAGGGTTTAAGCCATGAACGTGGTCGGTTGCCAAGTCCCACCACCATTTATCCCAGTAACGATGAAACCCGTCTGTCCCCGAGCTCCAGTCAGAGGAAAGACGGTATGGCGCATATGCGGAATATTCGCCGTCGACCCAGACCAGCGTAAGATCATTTACGGCTTCAAGGTTCATGTCAAAATCAAATGCCAGGAACGTTAGTACAGCTACTTGATATAGCCTAAACTGAGCTGCAATCATTCGCGCGTCAGCACAATCAATTTCAATATCTACCCCATTAAGGGTAATTGTATCCCTGAATTCCGCAGGAACAGCTTCAAGGTGACCGGCGACAGCATCAAACAACTGCAGAAAAACTTCGTCAGCTAGCCAATCTTGCACTCGGCCTAAATTGGGTGTACTCGAATCAAAATTTTCAGCGGGAGTCGTAGGGCTGAGGCCGCTTGCTAGATCAGATAGCGAACGATTCATTAATCCGAAACCGAAGTCATCGAGCAGGCCGCCCAAGGTGGATTGAGTGATTGAACTTTGGCCCTCTTCAAAAAAAGAGGACATAGTGGTCATCGCAAGGAACATGCGCGCCGTTCCGTTGTTTGGATTTAGAGCGACAGCCTCCTGGAAGCTGGAGTGTGCGGCAGCTAGATTAGCGCTAGTATTCCCAGGAGCATTCGCCAGATCATCGATTAAATCGTTCACCTCGTCTACCCCTTCGTCGGTCGCAGCATCAGAGCCCTCTTCGTTTACAGGAGGTGGTGCACTATTGCCGCTATCGCTGTCACTGCCGCAGCCTATAATGAGAAGTAGGCTTGCATGGAGTAAACATATGAGGAAAGTATTATGCATATATATATAGTAAACACTTATAGGAGTTCGTGCCACAATTTTTAGGGGCATTTCATCTGATTGCGTAAATAACACGGCCGTCCCAAAATGGGCACTGGCATTATCGCGGTAGTTTTTAAGTAATAGCACCCTCAATCAAAGCACAATCAATATTGAGAGATCCCTCTTCTATGTCCACAAAAACTGGAGTAGCGCCAATCATCGAAATAGATTCAGCAGTAGCGAAAAACGAAAACTGAGTGGTGATGACTTCGTC
>JACNKP010000007.1 GCA_014381985.1 SAR92 clade bacterium
AGCGGCATATGTCGAGATGTAAATATCATTCAATCCATCGCCGTCAAAGTCAACGACTGTCGCGCCGCCAGTATTAAACGGTAGATTGTCTTCAGCGATCCAGTCTCCAGAGCGGTTTACAAAATGGCCGTCAACGTTTTCCATGATGATACTGCGACGTAGAGAGCCACCGATAAACACATCTTTGTCGCCGTCATTGTCGAAGTCAGAGAATGTCGCTGAAGATGTCTGGCCATCGAAGTCGAGTCCCAGTTCGCGCCCAATCTCTTTAAACGTACCGTCGCCATTATTATGGAAAAAAAGGTTACGTCCGTGCCGCTCTTGGACATAAAAATCATCGAAGCCGTCGTCGTCGAGATCCACCACGGAAACAGTCGGGTGGCGCTCGCCAGCAGCTACCTGCCATTGCGGATACGGCTTCTCGAATTCCTTGCCTAACTTGCGCACCTTTAAGAAATCGCGCACTTGCTCTTCGTGGATGGACTGGCGCGCCAACTCGAGAGCAGCGCTGTCAGGAATGACGCGGTCTAGAACTTCTTCGAAAAGCCAGTCATCCGTTTCAATTGTGGCCAGTGAAGTCACCTTCCAAGAAATGATCTTCCATATTTGGTCTTCTGGATCTAATTCGTTGCGCGTTGACGGGTCGTGTTCCCAGATTACATCTTGCCATCCTTTAATTTCAGCAAGGCGGCCGTTTTTCATTTTCGCCTTTGCATTGAATTTGAAGCCAACTTGCCATTGAGTCATGGTTTCTGGATCTACCCAACGTGGAACAGGAAGATGCACCTTGAGGCTAGCGGAATGAAAATAGTCAACCTCAGCGAACAGGCTGCTATACAAGTCGAATTCAGACCAGTCTTTAGCACCGGCTGGAGCCTCACCCGCACCGTTGTAGTACGTGATCAACTCATCATCTAGATTCCAGTGACGTTTCCCTGCTGTACCCCCATTCATAACCGTGTCGTATTCTGGGAAGTGCTCCTCAATACCACTGAATTCAAATGTTTCAGCAAAATATTTAGCGCAGCCATTATCTGGAAACTTTTTGCCCTGCAATGCCTCAGCAAACCCGGTGAGGTAGCCTGTCTTGCCCCATGCGATAATCAATGCTTCTGAGCGTGTCATGCGCTCTGTCTGAATCTCCATTGGCGTCACAGGGGCCACTATCTTAGGATCACCGTTGCATGTCGCAAATGCACTTGCCGCCACCAAGGCAAGCGTTATCCGGTAGTAGTTATGATGAGCTTGGGTCATGATTCTTATTATCAACTATTTAGCCTTTAAGTGCAGATGGAAAGTCCTCTTATGTCCTGCGTGCATAGGATATCGTCCTGTAACCCCTTTGCATAATGCTCATTCACCCAAAATTTGAGGGAAAAATGAGCCTCGTTATGGTTTAATCGAAGGGCACTTACGCCTAAACTTGGTATTGGCATTGCTCATCGCCTAATACGTCCGCACCTTAAAACATGAAAGCTAAAATCATCTACCGCGAAGATCTGACCGATTCGCTATCTATCTTCCGCTTCAACGTTGACGTGCCAGACTTTAAGCCTGGCCAATTCTCCACAATCGGACTGCCGCACCCAGAGAAGGAGGGTAAGATTTTGTGGCGCCCATATTCAATTTCTAGCAACCCTGAGCAGAAAGATTATCTTGAGCTATACATTCGCTGGGCAAAGTGGCCCGTGTTGGGCAAGTTCACTACGATGTTGTGGCCGCTTGGCGTGGGCGATGAAGTGGAATACAAAGATCCTAAGGGTGCTTTTTCAATTGCGCACGAGTTTCCAGATGGCACTCCGGATAAGCGCCGCATCATATTGATAGGTGGCGGAACGGGTGTTGCACCCTTTATGTCTGCGGCAGCAAGCATGTTCGAACATAAAACGGATCGTCAGATTATTCTGTGTCATGGCGTGAGCTACATCAACGAACTCGGATACCGCGATGAGCTGCTAGCCCTTGAAAAGGAAGAAGGCTACGACTTTAAATATTTAGCATCGGTAAGCCGTCCGGATGAAGAGGCTAATGCCGGCTGGGATGGTCTAGCTGGACGCGTTGAGTCCATCATTCAGCCTGGTGAAGATGGCTGGTCGGCTGCCGAGCGCGCAGCTGGCGAGAAATTTACTCCTGACAACACTTGCTTCTACATTTGTGGATTCGGCGGCACCGTCGACAGCGTTAAAGAGGCCGTTCAGGCAGATGGCTTCGTGACGAAAAAAGAAGCGCGTGAAGACGGTAGCTTTGATATTCGCTTTGAGTCTTATGGATAAATGCCTTTAAGGCAGAATCGGCAACTTAAAAGTAAAGGCGCCGACACCGAATTGATTTGTTATCCAAGGACCTGCCCCACTGTTGCCAAGAAAACCGATCTCCGTGGCTGAGGTTGGACCGGATAGTTGTAAAGTAATTTTACCTGGCGTCGCGGTTGCGCTCAAAACTGTTTCTGCGCCACCCCCTACTAAAGAAAAGCGGCCCTCTATATTTTGATCTAACAACAAGTCTTGATTTAGGTCATGAAAAATCAATTCGACGGAATCTTGAGACGATGAAGTAAATGTAGCAGACGCAACTCGAGGTGGATATCCACTTGAAGGAAAAGGCGCGTCATAAAGCACACGCGCTATTGCTGCCGCCGCCCAAGTGCCCATTGTTTTATAGCCTTGGTAAAAGAAATGGCAGCCATCGTGCTCGTCAATACCAGTAGTAGGGATAACGGTTATATCATCGTACAAATCTGGCATCTGCCGCTGCAAATCACGAATGTCTAGGTCGCCACTGACTCCGCATCCATCTCTGATTTGGAAAAGAAATATGTTAGTTACGTTGGGATAGTCTTCTGCCCAGGCACTGCGCATAATATCCCAATTTGCAAGGTAGGTTGATGGATCTCCCTGGCCATCACTCTCGCCCTGATGCCAAATAATGGCACGCGCCTTCGAGGCTAAACCAGACTTATTAGCTCGGTATAGCAAACGACCATATATGGTGCTGAGGTTCTCTGGGTCAAGATTGTCTCTCAAATGCCATGCGATCATCGTGCCACCAACCGCGCCATTAATAACTGCGATTGGCATCTGTAAGTAATCCATCAAGCGATTGGCGGATCGAAGGGCCCAAGCCCCGACGCAGCCAGAAGAGTAGGCCCCAATACCATCAGCGACATGCCACTCTGCATCAACAGGTACATCTGCTGCATTTACAGAAGCGGTGCCATATGAACGAATCCAGTTCGATTGTGACTCATTAGCTAATCCCTCTTGATGATAATCGGTAGCAACGGCATTTGATTGGCCATCTATGATGAAAGCATCGCCGCAAACGATATGTCTAGCGGACATGATTTGCCTACGTATTCCGGATTTTTGAGCGTAAAGATAGAAATTATAATTATGCAATCCGGCAACAATCGTCACAGTCAAATCGAATGAGGCCTGCCCATTTGTATAGATAAGAGACTCTATATCAGACTGGTAATAGACCCCGTCCTTAAAAACAACCAGCGCTAACTCATCGACATCCGGAGTCGCAATAGAACCACTCACCGGCACAATGGCTTCATTAGTGATTAAGTCACGACAATAGAACTGTCCGTCTTGAGGCTGCTCCACAAAAGATATTTGGGAGCAAGCAGAGCTTAGGGAACTAATTAGAATGAAACTTAAAAACATATTTTTAACTTAACCTCGGAGGGAATGGGCACACTCGAGTATAGCATGCGACAATAAAAAGTGAAAAGTTAGCATTAAGAGAAATCTTAATGCTAACTTAAAAACGGCAGGGAACGGGTCTAGGCCTAGAACTTAAGATTAAAGTCTATCCGGAAGCGGTATTCCGTCTCGTCAATGTTGGTAATCTCAGTATCGAGTGGTGTAATGGCCATACCCCAAACGTGCATGCCTAAGCCATTATCTAACTTGGTCTTGTACCCAAGGATTTGCCCCTTGTGGTTACTAGCTTGGCCCAGAGTATCATCTTGAGAGAAGCCAGTGAAAATGGCGTCTTGATCAATGGATTGAGTCGTAATGTAAAACTTATCATCGTTCTCCATCTTGTATGCCAAACCGAGGGCCATGCCAGATGAGTCGACAGAATCGTCGGCGCGTATATTTTCGATCGCCTCAAAAGATGCCGTTATTGCACCAACGCTGTAGGCTAAATTAATATCAACGATGCCGAAGTCTGAAACGAAGCTGTCTCCTACGACACTGTTAGTGCGATTATCGGTTGCTTTGTTATCGTCGTCGAGAACAATCCCCTTACCATTCATGTCTCCATAGAATGAGTATGAGCCACCGACAGTAAAGTCCCCCATGGATGTATCA
>JACNKP010000050.1 GCA_014381985.1 SAR92 clade bacterium
ACACAACTTTGGAGATCGGTGGCGGGGCTATCTCAATGGCCGCCCAAATGGACGGTATGTACCGTGCCCATGGCAATCCGGTTTACGACTTTATCCAAGTACGAGGCCGGGCATCCAAAGGCGCAGGCAAGACGGTTCTTTATGAACGCAGAGATGTTAGAGGCACTATGAAAGCCCTCAAGAAAGGGCGAACCGTTTGGTATGGCCCTGATCAGGACTACGGTTTAGTCCAGGGCCTATTTGCTCCATTCTTTGGCGTTAAGGCAGCTACGGTTTATGGTACGGCTCGGTTTGCTAAAGTGACTGGAGCTGCAGTTATTCCTGTTAGTCATGTGAGATTAGAAGGTAGTGAGGGGTATCAAGTGACTATATACCCGTCGCTAGAGGAGTTCCCGGCGGGCGATGATCTTGTCGATGCAACACGTATCAATCAAATCGTCGAAAAATTCATCTTACTTCAGCCAGATCAATACCTCTGGGCCCATCGTCGATTTAAAAATCGACCTGAAGGCGAGCCAGATTTGTATAACCTACCGGCCAAAAGAAAATGAACCTCAAAGTATTTTCATTCGTCGGGTTTTACTTGTACCCGACCGATAGGCTCAGTACCATAAGCGTCCTTGTTAATTCGTCTCGAAGGAGAACCAAATGATTACTGGAAGTATTGTTGCATTGGTCACGCCTATGCACGCCGGCTCTCTAGACGTCGATTGGTCTTCGCTGAAAGGCCTTGTGGAGTGGCATGTTGAGCAAGGAACCAATGGCATTGTGGCTGTAGGCACGACAGGCGAGTCCGCCACATTAAATGTTACAGAACATCAGCAGGTCATTAAGGTTGTTGTAGATCAAGTAGCTGGACGTATACCGGTCATTGCAGGAACCGGAGCGAATTCAACGGCTGAAGCAATTATACTGACACAGGCTGCCAAAGATGCCGGTGCAGACGCCTGTCTGTTAGTTACTCCCTATTATAATAGACCGACTCAAGAAGGCCTTTACCTGCACTACAAGGCCATTTCGGAAGCAGTGGACATCGATCAGATACTTTACAACGTCCCGGGAAGAACTGCTTGCGATATGCTACCAGAGACAATAATTCGTCTGAGTAAACTGGTCAATATCGTAGGGGTTAAAGAAGCTACCGGTGAGTTAAGCAGAGTGACTATTTTAAAGGCCGGCTGCGGTGATTCTTTTGCGGTTTATTCCGGTGATGATGCTACTGCTAGAGAGCTTATGGGAATGGGTGGTCACGGAGATATCTCTGTCACTGCGAACGTTGCCCCTAGGCTGATGTCAGAGATGTGTGCGGCTGCAATAGCAGGCGACAGCAAGAAGGCAGCTGCCATAGATATGAGTTTAGTTGCCTTGCATTCTGCACTTTTCTTGGAGGCTAACCCCATTCCTGTTAAATGGGCAGTGTGCGAGATGGGTCTCATGGAAAACGCGCTACGGTTACCTATGACAACGCTGAGTGAAGAATATCAAGATACCGTCGTTGCAGCGCTTAGCGCCGCTGGTATCACTAAATAATATACGCGCAACTACCTGCGCAATTAAGAAGGCTTTCTTTGATGAGTAAAATAATCTCTAACGCTATTATCTTTATCTTTATTTCCAGTCTCACCAGCTGCGGTTGGCTGGGGCTTAGGGATCGCAGTGGGGACTACCTCCTCGCCGAGGAAACAGCGCCGACAGCTGTTCCTGTAGAAATGGATAGTGCAGGCTTAGGGCAGGCCTACCCTATACCACAAATTGAGATTGATTCTGGACAGCTAAGTTCCTACGAGGTCCCACGGCCGCAGGCCGCTTCGGTCAATACATTTGAACAACTAGTCAAAATTCAGAGCTTTGATGAGCGCCGATGGATATTAATTAATATTGCTCCAGGAGAGTTGTGGCCCCGACTACGTAGTGTTTTAAATCGCAGTGGTGTGCCTTCGGCTCGCGCAGAGGGGTCCTCGGGACTGATAGAGACTGTTTGGGTGACGTTTAACTCCGATGAAGAAAATTCACATCGATTTCGTTTCAATATAACGCCAGGCGTTCAAATAGACAGTACAGAGATATCGGCGATACATAACCAGGTTGCCAGAGGTGTGGAAGAGTCAGGACAATGGCCTACCACCTCTGATAGCGATCAGCGAGAGCTGGACATGATGACTTTAGTGGCTAATGAGTTGGCTGAAGAGTCTAATTTCGCAAGTGTTTCACTGCTTGCACAAGATATCGGAGGTTCAGCAAAGGTTGATATTCTATCGCCAAAGGTTACAGACCCTTATGTTCGGATGAAACTAGGATTTGATCGCTCGTGGGCTTCACTTGTGTACTCTGCAGAACGAGGTGGGTTTACAACAATCGACAAAAACCGGAGCCAAGGCGTACTTTTTGTTAATTATACAGAGGCTAGCTCCGAAGAGCTTGGCTTCTTTGGACGAATATTCGGCGGCGGTAAAGAGCAGGATATTATAAAGGCAAATTATCAGATTCTGGTCCAGACGGTTGGCTCTGACACAGAGGTCCGTGTCGTGGATGCTAAGGGCAGTAGCTTAACCAGAGTTGAGGCTTTAAAACTACTTACTATATTGCGAAGTAACCTTTCTTGAGGTCTGAAAGCTAGTGAGATTTGCCTCCTTAGGCAGCGGTAGCAAAGGGAATTCTACTCTCGTCGAGTCGCAAGATACCTGTGTTATGGTTGATTGCGGCTTTGGCGTAAAAGATATCTGTAAACGGCTATTAGCCCTGGGTAAAACCCCAGAGGACCTCAGTGCTATATTGGTCACCCATGAACATAGCGATCATTGGAAGGGTGTCGTGCCACTAGCGCGCAAGTTTTCTATACCTGTTTATCTTACGTCTGGCTGCCTAAAGTCCAGAGATGTCGATTTTGGTAGTGCGAATTTCAATATTATCGACAGCCACACCCCCTTTGCTATTGGTGATCTTCGTGTTATTCCGGTCCCGGTACCGCATGATGCGCGCGAGCCTGTTCAGTATGTCTTTGAGGCCCAGAGCCTTAAACTGGGAATACTGACTGATATCGGGCATTCAACGCCCTTTGTCGAATCTCAGTACTCGTATTGCCATGGATTGTTGCTGGAAGCTAATTATGATCAGGACATGCTAAATACAGGCCCTTATCCCAGCTTTTTAAAAGAGAGGGTAGGTGGAAGGTTTGGGCATTTAAGTAACGATCAACTGAGCGGCTTTTTGATGAATATAGATCAGAGTAATCTTAAGGTTATTTTAATAGGGCATATCAGTGAAAAAAATAATCATATAGATAAAGTTAAGGTTACGATTGGCGATTCTCTCGCTGTCAGAGATCCACTTAAGTTTGCCAGCCAGAAGACAGGAAGTGCTTGGATTGAGCTCACAAACTAGCGTTGAGCTAGGGGAGAAGTGTGACGGAGTCGACATAGATCATTGCCTAGAGAAGAGCAAGTTTTATTTTAGGCTTATACGGGTTTTTTTATCGATAACTTAATTTTTTCCACAGATAGCCCGAAGATCTAAAGTTTATATGAGCTATGCCCTGTAAGTCATTGATTATTGATGCCTGTATATCTAAGTATATGATTTATATGGCATTTTTATGCTGGTTAAAAAATGATCAATTTAACAAAAGGCGTGACTAAGTGGGCGCTAAACGTTGTGGAACACCGTTAATCCACAAAGTTATCCACAGATATTGTGAGTAACTTTTAGAGCAGAATCTTAAGCAGTCGCTAGAAAATCAAACTCAAATCTAGAGCTTGCAGTCCTGCGAGTGGGTGAGTCCATTACCAATATAGCCCTGTAGTACCTGAAGCTGTTCGCATGGGATGTTATTGTTGTTTTCCAGGTCAGCTATAGTCAGTTGCCCTAGCGAAAGCAATGGCCCAATATCAGAGAGCTCGTTGCCATTCAACTTGACCCTAACCAAACCTTGAAACTGTTCCAAACCATCAAGGATTTTAATGCCGGCAAAGCTGCAATCTAGCGTATTAAGATCACTTATATCGGTATGACTTTGCATCTTTAACGTTTCTGACAGGCACCGCGATAGGCCTGAATCGAAAACTGTAACATCTACCGGCACCGGCTTTCTTAGCAGTATCGGCTGATCGTTGAGTGTAATCTCGTAATCAGAGCAGGATGACAGTAGGCTAATAGCAATGGCTACAAAAATAAGCTTCATATTGATGGTTCCTAATCCTCGGAGACTCTATTGTATGGTTAAATAGCCACATGTCGACTATTGTTATTAACTGTAAAAATTCCCAGCTATCTAATCAAGCGGACGAATTAGCGGAAGCGCTAGATTATCCCATACTTAGTGCCGGCCTAAGCCTTGAAGTAAAGCAAAGAATGTTCGACTATGAACTTGTAGTAGACCATCAAGGGATATCCTTATTACCTACTAACGCCAAACTTCATGGTGCTATTCGTTGCGATTTCAGCAGCGCTGCCCATGTTCACCGCCGCAAGCACGGTGGCGGCAATGGCCAGGCGATTGCAAAAGCGATCGGAGTATCAGGTCGCTTTATGCCATCCGTCCTCGACCTTACCGCAGGCTTAGGCGCTGATGGCTTTGTATTGGCCTCTCTAGGTTGTTCAATGACACTGATAGAGCGGAATAAAGTGGTGCATAGCTTATTGAGAGACGGTTTAGAGCGAGCGCGACAGGCAGCAATGACCGATACTGCTCTAGGATCCATTGTTGAGCGGATAAGCTTAGTGGGGCAGGATTCGAAAGAGTTTTTAGAATCACTTAGCCCAGGAGACCGGCCTGATATTGTCTACATAGACCCAATGTTCCCTGAAAGAAAAAAGTCAGCCAAAGTTAAGAAGGAAATGCAGGCCTTTCATTCTATAGTTGGATCAGATGATGATAGTGCAGATTTACTCTCGCTAGCCCTTGATCACGCAAAATATAGAGTCGTAGTTAAACGCTCAGTATCGGCTGAAGCCCTAGGAAACCTAACGCCTAGCTATTCGCTAACGGGCAGGAGCACTCGCTTTGATGTTTTTGCGCTTAACAGGTTACCCAACTAATTCTTTCTCGACATGACCAAATAATTTCCGAGTCCGGCCAGTACGAATCCAGCAAGAGCCATAGGAGTCCACTGATAGCTTTCAAACAATGTTGATAGGATGATTGCCACGAAAGGTATTAGAAGGGCGCCATACCCGGCCTTCTCTGGTCCGATTAAAATCATCAGCTTCAGATAGGCACCAAAGGCAAGGATAGTGCCGAAAATTGATAGATAAACCAGTGAAACTGTATAGGAAAGGCTATATTCGTAGGTAAATTCGGTTCCAGTAAAGAGCGCTATAGCCACCAGCGCAATACCGCCGTAGAGAGTTCCCCAGGCGTTAATAGACCACACTGAAAGTCCTGTCAGCCCATTGCGCGTTGCCGCCATGTTACCCAAAGAAGCAATGAAAACCGCCGTTAAACCCAGCGCAAAGCCGGTCATGGCGCCATCCTCTGAACCAACGCTTGTTAACTCAGGATAAAATAGCAAACAGATCCCTGATAGTCCCACAAATCCACCTAGTACGATATATGCGTTGGTTGGACGCTTTAAGAAGATTCTGCTGTTAATAATGTTGAAGAGTACTATCAGTGAGAATATAGCCGCGATAATACCACTGGCTAAGTAGGTCTCAGCCATATAGATAATCCAATAATTAAGCCCAAATAAACTAACGCCTTGGGCCATTAAAAAGGTGTGATTTCGAGAGCTTACACGAAGAGAGATGCCTCTAAAGTAGCAAACTATAAACAATAGAATCGAGGATAGCAGCATGCGATAGATGACTGAGACAATGGGATCTACTGAACCAAGTTGATAGGTAATAGCCAACCAAGTAGAACCCCATATGAGCACAGTTGAGATATACAGGAATCCGACGTAAAAGCTCATGATTGGTCGATTCCTTTAAAGAGGTATCTTAGGGACAACAATACTTAGACAAGTAGTTCGTGAAGAATATTTTTGTAGATTTTGGTCAACGTATTTAGGTCATCAATAGATACGTTTTCATCGACGCGATGGATACTTTGGTTAACAGGGCCTAATTCTACAACCTGAGTTCCTATTGGTGCGATAAACCTTCCATCAGAGGTTCCTCCAGCCGTTGATAGCTGAGCCTCTAATCCAGTAGTCCTCGCTATGCCGTTAATAGCTGCCTGAACTAAGTCGCCTCTTTCAGTGATAAAAGGTTGACCACTCAAATTCCATTCTGCCTCGTAGTCCAGTTGGTGTTTGTTCAGTATCGCTTCAGCTCGACCCATCAGCTGCAAGTCTGTTACTTCGGTCGAAAACCGAAAGTTAAACAATACCTCAACGGTTCCAGGTATCACATTGGTAGCACCGGTCCCTGCGTTAATATTGGACACCTGAAACGATGTTGCAGGGAAGAAGGTGTTACCTTGGTCCCATATCTCGCGGGTTAATTCCTCAAGTGCAGGCATCCCGAGGTGAATGGGGTTAGCGGCCAAATGCGGATACGCGACATGCCCTTGAGTACCTTTAATGGTGAGCCGGCAACCCAGCGAGCCACGGCGGCCATTTTTAATGGTGTCACCACATTGAGTGGAGCTAGATGGCTCTCCAACCAAGCACCACTCAGGAGTGATTCCTTGCTGTTGTAGCCAGTCAACCACCTTGACCGTACCGTTGACTGCGATACCTTCCTCGTCACTGGTGATTAGAAATGCTAGACGCCCCTGATGCTTCGGAAATTCGGACACAAACTCCTCTGCCGCAACGACCATAGCTGCGAGAGAGCCCTTCATGTCAGCTGAACCTCGTCCATATAGCTGACCCTCTACTATGGTAGGCGTAAATGGGGGATGCGACCAACTCTCAACGGGACCTGTAGGCACTACGTCGGTATGACCTGCGAAACAAAAAATAGGCCCTGAGCTTCCGTGGATCGCCCAAAAATTATCAACATCACCAAATCGAAGATTTTCAATGCTAAAGCCACAATCCTGTAACCGCTCTGTCATCATAGCTTGGCAACCAGCATCTTTAGGCGTAACGGAAGGTTGTGCGACGAGTTGCATAGCCAGTTCAACAGTAGGGGAGTGATTCACTATTTTGGATGCCTTGACGTTTGGTCCTCCATTGTAGTCTGCAAAAGCCTACCAAGCTATATAACCCTTCTTGGCTTTTTGCTTTAATACAGACAATTCCCTAAAAAAGCCTTCAAAATGTCAGATTACAATCATGGTGATAGGAATTTTGATGATCTAGCGGCGAAGTTCGCGCGCAAAGTGTACGGCGGTCTTAAGGGTGAAATCAGGTTAGCGGTTGTTTGGCGAGACCTCGTGGCTAGTATGCCTCAGATCCTAAGTGGCAAACCTCTGCGAATAATAGATATAGGCGGGGGCTTGGGACAACTGAGCGTCAAACTAGCAGCCCTAGGTCATAAGGTCGTGTACAACGATCTATCGCAGAACATGCTTGCTTGTGCTCAAAAACTGGCCGAACAAGAATCGGTTATGGACGACATTATTTGGCACCAATGTCCGTATCAAGACTTACTAAAAAATAGGCTAGGTACTTTTGATTTGGTAATCTGCCATGCATTGATTGAATGGCTTGCAGAACCTCAGCTACTACTTAAGTCGCTAAACGTCCTTATGGCGAGAAATGGCCGTATGTCCATCACATTTTACAACCATAATGGATTGGTATATCGCAATCTAATTCGCGGGAACTTCAATGTGCTCAAGGGCCAATTTAGTGCAGATCCCGGCAGTCTAACGCCACATACCCCGTTGAAACCCGAATTAATCGACGAGTGGATAGGGCAGTTATCGATTAAGGTGGTGCATTCGTCAGGAATCAGAGTATTTCATGACTATGTTACTAATCTCAGAGGGGGGCATTTGGATGATGCAGCTGTCATTGATATGGAGCTCAAATATTCAATGTTGGAGCCATACAAATGGCTGGGAAGATACATGCACTACATTTTGCGATCTTAACGATTAGCCAAGTTTGTCTTTCGCCGCATTGATTTTTGCTGCTAAATAATCACTGCCTCCACGATCGGGATGTAGTCTTTGAATCAAGCGTTTATGCGCCTTGGTTACATCTTCTTTTGAAGCATTAACTTCTAGGCCAAGGATCTTATAGGACTCCTCAGTCGATAAATCTGAATAGCCACCTGACTGATATTCTCCTGATGACTCATGGGAGCTATCGCCATTGCGCAGCCTGTAGGCTTGCAGCAAGACAAAGGACTCTCGATCATTAGTCCTAAAACTAGCTGACAATAAATCCATGTCATCCGATGTTAGTTCTGACAGGGTTTTGCCTGTATATTCGCCGGCCAGCACCTCGCCACTCATCTGTTTAGTTGCAAAATTAACCGTAACCAGTAGTGACTTAGTTCTGAATTGAGAAGGACTGCTTTTAAAGCGACTGAGAATGCGTAAAAAAGGAAGCACCCGTAGACCCATGCCTAGAATACCTTTGGATAATGGTATTAACGCAGCAATGCCAGCTCCTACCCAATGCATACGGCCGGAGGCAACTAATATTATTGAAAGGGTTAAAACCCCCCAAAATGTTGAACGCCACAAGAATGAACGACGTTCTTCGGCAGACAGGCCTTTTACCACAGACCACCAATACCAGAGGCCTCCAATAACAGCGAGAAGTAAAATCAATCGAGGCATAGTAAGTCAAACATCCTGTTTTAGAGGCGAACACAACAGATAATATGCTAGATCAAATGATCAGCCCCAGCAACCAAAAAATGAGACTTGCTGAGTTATCTGCTTTTAAGTACATCTCTTAATTTCTCGGCCATGGCTAAAAGGCTGGCCTCAGTAGTGTCCCAATCGATACAGGCGTCAGTTACTGATACTCCATATGCCATATCATCCGGGTTACTCGACAGTTTCTGGCTTCCTGCGTTTAGGTGACTCTCAATCATAGCGCCGATAATTGAGTTATTGCCCTCTACGATTTGATTGGCAACATTATCTAGTACAAGGGGTTGTAAATTATGATCTTTGTTGGAATTTGCATGACTGCAATCGACCATAATATTAGGGGTTATACCCGCAGTGTTTAACTCTTGCTCACAGATTGATACGCTCACAGAATCGTAATTTGGTTTGCCATTACCGCCCCTTAGAACAACATGGGCATGGGGGTTGCCCTTAGTGGTAATAACCGAAACTTTTCCATCTGAGTTAATTCCAAGAAACCGGTGAGGACTGGCAACTGATTGTAGGGCATTGATCGCGACTGTAAGACTGCCATCAGTGCCATTTTTAAAGCCGACAGAGGAAGAAAGCCCTGATGCCATCTCACGATGAGTCTGCGACTCAGTGGTCCGAGCGCCAATTGCGGACCAAGCAATTAGGTCTTGCATGTACTGTGGCGAGATTGGGTCAAGTGCCTCAGTCGCAGTGGGTAATCCGATTTCTAACACATCGTGAAGCAACTGCCGTCCGATGTGCAGCCCGTCGGTGATCTTGAACGAGTCATTCATGAACGGATCGTTAATTAAACCCTTCCATCCGGTGGTAGTCCGTGGTTTCTCAAAATAGACACGCATAACTATCAGCAGAGTGTCGCTCACTTTGTCGGCAAGCTCTTTTAGTTTTCCAGCATAATCATGGGCTGCTTTAATATCATGAATTGAGCAAGGTCCAACAACGACTACGATACGATGATCTTTACGCGTCAATATGTTCTCGATCGCTTTGCGGCCGCTCGAAACGGTCTCACGAGCTTTTTCGGAAATAGGAATTTCACACTTTAATTGAGACGGCGTAATCAGTATTTCAGGTAACTCAATATTAATATTTTCTACAGCTTTCCGATCCATTTTGGATTTCCTGATGACAATGGTTTGATAAAGGGGCGTTATTGTACTGAAAAACAAGCAGTTTTGAAGACTAATCCGCAGATACTTCGCTAAACAACCCTATCTTAGGGAAATAAAGAGCGCTACTCACCGGTTCTGGCCCTAAATCCCGATATAGACTTACGTAATGAGATAGCTGCTTTCGGTAACTGCTAATCTGGCGTATTTCAAACGCTTCGACTGTTTCGCCCTCGTTTGGAGCTGTAAATTTATAATCGACTATCCATCGAGTACCCTCGCTAACAAAGGTACGGTCAATGACTGAGGTGCCAGCTTCATGACTATCTACTCGATAGTATCCCAGCGAAATCTCACACTGGGCCTGCTCATGCGCGCCCAAAATCCATTGGCCTTTCGGGTCTTTAAGCATCGTTTGCAATGCTCCGTAAAGCTCGTCTAATTCACCTTTATCAACAATGATACCCAGCTCCTTTAGTTGCGCAGACCAGCTAGAAGATAAGCGCGCGAGTCGGCTTTCTGGCCATGCGTGCACGCCATCATTCGCAAGCTGCTTTAACGTACGATGCATTACAGTGCCAAGGTGGCGAGCTCGTCGGCTTAATTTGGCGTCTGGGCCGTTCGTTGGCACTGGCGCGGTTTCATTGACGCCGGTTTCAATCGCTCCACTGAAAGCTGGCGGTATTTCGTAGTTGACTGGTAACCGCCGAATATGCTCCAGTGTGGCCCCTCGCTGTTGGCTGTGGGGCAGATCATCTTCAACACTAGTGTCCATCACCCGGTATAGATCGGCATCAATACCCTGGTTAATTGACAGCCAAATCGGCGCTAAAAGCGTGTTTTTTGAAGGGGCATCCCACACACCATTTTTCGCCGACTTCAATTCGGCAAATAAGTACAGACCTCTGATCGCACGGGTAGCGGCCACATACAGGACTCGCGTGTTTTCTAATCGTGATTTCACTCCCGATTCGTGCTTCAAATAACTATAGACTGGGTCGTCTTCCTCATCGTAGGCGCCCAGAGGAGCCATAACAAGAGTTGATCGACTGTCAGAGTCGATATGCTCTTGCCATCGTAAAAGGGGCTTTTTGTCAGATGCTGAACGTCTAGTGAGGCCAGGTAAAAAGACATGATCAAACTCTAACCCTTTAGACTTGTGAATGGTCATTACCTGAATGACGTTTTGTTGCTGTTCGGGGTCAGTCACCGCGGGTGATGGTTCGGCATATAGCTTGTCTACAGCCAATTCAAAGTTAGGCCAATCATTGATGGCTCCGGCCATCTGCCATCTTTCAACTAAATCCAGATAGCTACGAACATCACTTAAATCAGCATCCCCTGAGAGTGATGCAGGCCCTCCGAGTTGTTGCCACACGTTCTCTAAAGCGCTACGAAAATTATGGCGACCTCGGTTATCCCATGCGTTCATCAAGACAGGGACAATTCGTTTGAGACTAGCCTGACCATAGTCCGATAGCTCAAAAAAGCTATCTAAAGACATTATTGTGCGTAATTGTTCAATAATAGGGTCCCCACGATAAACATTACCTTGGGTACTATTTGTTAACACCAGTAAGTCGCTCATCCCCAAACCGCAAAATGGTGCTCTAAGGAGTGATAGCCAGGCGATACGATCTGCTGGAGACAGAAGGGCGCGGGTCATGGACATTAAGTCTACAACCGGCATTCTGCTCGCTAAAGGCATAATGTCGTGGGCCTGCCAGTTGAGGCCCATCTGTCGGAAAGCAGGAATAATAGCTCGGAGGTGACTTCTGCTTCGCACTAAAATGGCTATCGACTGACCGGAGTGATTATCGTTGATTTCTCGGCATTTAAGAGCGATATACTCTGCTTCCGCATTTTCATAACCCGACCCCGAGAACCCTTGAAAACTAACGGCGGGGCCAACCTCATGCTCTTTATAGGCAATCGATGGAGAGTAAGGAATAGCCCCACGACTAATGTCAGGGCGCGCTGGAAATGCATCTTGAAACACTGCGTTGACCCAGTCAACCACACCCTCATTAGAACGAAAATTAGTCGTTAAAACCAGTGGAATACAGCTTACTGAGCCAATAGGATGTCGTTGACTATTGATGAACAGGCCAACGTTGGCGTTCCTAAAACTGTATAGCGACTGCATTGCATCCCCAACCAAGAACAAACTTCGCCCATCGTCGGGCTCCCAGCCACTGATAAGAGCTTTTATCAGTCTTATTTGAGTCTGTGATGTATCTTGAAACTCGTCAACCAGTATATGCCGCAGTTGGTAGTCCATTCTTAGCGTTATATCTGATATTCCTGCGTCCTCAGGAGAAGGCTCCAACGCCTGAAGCGCTGAAAGGGTAATCGTAGAGTAATCACATAGATCGTGCATCCTAAACTGTATATTTAACTCAGCGGCAAGCTTCGGTAACAAAAACCCTAGGGCATCCAGTAGTGCCTGTTGCGTTCGGCTAATCTCGGCATCAGGCAAATGTAATACATTCGCTATCGAATCAACAAGCCCCCGTTGCTCAGAACACCACTCGAGCAGCTCTTTCATCCGGGCTTTAGTGGCATTTTCTTCGGTAGGAAAACCGTCATTTTTGGTCACTGACTTCCGGAACTCACCTTTTTGGGTGACCAACATCCGAAGAATGGTTTTCCAGTTCGCTACACCCGCTAGATCATCATCAGGAAAATCAGCAATACCCGCCAGTCCCTGTAAAACTAAGTTTTTGTCTGGGGGTAGGTGGCTCGCTGCAAAATCAACGAGGTTAATTAACTCACCGGCAATTGGCATGAGGGTGTCACTAACTTCAAACAGCGTTTCCGCCACTATGCCTTCAATCACCTCTTTGAAATAGACCTGATTACCTGCTGCTTCATAGATCAGGGGTAGCCATTGCTCTCTTTTATAGAGTATCTCCGAGAGCAAGGTCTCACACCTTGATAGATCATTACCTGTATGGCTAAGGAGGACTTCCAGGCATTGCGCGGTAGTGTCGTCTCCCTCTAGCTTTTCCAATAATGATCGGGCTGCGGCAGCATAGTGAACTTGTGGATGCTCACTGGGCTCCGATAGATCACCTAAATCCGTTTCTAATGCGAACTGACTAGCGATATAACGACAAAATCCGTCAATAGTTTGAATCCGGAGACGGCCGGGCAGTGCCAGTAGATTCCAGCCAAGTGCCTTGTCTCTGGTAACCGCTAGCCTAGCCAGATCCCAGGTCTGGGCTTGATACTCATCATTGGGTCGTGGCTGGTAAGCCGCAAGCTGAAGAGCACTATGAACCCTACTAGCCATTTCTGCCGCGGCTTTGCGAGTGAAAGTGATACTTAGAATTTCTTCTGGGTTGTCGACAGTGCACAATAACCGCAGGACTCTCTGGGTAATAAGCCCCGTCTTGCCTGATCCGGCAGGAGCAGAAACTATAAAACTTCTCTCAGTATCAAGAGCCTGGATACGCTGGGCTTGGTCAGTAACTCTGCTCATTGGGTGCTCTTGTCTAACAATTCAGTGTTGATATCCGATTCTTCATGCCAGCGATTTAACGGTAATAGGTAATTTTGAAACTGAAAACTGCCTGAATCGAACACTTCAACCTGCGCGATGCCACTGGTGAACTCCTCGGCCAGTGCTCCGATGGCATGTTCCCACTGGGCCACTTGGGCAGTCCATGTCTCCAAAGGCTTTACCTCCGGGATCAAATCGCTAGCACTGACGCCAGTAAATTTGATCTTGCCAGCTTTAACTTGTGCGAAGGCACAGCCATTGGCTTGGGGCTCACTAGCTAATACATAAAGCGGTAGTTGGGGGTCCTTGGGCCTAACACCATCCCAATGTGATGCAGTTACCTCCCCTGATTTGTAGTCAATAACCACTAAGTTTCCATTTACCGAGTCAATACGGTCTAGCTTTAGTGAAATTTCTAAGTCACCAAAGTGGATTCGTCTGTTGCATTCCAGGTCGATAACCGAGAAGGGCGGGCGCTGTTTCTCTAGCTCTAGCCAGGCAGACAATAGTTTTTCAAGCCGGTTTTGTTCAATCCCCCGATATCGGTTGCCCGCAAGAATGGGGTAACGAGGTACTAATTCATTCAAGCAGTCACTGATGGTTTTGGCCAAAGCATCAATGAGTGCAGTGGCCGTCAACTCGTTTAGGGCGGCAGAGCTGTCCCACTGACGCCAAAGACGATACAAAACATCATGTAACAAAGACCCCCGATCCTTAGCAGAGAGCCCCTGGCTTGGTTCCTCCAGAGGCTCAGCCTTTAATCGATGCACGACAAAGGCGTTAAAAGGGCAGAGTGACTGGTTTTTTAAGAGCGTACTTCCAGTTCTTATGGTCTCCTTATGGCGATCATAAGGCACCGCACTATCTTTAAATATCTCGTACTGATGTGCTTGACGTAACCACTGTGGATACTGCGCAGCATCCTCAATAACCGCTTGGCTATTTATTTGCGGATCAAGCCTCAGAAGCGGGCTCGGGTCCAGCTGCTCTTCACCCTTAAATTCCGGATAACTTAGCAATAGCCTACCCGCGTTGTTTTTAAATCCCTGCAAGAGAGATTGAGCTATTTCTAGCTCTCGCTCTGGCAGGCTATGGGGCATTTCGTGCAGACGCTGGAAACTCGCCGGAAGAAGTGGATTTATGGACACTGAGGCAGGGAAGTTTTGGCTATGCATTCCAGTGATCCAGAGCTGATCAAATCGCAGTCCATCACCTTCCAGGAGACCAAGGACTTGCAGCGGGGCATCAGCCGTCTGCGGATGGAATACTGAATCGTGAGCAAGTTGCCTTAATTGTTTTAGGGCGCTGTTAAAGCCCACCTGAATTGACAAATTATCAAGCTCACTGAATGCTTCCAATAATCGATCCCAATGCTCTCTCTGCTGATATTCCACGCTATCTAAGGTTCTGTTACCTGGCCAACCAAGATCATTTAGAACAGATTTAAAAACTTGGGCCCAACTCGAGAAGTCTTGATTAGTGGCTTCCGCAAACACGCGTGAGTCCCGTGCCATGATCAATGGTCGAAGTATAAGGCCGGTATGCTCACTATTGTCTTCTGACGAATTGGGCATCACTACATTGAGAAAGTCGCGTAGGTCGTAGGTAAACTGACCAGCCTCCCGCAGCCTTATTTCAGCGTCAACTCGAAATGAGATGGGCAGCCTGTCAAATAATGAAAGTGGGCTGTAAAGCATGCTTATCCAATCATTCAATGGGTACTGCTGTCGCAACATCCCAATTAAGTCCAAGGCCTGACTCACCATCGCTGTTGCAGAGAGGGGAACTCCCGCAGAAATGTTAACTGCCGGGTTAATTTTCTCAGTCTGAAAAGCTTCGCCAATCACCCGAGCAACAGACGCTAAGTTGTCTTTAAGATCAGGAATAATAATGCCAACTCTTTCATTCTTATTTATCTTAAGCTGTTTCGCCGCCCATTGTGCCGCAAGTCTGACTTCATCAGCAGGGCTTGATACCTTCAATGCCGAGGTCTGTGCCACACGATTAGGGGTCTTAACAGTGGTGCACTGACGCGACGCCCCAACGATAATATTAGTCTGTATAGGAGGAATTGATTGAAAGCCGTACAAAACAATTTCATCTTCAATGGGTAAAGCGCCAGATTCATAGCCAGAGGCTATGCTGCGCCAGCTCTGCGCGGTGGTAACCAAATTATTTCGACTAAGTAATCCATCAAAGCTTTGTGCCCATAGTTTAAAGTAATCTGTAGCAGGAGAATCGCTTGGCACACCAGCAACATTTAGGTTCCATTGTTGAAGGCTGCTGTACGTATCGCCCGCAAGCTTGGCGTACTTGGCGCTAAGTTCCGGGTGATTGACTTTAATTGCTCGCTCCCAGTAGTAGCGGCTTTGCTGCGGTCCGACAACGCTTAGTCCAGATACTAGACGATGATTCTGGTCCTGAAGCTCATCCCAACAAAAACGCAACCAGTGATCAATCGAGAAGACGCGTGGTGCTTGCCAAACTCTTCGCTCATCACGATTAGCGATTGCCCAGGCATCCGTGATCTTCGCCGCTAGCCGATGATTAGGCGTGAGAATAAGTCGATCACACTCAATAAATTGCCTAAAGAGACTGATATTAATTAGAGGAGCTAACATAGTTGCCGGGTCGGTTACTTTATAAACAAATAGGAGTCTATAGTCGCAAAACAATGATGTAATTGACAGTAGACTGTTACAATAAAGTTATGGAATTTTCTATTAGTCTCAGTTTAGTTTTTGCTACATTGATTGGTCTCATCGCCGGACTTGTCTTGGGCGTGTTTTTTACACGTTCGAAGGAGACCGCAGATGACGGTATTGATAATGCAGAATTAATGTCAACGAACAGGGTTCTTGAAGAGAGACTCTCAAATCAGCAATCTCAGTATGAAGCGCAATTGAAGCTTTTGCAGGATGCCAAGCAAAGTCTCAGTCAAGAGTTTGAAAACTTAGCAAACCGGATATTTGAGGACAAACAGGCCAAGTTTTCCGCCCAAAGCAAAGAAGCGATTGAGGTCTCTCTTAGTCCGCTACGTAGAGACATTGGGGACTTCCGTAAACAGGTTGAGACCGTATATGACAAGGAAAATGCAGATCGCAACAAACTTGTCGGCCAAATTAGTGAATTGCAAAAACAAACCTTACAAATTTCAGCTGATGCGGTAAGCCTTGCCAATGCTCTTCGCGGTGATAACAAAGCTCAAGGTAACTGGGGTGAGTTTGTCCTTGAGAAACTTCTTGAAGACTCTGGCCTTACTAAGGGCCGTGAGTATGACACTCAGGTTGCATTAAAGGATGAAGATGGCAAAAGACGAAATCCTGATGTCATTATTCACCTGCCTGAAGGCAGAGATATCATCATCGATGCCAAGGTTAGCTTGGTTGATTATGAGCGATATTTCCATGCTGACGATGATGAGATCAAACAGCAGTGCTTGAAACAACATTTATCTTCGCTTGGTGCTCATATTAAGGGGCTAAGTGTTAAGGACTACGAGAGTTTAGAGGGCGTTAATAGTCTTGATTTTGTACTCATCTTTATTCCCGTGGAGGCTGCGTTTATGGTGGCCTTAGATCGAGCCCCTGAAATTATGCGTGACGCTTATGACCGAGGTATTATCCTTGTTAGTCCGAGCACTCTTATGGTGACGTTAAGAACCATTAAAAATCTTTGGCGTTATGCAGACCAGAACCGAAATGCTCAGGTAATTGCTAACAAGGCCGGGGCTCTTTACGACCAATTTGTTCGCTATGTTGAAGCCCTTGATGACGTTGGCCGGCATCTTGATAAAGGTAAAGAGGCTTGGGACACCGCACACAAGCGGTTGGTTAGTGGTAAAGGTAATCTTGTTCGTCGTACTGAAGAACTGAAGACTCTAGGCGCTAAGGCCAAAAAAAGTCTTCCCGACAATGTGGTGTCTATCGCCAATCAAAATGCACAGTTACCCGACTCAAGCGGTCTTGCCGATGAGAGTGAGACATAATGACATCGGCAGTCATACTTATCATCGGCGGGACTGTTACTATGGCCTTAATTGGCTACGCCTTGTACTTAGGCTTGCAGCTAAAGGGTCAAAAGTTACGTCAAGAGAAAGCTGACAAAGAGCTCGGAGTGGAGCTTGAACGCAATGACAGGGATGCTAGAAAATCGGTTCAAATCATTGCCAAAGCGCTTATGCAAAAGAATCTAACCGAGACTGAGGCGGCCATGCGTATAGGCTTTCTGAGTCAAAAGATTACAGCTAGCCCAGAGGAAGCAACCTTGTTCTCAGTGTTTCAACAGCTCGCTGAAGCCACCTCCCACGTACCTATACTTGACGATTGGCTAGCGCTAGATGTGATAGAAAAGAGCCGATTGACGCAAGAGAGAACGGCAATAGAAAGCAAGTACACTGAGTTTGTACAAGCCAGTGCTGAGCAATTAACTAGGCTTCGACTAACTTAATGACGCCGCTTTAACAAGATGCCACTCTCTAGGTGATGGGTCCAAGGGAATTGGTCAAATACCGCTACTTTTCGTATTTCGTGAGTTTGTACCAACACAGACAGATTCTGCATTAGCGTAACTGGATTACAAGAAATATAAAGTACACTCTCAAACTGCGAGACTAGCTTGAGCGTGTCATCGTCTAATCCAGCGCGTGGAGGGTCGACGAAGATAGTTGAAAAATCGTAACGCCCCAAATCAACCTCTTTCAGACGCCTAAAGAGGCGGCCCCCATTTAAAGCCTGGGTTATCTCCTCGCTAGAAAGTCGCACCACAGTCACGTTGGTGACGGCGTTTTGCTGAAAGTTAGTTTGCGCAGACGCGACGGACACTTTGGAAACCTCTGTGGCCAGCACCTGCCGATAATGCTGAGCTAGGACCGCAGTAAAGTTGCCATTACCACAGTAAAGCTCAAGTAGGTCCGTATCCTTGGCAATATCACTACAGCACTCACTGGCCCATGTGAGCATTTTTACATTAATATTAGCATTGGGTTGAGTGAAGCCAGACTCGACTTGCTGATACAGATAATCCCTACCTTGCACCCTCAATTTTTCAGTCACATAGTCCTGCGTTAAAACCACCTTTTGTTTACGACTACGCCCAATAACATCAATGCCGAGAGTCTTCTGTAGGCGTCGAGCCTCGGTCTCCCAGATTTCATCTAATGGTCGATGGTAGATCAGGGTAATGAGAGCTTCATCACTCGTAGTGGTCAAAAACTCAGCGCTAAATAACCTCTTGCTTAGGACTGGACTAGCATTGATGGCATGCAATAACAACGGCATTAGTCTGTTAATCAGAGTGCCGCCAATGGGAAAGTCATCAATTGTGTATGGCCGCTTTTCACCAGGACTATTCATCGCATAATGAGCAGTCCCATCTTCATGCCAAATACGAAATTCAGCGCGCATACGAAAATTCAACGGAGCTGAAGGATAGACCTCGACCGAACAGCCAACCAAAACCGCAAGCGCGTCTCTAAAGTCACTAACTTTTGCGTCTAGTTGCTGTTGATAATTGTTGTCGCTATATTTAATCGAAGGCATCGATGTGTCGGTCATAATAATTTGTAGATCTCATCAGTTTTCGCGGCCATCACGAAGTCGTTTAGGTGCAGTCCGCCAATGCTATGGCTCCACCATGACACGTTAATACGACCCCATTCTATTAAGAGGGCTGGGTGGTGATTACCGTCTTCCGCAATCAGGGTAATTTGATTGGCAAAAGCCATTGCCTGAACAAAGTTATCTACCTGATAAACACGGCAAAGTTGCGCTAGACCTACGTTAAGCTCGATTTTCCAATCAGGTATCTGGGGCGCCAACTTACGTTGCTGCTCGTGGGTTAGCTTAGCTGCACCCTTTGGTGTAGCGGCACAGGGGTATTCACTCAAACGCTTCATAAATAGGGCGCCTACAGACAGTTCTTGGGTCTAGGTAGCCCAGCCAACTGGGCTACGAGCTTGGCGGGGCTGCCAGGAAATAATTGATTTAGGTAGATACTACGCCCTTTATTGACGCCTAAGTTCGCAGCAACGGTCTTGCATAAGGGTCTCATTGAGGGGGAAAAACCATAATCCTTGTAGAAACCCCTTGCCAACAACAGTACCTTTAGGTGGTCATGGCCGATCTGGACATCTTGTTCTAGCCCAAGTGACACAGCCTTCTCAGCTGTCCACTGAGGCAATTTAGCAAGATAATTCTTGTCGTCCGACATATATTTAGTCGCTCATTAAAAAAGCCCTGCTATTAAACAGGGCTTTGCGTAAAACGTGCACTGGCTGGTTAATCATCACCCATAATACCAAATATACTAAGAAGGCTCAGGAAGAGATTGTAAATCATTACAAACAGCGTCACGGTGGCAGAGATGTAGTTGCGCTCACCGCCATGAATAATAGCGCTAGTCTGCCACATGATGATGCCAGCGGATAGAAAGGCAAATACTGCGCTAATTGTTAAAGACAGCAAGGGGATTTGCAAAAACATATTAGCAATTGCGGCAATAAAGGCTACCAACATACCAACCATTAAAAATCCGGTCATGAAACTCAAATTCTTGCGGGTGGTTAATACATAGGCCGATGACGCAAAAAACACTAAGGCCGTTGAACCAAGTGCTAACATGATGGGTTCTGCGCCTTTCACCGCTAGATACATATTTAAAATAGGCCCCAGAGTGAAGCCCAGCCAACCCGTTAGAGCAAACACCCAAAATAGACCTTTAGAGCTGTTTTTATTCTTCTCCGTCATCCATAGGCAAAAGAAGTAGGGTATGAGCGTTATCAGTCCAAAATAAGGTGCATTGATCGCCATGGATATGCCCGCCATAAGCGCGCTAAAGGCGATAGTCGTTCCCAGCAGCATGTAGGTACTGCGGAGCACTTTGCTAACCTCGGGACTAAGAACCGTACTTTGAATGCCACCAGAAATAGTGTTAGAGCGATACTTTTCAGTTTCCATAATTACCTATCCATTAAAGTTGATACATATAAGGTCGTAATAATACTCATACGGCAGCATATAGCTAGCTAGATTCAATACAATTGACGTATTTTGTTAGATTTAAACGATAGGAAAGGATTCCAGCTCAAAACCACTGCTGTCTATGCGGAGAACCCATCCATTAGCCTCCCAGTCGCCCAGAACAATACGCTCACCCTTAATTAACTGATGCCTGTGCGGCCGATGAGTATGACCATGTATCAGAACATCAACGCCGTGCTTATCCATTACGCTGTCTACGGCCCCAGAGTTAACGTCCATGATTGCGCTCGCCTTATTACTATTGGCCGCTGCACTCTTGCGGCGCCAATTAGAGGCGATATACTGCCGTAACTTTAATGGCAGATGAACTAAACACCATAGATAAATAGGGTTTCGAGACTTTCGACGAAAGCGCTGGTAGTCAACATCATCAGTACAGAGAGAATCCCCGTGCATGACGAGCGCTCTATGCCCGTAATACTCAACAATTTCTTCATCAGCTAGTAATGATGCACCGCTCTCTCGCATGAATCGGGGGCCGAGAGTGAAATCGCGGTTGCCACGCTGTATATAGACCGGCACTTTATTAGCGCCTAGGTCTAATAAGGCTTGTTTTACTTGATGGGCAAGTTCACTCGGGTCGTCGTCGCCGACCCACGCCTCAAAGAGATCGCCCAGAATATATAGCGCATCGGCATGAACGGCACTCTCTTTGACGAATTCCAAAAACGCCCGGACAATGACCGGGCGTTCAGGGGACAGGTGCAGGTCTGAAATCATCAGAACAGACATTAAATTCCCACTCTATTTTTCGGCATACTCTTCGCCAATCACTGTTTCAGTGATTTCTATGATATCGACGGGTACATCTTGGTGTCCGCCAGAATTACCTGTTTTTACCGCCTTCATGTTATCAACCACGTCCATGCCATCAACGACCTTGCCAAAAACGGCGTAGCCCCAACCCTGGCTGTTTTTGCCTGAGTGGTTCAAAAACCCATTATTAGCAACGTTGATAAAGAACTGTGAGGATGCCGAGTGCGGGTCGCCTGTTCTTGCCATAGCAAGTGTACCAATCTCGTTGGTCAGTCCGTTGTCAGCTTCGTTCTCAATCGATGCTCGGCCAGCTTTTTGATTCATGTCAGAATCCATACCGCCACCCTGAACCATAAAGCCGTTGATCACTCTGTGAAAAACCGTGCCAGTGAAGAAATCGTCGCGTGCATACTGTAAAAAGTTAGCAGCGGTTACAGGTGCTTTGTCAAAATCAAGCTCAATAGAAAAGTCACCCATCGTGGTGCGAAATGTAATCATTAGTATTCCTTAGCAATAATAAAAGTATGTATAGGCATATTTTAGGGGGTAACGAGCCTGATTTAAACTAATCTTTACTGATATTGTCAAAAGTTGTCACTTGTAGTAATAAAAAACCTCCAATTTTTGGCTTTTTGTTTATCCAAAAGCACGCTGCCGCTATACTTGCACGCTTCCTAGGCCGATCTTTGCAAACACTATGACTGACGATGAAAAACCAATTAATTTTATACAGCATGTTATTAATGCTGATCTTGCCGCCGGTAGGGTAGAAAAGGTCATTACTCGCTTTCCTCCCGAACCAAATGGTTATCTCCATATTGGCCATGCTAAGTCAATGTGTGTGAACTTTGGCCTTGCTGAGCAATATGGCGGGGTCTGTAATCTTCGGTTTGACGATACCAAACCACAAAAGGAAGATGACCAATTTTTACAAGCCCCCATTTAAGATGTTGAGTGGCCTGGGGTCGACCCCCGCAGTGGGCCCTCCCATTCCCCCCACCACCCTTAGCAGCTCCACACCCCGGCAAAATACCTAATTACAGAAAGCAAAGCCCACCTCTGCGAACTTAATGCCGCACAGAACCCTGAG
>JACNKP010000058.1 GCA_014381985.1 SAR92 clade bacterium
TATGTTCAGCACTAAGCTGCAAAAATCGCTCAAGCCTAGCCGAGGAATGCTCTGGGCCTTGACCCTCAAAACCATGAGGTAACATCATAGTTAGGCCGCACAACCTGCCCCATTTGTGTTCTCCACTGGCAATAAATTGATCAATCACAACCTGGGCGCCGTTGGCAAAGTCACCGAATTGGGCTTCCCATATAATCAAACCGGCTGGTGCAGTTGTCGCATAGCCATACTCAAACGCTAACACGGCCTCTTCTGAAAGCACCGAGTCATAAATATCAAAACGTGGCTGATCTTCTGACAAATGAGCCAGCGGTAGATAAGCATCGCCATCCTTTTGATTAAACACCACCGCATGACGATGAGAGAATGTGCCGCGACGTATATCTTGACCTGTGAAACGAATTGGGTAGCCTTCATGAAGCAGAGTGCCGTAGGCCAGAAGCTCGGCCATACCCCAGTTTAGAGGCAGCGCACCTCCTACCATCTTGCGCCGATCGTCATAAATCTTCGCTACCTGCCTCTGAACCTGAATCCCATCAGGAATTGAGGTTATTTTAGTGCCTATATTTTGCAGCTCATTAAGCGCAATAGCTGTCTTTGCAGGCGTTCGCCAATCATGATCCAAATAAGGCAACCAATTCACAAACAAACTGGTATCTGGCTCTCGCACTAAGTTATGCACCACGAACTCACCCTTATCTAGGCTTGCCCGATAGACATTAGCCATTTCATTGGCTTGGTCTTGTTCAAGGACACCTTCGGCCACAAGTTTTTGGGCATAGAGCGTCCTAGTCGTGGAATGCTTCCGAATAACTTCATACATCAAAGGCTGAGTGGATGAAGGCTCATCAGTCTCATTGTGTCCGCGACGACGATAACAGACCAAGTCGATAACCACGTCTTTACCAAACTCATATCGATAATCTGTAGCCAGCATAGCAGCGAACATAACCGCATCGGGGTTGTCACTATTAACGTGCAGAATAGGTGCGCCAACCATCTTGGCAATATCAGTGCAGTATTCTGTTGATCGTGCATCATCTTGGCGGCTAGTGGTAAAGCCAACCTGATTGTTAATCACGATATGGATGGTACCACCGGTTTTATAGGCTCGAGTCTGGGATAGCTGAAAAGTCTCCATCACCACGCCTTGCCCGGCAAACGCAGCATCACCATGCATCAAAATAGGCACAACCTTTTGACCTGTGGGGTCATTACGCCTATCTTGACGCGCTCGACCAGAACCAACAACAACAGGACAAGAAATTTCTAAGTGCGACGGGTTAAACCCCAGCGCCATATGGACTTCGCCACCAGGGGTCATCACATTCGAGGAAAAACCTTGATGGTATTTAACATCACCTGAGGTGTTAACCAGGCGCTTGCCTTCAAATTCCTCGAACATTTCAGCTGGGTTTTTGCCCAAAATATTAACGAGGACGTTAAGCCTGCCCCGATGAGCCATCGCCATTACAATTTCTTTAGCGCCATACTCTCCAGAACGCCTAACCAAACAATCAAGCAGAGGAATTAAACTCTCTCCACCCTCCAATCCAAAACGTTTAGTGCCCGGATACTTAGAGTCGAGATGCTTCTCTAACCCTTCTGCGGCCGTCAGCCTATTAAGTACGTCAATACGCGCACCATCGCCATAGGTAGGCTTGGAACGAACACTCTCAAAGCGCTGCGCCAACCACTGCTTTTCAGCAAAAGACGTTATATGCATAAACTCAGGACCCAAGTCACCACAATAGGTCTCTTCAAGAGCGTCCACTATCTCGCGCAAGGTGGCTTCTTGTTTGCCTATATAAAGCGGACTTGTTTGGAATGTCGTATCAAGATCGGCTTGAGTTAATCCATGAAAATGCAGCTCAAGATCAGCCACAGTCGCACGAACCATAATGCCTAAAGGGTCTAACTTTGCTTTTTGATGTCCACGAAAACGGTAAGAACTGATTAACTGAACAACCTTAACCTGCTTGCGCTCATGTTCTAAGTGGATTCCACCAGAACCTGGTGCAATTGTTGGTCGCGCCTGACGCCGGCCAAGCAACTCAAAGTGTTGAATAATTGTATCATGAGATATATCGGGCGCTATTGACCCATTGGTGCGCGGAAGGGAGTCAAAAAAACTACTCCATTCCTCAGAAACTCCGTTTGGGTCGTGCAGGTAGGTCTCGTAAAGCCCTTCAATATAGGCGGCATTTCCACCGGAATAGTGGGAGGAGCTAAGAAATTGCTCCATTGGGCCCTGGGGCATTGATGATATATCCTTATGACTGCTGATTCTGCCGCCATTCTAATAGTCTAAGCCCTCCACTGCCAGTAAAATCTGGACGAAAATATGCTTTTATGCCTACCTAAGCCGATTATGTCGCGCTACGGATCAACATATTACGGATATGACCAATAGCCTTAGTAGGATTTAACCCTTTTGGACAGACTTGCACGCAATTCATAATGCCATGGCAGCGAAAAACACTGAACGGGTCATCTAAATTAGCTAACCGCTCTTCAGTTGCGGTATCTCGACTGTCTGCCAGAAAGCGATAGGCTTGCAATAAACCTGAGGGGCCAATGAATTTTTCAGGATTCCACCAAAAAGATGGGCAAGCAGTTGAGCAGCAAGCGCACAGAATGCACTCATACAGACCATCTAGCTTAGCTCTCTCCTCTGGGCTTTGTAACCGCTCAATCGCGGGCGCAGGTGAGTTATTGATCATGTAAGGCTGTATCTTTTCATACTGAGCGTAAAACTGACCCATATCGATCACCAAATCACGGATCACTGGCAAGCCTGGAAGAGGACGTATAACTAACTTATTTCCTTTAACAGCTTCAGACAGCGGAGTGATGCAAGCCAACCCGTTCTTACCTGAAATGTTGACACCATCAGACCCACAAACACCTTCTCGACATGAGCGCCGAAATACCAAAGACGGGTCCTGAATCTTAAGTTTCTCAAGAACGTCTAAAACCATAATGTCTTTGCCCTCAGTGTCGAACTGAAAATCCTGCATATACGGCTCGTCATCGACTTCAGGGTTATAGCGATAAATACTTACATTTAACATAAATCTAGACTCTCACATCGCAATATTAATAGGTACGAATTTTAGGTTCAAAGGGTTCACGGGTTTTCAAGGTAAAGTTTACTGGTCGCTTGCCTATTTCCTTACTTCCCGGAAAGTAAATGGAATGGCACAACCAGTTCTCATCATCACGTTCCTGGAAGTCTTCTCTAGCATGGGCGCCCCTACTTTCCGTGCGGCCCTCAGCAGAGATGGCTGTGGCATAGGCTGTTTCAAACAGGTTCTGTAATTCAAGAGCTTCAAGTCTGGCTGTATTGAACGAGTTACTCTTGTCGTCAAGATAGACATTTTCAACCCGCAGACGAAGCTCATCAAGCTTTTCAATACCCTGTTTCATGTAATCGCCACGCCGGAACACACCAAAATAATTCTGCATAATGGTCTGCAATTCAGCCCTTAATACAGCGGCGTTCTCACCGTCCGAAGACTGATTAATTCTGTTCAAGCCGACCATAGCCCGCTGGATATCTGCCTCAGTCGCTTCTTTAAGCGTAATACCTTCGCTCAGTTGCTTCTCGATAAAGATACCGGAAGCACGACCAAAGACCACCAAATCAAGAAGCGAATTGCCGCCCAAACGGTTAGCGCCATGCACAGAAACACAGGCCGCTTCGCCACAGGCATAAAAGCCCTCAATGACCTTATCCTTACCCTCACGATCGATCGTTAGAGCCTGACCGTCAACATTAGTCGGGATTCCGCCCATCATGTAGTGACAGGTAGGCACAACAGGGATGGGCTCTTTAACTGGGTCTGCATGAGCAAAGGTTCGAGATAGTTCAAGAATGCCCGGTAGTTTTGAATTGAGCATCTCTTCACCGAGATGGTCGAGCTTAAGGTAAACGTGATCCCCATCTGGCCCACAACCTCGACCTTCAAGAATCTCCAGCACCATTGAACGAGCCACAACATCTCGACCTGCAAGATCTTTGGCGTTCGGCGCATAGCGCTCCATAAATCGCTCGCCATCTTTGTTAATGAGGTAACCGCCTTCTCCCCGGCACCCCTCTGTAACAAGCGTTCCAGCACCATGAATGCCGGTGGGATGGAACTGCCACATCTCAATATCTTGGACAGGGAAACCAGCCCGCAATGCCATGCCAACACCATCTCCCGTACAGATATGCGCGTTTGTGGTTGATGCATAAATACGACCAGCGCCACCAGTCGCGAACACTGTAGCCTTTGATTCCACAAAAACGGTCTCTCCGGTTTCAATATCGATAGCAACCACACCAACGACAGCACCGTCGGCATTTTTGACGATATCAACGGCAAACCACTCATTAAGAAAGACAGTTTTGTTCTTTAAATTCCCTTGGTAAAGGGTGTGCAACAACGCGTGACCGGTTCTATCCGCAGCCGCGCATGTTCGCGCTGCCTGTCCACCGGCACCATAGTCTTTGGACTGACCACCGAAGGGCCGCTGATAAATCCGCCCTTCTTCTGTTCGTGAAAATGGCAAGCCCATGTGCTCAAGCTCAAAAATCGCCTCAGGACCGGTCTGGCACATATATTCTATGGCCTCTTGGTCACCAATATAATCAGACCCTTTAATCGTGTCATACATGTGCCACTGCCACTGATCATTTGGGTCATCGCTTGCTATGGCGCACGTAATGCCCCCTTGCGCAGACACCGTGTGAGATCGCGTGGGAAATACCTTGGTAATAACTGCTGTGTTGTAGCCTGATTGCGCCAGCTGCAGAGCTGCTCGCATTCCTGACCCACCGCCGCCAACAATGACAGCGTCAAAACTCATTTTTCTTAAACTACCCATTCAATTAAAGTCCCCAGAGAATTTTGATTGTCCACATTAGATAAAGCAGGATTATGAACCCTAGTCCTAACTGCAAAACATTACGGACCCCATTCGCTTTTGGCCCTATCAACCTGACCGTAATGTAGTCAGTTAAAACACACCGCATACCAATCCATGCATGAAAGGCAACGGCCGCTATGGTAACTAGTGTAAATATGCGCATCGACAAAAGACCGTTCAGTGCTGACCATTGATCGTAGGTCAGTGCTGGATTGATCACTAAGAAGCCAACAATGAAAAATAGGTAGGCTGCCATCACAATCGCGGTGATACGCTGAATTATCCAGTTGCTAGGCCCTGTGAGGGTAAATCGAGCAAAAAACGCCATCATAAAATCACCCAGCCCGTTAATGCTGCGATTAAGACAACAGCAATCACTACCGCGATCCAGGCGCTTATTCTGCCACTATTAAAGCTTTCCTCACCAATTCCAAGATCCATAACCAGATGCCGGATCCCAGCAACCGTGTGATAGGTAAGAGCAACAAGACTGCCCCAAATCAAGAATTGAGCAATCGGGTATGACAATATATTGGATACGGCTTCAAAACTTTGCTCTGACGCTAGGCTCTGATCGAGAAGCCACAAAAGAATCGCAAGCGCGAAAAGAGTTACCACCCCAGAAACCCTATGCAGGATAGAAACGTAGGCGGTAATTGGAAGTTTAATTGTTCCAAAATCGAGGTTAACGGGTCTTTTTTTATCCACCACAGGTAGCACCTTATCGTTGGTTGTCCTAACAATGAAACTTAATTTGAGTTTAGTCTAAACTTGAATGCACTTGCGGAGCACTTTTCAAACAGCACTCCCATTTGATGGCGCAGGAGTATAATTACTCATCAAGCCAAATTCAATTAGCTTTGCCCAAAATATTTAAACAAATAGCACTGCAATCATAATAAGCCCGCCCAAGGCACATTAAAAGGCCATTTGATCTGTGAATAACCGTTATCCCAGCGATAAGCTAAATTAACACCCATTTTCTGCCATTAAAGTCTTAACAGTAGAGTCAAGAGCCGCTAAAACGACGCTGTTAACATTCACTTCGTATTGACAATTTTCGCTGAACATTTATAGTTGCAAACCGAGTTTTTGACCAGCTCTCACTAGTTTTTTAAGGAAATAGCATGACTGACCGCAAAGCTACCCTGACAATTGATGGCGAAACCCCTATTGAGTTGCCAATACTCAAAGGCACAAGAGGCCAAGACGTCATTGACATAGGAGCTTTAGGAAGCCATGGGTACTTTACTTATGACCCGAGCTTTACTGCAACAGCATCCTGCCAATCTGATATTACTTATATTGACGGCGAGAAAGGAATTCTATTGCATCGAGGCTATCCTATTGAGGTTCTTGCCGATAAGTCAGACTACATAGAGACTTGCTACCTACTCCTTGAAGGTGCGCTGCCTACTGCTGAACAAAAAGCAAAATTTGAACATACCATCAAATATCACACCATGGTCAATCGTTCAATTGAGCATTTCCTTAGTGGATTTAGATATGACGCTCACCCAATGGCCATGCTGTGTGGCCTTGTCGGAGCAATGTCATCGTTTTATCACGACTCACTCGATATCACTGATCAAGAACATAGAACAATTTCGGCACATCGCTTAATTGCTAAGATGCCGACGATCGCCGCTATGTGCTACAAGCACTTTATTGGCCAACCCTTCGTATACCCGGACAACACCCTCTCTTATTCTGAGAACTTCCTGCATATGATGTTTGGAACGCCCTGTGAGAAGTATGATTGTCATCCTGCTCTTGCGAAGGCAATGGATAGGATTTTCCTATTGCACGCCGACCACGAGCAGAATGCATCAACATCGACTGTTCGCTTAGCGGGTTCATCAGGTGCTAATCCTTTCGCCTGCATCGCAGCTGGTATAGCTGCGCTTTGGGGACCTGCGCATGGTGGCGCCAATGAAGCCGTCCTGAGTATGCTCGATGAAATTGGCCATGAAGATAATATTGAAGAATATATTGCCAAAGCCAAAGATAAGAACGATCCTTTCCGCTTAATGGGCTTTGGCCATCGCGTCTACAAAAACCATGACCCGCGCGCCACTGTCATGCGCCAGACTTGCGACGAAGTACTCGAAGTTTTAGGCGTTCAGAACGATCCACTATTTCGTTTAGCTAAAAAGTTAGAGGTCATCGCCCTCGAAGACGAGTATTTTATTTCCAAGAAGCTATACCCAAATGTAGACTTTTATTCAGGTATTATTTTAAAAGCTATGGGTATTCCAGAAGAAATGTTCACCGTGATTTTTGCCACAGGCCGCACCGTTGGATGGATCTCACACTGGAACGAAATGATTACTCATCCTTACCGTATTGCACGCCCTCGCCAACTCTATACCGGCGCAGATGTCCGCGACTACACCCCAATGGACGAGCGATAGAGTTCGGCAATGATTAGCCAACATAAAGATACAAAAAAGGCAGCTTAGTCTGCCTTTTTTGTGCGCAACATAGTTACCCTAGATTAGCGCTCTACTCTTTCACTGTTTTTAGTGTACCCAATGATGCCTTGCTGACTTCTCTGCTATAGCTTTGGCCGTTGCCGCCGGCATAGCATTAATCTCTAGTCGCTCAAAAAATAGAGGCTCTATTGTCGAGTTACCGCTGCCAATTTCCGACATATTACTAACATCATACAAACGGCCATTAATCATTGTATGTGTGATCATTTCACTTCGGCGGATATTGTTTAGTACCTCGCCATCCATAATAACGATATCAGCTAGTTTACCCACCTCAATAGAACCCAAATCATCCCTCATACCAAGAGCTACACTAGGGTCATGGGTGGCTGCCCTCAGCGCTTCCCAAGGGGTGAATCCGCCCTGATTAAGCATCCACATTTCCCAGTGCGCAGCCAATCCCTCTCGCTGGCCATGAGCCCCAATCAACACCCGCACACCTGCATCACGCAACGTTTTAGCATAGGCGGCAACTTTTATATGGTTATAGTGGTCATCAGGGGCTGTGGCTCGTCGAATCGAGCGCGGCTCAACAATATAGCGCGGAACATAGCGTGTTAAACGAGTGTTTTCCCACACATTAGTCCGATCATACCAGTACTTTTCGCCTTCTAATCCACCGTAGGCAACTACCAGTGTTGGATTGTAAGCCATTTCAGTTTGGCTCCAGAACTGGGTGAGATCACTGTACCCGGTCGCAATGTTTAGCGAATGCTCTAAGGTCGTATGGCCATCAGCAATCATGCTCATATTTTGGTACAACTTACCGCCACCTTCAGGCACGACCATTAGCTCTAGATCACGCGCCGCCTTAAGCACCTGCTGTCGCTGCTCGCGACGCGGCTGATTGTAACTCTTGACCGACACCGCACCCATATCTTTAAGTCGCTGCAAATGGAAAAATGCGTCCTCATAGCTATCAATTTTGGCATGTGCGGTGGGCGAGTTAGCGCCATAGACTATAGTTCCTGTTGAGAATATTCTTGGTCCTAAAATCTGCCCACTACGTTGCATTTCAGACGCTGCAAATATCTCAGAGCTGTCATTAGAAGGATCATGGATCGTCGTCACACCAAAGGCTAGACTAGAGAGATTCTTCCAATTCTGTTGTGGAATAATTTCTTCGGTCGCCTGAGAGCCATGGGCATGACCATCAATCAAACCAGGCGTTAAGGTTTTCCCACTGACATCAATTATCTGGGCGTCAGCCGGAATAGAAACCTCACCCACCTTACCCACGGCAACAATACGATTGTCTTGCACTACGACAACGCCATTACTGATCACTTCTTGAGCATTATCAGCATCACGCATCGTAACCACTTGTCCGCCCACCAATGCGATGGTCGAACTAGGCTTATCCGCGATTTGAGAAAACCCTAAATTTAAGCCTTCAGACACCGGCTCCGGTAATTCATCAGGAGCGCCAGCCAGAAAGCTAAACGCCTGATTCAACTCACGGCTGAACACCGTTGCACCGTGAGACCAGCTAAGCCTATCGCTACCTGCAGACCAACTTAAATATTCACCGGCGCGCTTGGACACCTGTGCTACCGGCAAACCACTATCTTCGATATCCAGCTCTTGCTGCAAACCGGTACTTAGAAACGGAGCCACAAAGGCGTTATTTTGATGTGTATAACCGATCCATTTACCATCAGGCGAAAGCTGATATTCAGTAACCTTATCACCCTTAAGTAGCGTGCGCTCATCTCTGCCCTTTAAATCAACACTATAGAGCTCAAGCTCTGTGTACTTGCTCTCAGGAGCATAGCTAGTAAAGTAAAGCCGATCTTCATCAGCGGCAAAGTGCGCATTAAAACCATCCTCTGTCACTTTCTCCATGGTCTTGGCTTTTCGGTCGGCAAGATAAATGCCGGGCTCCAACGACCACTCAGGGGACAGCAGATAACCACCCGTCAGCCGGCGAAAAACAATATTGTTACCCTTAGGTGAAAACTTAGGTTCCACATAAATACCCGGCTCAGTAGTGACGGTTGATCCTATGCCCCCACTGGCACTAACCACCCTAACTGATCCAAGGTCTTTGTCGCTCCAGGTTGTATAGACTATCGACTTGCCATCACGTGAAAAACTTGGATAAAACTCGTCGTGATCATTCTGTCGAGTCAACCGTTTGACGCGGCCACTTTTAACATCTCGAAGATATAACTTGCCCAGCGCCTGATAAACCACCGAACCATTAGTGGGGGACATGCTGGCCCAACGAATCATTTTCACATCAAAGGTATCTGGCGCCACATCTACTAAATAACGTGGCGATTTCTGTACCTGTTTTTCAGTTTTAATGTGCATTGGAATAAGAGAAACATCCAAGCTGTCGATATTTAGCCTATGAAACTTACCCGCAGTCCAGTAGATGATATGCTGGCTGTCTGGGGTCCAATCAAAATAAGCAAAATTACCCTCAGAACCAAATGTTTCCTGATGGTCTCGCTCCATCTCTGTAGACAGTCTGCGGTCAACCCCAGACTTAAGATCTTTTATATACAGCACCGTTTTTGTGTCCTCGCGCTTGAGATAGGCCATATATTTACCATCTGGCGAAGGCGTAGGAACGATAGCGCCCCCTGCACCACCGATATAACTCGACGATTCTCCCGTCTCAAGGTCGTGACGCATAATATTAAACAGTTCGGTGGTCGAATTTTTGCCATACTCCCAAATTCGACCCGAGGTCATATCATCGGTGTAGTAGAGGTACTGGCCATCTGGCGAAAACGCAGGATCAGTCATATTTTTTTGGGTGTGCGGTCCATAAGCTCGCTCGGTGACCATCACCCCGTCACCCCCAGAGCGGTGATACATCCAGATCTCACCTGCGGGGATAGAGCGCGACGACATAAATCCTTTGGTCACTGCAATATAGTCACCATCAGGGCTCCAGGTGGGTGTGTGGATAAGGGCTGTTTCCTCTTTGCTAATTTGATGCGGGTTACCGCCATTGGCATCCATTACCCATAAATTAGAGGCGCCATCTCTGTCACTGATATAAGCGATAGTTTTACCGTCGGGGCTATAGGTTGGCTGCATGTTCCAATCAAACCCCTGTACCAGAGGTGTCGCTTCACCCCCAACAATAGACATCGTGTAAATATCACCGAGCATATCAAAAACCATAGCCTGCCCATCTTCACTGACACTGAGGTTTGACCAGGTACTTTCAGTGGTATCAATCGTAATGGTTTGCATATCACCCTGGGGTTGCATGACGTCCCACTCGTTGTCGTCTTCCTCTTCGGCAATATCAGAGGAATATACAGGCGTTAAAACAAGGCAAAACAAAAGGTAGATTGTTAAAATACAGGGCTTTTTCTTGAGAAGAGTAATCATTATTTTTATGCCTCTACTAAATCGGAGAGCTAAGGTAAAATCGAAATTTACATCTAGTTCATACTATCCCATAGCGCGGATGAGTGGGAGTGCTTTCTAACAATAGATAAAAGATTCAGGTAAGGATATTTCGTCTAATATACTGGGCCAGAATGGAATCTGAACTCGGTATCGGGCTGCTCAACGAGCTGCTTCTCCACTTCAGCAAACATTGCAATCCGATCATCCAATGACTCGTCCTTTGACGCTTTTTTAGCGAGGCCAAGATAATCTTGATAATGTCGCCCTTCGGACTTAAGCAAAGAGGTATAGAATTGTTCTAGTTCAGAATCCAAATAGGGCGCAAGTCGCGCAAAACGCTCACAAGACCGCGCCTCGATAAAGGCACCTATAATCAACACATCGATTAGCTTCCCTGGATCATCAGTCCTAGCCAAGTCTCTCAAACTAGCAGCATAGCGCGACGCCGACACATGCTGATAGGCGATATTTCGGCGCTTCATAATACCGATCACTTGCTCAAAATGACGCATCTCCTCACGCGCCAGCTTTGACATTTTATTCATCAGCTCAAAGTTATCAATATATCGGTAGATCAAATTAAGCGCAGTACTCGCCGCTTTTTTTTCACAATTAGCGTGGTCGATTAACATCAAGTGAGGATTATCTAGCGCATTTTCAAGCCATTTGTCAGGCGTTTGGCAGAGTAAGAATTCTTGAATTTCTTCCAGCGGAGTGGTCATAGTCAATTCTATTGGTCAGTCTCATTGGGCGCTATTAGAAAACACGCGGGATGCTTGTCATTATTTTACAATGATACGAGTATATAAGGATAATAGTCTGCACATTAATACCCATTATAAATCTGCCTAATAAACCCTAGAAGATTAGATTTTTTACTGGAACCTGCTAATTTAGCCGCTAACAGCCGAGTTTCACTTAGTTTGATCACGTCAAAAAGCCCTGTTACTTGCTCTTCGTTAAGCTATCCCAATCTGTAATTAAACTACAAATTATTATATAATACCCGGCCAGAGTGGCGAGCTCTTACCAATCGTCACCCAAAATAATCAATAAATTATAAGGAGTGGCAATTCGTGCTTGAAGCATATCGTGCCCACGTTGAAGAACGCCAGTTACAAGGAATTCCACCAAAGCCTCTCGGCCCTGAATGGACCGCTGGACTAGTTGATCTATTAAAGAACCCACCCAAGGGTGAAGAGAAGTTCTTACTCGATCTAATTGCCAACCGCGTACCACCAGGGGTTGATGAAGCCGCCTATGTTAAAGCCGGATTTTTGAGTGCCATTGTTAATGGTGATGTCAGTTCTCCTCTGATCGATCGTTCCGCAGCTGTTACCTTGCTTGGGAATATGCACGGCGGCTATAACGTAGCCACCCTGGTGAGTCTGCTCGATGATGCTGAGCTTTCAAGTCAAGCAGCTAAAGAGCTAAAGAACACGCTCTTGGTGTTTGACGCATTTCATGATGTGGCTGAAATGGCCGACTCTGGCAACACAGACGCTAAAGCTGTCATGCAGTCTTGGGCTGATGCCGAGTGGTTTACCTCGAACGATGCGGTCCCTCACAGCATTAAAGTAGCAATATTTAAAGCTACTGGTGAAATTAATACCGATGACCTCTCTCCGGCACAGGATGCTTGGTCACGACCGGACATCCCCTTGCATGCCCGCGCCATGTTTAAAATGACCCGCGAAGGCATGCACCCAGAAGAGCACGGTGTAGTTGGCCCCATGACCCAAATCGACGAACTTAAAGCCCGCGGTCTGCCCGTTGCATTTATAGGCGATGTTGTTGGCACAGGTTCATCGCGTAAATCAGCCACCAACTCGGTACTATGGTTCTTTGGTGATGACATGCCCGGCGTACCCAACAAGCGCTCAGGCGGCATTTGTTTTGGTAGCAAAGTAGCTCCAATTTTCTTCAACACTATGGAAGATGCTGGCGCCTTAGTCTTTGAAGCACCCGTAGATAATATCAACAATGGTGATGTTGTTGAGATCTTCCCCTATGAAGGAAAAATTCTTAATGAAGCCGGTGAAGTAGTTTCTGAATTTCAACATAAATCAGAAGTGATTCTCGATGAAGTGCAAGCTGATGGACGTATCAACTTGATTATTGGCCGTGGCTTAACTCAACGTGCTCGCGAGCACATGGGTCTGCCTCCTTCGGATGTATTTCGTCACCCAGCAGCACCTATAGAATCTGATGCTGGTTTTACATTGGCTCAAAAAATGGTCGGCAAAGCTTGCGGCACAGACGGGATACGACCCGGCACTTATTGTGAACCCAAAATGACCACAGTGGGTTCACAGGACACTACTGGCCCCATGACCCGCGATGAGCTAAAAGACTTAGCGTGCCTTGGTTTCTCAACTGATTTAGTCATGCAGTCTTTTTGCCACACAGCCGCTTACCCCAAGCCTGTCGATATCGACACTCAGCACAATCTTCCTGACTTTATTATGAATCGCGGTGGTGTTTCATTGCGGCCCGGTGACGGTATCATTCACAGCTGGCTGAACCGTATGCTTTTGCCCGACACAGTGGGTACAGGTGGTGACTCCCATACAAGATTCCCCATGGGTATTTCATTTCCCGGCGGCTCTGGCTTGGTTGCCTTTGCGGCTGCCACAGGCGTAATGCCATTGGATATGCCAGAGTCAGTGTTAGTGCGCTTTAAAGGCAAGATGCAGCCAGGTATTACCTTGCGTGATCTTGTGCATGCCATCCCCTACTACGGTATTAAAGAAGGTTTGTTGACCGTAGAGAAGAAAGGTAAAAAGAACTTCTTTAGCGGACGTATCTTAGAAATTGAAGGTGAAGGCATCCAGAGCCTTACCGTAGAGCAAGCCTTTGAGCTTTCGGACGCGTCAGCAGAGCGTTCAGCGGCAGGTTGCACCATTAAGTTAAGCGAAAGTTCTGTTGCCGAATACCTGCGTTCAAATGCAACACTTCTGCGCTGGATGATTGCTGAAGGCTACGGTGACGTGCGCACGCTAGAACGTCGTGTACGCAAAATGGAAGAATGGCTAGCAGAGCCTTCGCTAATGGAAGCTGATGCCGACGCAGAATATGCCGCGGTTATCGAGATTGATTTGGCCGATATTAAAGAACCCATTGTCTGTTGTCCAAACGACCCCGATGATGCCAAACTGCTTTCAGATGTTGCCGGAGATAATGTTGACGAAATTTTTATTGGTTCATGTATGACCAATATCGGTCACTTCCGTGCGGCAGGAAAACTGCTAGATGAAGCCGGTTCTGTAGACTCTAGGTTTTGGATTTGCCCGCCAACACGAATGGATGCTCATACGCTAATGGAAGAAGGCTATTACAACATCTACGGTAAAGTCGGTGCGCGTACTGAAATGCCAGGCTGCTCCCTCTGCATGGGAAACCAAGCACGAGTGCTCGCCGGTGCCACGGTGCTGTCAACCTCAACTCGCAACTTCCCCAACCGCTTAGGCGATGGCGCCAACGTCTATTTGACCTCAGCCGAACTTGCGACAGTGGGCGGTATTTTGGGTCGACTACCCACCGTTTCTGAGTATATGGAGTACGCTACTAAAATAGACTCCATGGCGTCGGATGTCTATCGCTACATGAACTTTGATCAGATTGAGTCGTTCCAGAAGTCAGCTGAGAAAGGTAAGTTGATTGCTGCGCAGCAGATTGTTGATGTTACGTAAGTAGCACTTTAATGCTGCTATAAAAACCCCGCTTATGCGGGGTTTTTATTGTCGGTTAATAATCGAATTGATAGCTAGTGGTAGAGCAATACTCGTCTTCTGGCTTCAGGATGCAGCCGGGTAACCATTCGGGATGATTGGGGGAGTCCGGTAAAAACTGTGTTTCCAGGGCCAGCCCTGCACTCTTACCATAGTAATCTCCACTGCGGTTTGGCGGGCCCTGTAGCCAAATGCCAGTGTAAAGTTGCAACGCTGGCTTATCGGTAAATACCCTTAGGGTTATTAAACCGTCGGGGGATACAACCGTTGCAGCTGGCTCTAGGTCTGGGTCGGCATCTTTACTGAGTAAATATGATTGATCAAAACCAACCATCAGATCATGGGGATTGGCCTTGTTCCACCATTGAAGCTGGTCGCCTAAGGTTGTCTTGACTCTAAAATCAAATGGGCTACCTGCAACGTCAGTTAGTTGTGTATTTGGGATGCCGAACTTATTAGTGGGCAGATAGGCTTCGCTGGCGATTGTTAAACGGTGGGATAGGCAGTCATTGCCAGACTCTGCACCCAATAAATTAAAATACGCGTGATTGGTGAGATTGAGTACGGTTGGGCGGTCTGTGCTGCCACTATAGTTAATTTCGATACGGTTGTTGTCGGTTAGGCTGTAACGAACACCAACAGAGACTGTACCGGGGAAACCTTGATCACCGTCGATGGACGTTAAGTTAAACAGCACACTGGTTAGAGTCTGCTCGGTAATTTGCCAGCGGCGCTTATCAAAGCCCTGACTGCCACCATGCAATGTGCTGCCGTTTTGATTGGTGTCCAGCTGGTAGGACTCACTGCCAATTTTTAATTTTCCGCCGTTAATTCTATTAGCGTAGCGGCCAATGGTTGAGCCTAGGTAAGCAGTCTGGCTTTCAAAGTCCGCCAAGCTGTTTACACCCAGAAGTACCTCTCTTCCCTCTCCTTTGACGGGAACTATACAGCTCAGCCAGGTCGCCCCTATATCCATCAAGGTAACGCGCAGGCCTTGTTTGTTTTCGAGTATAACCAGCTTTGCAGACAGCCCATCACTGTAGGGTTTGTCGGTCATTAGTGGGTGCTGTGTCATAGACTTACTGGTGCTGGTATGACTTGAATTAGGCCGGCTCCACCGCTGGCCTGACAGACGTAAATTGAGGCTTCAAGCCCCGTCTGCTGCTGGTAATGTGCTTCCACGGCGCCTTTTAAAGCATCCACTAAATCAGCTGGAATCAAACTGACTACACAACCGCCAAAACCACCACCCGTCATACGCACGCCACCACGGTCTCCTATTGCCGATTTAATGATTTCAACCAAAGCATCAATCTCAGGCACGGTGATCTCAAAGTCATAGCGCATAGAATGATGTGATTCTGCCATTAGCTGGCCCATTTTCACCAAGTCGCTTTGGCCGAGTAATTCGGCTGCCAGTTGAGTTCTCTGGTTCTCGGTGATTACATGACGGGCACGTTTTGCCACCACAGGATCTAACTCAGCAGACCTGGATTCAAACATGTCTAAAGTCACATCGCGTAACGCTGGTACTTTAAAAAAAGCAGCTGATTGCTCGCACTGAAAACGTCGGGCGTTATATTCACTGTCCACTAAACCGCGCTGTTTATTGCTATTTACAATCACTACTGCGGTGTTTCTCGGCAGAGCCACAGACTGTGCCTCGAGACTGCGACAGTCGAGCATTAGGGCACTGCCCTGCTCTCCTTTTACCGAGATCATCTGATCCATAATGCCGCAATTACAGCCAACAAAATCGTTCTCTGCCTGCTGTGCATTAAGGGCAATATCCACGCCATCAATCTCTAAATGATAAAGCTCTTTGAAGGTTTGGCCTACAGCCACTTCTAGGGCAGCTGACGAGCTTAGCCCTGCGCCTTGGGGGATATTACCGCCAACCACTAAGTCTGCGCCAGCGAAAGAGCAGCCACGACTTAATAAGCCGACTACCACACCTCGAATATAATTGGGCCACATGCGATCATGCTGAAAGGCTATCTCTTGGCTTAGGTCGAACTGATCTATTTGATTATCGTAATCGACGGCGATCACCCGAATTAAATTGTCCTTGCGGGCAGTCGCGGCGACTATGGTTTGATAATTAATCGCGCAAGGCAAGACAAAACCATCGTTGTAATCTGTGTGTTCCCCGATCAAATTAACACGACCGGGGGCCTGTACGAGATGCGTTGGAGCATGGCCGTAGCTACTGGCGAATGTTTGCTGAACTCGTTCGATTAGAGCCGTATCGATCAGTGATTGGTTTACCTTGTTTGTCATTTTCCCCTCAGGCTGACCCACACAGTTTTTATTCTTTGTAATGAATATCGCTAACGCCGCGCAGTTTCTCCGCGGCCTGTTCAGCGGTTAAATCCCGCTGACTCTCCGCTAGCATTTCATAACCGACCATAAATTTACGCACGGAGGCTGACCTTAGCAGGGGCGGGTAAAACAATGCATGTAGTTGCCAGTGATCGATCTGCTCACCCTCGGCGAAGAACGGCGCATAGTGCCAACCCATCGAATAAGGAAAAGAGCATTGAAAGAGGTTGTCGTAACGACTGGTGAGTTTTTTCATTGCAATCGCTAGATCATCCAGCTGCTGACTATTGAGATCGGACATTCTGCGCGCGGCCACCTTGGGCAAAAGCATCGTTTCAAATGGCCACGCAGCCCAGTAGGGAACCACGGCTAGCCAATGCTCGGTCTCTACGACTATGCGCTGCCCATCTTTGAGTTCGGCATCAATATAGTCCACTAGAAGATTGGACCCGTTTTCCTCAAAATACGCTTTTAGATGCTGGTCTTTACGAGTAATTTCATTGGGTAAAAAACTATTGGCCCATACCTGACCATGCGGATGGGGCTGTGAACAACCCATAGTTTCACCCTTATTTTCAAACACTTGCACCCACAAATAGTCTTTTCCTAACTCTTCAATCTGCTCATTCCAGGTATCAACTAGTGCGCGAATCGCGGCCACTGGCAATTCTGGAAGGGTTTTACTGTGATCAGGTGAAAAGCAGATAACGCGACTTAAACCTCGTGCACTAGCGGCCTTAAATAGACGATTCTCGGCCTCAGGAACCTCCGGAGCATCTGCTGTAAGTGCGGCAAAATCATTAGCAAACACATAGGTAGACAGGTAATTTGAATTCAGGTCACCTGATATGCGCTCATTATTTGGGCATAGTAGGCAGTTTTCATCATAGGCTGGTAGCTGTTGCTCTAGCACCGGTTCGGCCTGGCCACTCCAAGGGCGCTTGCTTCTGTGCGGTGAGACCATCACCCACTGTCCTGTCAGCGGATTAAACCGACGATGTGGGTGGTTTGCAGGATCAAATATGGCCTTGGGCATAGACGGCTCTTGTGATATGTAGTGGCCTTCGCGCCCCACTATTCATTACATATAGGCGTTACTTGTATCTGTATGATCAGTCACGTCGCGCACGCCTTTGAGTTCTGGGATCTTCTCCATGAGCGTTTTCTCAACACCCTCTTTCAAGGTTAAATCAACCGCAGAACAGCCCTGACAGCCTCCGCCAAACTCCAACACCGCAAAGCCATCAGACATTTCTGACAAAGAGACCACCCCACCATGTGATGCCAAGCTCGGATTGATTTCGTTATAAAGCAAATAATTAACCTTATCTTCTACCGGACTATCGTCATTTATGTTGGGTAACCTAGAATTGGGCGCGCGAATAGTAAGCTGCCCACCAAATTTATCTTCAGCAAAATCGACCTTAGCGTCATCTAAAAATGGAATACTGCGCTGCTCGTAGTAGCCATTAAACTTTCCGTACTCGACAACTAAGTCTTCTTCGTTGTGCTCTCCAGGACGACTATAAGCAATACAAGTCTCAGCTTTTGGGGTGCCCGGATCTGACACAAACATACGGATGCCAATACCTTCGCAGTTCTGCTTCTCAAGCAGGCCCGCTAAATAGTCTTGAGCTGATTCAGTAATATTGACGTTTAACATGCTTCTATCCTAACTCCATTGAACGCGATTATTTCCGTATTTTACGCTATAGATGAGCTTAGACATACCCCCAAGTAGCAATTACAGGTCGCATTGTCAATAATAGATGGTATGATGCGCATCCATCGAAATATTTCGATAAAGCAGCAAAATAAAGGTATAGCCGCGTATTATGACTCATTCAATAACCCTAGCAGCCCAACACCGTATTCTAGTCCTAGACGGAGCCATGGGAACCATGATCCAGCAACACACGCTAGAAGAAGAGCATTTTCGAGGTGAACTCTTTGCGGACTGGCACTGCGACATCAAAGGCAACAATGACCTGCTAAGTCTTACCCAGCCAGATATTATCTGTGATATTCACCGAGCCTATCTAGAAGCTGGCGCTGATATTATTGAAACCAACACCTTTAACTCTACCACTATCTCGCAAGCTGATTACGATATGCAAAAAATCTCTCGAGAGATAAATGTGGCCTCTGCGCGGCTGGCACGCATAGCCGCAGATGAGTTCTCGACGCTTGAACGCCCGCGCTTTGTCGCCGGCGTCTTAGGGCCCACTAGCCGCACGGCGTCACTATCACCGGATGTCAATGATCCTGGCGCTCGCAATGTGACCTTTGACGAGCTGGTAGAGGCGTATATAGAATCATGTGGAGCGTTGATTGAAGGTGGCGCAGATCTGATCATGGTCGAAACTATATTTGATACTTTAAATGCTAAGGCCGCACTCTTTGCGGTGCAAGTGGTGTTTGAAAAGCAAGGCTTTGAGCTACCTATTATGATCAGCGGCACTATTACCGATGCCAGTGGGCGTACTCTGTCTGGGCAAACCCCAGAGGCTTTCTGGAACTCGGTACGTCACGCCAAACCCATAAGTGTTGGCCTAAACTGTGCTCTTGGCCCCAGAGAATTACGCCCTCATCTTCTTGAAATTTCTACAATCGCTGACACCCTGGTTAGCTCGCACCCAAATGCTGGACTACCCAATGAGTTTGGTGGCTATGATTTAGACCCGGACGCAATGGCTGAAACCGTCGCTGAATTCGCCAGTTCTGGCCTACTGAATATTGTTGGCGGGTGCTGCGGTACCACACCGGACCATATTCGAGTTATCGCCACTGCCGTCGCCAACGTGAGTCCACGTAAGGTTCCCGTTATAGCACCAGCATGCCGCCTTTCTGGGCTTGAGCCTTTTACGATCAATGCCGACTCGTTATTTGTGAATGTTGGAGAGCGTTGCAATGTCACCGGATCGGCAGCATTTAAACGTCTGATTCTCGAAGAGAACTATGATGCCGCGCTCGAGGTGGCTCGCCAGCAGGTGGTTAACGGCGCGCAGATTATTGATGTGAACATGGATGAAGGCATGCTTGAGTCGTTGCCGGCCATGACTAAATTTTTAAACCTAATCGCCTCAGAACCCGACATTTGCCGATTACCCATTATGGTTGACTCCTCAAAATGGGACGTTATTGAAGCTGGGCTAAAATGCATTCAAGGCAAGTCAGTGGTTAATAGCATTAGCCTAAAAGAAGGTGAAGCTGAGTTTATTGAAAAAGCTAAACTGTGTAAAAAGCACGGCGCGGCCGTTGTAGTGATGGCTTTTGATGAAGATGGCCAGGCCGATAACCTTGAACGCCGCCAGCTAATCTGTCAAAGAAGCTACGACATTTTGGTCAATGACATTGGCTTCCCCGCTGAAGACATTATCTTTGACCCCAACGTGTTCGCAGTGGCCACGGGTATTGAAGAGCACAACCGCTATGGTCTCGACTTTATTGAAGCTAGCAGCTGGATTAAAAAGAATCTACCCCATGCTCTGATCAGTGGCGGCATATCCAATGTCTCATTCTCCTTTCGTGGCAATAATCCCGTGCGCGAAGCGATTCACTCAGTGTTTCTCTACCATGCCATCCGCGAAGGTCTGAGTATGGGTATTGTCAATGCCGGTCAGTTGGCGGTCTATGACGATCTACCTGAAGAACTCCGGAAAGTCGTGGAAGATGTCGTCTTGTTTCGCACCACAGAGGGCACTGAGAATCTACTCGCCATCGCAGACAATTACAGGGGTGATGGGACAACTCAGGCCAAAACTGAAGATTTAACCTGGCGTGAAGGCAATGTTAACCGTCGCCTTGAATATGCCCTAGTTAAAGGCATCACAGCCTTTATAGAAGAAGATGCTGAAGAGGCTCGGCAACTGGCAGAACGCCCCCTACATGTTATTGAGGGCGCTTTAATGGATGGAATGAATATCGTCGGCGACCTATTCGGGGCTGGCAAAATGTTTCTACCTCAAGTCGTAAAATCAGCCCGTGTTATGAAGCAAGCAGTGGCCTACTTGCAACCTTACATTGAAGACGCAAAAGATATTGCGGCCAGTGCCAATGGCAGAATCCTAATGGCAACAGTCAAAGGTGACGTGCACGACATTGGTAAAAATATTGTCGGGGTGGTGCTGCAATGTAATAACTATGAAGTCATCGATTTGGGTGTAATGGTGCCCGCTCAAAAGATTTTGGAAACAGCAAAAGAACTCGACGTTGATATTATAGGTCTATCTGGGCTAATTACGCCCTCTTTGGATGAGATGGTGACCTTGGGTAAAGAAATGCAGCGCCAAGGCTTTACAATCCCATTAATGATTGGCGGCGCAACCACGTCGAAGGCCCATACAGCCGTTAAGATCGCGCCCGGCTATGAAAACAACCAGACCATCTATGTATCTGACGCCTCTCGAGCCGTAGGTGTGGCTAGCAAGCTCATTAGCACCGAACACCGAGATGCATTTATTGCTGAAATACAACTTGATTATGAGGCTGTAAGGTTACGTACAGCTAATCGAACCCCCAGAGGCACTGTTTTCACCTATAGCGATGCTATCAAGCAAAAGCCTCAGATTAACTGGCGTGACCATCAGCCTGAGATTCCGAATAATTTAGGTGTCACAGTGCTAGACGACTACCCCCTGGAAACCTTAGTGCCCTACATCGACTGGACGCCTTTCTTTATTACCTGGGATCTAGTTGGTAAGTATCCGAAGATTCTAAATGACAACGTCGTTGGCGAAGCCGCCACTAATTTGTTCGCGGATGCCCAAGCGCTACTAAAAGACATTATCGACAATAAGCGTCTTACCGCACGCGCAGTATTCGGCCTGTGGCCGGCCAATACAGTTAACCATGATGATATTGAGGTCTATGCTGACAGCGACCGATCTACCACACTGGCTACATTGCACCAAATTCGGCAGCAGATCCAAAAACCCGGCGCCAGCGAACAACTTACCTCTTTGGCAGACTTTGTCGCCCCTAAAGAGACTGATTTAAACGATTATATTGGTGCTTTTGCGGTGACTACAGGTATAGGTGCTGACGAATTAGCCGCCGAGTATGAAGCCCAGCATGATGATTATAATTCGATTATGGTCAAGGCCCTCGCCGACCGTTTGGCCGAGGCCTTTGCAGAACACCTTCATCATCGAGTACGAAAAGAATACTGGGGCTACGCGACAGAAGAAACACTAGACAATGACTCGCTGATTAAAGAAAAATATCGTGGTATTCGACCTGCTCCTGGCTACCCCGCCTGTCCCGACCACACAGAGAAAGCAGCACTATTTGAGCTACTAGACGTAAAACAAAATATTGGACTAGAACTCACCGAAAGTTTTGCCATGGCTCCCGCAGCGGCCGTCAGTGGTTGGTATTTTGGACATCCCGATGCTAAGTATTTTAATACCGGCAAAATAGCTGCCGATCAAGTAGAATCACTCGCCGAACGCAAAGGCATGACAGTCACAGAGCTGGAACGTTGGCTCAGCCCAATTCTCAATGATTAAAAAATGAGTTAAAAAAGTGGCAAAGGAAACCAAGAAAAAACAAAAAATCGGATCTCTCATCAAAAGTATTCTTGCGGCGGGGATCGGTGTGCAGAGCGACAAAAACCGCCAGGAAGACTTTGCTGGCGGAAACCCTCTGGCTTTCATTATTGGCGGCTTTATCTTCACCATTGTGTTTATTTTATGTGTCGCTGTGGTGGTTGGTTTAGTCCTAAGCAACGCTAACTAAGTGTCAGCGCCCTCCACGGACAACGCTTGAACTATTATCGTTAAAAGCGTCCACAATAAAACACTGACTATATCCAGTGCCTATTAACTAATGGCATCTGATTTCTACATTTAGACGGTAAAAATGTCGACTGGTTGGCAGTTTAAGTATTAAGGGTTTTCAAAAATATGGAGGTCTCGCCATAATAGAGACCAAGCGGTGATACTAGTCTAGCTAGGTCATTGCAACACGCAAACACAGTAACCCCCGCGCAATATACCCCAACATTTACCCTCTTTTTAGAGGGTTTTTTTGCTGTTAACTTCGGTAAAAGTCTTCGGTAGAAAATGTCTCAAAACTCTCAATACCGCCTAACATACCGCCCAAGTAGGAGGCATTTCGGTTTAATAGCTGGGATGCGAAAAAGTCAGTGGTGACGATTTTTTGACTATAAAAACGATTTTGATCGCCGCTTTCAATATGCTTCTGAGCCGAAATAGCCAACTTGACCATCAACCAATAAGCAACCGAATTCCCAAAAAGCATCATAAAATTATACGCTAGATGCTGTGACTTCTCTGGGTGCGCTAATACATGTGCTAACCCATCTTGACACTGGGCAACGGCGTTCCCTAAGGCCTCCACCAGGGAATTCACTTGAGTAGAATCGGATAATGAAGATTCAGCCGTGTCGGTCATCTCACTCAATAATTCCCGCAGACCTTCACCACCGTCACGCAGGCATTTACGTCCAACGAAATCTAGAGCCTGAATGCCATTAGTACCCTCATAAATAGGCAATATTCTTGCGTCCCTCATATGCTGAGCGGCACCGGTCTCTTCGATAAAGCCCATACCGCCATGCACTTGAACACCAAGAGATGTAACTTCCTGAGCAACTTCAGTGCACCAGCCTTTGACCAAAGGGGTTAATATCTCAACTGCACGTGAACTAGCCTCGCGCACTGATTGGTCAGCATGATGTGTACTCCGATCTTCAGTAGCTATGGTATAAATCGATATTGCTCGACCTGCCTCCACCTGCGCACGCATTTGCAAAAGCATCCGCTTGACATCGGCATGGTGGATAATTGAAGCTCGCCCTTCAACGCCCTGAACGCGACCTTGAACACGATCTGCAGCATAGGCTACTGCCTGTTGATATGCTCGCTCGCCCACCGATACGCCCTGATGTCCGACAGACAATCTGGCATTGTTCATCATGCTGAACATGCACATTAACCCTTGATTTTCAGGGCCAACCAAATACCCAACGGCGCCGCCATTGTCGCCAAACGCCATGGTGCACGTAGGGCTGCAGTGAATGCCAAGCTTATGCTCCACACCTACGGCCTTAACATCATTGCGCTGACCTAGACTACCGTCAGTGTTAACTAAAAATTTGGGCACTAAAAATAGTGAAATACCTTGATTCCCGGCAGGAGCATCGGGAAGTCGCGCTAGAACCAAATGAATTACGTTCTCAACTTGCTGATGGTCACCCCAAGTAATATAAATTTTTTGCCCTGACACCAAGTAATGATCTTCATGCGGTACTGCCTTAGATTGTACTGCTGATAGGTCACTACCAGCTTGGGACTCAGTAAGATTCATGGTCCCCGACCAAATGCCGGTAACGAGATTTTCTAGATAGCACTCTTTCAGTTGATCTGAGCCATAAAGGCTTAGAGCATGAATAACTCCCCGACTCAGCATTGGCAGCAAGCTTAGCCCCATGTTGGCGGATTGCAGCATCTCTTGAACCACAACGTCCACTACCCCAGGAAAGCCAGCGCCACCGTAATCTGGCGCGCCGCTTAAAGCGCACCAACCAGCCTCTATCATCTGCTCATAAACACCATCTAATGCTGGCGCAGTAACAACATTACCATCGACTAGATGAGTCGCTTGACCGTCCGCGATGGAATTAGTTGGGGCAACGACCTGTTCAAAAAACTTTGCCGCTTCCGGTAAAATGGCACTTAACATGTCACTACCTACGTCTTGATAACCCGGCAATTGGCTATGCTTTTCATAGCCGATTAGTTCTTCAAGTATGAAAGAAAATTCTTGGACTGGGGCTTTGTAAGTAGACATTAATACTATCCTAAAAAAATAACGAAATTTTCTGAACCTGTCATTTTAGACGCGAACAATTATCTAGCTTACCCCGATCAGTGTAAACCTAAAGAAATGACTCACTAGTCTATCCCACCAATGAAAATGACTGATCACTAGCGCCATTCTACTGCTCTGGATTTTGAAAATATAGATGAACGCGGCTGTGCCCGCGTTTAGGATCAAAGATGTAAACCCTGCAACGCAAGGCTTACATCTTATCGAATAGACTTTAAACGCCTATAAATTGATCCGCAGTAAGGTCGTAGCAAGTAGCATCCAAATCCCCTACTAGCGTGAGATTAGGCTTAATCTTAGGCAGTTCATAACGAAAGAAAAACCGCATCGCAGCAACTTTGCCATCGTAAAAAGCATCATCAGCTTTATTACCCTTCTGTTTGCCCTCTACAGCTGCTACTGCCTGTTTCAACCACATCCATGCAATAACAAGATGCCCCATAGCGTCCAGGAAGATCGTAGCATTGGCTAACGCTAGGGAGGGATCTTCTGCTTGACCAACAGCGAAGATCGTGTCTTCAGTTAACGTTAAATACTCTTCAAGCTGATCGCAAAAACTAGCTAGCTCAGAATGTCCTGTAGCCGAATCAATAGTGGCTTCCATTTCCTCTCGAAGAATCGCCACTGCAACACCATTCTGCATTCGCACCTTGCGACCAAGAATATCGATACCCTGAATACCCCAAGTGCCCTCGTGAATATGATTTAGACGGTTGTCACGATAAAGGCGCTCCACTGGATACTCGCGAGTATAGCCATAGCCACCCAAAACTTGTATTGCCAACTTGTTCGCTTCAAGACAGAACTCTGAGGGCCAGGACTTACAAATCGGCGTCAACAAATCGAGTAGTAAATCACGCCGCTGATTAGCCGCATGGTCATTAGTAATTTTCTTCGTATCAATTAGCTCAGCACAGTAGTACATCAATGTCTGAGCCCCCTCGACAAATGCTTTTTGAGTCATCAGCATACGTTTAATATCTGCGTGCTCACTGATCATAATCTGAGCATCTTCTGGATTACGGTTTACCAACGGTCGGCCTTGAGGACGATTTCGTGCGTAATCCAAAGAGTATAGATACCCGCCAAGCGCCGTCATAACGGCAGACATACCCACTGAAATACGCGCTTCATTCATCATATGGAACATATTAGACAAACCCTGGTTGGGCTCTCCAACCAAATAGCCAATCGACTCGCCTGACTCGCCAAAATTAAGTAGGCAGTTCGTTGCCCCACGACAGCCCATCTTATGATTCAGACCAGCCAGCGCTATATTATTAAAGTCGCCAAGGCTTCCATCATTATTAACACGGTTTTTTGGCACCAAAAACAGCGAGATCCCTTTAACCCCCGGCGGTGAACCGGGGATTTTAGCCAACACCATATGGATAATATTCTCAGTAATGTCCTGCTCGCCGCCCGATATCCACATTTTAGTGCCGCTAAGCGCGTAGGAGCCATCTGACTTTAGTTCTGCTTTGGTACGTATATCAGCAAGCGATGATCCTGCTTGAGGTTCGGACAAACACATCGTGCCAAACCACTTACCATCCACAAGATTAGGCAAGTACTTGGTCTTTAGCTCCTCAGAACCGCAGACGTTAAGCATATTAGCCACACCCTGTGTTAGGAATAGATAAATATGGGCAGGATTGTTGGCGCAGACAAACATACCATTGAGAGCTTGGTCCACCATCCAAGGAAGTTGCATGCCTCCAATATCCGCATCATAGGCTGACGTGCATAGGCCCGCTTCCTGATAGGCATTAATAGCGTCTTTGAGTTCTGAAATTGTTTCAACTTTTCCATCGACAAACTGGGGTTCGTTGGCATCCAATTTAGAGGCACATGTCAAAAACTGGTCTTCGGCAATCGTTTGGCAAAGGTCCAACATCGCGTCAAGAGATTCACGGTCATAATCAGCATATCGCTCGGACTCGAGAATCTTATGTAAACCCAGAGTCTCGTAGAGCACAAAGTCCAAATCGCGCCGGTTTACAATCATTGACATAGCTTTACCTCTCATTGACATTACAGTCTTGTGGTGATTTTACGCTCAAGTCACCAAATAGCTATCACCTATACGATGCCGATCACTGTTTCAGACTACAGCGCCCACGTTAGCATCCTGAGCAATCGCCCCGTCGTCGTAAGGAATAACTACAACTCGGTTTCCCCCACCTTTCTTTGCCTGATACAGCGCTTTATCAGCATATTCTATAGAATCGGTCAAAGATCCACCCCTCGCAGAGATTATCCCAATGGATGCTGTCACCTGAGCCTTACCTGCTAGGCTTACATCATGTTTTATCCCCATAACACCAATCCTGATGCGCTCTGCAATACTGTAGACTTGTCTGGGCTCAACAGAGCCAAGGAGAATGACAAATTCATCACCACCCCATCTGGCAATTCGATCATTTTCGCGAAGCTCTCGCTCAACCGCCTTAGCTATTTCTTGCAAAACCGCATCTCCAGCAAAATGGCCATAGTTGTCGTTAATAGCTTTAAAACAATCAAGATCGAGCATCAATATCGCACTCGGGCGAACCAACGTCGGCAACTCACTAAAATGCGGTGTTGCGTAGGTCAAAAATGCCTTTCGAGTCAGAACACCCGTTAAAAAATCTAGATTGGCGGCATCCTGAAGCTCTCTCCGCTCCCTCCGCATCTGAGTAATCCAACCCGATACTTTGAGCCACACGTAATTCCCAACGAGAGCGCATATGACCGCAGCCAAAAGAGCCCACACCAACTCCATCCGTCGGTCACTTGGGCTTAAGCTAACCGAAGAGAGCATCGCGTCATAGTCTACTCTTACAACGACTGGAGTGATTTTAGCTTGAGAGTTTAGTAACGTTTGGCCCTTGCGAAAGAGTCTTACATCAAGCGGGGCACTGGCGGGATTTACAGCAGTTGCACGACCGAAAAAATCAACAAACTGAATCCATTGATCGGATATTCTGTTTGGCAAAGGCTGAATATCCCCTTTCCCAAACTCTTTTATCATTTCCTGTGTTGCAGGGAGCGAGGCCCAAGTCCACTCAGTAGATTCCCCCGAGGTCGTCCAAACTCCGCTATTGGTATAAATATCTAACTCGCTTTTAAGCTTACCAAGTAAAAAAAAGGTCCTGAACTTATTGAAAAAAACTGTCGAATTAAGACGGTAGATCAAGTACCCATATTTTTCTCCTGAAACCACTAACGGAGTGATAACTTCGTAGGATGGTACGGCTCCCACCACCAAACGACCGTTGCCAACCTCAGGCGCCATAGCAGTCACCAAAAATTGATCCCCCAACAGTTCAATTGCCTGTCGATAAGATTCGCCTTGAGAGTAATCTTTGGAGTCGTCTGGTGCTTGCTCCAAATTCTCTACTGTCGCACGAGCAACTCTCAGGACCTCGATACCAGCATTATCAAGAACATGTAGATATTCATATGCCGGATGCGTTTTAATCGTGTTCGAAAAGAGGCGATAGACGTCAGTCCTATGCTCATCGGTTCTGTCAGTTAAAAATCGTGTAAGAAGAAAGGAATCTCGCATCTCAGACGCACGCAAACCAAGCTCGCTCGCCTCTCGACTGAAAATATTGAAGACTAACCTTGTCTGCTGGCTGTGACGATTATTAATGTCTTGGATGACACTCTCTGTTCGGAGTTTCCATGATAAAGACAATCCCAGCACAAATAATAGCATCAACCCTAGCACTAGGGTCCAAACCTTATCATGGCCACTAAAATGGATTTTATAGCCACTGGGAATACGGGAGAATATCTTTTGTCTCACAAGCTTCCTCTTAAAATAATATTCCATTATTATTCGGAGATTAGATTCAGTCACCCTCAGAAGAGGGCCAATTCAAAAATGCGCCTACGGTCAGCTTTCCTGGATACGGTAAGAACATATAAATTCAAGTCAATAGCATCTATTATCTAGTATCGCATAGCGTAAATCAACAAAGCACCTTGCAATGGAAATTAGAATATTAACTTTTTTAGCTCACTATTAGCGACAGTTAAACTGCTATAGGCGCTTTAATGAACACTATTATATTCATTATAGAATGATCTAAATAGACACGCCTGCCACCCTGTGACCGACAATCTAACTTTATTACTGTATTTCTCAGTAATATTGACACTTATCCTATTCGTTAGTATTGACCACCTACACGGCAACTAGCGCTCTAACTTCAGAGCTTGGGAAGTCTAATTTTTCAATCCATCATGATGTTTGACATTAGGCGCACTTCACCCAAGGCAAGCACTCTGGATAGCCTCTCGTTCAATTACCAGCACTATGCTTATTCCTCCTTAGGGGCACACTATCTTGGTGACTAAATAGATACTGTTAATTTAATAATGTTAAGATAATTTATGACGAGGAAGCATTACTAACAGCTATACAGGCGCGTGCCTTTAGGTGGACACAGAATGAGACGGCACAAGAAATAGACCCGCAAAGACGGGTCACTTAAAGAGGGCAATAAACCATGATCGCTTTGGACCAATTACATTGCGTTGCGGACATCAGCCGTTATCAAGCAAAGATAAACGGCCACCGTATTGCACAAATCTTTGAAGGTCGAGAAACCACCTATACCGAACTAGACCGCATGGCCAGCCAAGTCGCCAATGGTCTTATTAAAGCTGGGTGTGCACCGGGCGCTCGCATTGGGTACCTTGGTAAAAATAGCGACTATTTCTTTGAAGTCATGTCTGGTTCAGCGAAATCAAACGTGGTGATTGCAGGTGTTAATTGGCGACTAGCGCCCCCTGAAATTGAATATATTCTCAACAATGCTAGCATCGACATTCTATTTGTCGGCGCAGAATTCTATGCGGTTATTGAGCAACTAAGACCCAAAATCGGCAGTATTCGTCAATTTATTGCTGTTGATGGTGGCCACAGCGATTGGCCTGACTACTGCACTTGGCGTGACGTTCAAGATACAACCGACCCTATGCTGCCTATTGCGTTAGATGATGACGTTATCCAGCTCTACACCAGCGGCACCACAGGCCATCCAAAAGGTGTGCAACTGACCAACGGGAACTATCTTGATGTCTTAGACCAAGCAGCCAATGGTGGCTGGGGCGATTGGGATGAGGGTGAAGCCAGTATTGTAGCCATGCCAATTTTCCATGTGGCTGGCGTCAACGTTGGTGTCGTCGGTTTATGCCAAGGTCTTACCAATGTCATTCTAAAAGATGTAGATCCTGTCGTTATATTAGATTTACTCGAAAAATACCGCATCAAGTACGCCTTTTTCGTGCCCGCCGTTATCATGTTCTTAAACTCTATTCCTGGCGTTCGTGATAGAGACTTCTCTAATCTAGACTTTTTACTCTATGGTGCCAGCCCAATATCAGAAGATGTATTGCTTACCGCCAAAGAGATTTTTAAATGTAATTTTTGTCAGGTCTATGGCCTGACCGAAACCTGTGGTGCAGGCACAATACTAGCACCAGAAGACCATGACCCTGCCCTTGGCAAATTACGCTCCTGCGGTAAACCGGCACCAACAGCAGAAGTAAGGATTGTCGGCGAGGAAGGCGAAATCCTGCCTGCGAATGAGGTCGGTGAAATTACCTACCGCTCTAAAAGCTTAATGAAAGGCTACTGGAAGAATGACGAGGCCACGGCTAAATCAATACAAAACGGATGGTTTTACACTGGAGATGCGGGTTACTTAGATGAAGATGGTTATCTTTATATTCATGACAGAATCAAAGATATGATTGTCTCAGGTGGTGAGAACATCTATCCCGCAGAGGTAGAAAATGCACTGTTTGATCATGAGGCTGTGGGTGATGCTGCGGTCATTGGTGTTCCCGATGAGAAATGGGGAGAAGCAGTGAAAGCCATCATTGTACTAAAGCCTGGCGTCACCGCCACTAAGGAAGACATTATCGCCCATTCAAGGACCAAGATTGCCGGCTACAAGGTACCAAAAAGCATCGACTTTACCGATGTTCTGCCGCGTAATCCTTCGGGTAAAATACTCAAACGAGAACTACGAAAGCCCTATTGGGAAGGCAAGACGCGGCAAATTAATTAACGGGCCATTTGGAAGGTATATTTATACAAGACACCAGGCACTTCAACCGCTTCACCATCTACAAACTGCGGGACATATCTCAATGTGCTTGAAGCTTTTAATGCGGCTTTGCCAAATCCTTTCGATGTGGGCATTTCCTCAATCACAATAGGGTCAATAGCCAGGCCGTCTCTGGATACAGTGACCTCAATAATCACGTAACCGTTAGTTCCTGATCTTTGTGCTCCTCTCGGATAAATTGGCGGTTTTCTATAGACAGGCAGGTAGTTCTGGTTTTGTCTGCCCTGATTCAGTTTACCTAATGCCTGGGCGTGAAAGGTTGCTGAATCGCGCTGACCTATTTGTTCAAAGGCTTCTATGAGAAATCCATGGGCATATTGAGCCACTGAAGGGTTAGATAACGAATTTTCAAGAAAAGGAATCGCCTTGCTAAATTTTTGCTTCGCCATTTGATTTTTCCCTAGCTGAAAACTGGCCAATGTAGCTCCCACTGAAGTGGGGCCTAATTTCCGGGAAATTATCTTGTACGCCCCTTTGGCGTATTTATTGGAGAATACATGCGCATTAACGGTATGAGACCCTTCAAGAACTTCCATACTGATCGCAAGCTGAGCCTGCGCGTACTCTAAAGAATCATCTCCGTAATTAGATGAAAGGATTCCAAGAGCTCTTTTATAGGAAGAGCTCTTCACAGGATCATTCATCCCCGTTCTTTTTACTTTATTCTCTGCGTTACCAAGATCTATTAACAAATCAACTAAATCTACCGAATTCTCGCCATAGAGCGACTCATAAAGGGTAAGAGCCTCGGTAAAAACGTTTTTGATTTCTTTGTTCACCACCCAAGAAAGCTCATCGGTCGAGCGAAGAGCTATGCCATAGTTATAGGTTAGTGCAGCAATGTTTTTACTGCCTGGTTCAAACAGGCTTTTACCCGCCTCAAGCGAGGACTGTGCACACCGGAGCGCTTCTTCTTTATTCCTTTCTGCGATAGCAGACTTGTGGCACCTCTGACCCTCATTGAAGCGCTTAATGTTATCGCTTCTGGAAGTATCAGCTTCCTCGCCTAGAGCACTAAGACTTAATAGGCTGGCAATAACAAGTAGTAATAATTTCAAACAAAAGAACTCCTATAGATTATAAACAAAGTATAGTTGAAATATTCTTTAATGAATAAATATCTCATTCAGTAACCATTAGGACTTATAGCGCCATATTGAGAGCCGATCATGACGCCTAAAGGTTGTCAAAGGCGGCCTCTAACCAATCCATTCTATCAATGTACCAAGACTTCATATGATCAACCTCTTCTTGATAGGTATCAAAAACAACGGGGTTTGGCCAAACATACATTCCTAAAGTCTGCCACTTATCATTATTCTCCTGCTGCGCCCACTGTAATTGCTCTGCGTAGGCGTCTATTTTATCGAGAATGAAATCTTGGTTATCTTTAAAATAAGCAAACCGTACTTTGACCTTGCCGACAAAATCAGGGTCCTGAAAGAGGTGCTCATACCAAGGGTGATACTTCACCCACCAACCCTCTGCATAACGACTGTCGGCATAATCAACATTGCCAAAAGATAAATCAAAGTCCCAGAGCGGCCCCATTTTTATTTTTTCTCCCGGCACCACATTCAAGAACATACTGGAGTAAGACTTTGAATCAACGTTCTTGGTAATCTCGCTGATCAGATACCAATCAACAAAGCTATCAACATCGATATATTCTGCGTACCCTTCTGTGCCGTTATCATAGGATGTGATATTAGCTGCTGTTGCCGCTCCTCCCTCCCAACTTGCCTCACCACTTTGGAAATCGCCATTAGCAACAAGCTGTATTCCATCTGCGGTAAGAACGCTGACATCATCAATCCAAACCTCTCCGCCTTGATCTCCACCCATATCAAATAAGACACGGCTTTGATCATCTCCAAAATCGGTAGTGGTCTGAGTCAATATAAATGTTTGCCATGCTGTTGTCAGACTTACAGGCTCGCCCGCGTTTGTCCAAGGATCATGGTACAAACCAAGGCCAGCAATCATGGTGCGATCAATCGATGACTTTGCTCTAAATGATACCGTGTAATCAGAATTGGGGACTAGCGTCATCGTCTGGCTCAAGTTCACATCCCAAACATTATCAGAGGTTGTTTCCGCAACGGCAAAGTAGGATGTCATGGAAGTAGCTCCAGACATCGCATTTTCAAAATCATTAATCAGCGTCTTAATATAAGCATACTCAGAACTGTTGCGTTCGAGGCTAGGCTCTTTTATGTTAACCCAGAATTTATCAGTGATAATGCTCTCAAAGTACACATCATCCGAGTCTAGTCGCGATAACTGATCAAGCTCTAATAAATACCCAGTATCACCCAATGCAACTCGATTATCGCTCTCTTCAACCTTTTGCGTAATATTGTACGTACCGTTGTACTCATCATTAATATAGACCTCGGCAAAGCGCCCTTGGGGTGTCCAATCCAAGTTGCTGATATAACCCATCTCAAAGGATATTTTGTTTCGAAGCATGGTTTTGTCAGAGTATTCCGCTAGAAATAGCCACTTTTTGTCATTGGGCATTCCCAAAAATTCGGCCTTATCGTCTAACTTCATCTGGAATGGCTTTTTCGGATGGGTATACCACGTCGAATTTCCTCTACCGCGAATTTTCATTGCGGACTCGGTCAAATTGACGACATTACGACCTCCAGCTATGGAGACATCTCCCTGGATGTAGTCATCTTTGGAGACAATAGGGTCATAGTAATCTGTCTTGAGATAAATGATTGGAAGGTGTGTAAACTTGGTTAAATCCACCTCATGATTTGTGGTCTGGCCATCTGTGCCCGTTATCGTGTAGGTCACAAGATTAGTGAAATCGTTGGCCGTAGTACCGCTGGCCTGGCTAATGCCGCCAATACTGGCGGATGACCCATTATGCTGAAAGCTAGCAACAAGCTCAGTAATAGGAGCATTAGTCAGCGTACGACCGGAAAAGGTTCCGTCAAGCTCGGCCATTGTTATATCACTTTCCAACCCAGCATTTTCAGAGACCAGAAATGAGAACTGACTAATAGTGGGCGGCAACAGCACTATCGGAGGCTCAACAGCCTTAGAATCACCTCCACCCCCTCCGCAGCCTGCAAGCAAAAAAGTCAACGCGAGAGCGACCATTTTAGAATTCATAAGTTTGTTCCTGTTTACTTAAAAAGCGAAATTATTATCAATTAGTCCCGTTGCCCAAATCGAGGGCTATCAGCTAGTTTCTGACCAATAATTTCATGGCTAAAAGCCTAACGGTAGCCCCGATGCGGCAGTATGTTTTAATAGTGCGATAAAAGGGCTTATTGGTGTTTTAAAGATCGTTTTATCAGCGCCAAGGCACTAAGCCACCAATGAAGCCAGCACCCTTCGTTGACCCTCAAAAGGGCGGCGACCATGCATAGTGACAAAATTATCGACTAGAACGACATCTCCGGTCTGCCATGGAATATCAAACGTTAATAGGTCAGAAAGCCTTATCACTAAAGCCATGTCATCATTATTGATGGATGAGTTATCGCCGAAGCAAATCGATTTTTCTCTATCATTTCTAGCATCTTGCCACCCTCTGAACGCCGCTATCAACTGATTGAAGAACACTTTTCGTCCGTCAGGCAATATTTTTACCGCGGGTAACACTGGGGTTGTCACGCTAAGGGACCCATCGGCCTGCCATTTCCATTCATACCCCAGTCGCTCAAGCTTAGCTTCCGCCTCTTTAGCGTTATCTGCGCTCAACGTACTAGCCCAGCTACGACCCTGCCCAGATTCCAAATCATTCACCGCGGGCATAGTTTGAGAGTAGCGTATGCCCTTCTCCTCACAGGTCTTAACAAACCCCGGGATCTCTCTCTCCAAATGCTCCAGCAGGATATCCGAACGACAGATAGGTGTAGCACCACCGGCCTCAGAAGCCTGTTCACAGAAGAAAAACAACTTTGACGGATAAATCGGTGTTTGCGCCATTTCATGATGCAGGAAAATAGACACTGACGGTGGAGCTTCATTAGCCGTAAAAACCAACTCTGTTCGATTGTGCCGAACGGCGTTAGACAACGATTCTTCATAGGTAAAACTCGGCCAATCAAATGCACGAACAAAACCATCAAAATCTTGATCATCAACAACATTAAAGCCTCGAAACAAAATGGCTCCATGGGTCGTTAACTCACCTTCTAACCGGTGTTTATGCTCCGCAAGCCAATCTTTTACCCCTGCCGCATCAGAAACATTACTGGTAGCATAGACAAGCGGGAAAACGTTATCTTTATATTGCTGCTGAGACTCTAAATTAATCTTTTCTACGCTAATATCATCCATTAACAGGCAACATCCTTAATCATAAATTGAGTGGAACTTGCCAAATGCGCCTTCACAGAAAACCCCAGGGTCATTAAATCGACGATTCTGGTTAAGTGACGAAATAGAAGCCATTTCATCATCGGTTAAACTGAAATTCGACAGTGATAGATTTTCCATCAACCGCTCAGCCTTACTGGTTTTAGGTATCACTGCCGTGCCGCGTTGCACGCCCCAACGCAAAACGACCTGAGCCGGTGTTGCTCCTGCCCGTTCAGCCGCCTTAATGACCACCGGTTCTGACAACACAGAATCGCCTGCTGTGGCCATATCTATGGACACATAGGAAAGCGCACCCAGCGGTGAGAACGCTGTAACTGCGATGTTATAGGCCTGCGCAGTGCGTATAAGTGCTTCTTGCGTCAGGTATGGGTGAGATTCTATCTGCAACATCGCTGGCTTTATTCTTGCGTAACTCATAAGGTCATGAAGTAGCACTGCGCTGTAGTTACAGACACCAATTTTACGCGCCAGTTGATTCTCAACCAATCCCTCCATGGCTGTCCATGTTTCACTGAGAGGTACTGCATCAGGTTCCATAGCAGGATACTCATCCCCAGGATTAAAAATCCACTCAGGCGGATAACGATCATTGAAATCCACATACTTAAGAGCAATGGGGAAATGTACGAGATATAAGTCAAAATACTCTATACCTAAGTCATCAAGTGACTTCTTACACGCAGCCTGAACATGTTCTTGGCGGTGGAAGGTATTCCATAGTTTAGAGGTGATCCATAAATCTTCACGGCGGCATAGGCCGTCAGCAATAGCTCTAGCAATACCCTCGCCTACCTGTTTTTCATTGCCATAATCAGCTGCGCTGTCTAGGTGTCGATAGCCCGTCTTAATAGCGTTGTAGACCGTATCTGCAACCTCATCAAGATCTAGCTTCCACAACCCCAAACCCACAGCGGGCATGAGCTGACCTGTTACATTCATCGTTTGATTCATATTCAATCCATTTTCCCAAGATATTCTGCTAAATTGTTGTCGAGCATAAAGGCTCTTATGTCCACTGCGTGCTCAGTTTTAATAGAATACTGCGCTGCGCTAGCGACAATCATCGACCATAAACCCTGCACGGGTGTGGCTGACTCGCAGGCTTTGCCATCCAGCTGATCAACAAACGCAATATGCTCATAGTAGGTAGCGCCGTGATGGCCACTTTGTTCAATCTCTCGAGCGTAAGTCACATCAGTCTGCTTTGATGCGCCCCATTCACCTTTTTCCAGCGCTATGGTCGCCTGAGATGGCTGTTGCTGATGAATATTAAACAGCTCTTTAGTCACTAGACGGCCTTTATCACCCGCCACTATCATCTCTTCGGTAAAGTCATGACAAAACATATTGAGCGTAAAGTTCGCCCGAACCCCATTTTCAAAATCAATAATTACAAAAGCATGGTCATCTATATCCGCTGGTACGCCATCCTTTGCAAACTCTAAAAAATTTACAGCTTGGCCCCCAGAGGCATAAACTCTAACGGGCATAGAATCAGCCATAAGATTGATTAAATCAAAGTAATGGCAGCATTTTTCAACGAGGGTGCCACCACTGTTTTGGTTAAACTTATTCCACTGACCCACCTTGTCTAAGAACGGCGGCCGATACTCGCTCATACTGATGGTTTTAATGACACCAATAGAAGCGCGTGCCTGAACTTCATGAAACGCTTCGATGTATTGCGCCTTGTAGCGATATTGCAGTCCAATTTGGATAAAAGATCCATAAGTCTCATTAGCTTTAACAATAGCTGCCGCATCCTCAAGTGTTGTCGCCATAGGCTTTTCTAAGAAAATGGGCTTGCCGGAAAGCATCGCCACCTTGAGAAGATCAAAATGAGTATGATTCGGCGTGCAGATCATTAACGCATCAGCGTCAGGGTCGCTACAAGCAGACTCTAAGTCAGCATACCGAACCAGAGATTGGTCACTGTAACCTTTGAAGTTTTGCTCAGCCACATCCATGCTTTGGGTTTGGCTATCATAGATACCATGCACCCGAGCTCTACCCAGCAGAGTAGCCACATACATGTGCTCCTGCCCGATAGTGCCAGTCCCAATGATGACTAACCTGTAAGTGGACTCTGGGGCCTTGTACAGATACTTATCAGTGCCTGTAATGTGTCGCTGACCCAGCGATTTCTCGAAAAAACGTAATCTTTGCTTAGTCACTTATGGCTATCCAAATCATCTAATGTTTAGGTTGTTGCTATCAAGCGCCATAGTGAGACTAATTTGTATTCGAGTCTACAGCCCATTATTAATTTCTATATAAAAATTTAAATCACTGCCCGTCGCTTAGCGCAAAAACCCATCTGGACAGAAGCAATGAATCTGCAATGCCCCTTGCACCAGCGGTAATAGCAACCACCCGCCCTATCAGACTTAAATATTTTGCATATTCACACATTGGACAACTCTCTGTGGTTTTAAGGTGAATATTATGTAAATTGACAGGCTAAGATATCAACCTATTTAATAGTCTGCTTTTGATTTAATATGCCCATAACAATAACGTCACCCTTGTATAACAACAAAACTAGCACTGATCGTAAAAAATTACGTAGCAGTAAAAATCAAGTTCTCAGGAGGAGTTCAGTGTGAGTATCAATTGGCCGCGAATTATCGCATTTATCAGTGCGATAATAATAAGCAGCAGCGCCGTTAGTGCTGAAGATCTTTACACTAACCAGCCACCCGTTACACCCGAATTGGCTTTTGCAGGGCCCTATGATGTCGGAGTTAGCACCATTAGCGCCATCGATCATGGACGTCTAAATACTACCAATTTTATAACCACAACTGAGAGACCCTTAGTGCTCGAAGTCTGGTATCCCGCAGACCTGTCTGCTCCGTCTGCTAGCAAAGCTACCTATAAAAATGTTACTCGACTGCAACAACCCTTTGAGTTGCAGGGCGACGCCTATGGCGATGCTGCTCCAGTTAGTAATGGTCAGTTCCCAATTGTTCTGCTATCCCACGGCTTTACCGGCTACAGAACCCAAATGTTTTATTTAGGAGAGCACCTAGCGAGTCACGGCTATGTGGTGGTCGGTATTGACCATAAAGACTCCACCAATGCAGAAGTCTTTGATAATGACACCCGGGCATCAGGTGGCATTAGCACTTTTTATAATCGTGCCCGCGATCAACAGTTTGTCTTGAATTATTTTGCTGAAGCTGATGAACGTCAACTAATACCAGGTTTAAAAGAGCGCGTAGACACCAACAATGCAGCCATTATCGGTCATTCCATGGGTGGCTTTGGAGCAATCAATACCGTCGGTGGGTGCTATGCCTTTAACTCAGATAATTTGAAAAAAATTGGCGTCCCCACCATATTAGCTAACCTGCTACCCTTTCGTTTAAACTCCTGCTTCGCCGGCCAAGAAAAACTCGATCCACGCTGGAAAGCCATTCAGGTTTTTGCACCCTGGGGTGGCGAACTAGATGTTCATGATGCACAAGCTATGGAGAAAATAACGGTGCCAACCTTCTTTGTTGCCGGCGATCAAGACAATACCTCAGGATTTGAAAATGGCGTCAAAAAACTCTACCAACAAACCGGCTCAAAACACAATTACATGATGGTTTATGTCAATGCTCGGCACAATATTGCCGGTCACCCAGCACCCGCGGCATCCTTTCACAGTGACTTTGAACTCGGACATTACGTCGAACCCAGCTGGGATATCGAGACGATCAATAGAGTCAACAAACATATGAGTCTGGCATTTTTAGATTGTCATGTTAAAAACGACGGTGCTCGCTGTGGGTATCTGCCCGCTCGAGAAGATATTCAACAGTATCAGGGTGCCGATAATCAATATAGTGCCCCATGGCCGGGCTTCAAACATCTTTGGGGTAGTGGTATTCGGTTCTATCGACAATAATACGGCTATCTTCTATTCAACTGAAACTAAGGGCACAGTAAAACCGCTTTAGTTTTAAACAAAGGTTAAGCGCATGTTCGGAGTCTGCTACTACCCAGAACACTGGCCACAGTCTCAATGGGAGCAAGATGCACAGATGATGTCTGAGCTCGGCTTAACCTATGTACGCATAGGCGAGTTCGCCTGGTCCAAACTCGAACCCAACCCCGGTGAGTTAGACTTTGAGTGGTTAGACCAAGCTGTCCTCACCTTGAACAATGCTGGCCTTAAAGTAGTTATGTGTATCCCTACCGCAACGCCACCTAAATGGTTGATTGACCAGCACCCAGACATACTGCCGGTCGATCCAAATACTGGGGCCACGCGAGGTTTTGGCTCACGCCGTCACTATGACTTTTCCAGCGAAATCTATCTCCAAGAGTCACTTCGCATTACCAAAGTATTAGCCATGCGTTATGGCGGCCATGAAGGCATTGTCGGCTGGCAAACAGACAATGAACTCTGTTGTCATGATACCGCCCTCAGTGGCTCCAAAAATGCGCGTAGCGCCTTTCAAACATGGTGCCGCGATCAATACCCGAGTATTAGAAAATTAAATTCTGAGTGGGGAAACGTATTCTGGTCTATGGAATATCGTGATTTTACTGAAATCGAACTTCCCATACTCGCGGTGACCGAAACCAGCCCGGCCCACCGTATGGCCTTTCGACGTTTTTCCTCCGATCAGGTGGTCAATTATCACAACCGTATGATTGAAGTGATTCGCCAGCATGCGCCAAACCAATTCATCACTCACAACTTTATACCGATGAATGAAACCGGGGTAGATAACGTTGCCCTTGCCGCCCCATTGGACTTTACCAGCTATGACAATTATCCATTGGGCCGTACCGATCTTCTGCTTACTGGCGCCCCAACCGAACAGTTACGTCGCTATATGCGCACCGGCCATCCCGATTTTGCTACCTACTACCATGACCAAACCCGAGGCCTGCTAAATCGCGGATTTTGGGTAATGGAACAACAACCTGGGCCGGTTAACTGGGCCAACAATAATCCCCGTCCGGCGCCGGGCATGATTAGATTTTGGACCATAGAGGCCTTTGCTCACGGAGCAGACTGTGTCTGCTATTTCCGTTGGCGCCAGGCGCCTTTCGCTCAGGAACAGATGCATGCGGGTCTACTGCGACCCGACAATTCAAAAACCGAAGCCTGGCCAGAGGCTGAGCAGGCAATGGCAGACGTTGCTCAACTAGACATAACCAGCCAGCCGTCGCAACCAGCCTCTGTCGCTATAATCACAGGCGTCGAGGGGCTCTGGGTTAGTGACATAGAGAAACAAGGGCAGGCTTATGATTTTAATGACGTGCAATTCTCTTACTACAGTGCCTTGCGTGAGCTGGGCGTCAACATAGACTTTATTTCTGTGGATGCAGACTTCTCGCCATACACCTTAATTATCGCTCCTAGCCTGCCGATCATCGACAGTGCTTTTGTTTCAAAATGCAAAGCTAGTAGCGCCCAATTTATTTTTGGCCCGCGATCCGGAGCCAAAACCACAGAGTTTGGTTACCCCACAAACTTACCGCCAGGTCTGTTGCAAACATTGATTCCGATACGTGTGCTGTCTGTAGAAACTCTTCGAGAAGACTGTGCTGAAGCCTTAAACTGGAATGGCAAGCACTATGAAAGCTGTCGCTGGCGCGAACAATTGGATGCTGGTAATACAGAAGTCATCGCCAAGTATCACAACGACGAACCTGCGATCGTGCGCAATGAGCGATTCATCTACCTCGGCACTCTGACCAACAGAGATTTTTTACTCGATTTTTTACAACAGCAATGCCACCATAACAACATAAACACCTACCGATTTGACAAAGATATTCGTGTATCGCAGCGGGGTAAGCTAATATTTGCTTTTAACTATTCAGATCAACAGCATTTATTACCCCTCGACTCAGATACAACTCTGCTGCTGGGAAATAGAATAATTCAACCGCACGGGATAACAGTCTGGCAGGCGTCAGATAAAGCACCCTTACTAAAAAAATAATAAATAGGAGTTTCCCTTGAGCGAACAATTCATCCAACTAGCTGTATTTTGTGCAGTCCTCGGTGCTATCGCCGTGCTTACATACATCAAATGTAAGGGGGAAAGTAGACGTTCAACGGACTCTAATAAAGAGTATTTCCTGGCTGGTGGTGGACTAACATGGGTCTTTGTTGCCGGCTCGATCACACTCACCAACTTAAGTACAGACCAGCTAGTGGGTATGAATGGCAACCAAATGCTGCTGTTGGCCCTTTGGGAGCTCTCAGGCTTTGTCGGGCTTATGATTTTAGCCAAAGTCTTCTTGCCGGTGTACTACAGAAACAATTGCACCACCACCACCGAACTTTTAGAGCGACGCTACAACAGTAAACATATCCGCGCGCTTGTATCGACGATGTTTTTGTTCATCAATGTATTTGTTTTTCAACCAGCCGTAATCTATACCGGCGCGCTCTTCATGATCTCCATGACAGGTATCCAAGCAGACCTCTTAACCATTGCCGCTGCCTTCGCCATTTTTGGCGCAGCCTATGCGGTACTTGGCGGACTGCGCGCAGTTGCAGTGTCAGACACCTATGGTGGGGTTTTGGTGTTAGCTATGGGCCTACTAGTGGTGGTGCTCTCTCTGATGGCCATCAACTTTGACTTTAGTGGTATTCCTGCCGAGCGATTAACCTTGATTGGCGATAGCGCCTCGCCTGTACCATGGCATACCCTATTGACCGGCATGTTTCTCATTCAAATTTTTTACTGGAGTACTAACCAAACCATTACACAGCGCGCTATGGCGGCGCCAACGGTTAAAGAGGCGCAAAAAGGCGTTTATGCCGCCGCTTTTATTCGCGTGGTATTTATCCCCTCCATGGTCGTTATCCCAGGGATAGTCGCATTTAAATTGTATGGCGATATCGGTGATCAGGCCTATGGCCGTATCGTTGGTGATTTACTGCCTGGCTGGTTATCTGGAATATTCGCAGCAGCCATCGCAGCAGCCGTACTTAGCTCATTTAACAGTATGGTCAACTCCTCTGCCGCCATGTACGTTTGTGACCTACACGAGGCGTACATCAATGATAAACCCAACCTGCGCGCACTCAGCGGCGGTGCCACAGTGATCTTTGTGATCATTGCTGTCTGTATGGTGCCGATTTACGCGCAATCTGACAGTATTATTAATTTACTACAGGAACTCTGGGGCCTAATCAGCATGCCAATACTGGCCTGCTTTGCCGTTGGGTTATTGTTCCGCAACGTAGATTATCGTGCCGCCATTACCGCGGTGATTGCGGGAGTGCTCATGTACGCCTGTTTTATCTGGATATGGATGCCTCTGCACTATATTCACATGATGTTTTTCACGTTCTTTGCCTGCGTAGCCATCGCTCTTTTCGTCAACCGATTTATTTTGGGTAATAGAGCCGAGTTTATCGGCTTGGAAACAGAAGAATTGCAACAAACAACGTAATAATTATACTCTGGCCCTTGTTAATTCACGCATTGGCCTTAACCAATCAAACAACAGCGGATACTAAACACCATGAGCGAAACCTACACTCCCCCCAAAGTCTGGAAATGGGATAAAGAAAGCGGCGGCCGCTTTGCTGCGATAAACCGCCCCATCGCCGGCGCTACTCATGAAAAAGAGCTGCCTGTCGGCAAGCACCCGCTGCAGCTTTATTCCCTGGGTACACCTAATGGGGTTAAGGTCACAGTGCTCCTTGAAGAACTGCTGGAATTGGGCATTGCCGAGGCCGAATATGATGCCTGGCTAATTAATATTTCAGATGGGTCACAGTTTGGTGACGGATTTGTGCATATCAACCCCAACTCAAAAATCCCTGCACTGGCAGACCACAGTGGCGACACACCCATTCGTGTGTTTGAGTCTGGTGCCATGATGCTCTACCTAGCAGAAAAATTTGGCCATTTTGTGCCTGCAGTGGGCTCACCACTGCGCGCAGAATGCCTGTCTTGGCTATTTTGGAACATCGGCAGTGCTCCCTTTTTAGGGGGCGGCTTTGGCCACTTTTATGCCTACGCGCCCGAAAAGTTTGAATACCCCATTAATCGCTACGCCATGGAAGTTAAGCGTCAACTAGATGTTCTAGACCAACGGCTGGCCGACAATCAATACCTCTGTGGTGACCAATACACCATTGCGGACATGGTCAACGTCGCCTGGTATGGCGCACTGGTATCAGGTGTACTTTATGAAGCTGGAGATTTTCTTGAGGTCACCACCTACACCAACGTTATTCGCTGGGCCAAAAACATTCAGCAACGCCCTGCCGTAAAGCGTGGTCAACGGGTTAACCGCGTATGGGGTGCAGAGGACAAACAACTAGCGGAGCGACATAGCGCCAGTGATTTTGACACCACAACTACACCATAGATAGACACCTTAACACCCAGGGCTGAACTGCCTGCAGCCCTATTTTTTCCCGGCCCAGTGGGCTTAGGCTGAAAGTAGCATTTCAAGCAGGTCATCTATTTCTTTTTTAAGGTCTTTGTCTGCGATTTTATTAGCACTGATTTTTGCATCTTGGAGGTTTTTGATGGCCGCGTCAGTCTGACCTAATTCAATTTGTAATGTAGCCATGGAAAATGCGATTGATGACATATGGTCTTTGGAATTAATAGCGGTGGCTTTTTCTAAGGCTTTTTCGTAACCAGCCACGGCATCTGCTAACTCTTCTGTAAAGTCAGCCAACGTTTCCCACTGCTCTGGATGGTCTTTGTCGGTATTTTCGTTATCGGTACAGACAGCCTTTAACTCTGCATAGAGAGAGTTGAATAGCTCTATGTTGTTCTTTTTTGCCGCCGCCATTAGCTTTTCAGAAAGACTGTAGACCGACTTGTATATTTTCGTATTAATCATTACTAATTACCTTTTGTCTACAACAACTAAAATAACAAATAGTGAATCAAAAAAGTAATCTATTTACCCATTTGGCAATAACAGTGTTATCAGCAACGGCGCAAATGAAAGATTAGCAGGCTTGTCGGTAGCATAATGGGTAATTGTAACCCAACGTTAGCCAACGCATCACCGCTGATAACAGATCCATTGATAACATCCAGTATGGATTTGGAGTAACTGCTGGGCTCTAGGGGCCAGACAATGTTCACCTCATAAATACCGTGTTTGTCTAAGCCAACAAAGCGAAGTCGCCCGCCTACGCTATGTAAAAGGCTATCTAGTTGCGCATAGGAAAACAGAGCCTCGCTGCCGTCAATCGCCACTACCCCAAAGCCACTTTCGCCGCGCTGAGTGTCCAGCCGCATAAGTTTGCCACTGTGCAGTAATTGACGATGTTTTTTATGCAGGACTACTGCCGTTTTTAATGTGTCCTTCTGGTCATCGTCCATATCTAAAAGATTGACCTCAATACCCATGTGCCCAAACATAGCGACTCCGGCGCGGGTCTCCATGCTCAGCACTCTACCCGTTGCATGACAGCAGCTGGGCCCAACATGAGCACCCATTAGCTCTGGTGGGAAAAATAGAGAAAAGCCCTTTTGAATACCCAATCGATCAAGCGCATCGTTACTGTCAGACGTCCAAATACGGTCGGTAAAGGCGAGAATACCAAAGTCTGCGCGACCTCCACCTGATGAACAGCTTTCAATTTCGACCGTGGGGTGAGCTGCGCGAATACGCTCCAGCAAACTATAGAGCGCACGCGTCTGATAATGACTAACCGCACGCCCATCTTGATTGCCAGGCTGGTGAATGGCACGATTCATATCCCATTTTAAATAACCAATGGCGTAATCACTTAACAAGGCATCAAGTCTCTCAAACAGGTATGTTTGAACCTCGACTCGGGTTAAATCTAACACCAGTTGATTTCTAGACAGCAGTAATGGCGCTGGGTCAGTATTTAGTACCCAATCGGGATGACTGCGATAGAGGTCGCTATCTGGATTAACCATTTCTGGCTCGACCCATAGTCCAAATTCCATTTTTCTATCATGCACATAATCAATTAATGGGCCCAAACCATGGGGGAAGACGGTTTCATCCACAAACCAATCACCTAAGCCCGCACTGTCTGATTTCCGGTTTTTGAACCAACCATCATCCAGCACAAAACGCTCCACCCCTACCTCAGCGGCGCTATCTGCCAACTCGCACAACCGATCAAAAGAGAGGTCAAAATAGACCGCCTCCCAGGTATTAAAATGCACAGGCTTTACTTTGTTCACTACCCGTCTATCGGTTAAAGAGGATCGGATATAACCATGAAAAGCGCCTGACAATGCTGACAATCCGTTATCGGTACTTGCGCCATATAAGGTTGGTGAACAGTATGATTCCCCAGGCTCGAGACTCATTTCACCGGGTAAAAACAACTCACCTAACTGCGCGTATGCTCGGCCAGTAGACTGTTCTTCGATACGCATATGGTGATTGCCGCTCCAACCCAAATGCAGCCCGTAAGCGGCGCCTAAATTTTCATTGGTATGCTCACAATGAATAATCACTCCGGGGAATGAATCATGAGAGGTGCGCCCCGACCTATTTTCACGCACATAGGCTCCAGCAACTCTATCTATAGACTGTAACTGAAATTCGTTAGCCCAGCGGCCGGTAAAACCCAGAATTTTATTATAGTGCATTGGCAAAGGTATACAGGGGGCATCACAGCGATCAACACTGAGTGCTGAAGATCCCCTGTTGGTTATTTCCGTGGTCGCTGTCAAAACATTGGTGTCAGCATCCAATTGCAAACAGTGGGTTAATTGGATTTCGGTACCTTGGCACAGTGAAATAATGATTATCTGGTTGTCACTAGAGCGTGCCGATTCGATCTGAGTATAGACCGCCCAGTGACGACCATTACGGTGTATTTGAACCCCTGGGGAGCCAGTAAAGCCGGCAGCGGTCTCTGGTGATAAGGCAATGGGTGCCTCTTCAGTTTGGCAGGCCTGCAGCTCTTGGCGAGTGGCGAGAAGAGCCAACATTTCAGGGCTTGTCGCATCAGTAAGACGAGAACCCCAGTGAAGGATTGTGGGTGCATTACCCCGACAATCTACAACCAAACTGCAGTTGGCACTGTTGAGAGTATAAAATGGATTGAAAGCACTGGGCATGTATTAGTATTCGCACATTTAAAGTTAAACCACCAAGTCAGAATGATGCCGTAAATACCCACCTAAGAGCCAGTTAATTCTGTGGGGCCACAAGAATTGAGCACCATGGGTAACCTGGACTCACTAAAGGCTAGTGAGAACCGCGGCTATGCACTAAAACCACGTCTGTTGATGTAATACCACCAAACTGCGACGTTTAGCCCGGCCAAACAACCTATTAGGGGCACAAATAACACACTGAACCCACCCACTACACCGACGGGTGAAAACAACAAATATAGACCAACAACGCACGACATTAAACTCGCTGCGCAAGGTACTCCATAACGCCAGGGTTGCATGTCGACTTCATGACTCCGTTTATAGGTCCAATTATGTGCGGTGGGACGGTAATGCCCCACCAATAACATGATGCCAACCTCTATAAAAAACAGCACTGCGTAAAGATGGATAAAGTGCAAGGTAACAATGTCATCCAAGACAAACTTTAATAACCCGTAGGCGACTACATGGAAGCCAATCACTAACTTAGGTCCTAGCGCAGGAACCCGCTTTGAGAAGAGACCAACAATCACGATGGCAATGACCGGAATATTATAAAAGCCGGTGAAGATACGAATAATCTGCCATAGGCCATCCGGCGCAAATTGCAGCAGTGGCGCCACAACAAACGAAAATAACGCAATCACAATAGAGGCCGTTTTAGCCACTTTTAAAATCTGCTGATCTGTGATCTCACCACCGTTTCTGGCCTTTTTCCACGGTTCATAAACGTCTAAACAAAATAGTGTTGCTGCACTGTTTAGCAGTGAGTTAAACGAGCTAAACACCGCGCCAAGCAGGACCGCCAGAAAAAATCCTGAAGCATAGGTTGGTAGCACATCACGAATGAGTCTTGGGTACGCAAGATCAATTGAACTAAGGCCATCAGGACTGCTCGGACCACCATAGAGATGAAAAGCAATGACACCGGGAATCATCATCATGATCGGCACCAGAACTTTGAAAAATCCTGAAAAGAGTACACCCTTCTGGCCTTCTGCAAGGCTCTTGGCGCCAAGGGTTCGCTGGATCACGTACTGATTAGCACACCAATAAAACAAGTTGGCAAAAATCATTCCAGTAAATAAGGTGGCAAACGGAGTAGGATCGTCAGAAGAACCAATCGCGTTTAGTTTTTCCGTATTGGTGGTCGAAATAATTTTTAATCCCGACACCACACTGCCCTCCCCAAGCAGTGACAACCCCAGCACGGGTACAGCAATGCCTATGAGCAAAAGACCAATACCATTTAGAGTGTCGGAAACAGCAACCGCTCTGAGGCCACCAAACACTGCATAGACACCACCCACGCTGCCGATAACAACGATAGTCAATACCAATGACCGACTGTACGAAATGTTAAACAGGCTAGGAACATCGAATAACTGCAGTACGGCAATAGACCCTGAGTACAGCACCGACGGAATAGTCACCAAGCCGTAGCCAAGCATAAATAAAATAACCGTGAGCCGTCTGACGTCATCATCAAAACGATTATTTAAGAATTCAGGTAAGGTTGAGAATGCTCCTGCCAAATAGCGCGGCAGAAAAACAAACGCCATACATATAGTGGCGAACGCTGCTGTCACTTCCCAACCCATACTACTCAAGTTAAACCCATAGGCTGAGCCATTGAGCCCTATCAGTTGCTCGGCCGAGAGGTTTGTTAATAACAGGGAGCCAGCAATAAAAACAGCACTTAGATTTCGTCCAGCTAAAAAGTAACCGTCTCTACTATTAGATTCATCTTTAGACTGGCGATACGAAATAAAAGCCACCAGCGCCATGAAAAAAGCGCAGCTAACTAAGGTTAAAGTGATTTCTTGATCAATCATGCATGGCCCCAAACGTTCGTGCCCGATTATATATCTTTATGTCGGCGCAGGGCCCTAAAATTCTCTCTTATTCAAACCGCAAATATCTTGATAGACGGACATTAAAAAAACTCTCAATAGGCTCAGGCTAAGCTGTCTAGATGTTAAGGCTACCACCCTGTAGACTGGCAAAATGATTAAACTTCTTATTAAGTCTTGCCTCAGCAACACCAATATCAATTTCCAACGCGGGCTTCTATGCCTTTTGATACTGCTGACTGGTGGCTTAAGCGCGGCAGACACTTCACACCCCTACCTTGTTGGTCGTGGAATGTCCGATATTACGGGGCCCAGTTATGGTATTCAGATGTGGGGGTTTGGCCGAGAAGATCAACTGACGGAAGGTCTCCATATTCGCCAATGGTCGCGTGCTTTTGTCATAGCGCAATCTGATGAGCCTACCAAACGTCTGGTGTTCGTTAGCGCCGATCTGGGCAGTATAGAACACCATATAACCTTGGCTGTTATTGATAGATTACAGCAACAATACGGTGACACTTATACGATAAACAATGTCATTATCAGCGCTACCCACACCCATGCAGGCCCAGGCGGTTATTGGCATTCACGTTCTGATCTTGGTCTAGACGGCGGGTTTTACCCCGAACACTTTGCCGCCATTGTTGAGGGTATTACCGCGTCGATCGTTAGTGCCCATAAGGATCTCGAGCCTGGCAATATTTATCTAGGAAAAGGTAACCTACATAATGCTGGCGCTAACCGGTCGGTGTCGGCTTATCTTGAAAATCCTCAGATTGAGCGCGACCAGTATGTTGAAAATACTCCGACTGAAATGACCCTTCTGAAGTTTACAGATGACTCAGGGGACATAGGAATGCTTAACTGGTATGCACTGCACCCCACCGCAATGAATTACTACAATCGCTTAATCTCTGGTGATCACAAAGGTTATGCTGCATTACAAATGGAACGAATGCGCGGTAGTCGCTACGACAATGACAGTGATTTTGTTGCCGCCTTCGCTCAGGCAGACCCAGGAGATGTCACCCCGAATACAAATTTGAATAATACCGGGCCGGGGGGAACGGATGTAGAAACCACACAAATTATGGGCGACCGCCAGCTGCAGATGGCCCTTCAGCTATTTGGCAATGCTCAGGAAGCCCTCACAGGACCCATTGAAACACGCCAGATATATGTCGACCTTTCTGACTACCTGGTGACCGACAGATTTACGCATGCCGGCCCACAAACAACCTGCCCATCTGCCTATGGTTATTCCTTTGCCGGAGGGTCAACCGAAGACGGCGGCGGGCATTTCTTGTTTGAAGAAGGCATGACAGAACAAAGTGTTTTTTTAGACCTTCTGATTGGCTGGTTAACTGGCGCACCTAAATGGACCGAGGCTGTCAAAAACTGTCAGGCGCCTAAGGCTATTTTGTTTGAAACCGGCAGTGGAAAGCCACCACTTCAATCTCAAATACGCTCAGTGACCATAGCCCGCGTTGGCCAGTTTGTCATATTGGCGATGCCCTCCGAGATAACGACTATGGCCGGTCGACGATTGCGAACAGCAGTGATGAAAGAGCTTGGCGACTGGGCACACAATATAGTCCTTGCGGGATATTCCAATGGCTATGCGGGGTATGTCACTACACCTGAAGAATATCTACTACAACAGTACGAGGGCGGCCACACCTTACATGGGCGCTGGACACTGCCGGCCTATGAACAAATTGCCAGCCATCTCGCTAGCGCGTTGAATTCCGGTAGCGCTATTGAATCAAGCGCCATTTATGATGATTGGCGAGGTAAGTCATTCACAACCACCTTACACAGCGGTGCAAAGAACATGCCACCCAAGGGTGCACACTATGGCGACCCCCTTCCCTCAAGTAAAACGCAATACCGCAAAGGTGAGACTGTTGTGGCCGAGTTCTGGTCGAACAACCCTACTGACAACTATATGACCGGAAATAATTACATGCAGGTTGAGAGCAAAACCTCAACCGGCTGGCAAACAATCGCAACAGATAGCGACTGGCAAACTACTGTCAGGTGGCGTAAAGAAGGTGGGTCTTTTGTCGCCAAACTGAGCTGGAAAACACCAACAAACATGCAGGCTGGCGAATACCGGTTAACGCACCAAGGCTATGACCCGCAGGGTGATGTCTTTAGCGGCGTTTCACGTAAAATCCAGATTCATTAGACTAATGTGAACTAAAGTCATAAAACCGTAATTGGAGGTTTTAGCAGATAGGCGAAATCTTTAATATGAATTATTAGGCCGATCCTTTTGACTTTATGTGTCCTACAACCCCATCCAACCTATAGCTAGTATTATTCTATTGTCATCAGTTCTGCTACTGCACCTTAGGTCAACAGCATGAAGAATGATCCTCAAGTAAATCACTACCGCGACATTGAACAACTGATTTTTAGTTACGCGGACTATATCGATAACGGAGACTTTGAAGCCGTGGCTGAATTATTTGAGCATGGTCAAATCTGCGGCTCACCAGGGCTTTGGTGTAATCGCGGCTATGACCAGGTCCTCAAGATGAATCAACGCTCAGTAAAATTACATGAGGACACCGGCACCCCCTGCACCAAACATGTTGTCAGCAACCTGACCATTGAGATCAACAAGCAGGCGGATACCGCCTCCTCTAAGGCGTATTTTACCGTCTTTCAAGCACTACCAAACTTCCCTCTCCAGGCGATCATTTCAGGTTGTTATCATGACAACTTTTTAAATGCCGAAGGTCAATGGCGATTTCGAGAACGAAACATCGTCAGTGAATTTTTTGGTGATCTCTCTCATCACCTAAACGCCGAAATGCTTGAGCAATAGCCGCCTAATCACACATGTAGTTAGCCACTCTGCAAGAGGCTCTATTCCACCTGAAGTTCACTGGTAGCATCAATTAGGTCCGGTTGGTTCTAGCCCACAGAGCCAAGTTTTACTATGCTACAAGATTGCAGGGTAATGAAACACTGGAGCAGGCATGAACCATACAGATATTTCAGCAGAACCTACCGATATTATCGGCACAGATCGGGCCAGCGTATGGCACCATCTGACACCCCATAGCAACCTAAAAACAACTGACCCTCTTATTATAAAAAGCGGTCTAGGTATGCGTGTGACCGATATTAAAGGCAAAGAATATCTTGATGCCACGTCTGGCGGAGTGTGGTCGGTAAACGTTGGCTACGGCCGCGAAAAGATCGCCAATGCTGTGCGTGACCAATTGATGGAAATGTGTTACTTCGCCAACAGTGCCGGTAGCGTCCCAGGAGCCCTATTTGCCGAGAAGTTGTTGACAAAAATACCTGAAATAGGCGCCGGCCAAGGTAAGGTTTATTATTCCAACTCCGGTTCAGAGGCCAACGAAAAGGCCTATAAAATGGTGCGCCAACTGGCACATATTAATGGCGATGGGCGCAAACACAAGGTTATCTTCCGTGACCGTGACTATCACGGCACTACGATCACTGCGCTAAGTTCGTCAGGGCAATCGCAACGAAAAGAGCAATATGGCCCGTTTACCCCTGGGTTTTCTGAGTTCAGCCACTGCTGCTGCTATCGCTGCCCATTTGGTAAAACCTATGGCAGCTGCGATATTGAGTGCGCTAAAGATCTGGAAACCGCGATTTTACGCGAGGGTGCAGATACGGTCGGCTCTGTTGTCTTGGAGCCTATTACGGCGGGTGGTGGCGTTATCCCTCCAGTACCTGAGTACTTTCCTATTATTCAGGAGATCTGCAAAAAATATGACGTGCTACTACATATTGATGAAGTTGTTTGCGGTTTGGGACGTACAGGCAAATGGTTTGGCTTCCAGCATTATGGGGTTAAACCCGACATGGTAACCATGGCTAAAGGTCTGGCCAGTGGGTATGCGGCTATATCTTGTACCATTACGACAGACGCTATCTTTAACCAGTTTGCTTTGGGAGATGCCGGATCTTTGGGCTACTTTAGAGATATTAGTACCTTTGGAGGCTGCACTGCGGGGCCTGCGGCTGGGCTTGCTAACGTTGAGATTATCGAACAAGAAAACCTGCTGGATAATGTCGTGCAAATGGGTGACCACCTAAATGAACGTCTTTTAGAGTTAAAGGGCAAGTATCCCGTGGTCGGTGATGTCCGCGGCAAAGGCCTATTTGCTGGAGTAGAGCTCGTCCAAGACCGACAATCTAAACAACCTATGGATGAAAGTTATGCGATGAAACTAGCCGCCCACTGTATGGAACAAGGTGTTCTTATCGGCCGGACGAATCGCAGCTTTCAAGAGTTCAATAACACGCTCTGCCTCAGCCCGGCGCTGATTGCCACACGAAGAGACATTGATGATATAGTCGATGCAATTGACAACGCGTTAGCCGCAAACCCATTATAACCCTCGCCAAAGGATACAAATATGGATACTGCTTTATCCCGCCATAAAAATAAATTACGTGGGATTATTGCCTGTATCTTAGTCGCCCTAGCGTCTAAGTTTCTGTCTCTAAACTATGGCGCACCGACGATGCTATTCGCACTCATATTGGGAATGTCAGTGAATTTCCTTAATGAATCTGAATATTCTATTCCTGGTATAGATTTTTGTTCAACGACAGTATTGCGCTTTGGGGTTATTTTGCTAGGTGCAAAAATTCTCTTTGGTGATGTCCTTGCTCTGGGTTGGGTAACCGCGTTGGTTGTGGTTGGTTGCATGTTTGCTACCATCCTGTTTGGCGCACTTATCGCCCGGGCTCTCAAACTGGACTATCGATTTGGAATGTTATCTGGCGGCGCCGTCGGAATATGCGGTATCGCTGCAGCGATGACCTTGTCCTCGGTAATGCCCAAAAGTAAAGAGATGGAGCAATACACCCTTTTAACAGTGATCATGATGGCAACATTTGGTGCCGTCGCCATGGTTTCCTATCCTGTTTTAGCAAGCTTTCTCGGTTTAAGCAGCCAGCAGATAGGTATATTCATTGGCGGATCCATCCATGATGTATCCCACGTCATTGGCGCTGGATACTCCATTTCTGAAGACGTTGGCTATATCGCGATGATTGTTAAAATGCTGCGCGTTGCCCTACTAATACCAATAGCCTGGATCTTTCTAATAATTTTTGCCAAACAGCGCGCTGCATCCGAAGGCCGCACAAAACTATTACCACCCTACTTTTTATTGGGCTTTGTCGCGCTCGCTGTTATCAACAATATGGGATGGATACCCCCGTCCACAGCCCAAATTATGAACCAAACTTCTCAAGATTGCTTCGTGATCGCCATCGCAGCTTTAGGCATGAAAACCTCCTTTAAAGGCTTGCTGGATATCGGCTGGAGGCCGGCAGCAATGGTCTTGTCTGAGAGTCTATTCCTTGGCGGATTAGTTCTTGCTTGGGTTATGTTATAAAGGTAGATCTCTACATTAACGGAAATTTCGATTCTCACTGTAAGGTACAGGTTATGAATAATAATGAAGACGTCACCAACAGCGTTATTGGCAACCAAAGTAGCCTGCTTAAACTTAAATATTTCCTATCAACTTCTTTAAGCGTTTTTATTATTTCATTTTTTTCACCGATGGCTTTTGCTCAACAGGGCATTGACGAATTCATTAACAATTCAGTCCAACCGATCACAAGCTTTATATCCGCTATCGTTTTTTACAGTGTGTCGGTATTTGGCACCGACATCCCTCTGGTCGTCGCCTGGCTCGTCTTTGCCGCAGTGTATTTTACGCTGTACTTTAAATTTATTAATTTACGCGGTTTTAGTCACGCTATTAAATTAGTCCGAGGGAGTGATTCAAATACCAAAGATCCTGGCGAGGTAACTCACTTTCAAGCACTAACCACAGCTGTCTCAGGAACCGTTGGCATTGGTAATATTGGTGGCGTCGCGGTCGCAATATCCATAGGTGGGCCAGGCGCAACCTTTTGGATCATTGTCGCTGGCATACTAAGCATGTCGACTAAATTCATAGAGTGCACCTTAGGTGTTTTACTGCGTCGTGAGAATCCTGATGGTTCAGTCTCAGGCGGCCCCATGTATTATTTAGAATATGCCTTTGCCGAAAAAGGCTGGAATAAAGCCGGCGCCTTCATTGGCCGCTTTTATGCCCTAGGTATAGTGCTTGGCTGTTTAGGCATTGGCAATATGTTCCAATCCAACCAAGCCTACATGCAATTCGTCAATGTCACTGGCGGTGCAGAAGGAAGTTGGTTTGCAGACAAGGCGTGGCTGTTCGGGCTTTTACTCGGAGCAGTGGTTGGCTTAGTCATACTGGGGGGTATTCAAAGCATTGCCCGGGTAACCAGCAAGATCGTTCCTTTTATGGCAATACTTTACTGTGTCAGCGCCATAACTATTATTGGAATGAACTACGAAGCTATTCCTTATGCGATCAACGCCATTATTAGCGGTGCGTTCAGTCCAGAAGGCATGAGTGGTGGAGCCATTGGTGTAATGATTATCGGCTTCCAACGGGCCGTGTTTTCAAACGAGGCGGGTATCGGGTCTGCATCTATCGCCCACTCGGCTGTCCGCACAAAAGAACCCATTACTGAAGGTTATGTGTCCCTGCTAGAGCCCTTTATTGATACCGTGGTTATCTGCACCTTAACCGCGTTAGTCATCGTGACTACTTTCTACTATGAACCCTCCTTTGCGCAAGGTCTTGGGGGTATTGAAATGACATCTGCAGCCTTCGCCAGAAATATATCTTGGTCTCCTTATTTAATCGCCATTGCCGGAATGCTCTTTGCATTTTCTACGATGATCGCGTGGGCGTACTACGGATTAAAAGGTTGGACCTACCTAGTGGGTGAAAAGGTCTGGGCGAGCAATCTGTTTAAGTTGGTTTTTTGTTTATTTGTCGCCCTAGGCTGCAGTATTCAGCTTGATGCCGTTTTAGACTTTTCAGATGCCTTGGTATTCCTAATTTGTGTGCCCAATATTATTGGCCTGTACATGTTAGCGCCCTTAGTTAAAAGAGAGCTAACCAAGTACAACCGTAAACACATCGAAGGGAAATAACACCTAAGGCGTGACAATCATATAAAAGCGGTTATATTACCCCATTAACCGCTTTTATTTAGGCTATTAACCATGTCTCTAGACGCGCTATTCCACCTCGACGCAAATAGCGAGCACAGCCTGCAAAAGCAGATTATTGAGCAAATTACCCGCGCCATCGTTAATGGTAATCTCCTCACCGATCGCCCTTTACCCTCTAGCCGCAATCTATCAAGTCAGCTTAAAGTCGGTCGCAACACGGTTATTCTGGCCTACGAGCGATTAGTTAGCGACGGCTACTTGATTTCCAAAGAGCGCAGCGGCTACTTTGTTAATCCAGAGATTTTACAAGGCTATGCCCAAGCTCCGACCGAGACTGAATCAGAAAAAGGCCCCTATCAATCCGACTGGGCAAAGCGGATCAAACTAGAACCCTCTAGGTTTGCCAATATAGAAAAACCCAGGGATTGGCAACGCTACCCCTACCCCTTTATTTATGGACAAATAGGCACCGACTTATTTCCTTTGAACAACTGGCGTGAATGCTGTCGCGACGCAGTCAGTGTGCAAGCCATTCAGAGTTGGTCGGTGGATCAGTCTGATACTGATGACCCTCTCTTAATCGAACAAATACAGAAAAGGCTACTGCCTAGACGAGGTGTATGGGCCAATGCAGACGAAATTTTAATCACAGTGGGTGCTCAGCACGCGCTCTACTTGCTGGCCGAAGTGCTGTTCGACAAAAACAGCATCATTGGTTTAGAAGACCCCGGTTACGTTGATGTGCGCAACATAGTATCCCTAGGTAACAGCACGATTAAACCGTTACCGGTCAATCACCAAGGTTTAATTGTTAACAACAATATAAACGACTGTGACTATATCTACGTCACTCCCAGTCACCAGTCGCCAACGACCGTCACCATGCCGTTGGAAAATCGTCGAGCCCTACTTGATCAGGCTGCAAGCAACGACATTATCTTGGTGGAAGACGACTACGAAAGCGAATCTAACTACCAATCTAACCCCCTACCGGCATTAAAAAGTTTAGATGTTAATGATCGCGTGTTGTATATCGGCAGCCTTTCCAAAACCATATCTGCGGGCCTGAGAATGGGCTATGTGGTTGGGCCCGCTAAACTCATCTCAGAGCTGCGAGCGCTGAGGCGACTAATGTTGCGCCACCCTGCAGCTAACAATCAACACTCAATGGCTCTATTTTTATCTCGGGGCTATTACGAATCTTTGGTAAAAAATCTACACCGCACCTATCAAGACAGGTTCCAAATAATGTCTGAGGAACTTAGTAATATAATGCCGGTATCGGTAGCGACCACTGCATTTGGCGGGTCATCATTTTGGATTGAAGGTCCAAAAACCCTGGATGCTCGAGTACTTGCCTTGGAAGCTAAAAAGATAGGTATTATTATTGAACCTGGGGACCTGCATTTTTATGGCCCAACGCCCCCTAAGCATTTCTTTAGGTTGGGTTTTTCTGCCATAAAAACAGAGCACATAAGGCCCGGAATAAAGTTACTTGCAGATCTAATCACCCAGCTAACCTAGGCTGGAACAATAGAACGGTATAAACTGGTTCTACCCTTTATCCGGCCGACTTACTAAGCTACGTCTAGAATTGTGGTGGTTTAATTTTCGGCTTCACAAACAGACACTTTAAAATTTAACACAGGGCAATATCATGGCACGTATGACACCTAGCGAAGCATTCGTTGAAACACTAGTGGCCAATGGCGTCACAAAGATTTTTGGCATTATGGGCTCGGCATTTATGGATGCCATGGATATTTTTGCCCCAGCGGGCATCGAACTCGTTCCAGTAGTCCATGAGCAGGGCGCTGCTCATATGGCCGACGGTTACGCTCGTGCGTCCGGTGATCACGGCGTCGTCATTGGTCAAAATGGGCCTGGAGTTTCAAACTGTGTCACGGGTATTGCTGCCGCTTTTTGGGCGCACTCCCCGGTCGTTATGATTACACCGGAAGCCGGCACTATGAGCATTGGCTTGGGCGGATTTCAAGAAGCGCAGCAGCTTCCTATGTTTCAAGAATTCACCAAATACCAGGGACATGTAAACAACCCCAAACGCATTGCGGAGTTTACCGCTCGCTGCTTTGATCGAGCCATGTCAGAAATTGGACCCACACAACTGAACATCCCGCGTGATTTCTTTTACGGAGATATTGATATAGACATCCCGCAACCACAGCGCTTGGATCGTGGTCCCGGAGGTGAAAAGAGTCTGGGAGAAGCGGCTTATCTATTATCTACAGCTAAATTTCCTGTCATGATCTCGGGTGGCGGCGTCGTCATGGCCGATGCTGTTGAAGAATGCAAAGCCCTCGCTGAATTACTTGGCGCACCCGTTGTTAATAGTTATCAGCACAATGACTCGTTCCCCGCTAGCCACCCTCTATGGTGTGGCCCTTTAGGTTATCAAGGGTCAAAAGCTGGTATGAAGCTCATATCCAAAGCTGACGTGGTCTTGGTCTTAGGCTCGCGCCTAGGACCTTTTGGCACCCTCCCTCAGTACGAGCTCGAGTATTGGCCTGAAAATGCAAAAATCATTCAGATTGATGCAGATCACAAAATGTTGGGGCTGGTGAAAAAAATATCTGTCGGTATCTGTGGTGACGCGAAAGCTACTGCGGTTGCTTTAACCGACCGACTATCCAAGCTAACACTTGATTGTCAGACGAATCGAGATGAGCGTATCGCTGAGATCACGGCTCAAAAACAGGCGTGGGAAACAGAATTAGACGAGTGGACCCATGAAAAAGACCCCTACAGCTTAGATATGATTGAAGAGGCTGCTAGCGAAGATGGCGAATGGTTACACCCAAGGCAAGTTCTGCGTGAACTAGAAAATGCTATGCCAGAAGACGTTATGGTTTCTACCGATATCGGCAACATTAACTCTGTGGCTCACAGCTACCTGCGCTTTGAAAAGCCTCGCAGTTTTTTTGCCCCTATGAGTTTTGGTAACTGTGGCTATGCCTTACCCACGATCATAGGTGCAAAGGCGGCAGCTCCACACCGACCCGCCATTGCCTATGCTGGTGACGGCGCCTGGGGTATGAGCATGTCTGAATTAATGACCTCTGTTCGTCACGACATTCCTGTTACAGCCGTGGTATTTCATAATCGTGACTGGGGTGCAGAAAAGAAGAACCAAGTTGAGTTCTATGATCGCCGCTTTGTCGCCGCCGAACTGGTTAGCGAAAGCTGGGCTGGTATTGCACAAGCGATGGGTGCAGAAGGCATTATCGTCGACAAATTGGAAAATGTTGGGCCGGCTCTTAAGAAAGCCATAGACCTACAAATGAATGAAGGTAAAAGCACCGTTATTGAGATTATGTGTACCCGAGAACTGGGCGATCCCTTCCGACGTGATGCGTTATCCAAGCCAGTACGTTACCTTGATAAATACAAGGACTACGTTTAGCGTCAATGAGAAGTACCCTTATCTTACTCAGAGTTTACTTGGGGTACACTGACCTCCCGTTTGGGAAACATCTCTATATATTATAAGCTAAGCGCATTATGTCTATATTAAATACAATTATTGAGAGAGCGAAAACGACTGCAGCTAAACTTGTTTTCGCCGAAGGCCAGGATCCTCGGGTCATCCAAGCGGCTTATAAGATTGTTAATGATGGAATAGCGCAAGTCACAGTGCTTGGGACTGAGTCAGAAATCACCCAAGCATGTCGCTTAGCGGGCGTAGAAGCATGCAATTTTGATGTGATTGATCCTTTGTCATCTCCCCTTATTACTGATTTTGCTCGCAATTTCTGTGAGGTACGCAAAGCGCAAGACCTCACCATGGATGCTGCCGCTGACATCATGAAAAACAGGCTGTATTTCGCCAACATGATGTGTCATCAAGGATTAGTTGATGGCGTCGTCGCAGGAAGTATTGCCTCAACCAGTGATGTGCTTCGCGCCTCGCTGCAGGTAATTGGTACTGCAAAAGGTATCAAAACGGCGAGTAGCAGCATGCTTTTAGACCTTGCAAGCCCTTCTCCTGCTGGCTACTCATCACTCCTATTTGCCGACTGTGCCGTTAATCCCAACCCCGATACCGAGCAATTGGTTGATATAGCCATCGCATCGGCTAATACCTATTACACATTGACCGGTAAAAAGCCCAAGGTTGCCTTTTTATCCTTTGCAACGCACGGCAGTGCTCAGCACGAATCACTAGGTAAAATCAGACAGGCAGCGGCACTGACCGTATCAAAAGTAGAGGCTGAAGGGCTGGATATTATTGTGGGTGGGGAAATTCAGGCCGATGCAGCAATAGTGCCTAACATCGCTGCAAAAAAATGTCCTGATAGTGCATTAAAAGGAGAGGCTAACGTTTTAATTTTTCCCGATCTCAACTCGGGTAATATTTCCTACAAACTGGTGCAAAGGCTATCTGACATAGCCGTGTATGGCCCTCTTCTACAGGGTTTAGCAAAGCCGGTTAATGACTTATCCCGCGGTTGCAGCGCAGAAGATATATACGGAGTCGCCGCCATTACTGCATGCCAGGCAATCTAATCTAACCACGCATGCCATAATCAAGATTAAACCGGAAGCGCCTATAAGCTAGCGCTTAAAAAAAGGGGAACTTTTAAGTTCCCCTTTTTTATTAGGTAAAGCCTATTGTTTTGGCCAAGCTTTAACTGGAACTATTAAAGAAGTATTTAACACCTCTCTCAATTTACCCACTTTTCTAGAAAATTTAGTAAAAGCACGTGATGACGTTAGCGTCGCTTGATTGGCGGTTAGAGTCTCAAAGTCTGGAGCTCCGATATAAACAAAATGGGAAGCGTCATTGTTACCCAAAAATATTCTGTTTAAACCATAAGAGCTAGTAACTGTCCCATCAGCAACATTAGCATCCATAAGTTCGGTCCATGCAGCGCCATAAGCAGCTTCATCGCTCACAGACATATCATATTTCATGAACACAGAATCTTTTCCCCAATCACCAACTTCGATCGCAGGGATGACGGCAAACTGTGTTACTGGGTCAGATCCACTTCCAATTTCTTGAAGCATAGTTGCACCCTCAGGACAAGACTGCATTAAGGCATCAGCTTTTCTGAAATCCGCCATTTTTTCATAAGATACTATGATGAAATGAGTCGATGCTGCAGAACCATTAATACGTTCATTCATCAGGCCAACGTCAGCAGGCAACTGCTTACCACAATCTGAAGCGGCAAATTTATCCATTGCGCCAACAACAACCGCAGGATTTGTCACATTTAAGAAATAAAATGCGTGCATTTCATGTTTTCCCTCTCCTTCTGCAAAAACACCCAGGGATAAAAGCGCTGAAAATAATACTAATATTTTTTTCATTTTTTTCACCATAACGTTTTAAGAACTTTCAATATGTAACAATTATTCACTAATGGGAAGAAAAATATTAGTGCTCACACTTATCTTAGGCTTCGGTCTAAAGGAGAATTTGTTATGCCAGGGTTGCTAACAAGCCCGCTTGGCGTCATCTTTAAAATATACCTAGTTACAATGCTATTTGAGCTAGTTTGATAAAAACACCGTCTGCTGAACATAGGTATTTTGCTCAACCGAAGCCAACAAGAAATGTGCTACATCGGCTCGGGAGATACTGCCTGAAACAAGACCATCTGTTTTGTCGAGCACTCGGTAAGCTTTTTCGCTGGCTTCATCAACTAGGAATCCTGGTCTAACGATAGTCCATTGTGAGTCGCTGCTTTTAAGAATTTTTTCCTGACGCGTTTTGTCTGCGTAATCTGTTTTGAGTAATAGGGGATTGAGAATACGATCATAGAAGATTCCGCCGTGACCTTTGCTGTCTCCAGCACCAATGCCTGTAACCGTAACAATACGGTTTGTGCCTGCATCTTTGCCTGCGGCTAATACATTTTTAATACCTTGAGAATAGACTGTGACGTCATTACTACTAGGTTTTAAACCAATGGTGCTAATAATAGCGCTCTTGCCACCGACTAAGTTATTGAACGTGTTACTGTCAGTGATATCACCCTTAAGATTATTCAAATTATCATGCTCAATCGGCATTCTTTCAGGTCTGCGAGTAATCGACGTAACAAGGTGCCCTCTTGCTAGGGCCAACTTAGTTGTTTCAAGACCTATTCCAGACGTGCCTCCAAAAATCAAGATATTCAGCTGTTTATGCTCAGCAGCTAATAGCGGCGAAGCACTCCCTGCGTATACAATAGGTTGTCCATTGACCGTGCCTTTACCACCCATTTGTAGCGCTAAGAAGCCGACGACGGCAATTAAAATAGCAATGCCCAATAACAAGCGTTTAATCATGGTTATAATTTCCTGTTGATTATTTGAAGTTGCAGAAATGCTATGTTGGTATAACACTGCACAATCATAATACAAAAAAAAACCTGATTTCTCAGGTTTTTGCAAAAGCAAATAAATGTATATGTTCAGGGGAGAATATGTACATTACTTAAGACAACTCTACGCACAAAAGTTCCATTTAAATGACAAAAGAGTATAACTACGTTGAATTTTCTTCCATGCCTATTATTTCACACCCTATATAGCCCCTAGTTTTTAATCCCTTTAGAATCTATAGTTAAGCCCATTCGAAATGTAAAAACAGCAACAGATCAAATGATAATGAAAGGTCAAAAAGTATGACAACCATTAGCGAAGCAGCTCGAGAAACTCCTATTATTCACCATACCGAGGTATTGGTTGTCGGCAGTGGCCCAGGAGGGCTAGCCGCCGCTATTGCTTCTGCCAGAGCAGGTGTCCAGACCACCCTTCTTGAACGCTATGGTTGTTTTGGCGGCAACCTTACGCAAGTGGGCGTCGAAGGCTTTGCGTGGTACCGACATGACAACACCGTAGACAGTGAAGGTATCGGCGTAGAATTTGAACAACGTGCAAAATCTATGGGCGCTGCGACACCTGAGCCTCAATCAAATAGTCACGCCATAGATGGCGAAGCCTTTAAATATGTCGCAGATGTCTTGGTCGAAGAATCCGGCATTACACCAATGCTACATAGAACAATGGTCGCACCTATTGTCGAAGGTGGCGTCATTAAAGGCGTTATTGTCGAGAGCAAAGCTGGGAGAGAGGCAATATTAGCTCGGCGTGTTATCGATGCTACAGGTGATGCCGATATTGCTCATAGGTCAGGCGCCATAGTGCACAAAACGCCGGTCGAAGAAATGATGGCTGCGTCTGTTATGTTTTCAATGAATGGCGTTGATAAAAGGCGCTTTATAGAGGACGTTAAAGCAGACCCGCATACCTACAGTGACTGGTGCGGGCCAGACTGGGCCATGGAAACTTCAGGCAAAGAAGACGCACTATTTTCGCCTTACTTGAAGAAACCGTTTGAGAAGGCCATTAAATCAGGACTAATACCAGAGAATCTAAACACGATTACTGGAACCTGGGGCGCCATTACCGATCAAGGTGATCTAACCTATTTAAATTTGATTCATTTAGCAGGCCTGGATGCCACTAATCCAGACCACCTTACCAAAGGTGAGATGGAGGGCCGACGACAGGCTATGTTGGCTATAAAAGCCCTCAAACAATTTAACCCAGGCTGCGAGAATGCCAAATTGAGAAATTTCGGCATGACTCTTGGTGTCCGCGACACGCGGAAAATTGATGCTGTTTATAATATGACCGCCCAGGATGTTCGTCAGCAAGGGAAATTTGACGATAGTATTGGTATCTTTCCAGAATTTATCGATGGCTATGGCATCCTCATTTTACCCACGACGGGTCGTTACTTTCAGCTGCCCTACCGTGCAATGCTGCCGAAAGGTGTTCGCCATCTTTTAGTGACGGGACGCAGCACCGGTGGCGATCGTGATTCTCATGCAGCGGTGCGTAATATGATGTGTTGCGCCGTCAATGGCCAGGGTGCTGGGGTTGCGGCGGCTATTTCTGTGCAGACAGGTGTTGATGTTGCAGATGTTGACATCAAGTTAGTACAAAAAAAATTACTCGAGCAAGGCGCACGAATTCATTAAAGTATTGTGAAGTCTACGATAAGTTCTTGGTTTACATAGGCATTGATAATCTGGCATAGTCTTGAGTGCGCTAGGTTTATAACCTACAATTTATTAATAACTTATTAATAATTTATTGAAAATAAAGGGGTAATTTATGTATTTACGATCAATTGTTTTTTTATCGTTGAGTTTTGTCGCTTCATTTAATCTGTATGCCAGTGGACCTGAAGGTTCTCACGCGTCTAACGAGTGGCAAATTTGGGCTTATTCAAAAGCCGCCCCATCATTTTTAGGGAATTTTGCTTCCGTAGTCTCAGGGACTGGTGAGGTCATTAGAGAAGGCGTTAATGGTTGGACATGCACCGCGACGAAACCGATGCCTGAAGATGGCTTTTCTACACCACATCATGCCTTTGCCCTGTGCGCAGATGATGAGGGGTTTAAGTGGGCTTCTGCATATATGGGTGGCACAACACCTGATATGGAACGAGATGCCTACATTTGGATGCTGCATGGCGATACCGGTGAAGACAACTGGACACCAGGTGGCGATAAGGGTATGGCAATGAAGCATGACCACTGGATCGAATCAGGGCCTCACCTCATGTTAATGCCAAGAAACCCAGAAACGATAGCGGCATTCTCAACCGACTTTACTACAGGTGCCCCCTACCAAATGTTTAAAGGCAGCCCCTACGCCCATCTAATGATTCCCTTTGAAGGCTATTATGATTATCAGCCAGAATCAGCACCTAAATAGTAAATCATCTAAAGGCCTGGTGATCTCAGCCAGCTGGTCTTTTACTTTTCACCCCTGTGACTCTTTACGATCAGGGGTTTTTTCTTTGTACCCTCTCAGCGACATCCAAAACCTTTAAACGAAAGGGTATTTGGAAGTGCGGTTTAATGGTATATTGTTAAAGAATCTAATAATTATAACGCTGAACAAATAGACCATGGATATAGACGTAGCTCAAAAGCCATTAGGCAAATTTTTAATTGATGACTTAAAGCAGTGCATACTGAATCAGCCTTCTGAAGCCTGGACAGAGCAATTCCTTAGACAACAAACCTACGAGGTGCATAAAGATACCGAGTCAATCGTCATGCTATTTTGTGAAGAAAGCTGGCCTAAAGGTGAGATACATAAAGATATGGGCTGGGATAGATTGTCAGAAGCTGCCATGCCGATCATTAATGCCATCCTAGAAAAACACTACCCACCCGGCGGAATATTATTACGCGCAATGGCTGCCAAACTAAAAGCAAAAGGCCAAATTAGACCGCACAGAGACACACTTCACTCTTTCCATATTGGCCATAGAATTCACATACCTATTACTACAAATCCCGCCGTTCGATTTACCATCGATGGCCGTCCTTACCCGTTCGAAGTAGGTCAGGCTTATGAAATTAACAATCAAAAAAAACATAGTGTGATAAATATGAGTGACGAAGATAGAATTTCATTTATCTTTGATTATGTACCCCCACAAAATCTGCCAAAGACCTCACCCGAAACACAATAGACACCACCATGAATCTAATGCCAGAAATAAAAAATAACAGCCTTCAGCAAGCGATCGAATTTCTTCGCTCAAATAGACCTTTACGTGCAGAGGAGCTATGCCGAGACTATTTGATTAAGCATCAAGGTTGCACCCATCATATGAGATTACTCGGTCACTCATTGATAGCACAAAACAGACTCATCGAAGCCGAGGAGCAATTGAAATTTGCCATTGAACTAGACCCAGACTTCCCACACCTCTATGAAGACCTAGCGAGTATTTTATCCTTACAATCTCGGTTCAATGAAGCTATACCGCTTTTTGAGAAAGCTATTGCCCTTCTACCCACGCTGCCACATGCAAATAAAAAACTAGGTGAAGCTCTGGCTGCAGAAGGACGAGGTGAGGATGCTGATTTAGCCTTTGAAGAATACATAGAACAAAACTCCGATAGAGCCGATGTTATAAAAGGCATAGAGCTTCAGCGCGCGGGCAAGCATGACGATGCCATTGCAGCCTTTCGATCCGTATTAAAAAGAAGCCCTGACAACATCAATGCACTGAGGCATTTAGCTGGTGCTTACTGGCAAGAAAAAAACAACTTCAATGACGCGGAAGCCTTGCTGAGACGAGCGACACAAATATCTGCTAGCTACTATGAAGCCTGGCATATGCTGGGGTGTGTGCTCATGGAGCAAAATAAATACCTTGATGCTATCAAGACGTTTAAAAAATGCACCAGCTTAGAGCCTAAAAATGCTGATGGATGGACAGGGCTGGGCAACGCTTACGGCAGAGCCATGTATCCAGAAAAGAGCGCCGAAGCCTTCGAGCAATCATTAGCTATCAAACCTGACGCTCCTCATGTCAATACATCTTATGCTCATGAACTAAAAACCATAGGTGACCAAGCAGGAGCCCTCAAAGCCTATCGAAACGCCATCAAACTCAGACCAGATCTTGGTGAGGTTTATTGGAGCATGGCTAACTTAAAGGTTTTTAAATTTGAAAATGAAGAGGTTGATGCGATGAAAGCTCAGCTTCAACAGACTGAGCTTTCTGAAACCTCACAAATTCACTTCAATTTTGCTCTCGCCAAATCGTTGGAAGACGTTAAAGATTACGATAGTGCCTGGCACTATTATCACCAAGGTAACCAAAAGCAAAGAATGACGGTTGAACACGACCCATTAGAAATGGAAGGTAGAAACACCGCCATTAAAAACACCTTTAGTCAGACCTTTATGATAGAAAAGAAAGGCGTAGGCCATTCAGCACCCGATCCTATTTTTATTGTTGGACTTCCTCGATCTGGATCAACCCTCATCGAGCAAATTATTGCCAGCCATAGCCAGGTAGAGGGCACTTCAGAACTGCCGATAGTAAATAAAATATCTGATCATATTGGCCGGTATAGAAACGACAGTATTCGCTATCCCGAAGCTGTTGCCGAGCTGCGTAATAAAGACTTAGTGGCTTATGGTAAGCAATATATAGAAGAAAGCCAAAGACACCGAATGACTAACAAGCCATTTTTTACAGACAAGCTGCCTAATAACTTTTCCCACGTAGGTTTTATTAAAACTATTTTACCTAATGCCAAAATAATTAATGCACGACGCCACCCTTTTGATAGTTGTCTAGGCGGTTACAAACAACTCTTTGGACGAGGCCAAAACTTCACTTACGATATGTTTGACCTGGCTCATTATTACAAAGAATATGATTTAATGATGAAGCATTGGCACGGCGTACTACCCGGCGAGATTCTCGATGTGCATTACGAAGTTACTGTGACCGATTTAGAGCATCAAGTTAGACAAATATTAGATTTTTGCAATCTACCCTTTGAAGAAGAGTGTTTACGTTTTTACCAAAACGAGCGGGCCGTAAAAACGGCAAGCTCAGAACAGGTTCGCCAGCCAATTTATACCGGAGCCCTAGGTAAATGGCGACGTTACGAACAGCATCTAGATTTATGGAAAGATCAACTAGGCTATATTATTGATGAGTTACCTGAGGCATCCAGAAATGCAGGGCTTTAAAGCCATGCACTGCTAATCAATCAAATGGCCACACTTCTAAACCATGAATACCATTACGAACATCATTGCTAATATTTGCGCTAGCAATCTGTTGGTTTTTGGGTAAATTATACAAAGTAACCGTTGATGGTGATGATCCTCCGGCGACCACTGAATCTGACAAAACACAGAGCCCCCGGGCGAAACCAGGTCTGGCCATCACCTCATCTCTTTTATCTAAATGTGTCATTTCACTGTCTAGATATTTAGGCACTGCCATGGCCCTGTCTTCCTCGCCTTCACCTCTACCGGTATAACGAAGCACGTCATCATTGGTGTCGTTAAATAGCACACCATCCCGAAAAGGCCTCGCATTATGCGTGCCTAGGGGTAGCTCAACCGACATATTCACTTCACTACCGTTGTAATGCAACATTCCACCGGACTTCAAGCCCGATAGATACATCCCGTTTTCATTGCAAAACACATTATTGATATGCAGTTTATTAAACATCATAGGCCCATCATCTGACTGAGGGTCAAATCGTTTACCGTTAAACCTGAATTGCCTATTTTGAATCGTCATGCCCCAATCAAAAACTTGCTTATCAAGGTCAAATGACAAAATACTATCGAAGCCCGTCGAGGTTAAAAAAATCTTGCGCTTAAAAACCGTTATTTCATGGCAGTGCTTTAAGTAAGGATTCCGCCAAGAACCTATGAGCTCAAACCTTGGGGTAAAAGCAAATAATTCATCACTAGCTGCAATGTAGATTTTATCATCGTCAAAACAGATTCCTCGAAGGCCTCTATCCCAACCTCTACCCCGCCAATCAATATTAACGGTATCCCAATCTAACTTTTGCTCCACTGATTCATTTTCGAAATCAATGAGATAAACGCCACCATGGCTCTCACCTTGCTGACTCCCCCTAACAACAGAGCTTGTTACTAATTTAACCATATACAAAAAATTCTAAAGACTAATGTAAAAAATTCACTTAAAAAATAGTATCACGATAAATGAGGCAAAAAAAAGGGCGGGTATGTCACCCGCCCTTTTTACTAGAACGTCTTGCGCACCGTCAGCCACGTCGTTCGCGGCCTCTCGAGTGTTCGTTCATTATGAAAACGGTTATCGCCAAATAGGTCTCCGTAATCATTACCTGATGTAGACACATAGGTAGAGCCATTATTGTCAAAAACATTATCAATTTGCAACGTGACATTTAACCCGTCTGACATATCCAGACCAAACGACAAATTACTCACTTTATAAGTACCAGATAAACCATTTCTATTATTAGCCACAATATCTGTAGTGCCATTCCAGGTCTCACTTTGATAGCTCGTATCAAAATAAACCCAGGCATCACCACCTAAAACATCAGGTATATCATAGAGAACACTAACGTGGCCTTTTAAGTCAGGTGAACTAGGTAAGTCCATACCCTTCCGAATATCTACGTCGTCCGTGGTCGGATCTGCAGTAGCACTAAAGTAAATATCGTCGTCAAACTTTGCATCTGCAGAAAATAAACTCAAATTAATTTTTAGATTATCCGTTGCCTGCAAACCTAAGTCTAATTCAATACCGGTACTGCCCGCGTCGCCCGCATTAAGCGTACCTCTATTCCACCATTGTTTGAATGTTGTGCTTTGCTGATAATCCTTCCATTTCATTTGAAATAGTGTCGCATTAAATTTTATCCGGTTATCCCACCAGTAACTTTTAACGCCCAACTCATAATTATCTAACGTATCAGAGCCATAGTTGGCTGTAACCTCACCTGTAGCGACCGCACGCGGGCTGTTTGAACCGCCGAGTCTAAAGCCCTGACTATATAAACCGTACACCATAACATCTTCATTAATCGCATAGGTCAGTGACAATTTATAAATAGTGTCGTCGGCTTTACCCTGACTTCGTGTGGCACCATCACCACCATCGGCTAGGCCTGCAGTAATCAAACCGTCGGGGAAGTAGTTTAAACTAAACTCATCACGATCAAACTCAGACCAACGGAACCCTCCCTTCACACTCAAATCTTCAGTAATATCGTAGGATACCTCGCCAAATACAGCTATTTGTTTTACCGAGCGCTCAAAAATATTCACGTAGCCGTGATCAGAGTCAGGTAATGGGTAAGCTTGATTTGGGTTAGGCGTGTAATTATTGTAGTAATTTGCGACGCCATAGTAATAGGCATAAGCTTGCGCGGTTGCCCATGCCGTTGTATCTCCTAGGTTCTCATTAGAGGACCCGTAGAACCATTCATCGTATACATCTTCGTAGAACAAACCGGCTGTCCATTGCAATCGGCTCTCACCTTTTGAAGCCAAACGAATTTCAACGGTATCGCGCTCTTGCGATTGATCATTAAATATAAAGCTACGGTTATACTCGGTGTTATACAAGCCATAGAGAGTACCATAGGCATTATAGCCATTGCCGTAGTAACGATCTTTGTATTGCGTATAAACGTCATTATCCCAGTTGTAGGTAATGTCGCGTTCAAGACGTGTCGCTGAGACAACTAAATTAGCAAAACCTAGATCACCTTCCAGGGTTAAAGACCCAGAAAGCCAATCATCTTCTCGATTTTCGTCGATGAAACGAGTCACTTTATAGTCGCCTAACAGAGGGTCGGTTTCCCAGGTGCCGTCCAACTCACTGTTTTCAGTCACCACTGTTAAGAGCGCGTTCCAATTTTCATTGAACTTTAAAGCAAACATTATACGGCCACCTAGCGTGCCGTATTCATTTTGGTTTTCATCAACAACGTTATAGCCGGGGTCATCATTGCGGTGGTTACCACTTAAGCTTGCACCGGCAACATTATCAACATAGCCGCCATCTTTTGTAGAGTAAAGTACCGCGCGCATGGCTAGAACATCTTCAATTAATGGTATATTGATATGGCCATTAATGTCATAGCTACCGTCGCCACCTCCGGTCATGCCATAGCTTGTTTCAAGACTACCGGCCAAACCCTCATGGTTGGGTTTATTAGTGATTAAACGAAGAGTCCCCGTTTGAGAGCTAGACCCATAAAGTGTACCTTGGGGGCCATGTAAAGATTCAACCCGTTCCATATCAATAGGGCGAACACTCACTTGCTGTGAGTTGGTTGTCATGGGAATATCATCGAGATACACAGCAACCTGTCCATCGGTATAATATTCACCTGAACCCGATGAAATGCCGCGCATAGCCAAGGAATTTCTACCTGGCTGTGTTGCTGTTAGCGTGACACTAGGTAGAGCCTTAATATAATCACTCATACTAATAATCCCCATGATCTCCATGGTATCACCAGAAAAAGCCGTGATACTTTGGGGGACACTTTGAAGATCTTCCGCACGCTTAGTGGCCGTTACCACGATTTCTTCAAGGGTTTTATACTCCTCCGCGGCAAAAGATGCCGAGGGCAATGCTATATTAGCAATAGCAAAGGCCAGAGGTGCCACAGCAAAACGCCGCGCAGCCAACCCGCGCAAAACGGATTTAGATTTTTTCATATTAGAGATTGTCATAAATGAGCCCTATTAAACTATTTTCTTGAAGTGATAAGTAGTAACAAAAAAAAAGAGTAAACGGTTAGTTTTCCTATAAACACAAAAAAATCCACAAAGAAAAGCCAAGCTCTCTTTACGGAAATCCAGCCACTGCACCCAGCAAAGCCACAGACAAACCTTTCTACAATACCTCTGTCGAAGTGTAGCAGACTGTATAGAGGATCATATACCCCATGGGGGGTAATATTTCTGATTCTTATTGATCTCTATGACAAGATCCAAGCTGCCGTTAATCGAAAGTTTGGTTCTGACTGCAAAAAGAGAGCCCCCTGTATACTTGCAGATTGCTCACTGGAACATGAACCAATTGTTATCTAAAGGCCATCATTATTTTTTAATCACAGGCAATATCAAATATGACAATTTATCCTTGGCGTGATACACCTTATTATTAGCTACCAGCCATTCCGTCTCGTCGTAATTATTACCACCGGTATTTAAGTTACGATCCCAACGGGGAAAGTTTGAGCTGGTAATTTCCAAGCAAATCTTATGGTCTTTGGCAAAAAACAGAAGCTTAGAGCAGGGGATATTGTAGGTGCCTTAACCGGTGTTGATGGTATTCCTGGCACAGAAATAGGTAGAATACAGGTGAGCGATCAATGGGCCTACGTTGCTGTAGCCCGGGAACATAGCAAAACTGCGTTTAATAAGCTCAGCGAAGGCAAGCTTAAGGGACGTAGTTTTAAAGTCAGACGTTTGCGAGGTTAGTCTGAGCGGTAAAACAATAAGTGTTATTGCAGTAGCCACCTTAATGACATCCCAATAAAAAAACATAGGTCTCGGCTGGGCCAAAGCCAGTGCTTGCTGAAAAAAAACAAAAACTCAAAGGCCTATAGAAACTTAAATTAGCCCGCGTTGACAGTTCTATTGCTAAGCCTATTGATACCCTGGGTCAGGTCAGGTGAGCCGAATATCAGATCACGATTTCGTCTGAGCGTGTTTCTGGCCAGGGTGCAAGAAAGTTAGAAGAAAGCAAAAAAAGTAAAGCTGACATAAGATGAAGTTTTTCATCTGTCTAGTGATAACAGATTTATTAATTTGTTTGGATTTTTAATGTCCTATCTTTGTATTTTCGATGGTTAAAACTTATAGAAATCATTATGATAAATCCTATGAATAAATATATAAAAGCCTCAATCTTAATCTTAAGTATTTTTATTTCTCTTACTTTGACAAATGTAAGCGGATCATCTGAGTTATATGAAGAAAAAATAACGCTTAACGATCTTTATCAATTAAAGGAAATAAGCTCAATTGATGTTTCTCACTCGGCCAAGCAGATTGCTTATTCTGTTTCATCTGTGGATGAAAAAAAGGACCGCTACCGTAATGACATTTGGTTACTAGATGTCAATAAAAATAAAGAAGAAATTCTTCTTAAAGGTAATCCTTGGATTGGAAAAACAAAATTTTCTCCGGATGACACATTATTAGGCTATTTAGCACCCGGGAGGGGCAAGTATTCTGAGTACCAACAAATATGGACAATCAATACTAAGTATTCACTAAAAAGACAACTCACTAAACTAAATACAAATATCAGTGATTTTGAATGGTCACCCGACGGTACTCAAATGATCTTGGTCGCCGAATCCAGAGCCATTGATAAAGAAACTGACATACAAACACCGAAACCCATTGTCATAGACCGGTATTATTTTAAGGAAGATGGAAAAGATTTTTTAGGCGATGAAAGACAACACCTACATCTCTTGGATATTAAAAGTAGAACTACAAAACAACTCACTAAGGGTACCTCTAATGAGATTCTCCCATCGTGGTCCCCAGATGGTAAAAAAATTGCCTATGTGACAAAAACGGGTGAGATGGATCGAACTAATAATTATGATGTCTATGTACTTGAAATTGATTCGATTAATAATCCTGTTCAGCTAACGACTAACCTAGGTGCAGACTCGTCATCCTCGAGACCTCAATGGAGCCCAGACGGTAAAAAAATTGCCTATCTTCATGGTGGTGACCCTGCTCTTGCTTGGTATGCACTGCAAGAATTAGCGGTTATAGACTTGGATACAAAAATAAACTCTATCCTAACAAAAGAACTAGACCGCAATGCATCCTCGCCTCAATGGTCTGATGATGGTCAAAATATATATTTTGTCATTGAAGACAACATGAAAAGTCAGTTGGCAAAGTACTCGCTAGAAGAGCAAAAGATCGAAAAAATTATCCCGTCTAACTATTATATCGCTGAATGGGCAAAAAACTATGTGGTCAGAAATGGTAAAATTGGTTTAATCCTCTCGAATACTAATTCACCTGATGAAGTTTTTTTCTATGATGAGAATAACCTCAGTCAACAGTCACATCATAATTCTGAGCTTTTATCCTCTAGAAAAATCTTAGAAACAGAAACTATTTCTTTTACAGCTGCTGACGGCGAAGAATTGTTTGGGATGATGATCAAGCCTGATAATTTTGATCCATCAAAGCAATACCCCTTAATCATAAGGATGCATGGTGGCCCTGTCTCACAATACGGCCTTTACTTTAACTATGATTGGCAATTGTTTGCGGCTAATGGCTATGTGGTCATGGTAATCAACCCCAGAGGAAGCTCAGGCAGAGGCTTAAATTTTCAAAAAATGATCTTTGCTGATTGGGGAAATGTTGATGCTGATGATATTAGTCAATTAGCCGATTATGCGATTTCACTTGGTTACATAGATGAGAACAGATTAGGCTTAGGTGGATGGAGTTATGGTGGCATGCTCACAAATTATGTCATAGCGAAAGACCCACGTTTCAAAGCAGCTACTTCTGGAGCTGGTATTTCAAATATACTTAGTGGTTTTGGTGATGATCAATACATAAGGGATTACATTACTGAAATTGGTACTCCTTGGGATAATACTGAGACTTGGCTAAAAGTTTCCCACCCTTTTCTAAATGCAGATAATATAGTGACGCCAACCCTTTTCTTGGTTGGAGAAAAGGACTATAACGTCCCATTAATTGGTTCTGAACAAATGTATCAAGCACTCAAGCATTTAAATATTCCAACTGAACTGATTGTTTATCCTGGTGAGTATCACTCATTCTCAACGCCAAGTTATAACAAGGATGTTCTGGAGCGATATCTGGCTTGGTATGACAAATATTTAAATTAATTTAAAGAATTCTAAACCCTTTTATATTGCTTTAATTCCTTTGCTCCTGTCGTATCTGTGTATTGTTTATTGCGGATAAAGTAATAAACATCGCGCTTTAAATACCTGTGTTGTGGGTGTTTTTGTGTATACCGCATAGTCTACCCTACCTGTGTAATTGCAAGATTACACAGGTAAATCAACGATTTACGTTGAGCTATGGTGCCCGGGGCCGGACTTGAACCGGCACAGTGTTTCCACCGACGGATTTTAAGTCCGTTGCGTCTACCAATTTCGCCACCCGGGCATACTGAAGGGGGCTTTTAAAACATCACTTCTTTCTAAATCTACCAGTCATGCTGACTGGCGTTGCGGTCGCTACCGGCGTCCTGCCTAACGCGACACTTGAGCATCCTGCTCATCGTCTACCAATTTCGCCATCCGGGCATACTGAAGGGAGCTTTTAAAAATATTTCTTATTTCAAACTACCAACAAAAAGAATGCTGGTGAGCCAACTCTAAGCGCCGAGAAGTATACATGACCAAAAACAGAATTGGGAATGAATATCTCGGTTCTACCTAGCTTGAACCACAAACAACTATAGGTTCAAAACAACTGCCTAATTTGGAGGCGCGGGTCGGAATCGAACCGACGATGGCGGAGTTGCAGTCCACAGCATTACCACTTTGCTACCGCGCCTTAACTTTCATTCTCGTCCATGGTATTTGACGAGGCCGCTATTCTAGGGAATACGGGCAATAAATCAACTACTTATCGTCGCTGGCGCTTAATTGCGGCCATGCTTTCTTAAGATAGTAAATCATTGACCACAATGTCAGTCCAGCCGCAGCGTAAATTGCAATAAATCCGATCAATGTTAATACTTGTTGATCGGGCCTGGCGAGCAATAAAATCGCTATGGCAACCATCTGAACCCAGGTTTTAACTTTTCCCAGCGTTGATACAGCCACACTTTGACCAGAACCCATTTCAGACATCCACTCTCTCAAGGCGGAAATCACTATTTCTCTTCCTATAATTACGATTGCTGGAAGCGCAAACCAAGGCGTTGAATGAACTTCAAGGAGAAGAACCAGCGCCGCTACAACGATGAGCTTATCAGCGACAGGATCTAGGAAGGCGCCAAATGACGTCACCATATCTAATTTTCGCGCGTAATAACCATCAATCCAATCGGTTAAAGCCGCCAAGCCAAAGATGGCCGCTGAGGCCAAGTGGTGCCACTCCCAGGGTAGATAATAAACGATGATAAAGACTGGAATCATCGCGATACGTATTAACGTCAGTGTATTAGGTAGATTCCACATAAAATATTATTCCGATACCTGTATGTTAAGAGGAGTAAGAAAGCGTCGACTTTCAATCATTGTACAGTGCGCCGTAAATTGCTTCAGCAACCTTTTTGTTTATATTCTCAACTTTCATAAGGTCGGCCACGCTGGCCTTCTTCACCTCAACGATACCTCCG
>JACNKP010000006.1 GCA_014381985.1 SAR92 clade bacterium
CCGGGGATAACAGGCTGATACCGCCCAAGAGTTCATATCGACGGCGGTGTTTGGCACCTCGATGTCGGCTCATCACATCCTGGGGCTGGAGCAGGTCCCAAGGGTATGGCTGTTCGCCATTTAAAGTGGTACGCGAGCTGGGTTCAGAACGTCGTGAGACAGTTCGGTCCCTATCTGCCGTGGGCGTTGGAAAATTGAGGAAAGCTGCTCCTAGTACGAGAGGACCGGAGTGGACGAACCCCTGGTGTTTGGGTTGTCATGCCAATGGCATTGCCCAGTAGCTACGTTCGGACGGGATAACCGCTGAAAGCATCTAAGCGGGAAGCCTCTTCCAAGATTAGTTTTCCCTGGGGGTTTAACCCCCCTGAAGGGCCGTTCAAGACTAGGACGTTGATAGGTTGGGTGTGGAAGCGCTGCGAGGCGTTGAGCTAACCAATACTAATTGCCCGTGAGGCTTGACCATATAACGCAAGCGAGACGACGGACAGATTGTTCGAGATACACGCGAGCCGAGAAAAAATTGTATTCAATAATTACCGACCTAATTTGATATTTTAGTGAAAACTAAGTGTCATACCAGTTTGCCTGGTGACCATAGAGAACTAGAACCACCTGATCCCATACCGAACTCAGTAGTGAAATGGTTCATCGCCGATGGTAGTGTGGGGTCTCCCCATGTGAGAGTAGGTCATTGCCAGGCTTCTAAATAAAACACCCCAGTTGCGTAAGCGGCTGGGGTTTTTTTATGCTGTATATTTACAGCTGTTATGTGGCAGAAAAGCACAGTTCGCATTGGAACTGGTGCATAATGCAATCGATCTAAATGCCTGAAGTAGCCGAGTTGTTAAATGGAATATCTAATATATCTAATTCTAGGGGCGGTTGCTGGTTTGGTTAGTGGACTGTTTGGCTTAGGCGGCGGCGCGGTCATTGTACCTATTCTCCTGGTGTCTTTTACTGTCCAGGGCTTTTCATCAGATATCGCAACTCATATGGCTATTGCCACTTCCCTGGCGACCATTGTAATAACGTCGATGAGCTCAATGTATACCCATTACCAGAAAGCGGCGGTTCGCTGGGAGTTGATCAAAATGATCATCCCTGGGATTCTAATGGGATCATTGCTCGGGACCTTAATTTTTTCATCAATAGATTCGGTATTTTTACAGCTGTTGTTCGCCTTCTTTTTAATGGCGGTAGGATTATATATATTGTTTTATCCACCCATTGCCTCCAACTCATCTACTACCAACGCTGTACCTTTGAATCTAGGTGGTATAGCCATTGGCGGGTTGTCATCGTTATTAGGCATTGGCGGCGGAATAATGATCACGCCATTCCTGGCTTCTTTCGGCGTTACCATTCATCGGGCTATAGGCACCGCAGCGGTTGGCGGCTTTGCTATAGCCCTGCCAGCTACGCTGGTTTATAGCTCTACAGATGTGAGTGGTTATAATTTCCCAGTCAGCTCCATAGGCTATATATTTCTACCGGCATGGCTAGGCATTGTAATTACTAGTGTACCGTTTGCTAGACTCGGGGCCTTGATCGCGCATAGGACTAATGAAAACCAGTTAAAGAAATACTTTGGTATTCTCCTTCTTTTTATCTCTGCTGGATTTTTATGGGCTAATCTAGGAGGATAAACTGAATTGTTAGATCATCTAGGTGTTGGTTATGTCTGATTTGCAGGGCAAGATTTTAAAAATTCTCCAGAACCCGGGGTTCCATTCAGGGGAAAGTCTGGGCCGGCAGCTTAATGTTAGTCGAACAGCCATTTGGAAGCAGTTGCAAGCATTAGAGACCCTGGGCCTAGAGCTTGAATCGGTAAAAGGTGTTGGTTATCGTCTTCCAGATTCTTTTGAGTTGTTGAGCAAAGCTAAAATTCTACATCATATTGCCGAGTCTCATGGGGACCCCCCTTGTGAGCTAGAAATATTCCAAAGCATTGATTCTACTAATAGATACGCTCGTGAAAGAGCTGAGGCTGAAGCTATTTCAGGTGCGGTGGTGCTTGCAGAGAATCAGACAGCAGGAAGGGGGCGGCGCGGAAAAACCTGGGTGAGCCCTTTCGCGGCCAATCTTTATATGTCCATCGTCTGGGATTTTGATCAGGGCGCTGAATCGCTCCAGGGATTAAGCCTCGCTGTTGGCGTTGGTGTGCGTCGAACGCTCGTTGAGTTAGGATTGCAGGATGTGCAGTTAAAGTGGCCTAATGACATCTATATCGGAGGTAAAAAACTCGGTGGAATACTGTTGGAAATGATCGGAGATCCCAATGGCCGCTGCACGGTCATTATTGGAATTGGGTTAAATGTTGCGATGCCGTCTCTCGCCGCGCAAGAAATTGATCAAGCGTGGACCGACCTTCAGGCTCAGTCACCTTCGCCGATATCACGCAATACACTCACGGCAAAGTTAGTGGTTACATTATTTGTATTACTCAAAGACTTTCAGCGCGTTGGCTTTAAAGCTTATCGCGACGAGTGGGAGGAGGCAGATCTCCTAAAGAATCTTCCAGGAACGGTCAGGACCGTAAAAGAGGGCATATCGGGCATAGTTTTAGGTGTGGACGATAGTGGAGCACTTCGCTTAGCTCTTCCCGATGGAGAAGTGCAGCGATTTATTGGCGGCGAATTGAGTTTGGGGCCAAGCCTATGATCCTTGATATAGATATCGGGAACAGTTATGCAAAGTGGCGGCTAACTGATGGTGCTGTGGTCTACCAAAGTGGATCGCAGGCGACCCAATCAATCAGTGATGGGCTGGAATTACCGTCGGGGGTCTCAATTTCACGCGTTCGCCTGTCATCAGTGGCAAGCGATTCGCTTCAAGGTGATTTAGTGGCCCAGATGAAGAGTCAGTTCAATGCTGAAGTCACAGCGGCTAAGGTATCCTCAAGTACCGCTGGAGTAATCTGTGGCTACGACGATCCGTCGAGCCTCGGCATTGATCGCTGGCTCGCTATGGTGGCTTCGTACAGCCGCTATCAGGCTTCAGTTTTAGTTGTCGATGCAGGTAGCGCAATGACGTTGGATTTGGTGTCAGCAGAGGGTCGCCATATTGGCGGTTATATATTGCCGGGTCTCACACTTATGCGCGACGCGTTGTGGGGAGGTACTGATCGAGTTAAGGTTGATGCAGATGCAACCAGCTGTGGCATTGATCCGGCGCAGGACACTGCAGCAGCAGTTAATCGAGGCAGTTTATTGGCCTCAATTGCAGTCATTGAAAAGTTGCTTGTCCAATATCAAAGCAATCTCGTGGTGACCGGAGGTGACGCTAAGCAATTACTTCCTTATCTCAAAGGAAAAGTTGATTATCAGCCAAATTTGGTGATTGATGGATTGGCTTTGGGGGTTGTTTCTACAACCAAGCTCTGACTTTAGGGGGAATTTACCTTGATCGCGGTATTATCGAAGCAAATTATTTAAATATTACTCATTTTTTCACCTACGCCTCCGCAGATCTTTAGAGATCAGGGCGATCGCTATAACGTATTGATTTTTATTAATAAATTGACAAATTTGGTTTTCGAACTCTCCGTAAATTGACTATCTTTAGTCCGCTTCTGGGCAGCAAATTATTCAAACTAGAAAAAACACTAAAAGAAGCGCCAGTTAAGGTTGCTAAAGCGGTCGAGTTTAACTAAAATCGCGCTCCGTTATTGAGATGCTGGCGTAGCTCAGTTGGTAGAGCAGCTGACTTGTAATCAGCCGGTCGGGGGTTCGACTCCTCTCGCCAGCTCCATTTTTCTCAGGAAAGTCTTTTAGTAGTTGACATTAGGGGACTAGACTAAGAAAATAAGCGGCCATTTTTTGGGGGGGATTCCTGAGCGGCCAAAGGGATCAGACTGTAACTCTGACGCGAAAGCTTCGGTGGTTCGAATCCACCTCCCCCCACCAAAAAGCTTATTAAGACAGGCTATTTGTGGCAAAAGGCAACGGCTCTGGGTTCTGTGGGTCTATTTTTAGAGTTGTGACGCGGGCGTTGTGTAATGGTAAGACCTCAGCCTTCCAAGCTGATGATGCGGGTTCGATTCCCGCCGCCCGCTCCATGCTAGGGAAAGGTTTTGCTCATATAGCTCAGTCGGTAGAGCACTTCCTTGGTAAGGAAGAGGTCACCGGTT
>JACNKP010000081.1 GCA_014381985.1 SAR92 clade bacterium
GTTCCGGAGGGAGTGTACATATTCTGTCCATTTGGGTGGTACTGCCGTCGGCATATTCCCAGACTAATTGTTCACCCTCTCTATAGCGATTAACCACCACTGGGCCCCAACCAAAAGCATGAAAGTTCAGCACGCCATTGTTCCAGATCATGCTGGCAGACGTGCGCATGCAGTATTCTTTGTCGCCAGCGACAAACAACACCGAGCCTTCAGTATCGTTGGTGTTTAGCCCGGCGGTACTGTTTGGCCCATAATCATGAATAAGACCGCTGGATGTCACAACAGTGCGGTTGCCACACTGCTCTACACGCTCAACATGGCCGGTATGCCCTCCCTCTACGCCAAGCCACAGGCCTCGAATGTCATCCGCTTGTTTGGGTAGGGGCTCGGTGCATTGTGCCAATACAGGCATTGGAAAATGAGTGTATCCACAGCCAGGGGTATTTCCTTTAGGGATCTCCGCGGCCATTTTAGCGCTACTGTCTAGTTCAGGCAGGTTGCAATAATTTATCGTACTGCCATCGCCCGTTAGTATTGCTGGGTCAATAGTGAGTGGTGGTCGAGCGGAAAAATAACCAAGCCAAAAAAGGCCTAGCGCTAACACTAAAAGGACAGTCACCAATCCTAGAAATATTCGCTTTACCATCGGTGCCATCCTTTTTTATCCCCGAGGGGTACTTTCCAAGACCCTTACTATGGCAGTGAACTCTGGCAATTAAAAACCCTGATAACTAACAAAGTCGGCATTGTCAGTCCGGACGGAGCGTACATCATTAGCGGGAAAATTATCATCCGGATAGCCCATAGCGATACAGATCATAATACTTTGGTCATCGGGAATCTTGGCATGTTCGCGAACAACATCAGATTGCATAATGCCTTGGCCGTTAATAACACACCCGATGCCACGCTCCCATGCTGCAAGAACAATCCCATAGGCAAGAGATCCCAGTCCAAAATGAGTAATGGCTGCAGGCTCAAGACTTTTGTCATAAGTCAGCACTAAGGACACTGGGGCATCAAATTGTCGAAAGCCTCTTAGCATCCAGTCCATACGCTTTTCTTTGTCGTCGCGTTCGATACCCATAGACTCGAATAGTTGAATGGCGACGTCGATTTGCCGTCGACGATGTTCACCCTCATAGTCTTCTTTATAAGGGAAATCACGTACATGGGGTTTTCCAGCCATGGTGTTTTTGGTATTGCCCTCACGAATTTTAGCTAGCACCTCACCAGCAACAGCATGAACATACCACGTCTGCGTATTGTAGGAAGATGGGGCCCATTTTGCTGTATTGATAATGTCATCAACGACATCTTTTGGGATTGCTTTGTTTTGAAAACCACGAGTACTCTTTCGCGACTGTGCAAACGCTGTAAAATCCATAACACCCTCTAAAAAATTAGATAAAATAATATGACAGACTATATGTCATATTATTTTTAATGTCTATATTAGACTAGAGGCGTAACGGTAAAAAGGGCTCACGGGCAGAATTAACTATGAAACAGACGTTGGTTGACACTTAAAGGGCGCTAGTTTACGTGCCCGCTATTGAGACCTTATGGACGATACCAGTGCTGCCTTAAAACGTCATCTCATGAAATGACTACCGACATCTAGTCCGGTGCCGGCAAGACTCTTTATTTTCTCTAGGACCAAGCCTTGTAAATTACAATAAGTCTTCCAGTGATTCGAGTACTTTGTCTCCGAATTCTGTTGTACTCAATAAGGTACTGTCTGAACCGGCTGAGGACAGGTCACCTGTCGAAAATCCTGCCTCAAAGACCCTTTGCATCGCTTGCCAAACAGCTTTTGCTTCCTCAGTCATGCCGAAACTCATGTCGAGCATCAAGGCGACTGAGCCAATCATCGAATAAGGGTTGGCAAGATTTTTACCGGCAATATCAGGAGCAGACCCGTGCGATGGCTCGTAGTACGCTTTGTCCGGACCTATACAAGCAGAGGGCATTAAGCCCAGTGACCCTAAGATGCCACCGGCCTGGTCGCTTAAAATATCACCAAACATGTTTTCCATAACCATTACATCAAATTGGCAGGGGTTTAAACAAAGATGCGTGGCCGCTGCGTCGACCAACATATGGACAACGCGCACTTCCGGATAATCTAGAGCGACCTCTTCTAATACTTCGTTCCACAATACCGACGAGATCAACACGTTACTCTTGTGAATATTGTGCAATACCTTTTTCCGTTTCATGGACTCTTTAAAGGCGACGACAAGAATCTGACGAATCTGCTGCTCATCATAATCTAGGCTCTCCTTGACATAGCGCAACCCTTCTTTGGTTGTACCGCGCTCCTTGCCGCCAAAATACAATCCGCCAATTAACTCACGGATCAGCATAATATCAATACCTTCGCCCACGATCTCGGGCTTGAGTGGAGAAAAGTGTGCCATACCTTTTGGTAGTGAGATCGGACGGAAGTTGGCGTAGGTATTCAATCGACGACGCATGGGCAACAGTGCGCCGCGCTCTGGACGCTCTTCCACGGGTATCTTTTCAGATTCTTCATGACTTAGTCCAATCGGGCCCTTTAATATCGCGTCAGCTTCGTCGCACGCTTTTTTAGTAGCGTCGGGAAAAGCCTTGCCTGTCGAAAAATAAGCAGCGGCACCAAACTCGGCTTCTTCGCAGGCGAAAATGACGTCACGCTTTTGCTCAATCAGCCGTAATACGCGCAGTGCTTGTTGCGTAATTTCAGGGCCAATTCCGTCACCCGCCAATACTGCTACTTTATAAGTTGCTGCCATGATTACTTCCTAGAAGTTTTTATAGGTGTGCATTGTAAGAAGCACCTTCATCTATGGCAAATTTAATGGGATAAAAAATCAACGTTTATAAGTCTATTAGAAGAGGACGCTAATAGTGAGATATCGCTAGGCTAGACCTTTAGCGACTTAAAAAATGTTCTTTATTAGTTAATTAATACAAAAGGCTTACGCGAGTTGAGCAAAGGGTATCAGGCCATTTTGGCCGCCTATTTAAACTTGTCGATGTGCCGGTTTCATAGTAAAATATTGGAACATTAACCCATTTTTGATTTTATCACGTATACACCACTGTCGTTGCTAGTACAGTATTATATGTTGATTTCAGACTTTGATTTCAGACTTTGATTTCAGACTTTGATTTCGGCTGAACGATTTTCATCCATAAGAACGTCAGAGACTCTCTTCTTGTCGCTAAAAACGCTGCTAATAGCGCAATAATGATATTTGTGAGTAAGGCTAAAAATAAGAGGTTTTCCGTTGAGTAGGCATTTTCAAGATCGAGCTAGAGGACAAAACAAGAGAGCACGAACACGTGGCGTGCTAATTGACAGTGGGTTGGAAATTTTCGGTCAGAAGGGCATCATTAATTCCCGTCTTGACGATATTACCAAATTTGCCGGCATGTCAAATGCAACCTTTTACAATCATTTTAAGGACAAGGACGACTTGGTTTCTGCGGTCGCTACGTCCATCGCTTTAGAGCTTGTAGCGGCTGTAGAGGAACAGGTTGTTGACATCAAAGATCCGGCAATCCGTCTTGTCGTTTCAACTAATACAGTGATGCGCACTGCTCTTCAGCACGAGAGGTGGAGCTATGTGTTGGCGACAGCCTTTTTCTTGGTTCCGGAGGGGTTGATTGACGTAGGCGGCTACTTAAAAAATAATGTTGATAGAGGTATGGCACAGGGCGTTTTCAACACGGCGTCTGATGAGTTCCAATTAAACCAGCTGGCTTCGGTGTTTATTTCGGGTCTACGAGGATTGAAAAAGGATAATTTGAGTATTATTGACCGAACTTCGGAGAATCTACTACGTTTGTTGGGTGTGACTCCGGCCAAGGCATCTACCATCCTTGATGAGGCGAAAGCTTTTTATCATTAAACTTAAATTCTACCACCGTTCATTTTCCTTACATAAAAGCCAAACAGCAAGAAGGGGTCTCCCGACCCCTTCTTGCTTAATGTATCTAAATCATAAGTCTCGTCAACATTTAATAACGGCTTAGCAACAAGTCGCGTTGCCATAGCAATTCTTTCGGCATGTGATCCCATAGTTTGAGGAATAATTCTTCATGACCCAGTGCCTGGGCTTTTAAAGCCTCGCCATCGACTTTCATCAATTCATCCCAGTCGTCTTTAGTGAAATCTAAGCCGTCCCAATCTAGATCGTCATAGCTAGGCATCCAGCCTAAAGGGGTTTCTTTGGCCTGAGCTAAACCATTAACGCGCTCAACGATCCATTTCAGCACTCGCGCATTTTCGCCAAAACCAGGCCACATAAATTTACCCTTTGCGTTTTTTCGAAACCAGTTAACATGAAATATACGAGGTGGTTCGTTAATGACTTTACCGATCTTAAGCCAGTGGCGGAAGTAATCGCCCATGTGATAGCCACAGAACGGTAGCATGGCAAATGGATCTTGGCGCATACTGCCAATTTTTCCCTCTGCGGCAGCCGTTTGCTCAGAGCCAACTGTGGCACCCACATACACGCCATGTTGCCAGTTGAAACTTTGGTATACCAGAGGGATAGTGGTCATACGACGGCCGCCGAAGATCATTGCTCCAACTTCTACGCCTTCTGGATTTTCCCAATCAGGATCTATAACAGGGCAGTTTCTAGCAGGAGCCGTAAATCTTGCATTAGGGTGAGAAGACGGCGTCTCACTGTCAGGTGCCCAGTCGTTGCCCTTCCAGTCAATCAGATGCGCTGGCGCTTCATTTGTCATACCTTCCCACCAAATATCGCCATCGTCGGTCAGAGCAACATTAGTGAAAATAGTGTCACAGGAGCAGGACTCCATTGCCATAGGGTTGGTTTCCATACTTGTTCCTGGCGCAACTCCGAAGAAGCCGGCTTCGGGGTTAATAGCCCGTAATTTGCCGTTAGAGTCTGGTTTTATCCAGGCTATATCATCACCAATACATGAAATCTCCCAACCCTGCTTTTGTAATGCTGGGGGTGGAATCAGCATTGCAAAGTTAGTTTTACCACAGGCACTTGGAAAGGCTGCAGTCACATAGGTTTTCTTACCAGAAGGATCTTTAACGCCCAATACTAACATGTGTTCCGCTAGCCAACCTTCATCACGAGCAATGGTACTAGCAATACGCAAGGCAAAACATTTTTTACCCAGCAGAGCATTACCGCCATAACCTGAGCCAAAGCTAAGAATAGTCTTCTCTTCAGGGAAATGAGCAATATAGGTATTATCTGGATTACAAGGCCAACTGACATCGTCTTGCTTAGAAAGTATAGGCTGTCCGACTGTGTGCACACAGCGAACATAGTCAGTACTGTCACCTAAGATATCCAACACCTTTGGCGATACCCTGGCCATAATTCGCATATTGACTACGGCATAAGCCGAGTCTGTAATTTGAATACCCGTCTTACCGATGGGAGACCCGATGGGACCCATACTAAAAGGAATGATATACATGGTACGGCCACGCATTGCGCCTTCAGACAGGCCATTCATCTTTACCTTCATTTCCTCAGGAGCCATCCAGTTATTTGTCGGCCCAGCATCGGCCTCGGCAACAGAACAAATATAGGTGCGGCTTTCAACGCGAGCAACATCACGTGGGTCAGATCGAAATAGGTGGCTGTTGGGGCGCAAATTTTCGTTAAGTTTTACACAGTCACCACGGCTGACCATCATTTCCATCATGGCGGCAGACTCTTCTTCAGAGCCATCTACCCAATGCACCCGATCGGGTTGTAGCAAAGCTTCCATGCGCTCAACCCAGCGCAGAATGTCTTTGTTAGATGTCTGCGCTGCGCTGTTCAAAGGATAATCGCAGAGTGGAGCAACTGTGCTGAATTCTTTCCCTGTATTCATATTTACGTCACCTATTACAAATTTATAATTTAAGTGGCCAATGACATGGTGTCGACTACAAGCAGCATTAGAAAACTAGGTATCCAAACGCGTCGGCACAAAGAGAGCCACTTGAGTAAAGTTCTTACCGAATTACTACTAAGCAGAACCAGCTAATACTCATCAAGTAGCTATGTTTATATGAAATGAGCTCAATATCAAGAGATACTCAACTATATTGCTTAATTCTGATTATATGCTTCATCTATTTAGAGTAAGAACCACAAGCTCTGGTTAAGCTAAAGTTATCTGAACTAGGCAGATTTTTAAGCAAGAATCTGTCATGGCTAGTCATATTCTGACACATCCTTTATGATAAAAAAAATATCACGGAATATTTATATGATTTCAATACCTGGATTACTTCAACGCAGTGCCCGTCTCAATCCCGACGCAGTCGCGACTCGATATAACGGACGCTCACGTCACTGGCCACAGGTTTTAGACCGGGTAGCGAGTTTTGCGGGGGCGTTAGATCGACTTCAGCTAGGTGAGGCTGAGCGGGTTGCTATTCTCAGCCTCAATAGTGACAACTATTTTGAGGCTATATTTGCAGTACCATGGGCAGGCTATTGTATGGTGCCACTTAATACGCGCTGGGCAGTGGCGGAGAACAATTATGCTTTAACTGACTCTGGTACCCGAGTGCTGTTATTTGATGATGCGTTTAGTGCACAGGCTGAGCAATTAAAAAATGAGGTCGAATCCCTAGAGCATGTTATTTATATGGGTGACGGTGAGACACCCAATTGGGCCAAGTCCTATGAATCTCTCATCGCGGACAATCAAACTATTGCACCGTCGACTCGCAACGGTGCCGACATGGCTGGTATTTTTTATACCGGTGGTACGACTGGATTTCCTAAAGGCGTAATGCAATCCCACCAAGCTATTTGGGCTAGTGCTATCGGTGGTATGGGTGGCATGGAGATAGACTCTAATGGTTCATACTTGCATACGGCACCAATGTTTCATATGGCGGATTTCGCCTGTTCAATGATGACGGTTCTGGCCGGGGCAAGTCATATTTTTGTGGCAGGTTTTGAGCCTGCTTTGGTGCTCAATATTATTGCAGAAGAGAAAATATCTCATGTGCTAATGGTGCCAGCGATGATAAAAATGGCCCTGGCTCATGAAAATGCTGCGACGGCAGATCTTAGTAGTTTGCAACGGATATTATATGGCGCCTCGCCGATGCCGGCCGCGCTACTCACTCAGGCTATGGATTTATGGCCCACAGTGGGCTTTATTCAAGCCTATGGTCAGACTGAGCTGGCACCCTTAGTAACCATGCTATCGACTGAGGATCACCGCCGTGGTGGTGAAATTTTAAAGTCAGCAGGTAAACCATTATCGGTCAGTGAAATAAAGCTGCTTAACGATGCAGGCGACGAGGTGGATCTGGGCAAACAGGGAGAGGTGGTGGTGCGAGGTCCCCACGCGATGATTGGTTATTGGAACAAGCCGGAAGAGACTGCCAGCGCATTACAAGATGGGTGGGTGTTTACTGGAGATGCCGGTATATTTGATAAGGAAGGTTATTTGTATATCGTTGATAGAGTCAAAGATATGGTGGTCACAGGTGGTGAAAATGTGTTTACCACCGAAGTTGAGAACGCTCTAATTAGCCATGCAGCGGTGCAAGATGTGGCGGTCATTGGTGTTCCTCACGAGGAATGGGGCGAGGCGGTTCATGGCATTGTGATTTTAGCGGCCGGAGCCACAGCGACTGAGAAGGAATTAATTGAGCATTGTCGCAGTGCTATAGCGGGTTACAAGTGCCCGAAAACAGTGGAGTTTCGAGATCAACCGATGCCACTGTCCGGTGCAGGTAAGGTGTTGAAAACTGAATTACGCAAACCGCACTGGGAAGGGCGCGAGCGGCAGGTTAATTAGCATAATTAATTTAACAAGCCGCTAGTTTTTTAGCTATTCGAATTAAGGTCTTCAGCCGCTAATGATAGTTCTTTGCGTATGACCATATGACCAAAATCTTGGTTTAACCAACGCACTAACGAAATACATAATAGAAACATGATAGGGATTAGCGGCACTGAACTAAGGACGGTTATTGAAAGCACTGTATTCAAGGCTCCGGACTGCAGTATGCCGGCAGTTATTAGCGCAAGAAGCACTGCCCATGCCACGCGGCTCCAGCGTTTTGGCTCTGAATCCGACGGTAGGTTTTTCGCGCAGATACTGGAAATAACATAGGCTGAGGAGTCTATTGTGGTTGCAGAGAATATTACAGACAACACGATAAATATAACTAAGGCAAATTTACCAAATGGCAGGCTTTGAATGACTAGAGCGTTAACATAGGACATGCCCTGTGTACTTAAAATTTCTGAAACATTGAGAGCTCCAGTGGACTCAAGATAAAGTGAGTATCCACCCATTACAGCCAAAACTAACCAGGTGCCTAAGCAACCCCAACAAATAACCCCCAAGACTAGCTGACGTATTGTGCGGCCCCGAGAAATGCGTCCGAAAAATAAGGCAATCATGCCGGTATACGCTAGCCACCAAGCCCAATAAAATCCCGTCCAGTCCTCTGGAAAGCTACCGTTATCAATAGGGTCTGTCCATGTGGCAGTACTGATGAAATTGTTAAACATCAAGCCGATGCTGTTAACGGTTAGGTCCAGGATAAAAATTCCAGGACCGGCAACCAGTATAAAAATAACCGCAATAGCAACTAAAACCATATTAACGTCAGCCAAGACTTTAATCCCTGATTTCAGACCTTTATAGACGCTAGCGCCGAATAATAGCGTCCACAGCGCAAGTACAGTCATCTTTATAAGCATACTATCTTCAATGCCAAACAACGTGGATAACATGGCTGACAAAAGAGGGACAACTAACCCTAATGACGTAGCCACGGCTCCGACAATTCCTAGCACGATGAAAATATCAATACCCGTTTTGATCTGATTGCGACCTCTAGTCGGCAGTGCTCCATCACATGCGCTACTAATGCGTAATACCGGGTAACGTTTCACATAAAGCATGTAAGCGATGGGTACAGCAGGCACTGCGTAAATAGACCAAGGAACTAAACCCCAGTGCAGTAGGGGGTACATATGTGCCCATTCGAAAGATTTGGATGAGCCTACTTCAATTCCCATCGGGGGAGTTTGAAGATAATAAATAGGTTCAGCGAAACCCCAAGCTAAAACAGCAGCACCAATAGCCGCAGTAAACATCATTGCTACCCAATGGGTATCTGAATATTCCGGTGGCTCATCGGGGGGGCCTAATTTCACCTGAGCAAATCGGCCGAAGGCCAACCACATACAAAATCCAAAGGCACCTAAACCAACAGAGAGATAGAGCCATAAAAAATTACTCATAATGATTGTTCGACCTTCAGTAAGAAATTGCGCGGCACTTTCGGGAAAAATCATTAACGGAATCGCACAAGCTAGGACAATAACTAGAGAGGGGATAAAGACAGCCCAATCAACTTCGGGCTCTGTAGTTTTAATGCTAAGGTGATCGCTCATAGGATATTATTTATTTGTAATTATTGTTTATCAAGGGTATCACAAAGCTACCAAAAACGCATAAGGCTGCCTTGTGATCATTATAAATAGCGACGATGTCCTAACTAGTATGAATAATGGTACAGGTTAATGTAGTCTTTATAATGCGCAATGACGAATCGAAATGTTGGAGCAGCTTAATGTCAGATTTCATACAGACACAACGAATAGATCTTGCCGCCGCTTTCAGATGGGCCGTGCGCTTAAACTATCATGAAGGTGTGGCTAATCATTTTTCGGTAGCGATCAATAATAGTGGCAGTCAGTTTTTGATTAATCCAAATCAACGTCATTTTGCCACCATCAAGGCCAGCGATTTATTGCTTTTAGATGCCAACAATCAGGACACTATGTCTCAGGCTAATGCGCCTGACCCAACTGCTTGGGGGCTCCATGGCGCGGTACACAAACATTGCCCTCATGCGCGCTGTGTACTGCACGTACATTCGATATTTTCGACGGTGCTAGCCTGCCTTAAAGATCCGCGATTGCCGGCGATCGATCAAAATACCGCTCAGTTCCATAATAGAGTTGTCGTTGATGCTGGGTTTGACGGCATGGCGTTTGTTGACGAGGGGGAGCGTTGTGCCGCTATGCTTAGTGATCCGAATAAAAAAGTTATGCTCATGGGTAATCACGGAGTGATAGTTTTAGGCTCGAGTGTGGCTGATGCCTTTAACCGCTTATTCTATTTTGAGCGCTCAGCTGAGACTTATATCCGTGCACTACAGACGGGTATGGCGCTTAATTTCCTATCGAATGAGGTAGCTGAAAAGACGGCTCAACAATGGGAAGGCTTCGATGGTTCTGCTAATGCACATTTTAATGAATTGAAATCAATTCTGGATAAAGAAGAAGCTGATTACAAGCGCTAGTGGCCCCAGTTTTTACGACATTGTAACCATCAAAGAGCACTCGCAGGTTTCTTTTGTGTGTTTCATTCAGACCTATACATCTACCCGTAACTTAACTATATTCTAGGCTTAGGTGTTGAGTTTTTAGTGGCTGTGAGCACCAGCGGATTTGTTAATAGGGGAATATCGATGATTAAGAAATATTTGAATGCACTGATCACAGTGTTACTCGTCTGGGTAACGTCACTACCAAGCATGGCGGCTACTACAGAGGCTTTAATGACCAGTCTCAAAGATGATATTCCGATACGTCAGGACGGAGAAGGGCAGTATGACCAGCTCATTATCCGCGGTGCCTACTTGATTGATGGCACTGGAGCTCCGGCAACAGGGCCGGTAGATGTCGTGGTGGAGCAAGACCGCATTACAGAAGTGCGACTAGTCGGCGCCCCAGGCATTCCCATTAATCCACAACATCGACCATCGATAAACACGCGATCTGATCAAAAAGTTCGAGAAATTGATGCGGATGGCAAATATTTATTACCAGGGTTTGTCGATTCACACACACATATTCACGCCCCAGATGCGAGGCAAAAAGTATCCGCTGACTATATTTTTAAACTCTGGCTGGGTCACGGAGTGACTAGCGTACGAGAGGTGTTTTCCACGGACGGTGAAAGCCGGGTTATAGCACTGAAAGAGCTCAGTGATAGAAATGCTATCACCGCACCTCGAATTACCTCGTTTCCTTATTTCAGCATGCCTAATTTAAATAAAGCGTTACCGCCCATTAAGTCTCCTAAGGATGCACGAACTCGCGTTCGTCATCTAAAAAGTATCGGGGCAGATGGTATTAAGTTTATGGGTGCTCCCGAGGAGATTTTATGGGCTGCCTTAGACGAAGCCGAAAAAGTCGGGTTGGGCACAACGATGCATCATGCTCAATTAGATGTTGCTCATGCGAACGTCTTGGATACGTCAAGTCACGGCCTAGATTGCATGGAGCACTGGTATGGCCTACCAGAGGCCTTATTTACCGATAAGGTGATACAAAATTATCCATCAGATTATATTTACAGTGACGAGCAAGATCGTTTTGGGCAAGCGGGACGACTATGGAAACAGGCTGCAGGGCCAGGTTCAGAACGATGGAATCAGGCTATGGAGGCATTGCTTGAGAGGGACTTTTGTTTGAGTCCTACGTTCACTATTTACTTAGCCAGTCGAGATCTAATGCGGGCATATACCGCTGAATGGCATTACGAATACACTTCGCCTAATCTATGGGATTTCTATCGCGCCAGCCGAGAAAAGCACGGCTCGTTCTTTTTTAACTGGACCACGGAAGATGAAATCGAATGGAAGCATAATTACACATTGTGGATGCAGTTCGTCAATGATTATAAAAATCGCGGTGGCAAGGTAGTTGTTGGTAGCGATACGGGTTATATCTACAGTCTTTATGGCTTTGGATATATACAAGAGTTAGAGCTGCTACAAGAGGCAGGCTTTCATCCGCTCGAAGTCATTAGAGCTGCGACTAAAATTGGCGCCCAAGTGCTTGGTAAAGATGATGACATAGGAACCATCGAGGTTGGTAAAAAGGCTGATATGATTATTGTCGATGAAAACCCACTGCATAATCTCAAATCTTTGTATGGCACTGGTGTTCCAAAGTTAAACAACCAAACCCAAAAAGTTGAGCGGGTTGGCGGTGTGCGTTGGACTATAAAGGATGGTATCGTTTACGATGCAAAAGCGCTATTGGCAGATGTGCGGGCTATGGTTAAGGCAGACAAAGAAGCTCTTGGCATGGATCCGAAGATACCTATGAAGGTCGAACATTGACCTTCTCAGTGTAGGGTTTATTTCTGCATTATACTTTGACAAAACAAATAAAAAGCAAAGAGGGTATCAATCATGAGTCTAATAAAATATTTCACTTTGTCGGCCTATCTAATGTCCGCACTCATACTTACGTCCTGTGAACGTGACCCTGCAACCTTTGCTGACGTGGATTCCCAGCGGCTACTGAATGCAGCGGCAACCCCTGAAGAATGGCTCACCTATGGTGGTACATATGATGAACAACGGCACTCTGGCCTGAAGCAAATTGACACCGATAATGTGGATCAACTGGGCGTCGCTTGGACCTATGATCTGGCGACAGAGCGGGGTGTTGAGTCCACACCGATCGTTGTTGACGGTGTTATGTATGTGACCTCTGCGTGGTCAGTGGTTTATGCGCTTGATGCAAAAACCGGCAGTGAACTCTGGATTTACAATCCTAATGTCGATAGAGCAGTTGGTGCAAAAGCTTGCTGTGATGTGGTTAACCGTGGTGTGGCCGTTTGGAAAGGGAAAGTGTATGTCGGTGTTATTGATGGGAGGCTCGAAGCCATAGATGCTGCTACCGGCAAACTAGTGTGGAGTCAGGTTACCGTTGACCAGTCCAAGCCTTACACAATTACAGGTGCTCCGCGTGTCGTTAAGGGTAATGTGCTGATTGGGAACGGTGGTGCAGAACTGGGCGTGCGAGGCTATCTATCTGCGTACTCTGCCGCAACTGGCGACTTGGTGTGGCGCTTTTACACCGTACCAAACCCTAATAAACAGCCTGATGGTGCTATTTCTGACAGCGCGCTCAAAGACATTGGTAATCTGACTTGGGGCGATGAAGGTGCCTGGACCACAGACGGCGGTGGCGGCACTGTTTGGGACTCAATCGCCTATGATGATGTGAATGACAGCGTTATTTTTGGTGTTGGCAATGGCTCACCCTGGAATCGCGATGTTCGGGATGCAGGTAAAGGCGATAATCTGTTCTTGTCCTCCATTGTAGCTGTTGATGCCGCAACTGGTGCCTATAAGTGGCATTTTCAGACAACCCCTGGTGACAACTGGGACTACACCGCTACCCAAACTATTATTTTGGCTGACCTGCCAATTGGTGCGGACGGGGCCACACGTCGTGTTGCTATGCAGGCACCCAAAAATGGGTTCTACTACCTGTTAGATGCTGCCACCGGCGAGTTCATTTCCGGTGAAGCCTTTGTCCCACAAAACTGGGCGCAGGGCTTAGATGTCAATGGACGCCCCATAGAGATCAAAGAGGCGCGTTATAGCGAAACCCCTTTCATGCAGAACCCTGGGCCGCTGGGTGCGCATAATTGGCAGCCAATGGCGTTTAACCCGGAGCTAAATCTTGCCTACATTCCAGTCCAAGAGGTACCTGACTCTTATGCAACTGATCGTCTGTTTGAGACGCGGATACAGAAATGGAACACAGGTACAAACCTATCCGCTGGCTTGCCTGTGGACCTTGATCTTGCAACAGCCATGGCTCTTAGAGCCACACTCAAGGGGCGACTGGTTGCCTGGGACCCCATAACTCAGAGTGCTCGCTGGAGTGTGGAGCACAGTAATGCTTGGAACGGAGGTGTTCTTTCTACGGCTGGCGGACTTGTCTTTCAGGGTCGTTTAGAAGGGGAATTTGCTGCCTACAATGCGGCGACGGGGGAGAAGTTGTGGCACCAAAATGTTAAGTCCGGCGCTGCCTCTGGCCCCGGAACCTATAAAATTGATGGGGAACAGTACGTTACCATTACGACGGGGTGGGGCTCGGCCTATGCCTTAGCGGGAGGCTCAGCTTATGATCAACCTGTGCCACCGATTGTTGGGAAAGTGGTAACCTTTAAGTTAGGCGCAACTGAAACTATTCCAGATCCTAATCTGGTCATGGCACCGCGCACTCCAAAAGCTGAAAAGTTTGGCGACCCGGACATGATTCAATTAGGCTTTGATCAATACCACTTTAATTGCCGTGTTTGTCATGGCCCTCTAGCGATAAGCTCTGGCGTGTTACCTGATTTACGCTGGTCATCAATCACTGCAAATCCAGACGCATGGCAAGCCATAGTGATTGGTGGAGCCCTGTCAGGTAATGGTATGGTGTCATTTGCAGATGCGTTAAGTCCGTCTGACGCGGAAGCCGTGCGGGCCTATGTTATTAAGCAGGCTCATGATGGCGCCGCCCTGGAAGCCGAAGTTGCTGCACTAATGGCTGCGCAGGCTGCGCAGGCAGAAAAGCCGTAACACATGGCAGGCCAACCATGACTTTGTCTCAGAGGGACTTTGCCACCGACCAGCATGGTTGGAGTGAACTTTTACCGCCACGCCAAGCGTGCAATGCAATGCAAGGCATTCTTCGGGTGCCTTGGGTTGTGGTGGGAGCAGGCTTAACCGGTCTGGCCTGCGCGCGGCGCTTAGCCGAACTCCACCCTAATGACGAAATCATCCTTCTTGACGCCCGCCTAGTGGGCCAAGGTGCGTCCGGTCGTAATTCGGGATTCGCGGTTGGTGTGAGTCATTTTCCGGGTGCTTTTAAGCCCGAGCAAAAAGAGAACGTTGCACGGGTCAACCGTATTAATCAGGCCGGTCTTGATATTTTAGATCAGCAGATCAAGTCTCTAGCCATTAACTGCCAGTGGGATGATAGTGGTTTTCATCATGGCGCGGCTGACAGGAAATCGGTCAAAGAGCACAAATATTTTATTGATTATCTGAACGCTATGGACGTGGAACACAGTAGTCTTGACCAGCAGGCGATGAAAAGCCGTTTTGGCACATCTTTATATCAGGCTGGGGTTCACGTTAAACGCGGCGCGTTAGTGCAGCCAGCGGCTTTAGTGCGTGGGCTTGGGGATAATCAGCCTAATAATGTAAGGCTCATTGAAAACTGTCCTGTCTTAAAGGTCCAACTCGGTAACCCTATAACACTGCAGTTAGCGGATAGCGAGATAAAAACCGACAAGCTGGTGATGGCGATAAACTACGAAGCCCCAAAACTTGGATTTCTGCGCAGACGCCTTATCGGCAGCACGCTGTCGGGGAGCTTTACGCGCAAGTTAACCCCGCAGGAGTTGGCATCTCTTGGCAGTTACGAAACCTGGGGTATCATCTCTTTGCATGGGGGTGGCGCGACGCTGCGGCTAACAAAGGATGGACGAATATGCTTGCGTAATACCGCTGAATACAGTGGTGCTGCATTGCTCTCGACTAAGGTTTTAGAGGCTCGTCAGGTCATCCACCGAAGTAGCTTTGAAAAACGCTTTCCGCAGCTTGCTCATGTGCCTTTTGAATATGCCTGGTCTGGTGTCGAGGGCATTAGCGGTAATGGTACAAACTTCTTTGGCCAGCAACGCAAAAACATCTACCTTGCCGGCGGCTACAATGGATCAGGAGTTAGCAAGGGCACCGCTTTTGGTCACGCGTTGGCTGAGTATGCTGGAGGAGGTCAGTCAGGTTTAATTACTGACTGTCTTGGCTCGGAAACTGCCACCTGGCTGCCGCCACGACCTTTTTTAGATGTGGGTGCGATGCTGAAGATCAGTGCGCGGTTCAGAGGTGTTGGATTGGATCGCTAATCGTCAAAAACTAGACCGCCTAGTGCTACAGCAGTCACCATTTTTTTAGTATTAACAACCCGATAACCATTAAAAGAGCGCCTAATCCTAGCGCCCAAATACTGCCTGTCAGACCTGCGACTACGTAAGAGATTAGACTGCAGAACCCGTTAAAAATAGCGTAGGGAAACTGTGTTTTAACATGGTCAATCTGGGAGCAACCCGCACCGGTGGCTGACAGAATAGTCGTATCTGAAATCGGTGAACAGTGATCACCAAATAGCCCGCCCGATAAGACCGCCCCAATAGACACATACATTGGCGCATCAAACTGGTGTGCGATGGGTATAGTAAGGGGTATCAAAATGGCATAGGTTCCCCAGGATGAACCTGTAGAAAACGAGATAATACCCCCAACAACAAAAACGACCGCGGGGATTAGATAGGCTGGCAACCTGCCATCGATAAAAGCAGAGATATAAGCAGGTGCGCCAAGATCTTTGCCTATGGCGCCCAGTGACCAAGCCAGAACAAGAATAATAAGAACAGTGACCACCTTGCTCATGCTCTCTAGGTACAATGAAAACCCGCCACTGAGCGAGCGCACCCCATAATGCCGCATCAGCATAATTAAGATAATGGCCGCGCAGATATAACCCGTAGAGAGGGATGCCCGAAACGCATTAGATGGCATGTTAGCCATATCTAAAGGAAAGCCCTGGGGTACCAGTAGAGAAAACATAATAATCAACATGCATCCTAGGGGAAGCCAGACCATGATCGGTTTAGCTTTTTGTAGATTGGTCTCGGTCACCACCTCTGCGTCTAGAGCTTCGGGGCTTTCCATAACAATGCCTTTGGCGCAATCTTCTTCAGCTTTTCTCATTGGACCGAAATCTGCTTTTGCCATGACTACCAATGGGACCATAGCGACAGCTAAGATAGAATAAAACTGAAACGGTATGGCCTTGATATAGCTTAAAAAGGCGCTCTCATCGATACCTAAACTTTTATATTCCTGTGATATAAGCCCTTGAGAGTATAGCCCCCAGCCAATAAAAGGCACCAGGACAGCCACAGGCGATGCGGTTGAGTCAATAATCCAAGCCAGTTTTGCACGGCTTATTTTTAAGCCATCAATAATCGGCCGAAACAATGGGCCGACAATAAGGGGTGTCCCGGAGTCTGTAAAGAACAGTAAAGACCCGCTTGTCCATGCTGCGGTCTGCGCTTTCACACTGTTGGTGATGAACTTAGTCATCATGCCGGCAAAAGCCGCCGCGCCGCCGGATTTCTCCATCAGACCGACAAGACCTGCAACAAAAATCATTAATAATAAAATACCGACATTGCTGCTGTTTGAGGCTTGGGCAACTAGGTATTGCTCGACCATGATACTCATGCCCGTAAGGAGATTGGGGCCATTCAGTAGTAGTACCCCAGAGAATACACCGACAAACAAGCCCAGCACCACATTGCGGGACCAAACGGATAAAACTAAGGTGATGACGACCGGTGCTACGGAAAAAATGCCTGATTCCGACATAAACTACTCATTTTTAAAGTTCTTGTCTGAGAATAACATCTTGATAGTTCAATAGTTATCGGAATTAGCTATAAGAGTAACAGAACTATTTTTTTCTTTGTTGTGATACTAGAGAGGATCCTTTAACGGTGACAAATCTGTCATGTCTTTGATAAGAACATTACAGACAGATTCAGTATTTTTAAAGTAAGGGTCATTTAGACTCATCACCAAAGCATGAATGATGGGGTTGGTGTTATGATTTAGAAAAAGGAAACCTACACTATGGATACGTCTCCTAGATTGGCCTTATCTTTATTTCAGCTATTACTGTTGGCGTTAGTGGTTTGTGTGGCGCTGGGCACGTCGCATGATCTTGTGGCCGCAGACAAGCATCCCGTTGCCATCGTTGTTCATGGGGGTGCAGGCACGATCCGTCGTGAGTTAATGAGTCCTGAGATTGAAGCTGAATATCGTGTCATCTTGACCAAGGCTATTATGGCTGGTCATAACGTTTTAATCGCGGGCGGTTCCAGCCGAGATGCGATTATTTCTGCCATTACTCTCATGGAGGATTCCCCCTTATTCAATGCAGGTCATGGTGCTGTGTTTAATCATGAGGGCAATATTGAGTTAGATGCTTCCATTATGGAGGGGCGGGCCCTTAACGCCGGTGCTGTTGCTGCTCTGACGCGCATTAAAAGTCCTATTCGTCTGGCTAATTCTGTGCTCGATAATTCACCCCACGTCATGCTGGTGGGCCCCGGAGCTGAGGTTTTTGCTCAGCAGCAGGGGTTTGACTTGGTTTCAAATGATTATTTTAAAACTGACCGTCGGCGCCTGCAGTTAGAGCGCATTATCGCCCAAGAACAGTCTGTGACGCTGTTACCGGAAATCTCTGATCCGTTGCTATTAACGTATCAGTTTGATGAGAAAAAGTTAGGCACAGTAGGCGCGGTGGCTATTGATCAAAATGGTGATATTGCCGCTGGAACGTCCACAGGTGGAATGACCAATAAGCGCTTTGGTAGGGTTGGGGATGCGCCAATTATTGGTGCTGGAACCTATGCTGATAACGAGTCCTGTGGTATTTCAGCAACAGGTCATGGCGAGTATTTTATTCGTGCTGCTGTGGCCCATGACATTTGTGCACGCATGGCGTACAAAGGCATTCCTTTACAGCAGGCCCAAGACGAGGTGGTTCAGGAAAAATTGGTAAAAATGGATGCATCTGGTGGTGTTGTCGGTGTCGATAAGGACGCTAATGTGGCTTTTTCGTTTAATTCGCTGGGTATGTACCGTGCTTCAATTAATAAACAGGGCGAGCTAGTGGTGAAGATTTTTAAGGAGGACTAAATGGAGACACAAAACATGGCATCACAACAAGATTACTCTATTGGAACCCCGGGAAAACCATGGCGGGATGAAGAAAAGGCGGCTTGGCTAAGCCAGCAAACAATTAAACGTTCCTACCAGCAACAGGTAGTGACTAAGGTAGAGGCGATAGGCCAGGATTTATCAGAGCTGGTCATTGTCGAGCAATACGGCGCTCTGTCTTTTGATCCAGACACCTATACCCTATGGGTGATCAAAACGAAAAACTGGCAAGACGATAAACCCACAGTATTTATTACAGGTGGTGTGCATGGCTATGAGACTAGTGGCGTGCAAGGCGCTCTGCGGTTCGTCGAGACTATGTTGGCATCTTACGCCGACACCTATAATTTTGTCGTGGCACCCTGCATCAGTCCCTGGGGATATGAAACGATTAATCGTTGGAACCCTAATGCCATTGATCCTAATCGGTCTTTTAAACTTGGCACAGCAGTAGAAGAAGCCAGCTGCATTATGAGCTACATTAAAGGTCTTACTGTTCCTATACTTACCCACCTTGATTTACATGAAACGACAGACACTGACAACTCTGAATTTAGGCCAGCCTTAGAAGCTCGCGACGCTGTTGAACAAGCGTTGTGGGAAATCCCTGATGGTTTTTACGGTGTGGGTGATAGCGAAAATCCGGTGCCAGAGTTTCAGAAAGCAATTATTGATGCCGTAGAAAAAGTAACCCACATAGCGCCATCAGATGAAAATAACTATTTAATTGGTGCTAAAACAGAACAGCGGGGTGTGATAAATTACCCTATTAAAGGTCTTGGATTGTGCGCTGGATTTACCGATGCACCTTTTGTGACTACTACCGAAGTCTATCCAGACAGCCCGCGGGTAGATGATGAAAATTGCATCATGGCGCAGGTTGCTGCGGTTAAGGGTGCGCTAGATTATCTTAAAGCGATCTAAAGTAAGGTGTTCTCTCGATCAGTTAAGGTGCGACATAAATTACCACTTGGAACAAAGGTGCAGGCGTCTGGGGAAAAACTGCTTAGGTGTATTTATAGAATTAAATCTATATGTAACAGAAACAGAGGCTATTTACCTCAGGCCGTTAAGCTTTAGTCAGTCCAATAATGATTAATATCTTTGATGCCCCACCTTTCTGGCAGTTCAGGCCCGACGATCTTGTCTTTAATAGATGGGTCTGAAAAGTCGATAACTTCTGCTTTAATATACGTATTCAGCCTAGAGGAAAAAAACACCTTTACTCTAGGCTTCAGCAAAGTCCCTTTATTTTGTTCATAGACAACACCTATTTTACCGCTGGCAAGCCCGACTAAGCAGCCAATAGGGTAGATTCCTATCATCTTGACAAAACCTTGAAATAATTGAGGGTCAAAATGACCTTTCCATTGAGACATTCGCTGCAGAGCTTCAGCAGCGTTCCAACCTTTCTTGTAAGGGCGGTCTGAGGTAACAGCATCATAGACATCACAGATAGCCCCCATTCTCGATAGAAGACTAATCTGATCTCCTTTAAGCCCCATTGGGTACCCAGAGCCATCAATTTTTTCGTGATGGTGCAGGCAAACATCCAGAGCCGTAGCACCAACGTTATAATGCTTAGTGAGTATTTTATAGCCTTCATCGGGATGAGTTTTCATTAACGCGTATTCTTGATCGGTTAATTTACCTGGCTTGTTTAAAATATCATCAGGCATTTTAGTCTTTCCGATATCATGTAAAAGGCCAGCGATTCCTGCGTCAGTGCACTCTTGTTGATCGAGGCCTATTGAATTGGCTAGCGCGATCATTAGAGCGCAGACCGCTACAGAATGCATATAGGTGTATTCGTCAGCTGTTTTAATTCGCATTATGCTAATCAGTGCATCAGAGTTGCGCATCACTGACTGAGATATTTCGCTCACCACTGTTTTGGTAGTACTTAAATCAATAGATTTACCCATACGGGCGTCATTGAACATAGATTGAATTGCTTTTTTAGACTTGGCATAGACCTTGGTTGCTTGCTTAATCTCGTCCCCCATTGGCACGGTTTTAGGTGCCGGAATTATTTGATCGGGCAGTTCAGGCAGAATTAAATCACAGGGCTCAAAGTGGGTGACGATGCCTAGCCCTTTATGGGTATCGATGACGACTTCGGTAATATTACTTTGCCGTATTGTGAGGATGTCTTTGTGAGACTCTAGAGTGAAATCCGAGCGCCAAAAAGGATGGTCTAACCATCTACCACAGAACTTATGCACATGCATGCCGAGTGTTAAGTCCCTAGTGTTGATTTTTTTAAGCATCACGGTAATGTCCTTCATGGCTCAAAATAAAAATAAAGTCTGTTTTTGGCCTTTGAGATTTGCTGACTCGTTGGGCAATATAGGATGCTATAACCATGCTGCGAAATATCTTCAGTGTGCTGTGAGCAACGACACCATAACTTTATTATATCTATACATTTATGTATAAGTATAAAACCATTTGTAGTGTGCGTTGTCTATCTTTGAGTGAGCTATTTTGAATAACTTAAGGGTGGCATATGGAGCGGCAATCGAGGAGACTAATCATTATCGGGTTACTTTTGTCCGTTATAAACTTGTTCGTTATTTCATGTGATCAGGATGCCTTTGTCACACTAAGCGTATTTTTTTTGCTTTTTATGTTGTCCAGTCAGTCTTGGATTAGTCTTTTGTTTGTGCGCCTAAGGCAAAGGCTCATTTTTAAACAAAAGAGGGGGAGTTAAGGGAATATTTAAGGCATCCAAAGATTCTAACGACCCAAAGGGGATGCCACGCAAGCATGATGTCCATGCCTCAACTGCAAGGGCCCATCGGCAGACCAAAAGGGACTAGAGCATACTAGTCCCCCACATTAGATCACTAACCTCTAGATTTGATAATCCAAGACTTTATACCCAAGGGCTTTAAGCTGGGGTCGCAGAGTCTTTGCATCACCAACAACAACCATTAACATATCGTCAACGGCGAGGTGCTTTTTAGCGAGCGCATTGATCTCAGCTTTAGTGATATTGGTCACTATTTCAGCGCGCTGACGCACAAAGTCTGGGGTTAGGTCGTGCTCTAAAATCTGCGCCAAGAAGGCCAACTTGGCTCTCGGGGTTTCATATTTTAGGGCGTCTTTTTGATTGATTTCCATAAAATGTAATCTAAAGATGGCCCCAGCTATTGTTATTACACGATAAGGGGGACGGTTATAGTTTAATATCGAAGTGTTTAATCACGGATTCTAAGATTTCCCAGGTACCTTTAAATCCGGCTTCGACCACAAAGGCATCCCCAGGGCCCACATTAATGGGCTCCTCGTCGTCGGGTGTGATGGTGATTCTGCCTTCTATGAGATGAACAAATTCATACTCTGAATAGGTTGCATGGTAGGTTCCCGGAGTGGCCGTCCAGATACCAGAAATCATGCTCCCATCATTTGAGGTATGAAGCACCCAAGTTTTCATGGTTGGCTCACCTTTGACGATCGTCCAACCCTCTAGATCTTCACTGAGCATTTCAGCTGATTGCTGATTGTCGAGTTTAAATAAATGTTTCATTTATAGAGTCCTTTTATAAGCAGTGTTAAGAGTCCCTTAAGATTTGCAATATAACCTACATAGGGTAATTACACGATTTTGACTAACTTGAGGAACAGTGTATGGAGCGGCAATCGACGAGACTAATCATTATCGGGTTACTTTTGTCCGTTATAAACTTGTTCGTTATTTCATGTGATCAGGATGCCTTTGTCACACTAAGCGTATTTTTTTTGCTTTTTATGTTGTCCAGTCAGTCTTGGATTAGTCTTTTGTTTGTGCGCCTAAGGCAAAGGCTCATTTTTAAACAAAAGAGGGGGAGTTAAGGGAATATTTAAGGCATCCAAAGATTCTAACGACCCAAAGGGGATGCCACGCAAGCATGATGTCCATGCCTCAACTGCAAGGGCCCATCGGCAGACCAAAAGGGACTAGAGCATACTAGTCCCCCACATTAGATCACTAACCTCTAGATTTGATAATCCAAGACTTTATACCCAAGGGCTTTAAGCTGGGGTCGCAGAGTCTTTGCATCACCAACAACAACCATTAACATATCGTCAACGGCGAGGTGCTTTTTAGCGAGCGCATTGATCTCAGCTTTAGTGATATTGGTCACTATTTCAGCGCGCTGACGCACAAAGTCTGGGGTTAGGTCGTGCTCTAAAATCTGCGCCAAGAAGGCCAACTTGGCTCTCGGGGTTTCATATTTTAGGGCGTCTTTTTGATTGATTGAGTTACGCATAAACATCAACTCATCATCCGTAATTCCACGTTCAGAATAGTCTTTGATCTCATTAATAAATTCGACAATAGACTTATCCGTTGCGTCCGCTCGTACTTCTGCGGTCGCGGTGTAATAACCAGACAATTTGCCGCCATTAAAATAGGATCTAGCACCATAGGTGTAGCCTTTATCTTCTCGCAGATTTAAATTAATGCGACTGTTAAAGGCCCCACCAAGCGCGAAATTCATTAGCGATGATTTGTAGTATTCACCGGTAATATCTTCAGTCATGGAGCGCTTTCCTATTCGAATAGCAGATTGAGCGGCGTCATCTTTATTGACCAGATAAATCACACCCATTTTGCCGTCACCTTCTGGCAGAGATAAATTTAGATCGACAGCTTTTCCTTCCCAGTCTTCCAATATAGAGAGTGATTTAGTCAGTTCAGCCTGACCTAAGTCAGATACCGCAATCAACTGTCCGCCAAAAGGTTTTACCTGTTGTTGATAAAACGCTTTAACATCATCCAACGAGATATTGGTAAGCGATTTTTCATTACCAGAGCTTGGCATAGCAGCAATATTATCAGCGTTCAGCAGTTGTCGATAGGCTGTGGAGGCTAAATAACCAGCATCTTTCCTATTATTTAGTGTGCCTTGAATGGCATTGCTCTTTAATCGCTCGAATTCACTTTCCAGAAACGCAGGGGCTCTAAGTTGTTCATTGACTAGGGTTAGGGTCGCATCTAAATTTTTAGTCAGTGAACTAATATTAATATTTAGGTAAAGGTTGCCGGCAGAGATGTAAATTGAACTGCCAAGCTTTTGCAGGGCCTTACTCATTTCTTCGGCACTACGTTCTGTTGTTGATTCTTTAAGCATGCTAGCAACTAAGCCAGCGGTACCTGCTGTATTTTTGGCGTTGTAGTAGTGGCCAGCAGGAATTTTTAGTAATACCGACGTAGTCGGGGTTTCGATGCTTTGAGCGCCTAGAATGGATATGCCATTATCAAAATTATGCTGCCACATTTCTGGAATATCGACGGCTTTGTTAGCGCCTGCAATGGGAATTATACTTCGATCAAAATCATCGACTCCTTTGCGCACAGCAATATCATCTTCAGAGGTGGAGGCTCCGTCGCCTGCGCTTCTTGGGCCAGGCACAAAATTATCTTTTGCCGCTATTGCGCTTAGTTGGCCATTAGGTACCACGCTCATTATCACGCCATGCTGATCTTTAATGTATTTTTTAAAGACACGCATAACATCTTCTTTGCTTACATTATTGTAGCGGGCTATGTCTTGTGCAATGTAGTTAGGGTTGTTGGAGAAGGTTTGATTAGCGGCTAACTGGCTCACTTTGCCTGACACACTTTGCAGACCAAAGATAAATGAGGCTTCCATATCAGCTTTAGCCTTTAGCAAATCATCATCTTCAACACCTCGCTGTTCGAATTCAACCAAGGTGTCGCGGATAACGTTTTCAATGTCAGAGAGTGATTTGCCGGAAGCGGGATGTGGTAGTGCGTATAAGCTAAAAGTACAGCTCAATTCAGCGCAGGGATGGCTCACTTCAGCTTGCACTGCAAATTGTGTTTTGACTAAGTTTTTATACAGTAGAGATGCCTTCCCGCCACCCAATATGCTGGACAAGACATCCAAAGGGGCTTCGTCCGCATGACGCAGTGAAACTGTTGGATAGGTCATGTAAAGGAGCGGCAGATGAACGTTGTCTTCCATCGAGATATAACGATCTTCAGCAATCTCAATCACTGATTTTTCTGGCATGGCCACTTCGGGACCCCGAGGGATTGAACCAAAGTATTTTTTAACCAGAACTAATGTCTCGGTAATATTAATGTCACCGCCAATGGTGAGTGTCGCATTATTGGGTCCGTACCATCGAAGAAAGAAAGCTTTTAAATCGTTCACATTGACGCGATTCAAGTCATCCAAGTAACCGATTACTGGCCATGAATAGGCGTGGCCAGCAGGGTAAAGCGCTTCAGATACTCGCTCATTAAGGCGACCATAAGGTCGATTGTCGACACGCTGACCGCGTTCATTTTTTACAGTTTCACGTTGCACCTCAAATTTTTCTTGGGTAACGGCATCCACTAAAAATCCCATTCGGTCGGCTTCAAGCCAGAGCATCTTTTCTAATTGATTCGCTGGCACTGTTTGAAAATAGTTAGTGCGATCAGTATTGGTTGTCCCATTCATTGTGCCACCTGCCTCGGTGACTAACTTAAAGTGCTGCTCGTCGTCGACGTTTTCTGAGCCCTGGAACATCATATGTTCGAAAAAGTGCGCAAATCCAGACTTGCCCAAATCTTCTCTTCCTGACCCCACATGATAGGTGATGTCGACGTGAACTAAAGGGTCTGAATTGTCTGAATGTAAAATCAGAGTTAAACCATTATCCAGCACAAACTTCTGATAAGGGATAATAGTCTTACCATTCTCGCCAATCACTTCCTCAACGAATTCAATTCCTTCGATAGAGGAGACTGATTCTTTGTTGTTATTTGGATTTTCTTCACCTTGGCAAGCGGCTAGGCAGAGGATAATAAGTAGAATGGACCAATTTTTCATTGTAGCTCTCCTGAGAAATATTTTGTCTTGGCTATCATCGATTTTTGTGAAAACAGTAAATGCCTAAAATATTTTAAATCGAATTTTCGTACCGCATTCTTGACTTCAATTATCAATATTACAAGAACAATTTTCTTTTTTGCGCAACATGTAAATACCAATAGAAAACGTTTTGTTTCCTAGGCGACTAATATCTCAAGTAGACTTAATAAATATTCGAAGTCGTTATTCTTCATGATTTATACTACACGTTATACGGGGATATCATGATCTCTGGACTAGCCACTTTATAAAGGACTAAAAATGACAGCACTTAAGAGAGTATCACTATTAGTAATGCTTGGACTTGGCTTTTTGCTGAGTGCTTGCCTGGAGAATGGGGATCGTCAAAAACATGGTGAGCTCCAGGTGGGTTTCAGCGTGTATGCAGAAACCCGCAAAGGTGAGGTGATTGATCATTATTTTGACATGCCGGTTGCTGATCCATACCGTTGGCTGGAAGATGACATGAGCTTAGAGACTGGGGCTTGGGTGGCAGCACAAAACGCAGTCACCTTTGGCTATCTAAGTAAGATTCCTTATCGAGAGGCCGTTAGAAAACGTTTAGAGGTTCTATGGGATTACGAGAAAGTTAGCGCCCCCTTCAAAGAAGGGGCTTACACTTACTTTTATAGAAACACCGGACTGCAAAATCAATATGTTGTTTATCGCTACGCAGATAATGGCGAACCGGAAGTATTCTTAGACCCCAATACGTTTAGCGAAGAGGGAACCACCTCTTTATCAACACTGAGCTTCTCTGGTGATGGTTCGCTTGCGGCCTATTCTATTTCAGAAGCAGGTAGTGACTGGCGCAAAATTATTACCATTGATGTGGAGACTAAGCAGCGCTTAGAGGCTCCTATTGTTGATGTGAAGTTTTCTGGAATTGCCTGGAATGGGCAAGACGGATTCTTTTATTCGAGTTATGAAAAGCCTGAGGGTAGTGAGCTTTCAGCAAAAACAGATCAGCATAAGCTGTACTACCATAAGTTGGGGACTGCCCAACAACAAGACAAGATTATTTTTGGTGGTACCCCTGAACAGAAGCGCCGTTATGTAGGCGGAGATGTTACCGAAGATGGCCGATATTTAGTGATATCTGGCGCAGTGTCAACGTCTGGGAACGATCTTTATCTGAAAGATTTAACTGTGCCTAATTCGCCACTGGTGACAATTTTAGATGACACTAATTCAGAAGCCTATGTCATTGATAATATCGGAACTCAGCTGTACATAGTGACCGACCGAGACGCGCCCAATCAGCGCATTGTGACGGTTGATGCGGTAAATCCAACACCTGAAAAATGGGAGGACTTTATTGTTGAGACTGAGCATGTGCTGTCTGCATCAACTGGTGGTGGGTATTTCTTCGCAGAATATATGGTTAATGCGCTTTCAAAGGTTTATCAGTATGACTATCAAGGAAATCGGCTTGGCGAGGTCGAATTATCTGGTCTGGGAAGCGCAAGTGCCATTCGCGGCAATAGAGAAGATACTAAGTTGTATTATTCTTTTACTAACTACAATACGCCGCCAACTATTTTCGAACTCGACGTAGAGGAAAATACATCTACAGTATTTAAAGAATCAGGCGCTGGGTTTGCTAGCGAAGATTATATTTCATCTCAGCATTTTTACGCCTCAAAGGATGGCGTCCAAATCCCAATGATGATTACCCATAAAAAAGGTTTGGTTTTAAATGGTAAAAATCCAACCATCCTATATGGCTATGGCGGCTTCAACATCAGTCTGACACCTTCATTTAACATTGCCAACGCATTCTGGTTAGAACAGGGGGGGGTGTATGCGGTGCCGAATCTGCGTGGCGGTGGCGAGTACGGCAAGCAGTGGCACGATGCGGGAACTCAATTCAACAAACAAAATGTGTTTGACGACTTTATCGCCGCCGCGGAATATCTCATCGATAATTACTATACCTCTAGTGATTATTTGGCAATTAACGGACGATCTAATGGAGGTCTCTTGGTTGGAGCTGTGATGACCCAAAGACCTAGTTTAATGGCTGTTGCTCTTCCAGGCGTCGGAGTTATGGATATGCTGAGATACCACACTTTTACCGCGGGCGCGGGGTGGGCCTACGACTATGGTACATCAGAGCAAAGTCCAGAGATGTTTGAATATCTGAAAGGTTATTCCCCAGTACATAACGTTAATAAAGGAATAGAATACCCAGCAACCTTAGTGACTACAGGGGATCATGACGATAGGGTTGTTCCCGCCCATTCATTTAAATTTGCAGCACAATTACAAGAAAAACAAGCAGGTCAAAGTCCCACGTTGATTCGAATTGAGACTAATGCGGGTCATGGATCAGGAACCCCTGTATCGAAAATTATAGAGCAGTACGCAGATAAATTCAGTTTTACACTTTTTAATATGGGTTTTTACCAGCTACCGGTAATGAAAGCAGAGTAATGGAGCACTATTTTTAAAAAAATAGTGCTCATCCAATTACTTTTGGAATTCGTAAGCTACAATTACAACGGTCGTTAAACTTTACAATGGAGTCTTTATGAAGCAAATCACGAAATTTTTTATTTTGGTTGGGGTAGTATCATTTACTAGCCTGTCTCAGGCAGCCTGTAGCTTTGACGTTGAGGTGGGCGATTATCTTAAATTCAGCACCCCAGACATGGCAGTAGAGAAAAGCTGTGAGTCGATAACGGTTAATCTTAAGCATAGCGGGAAATTACCGGCAAACATAATGGGTCATAACTGGGTATTATCGGCTGATGCTGATGTGCAGGCGCTTGCCACTGAAGGCATGAGTGCTGGATTGGTCAGTAATTATGTCCCGCCGGGCGACGCAAGGGTATTGGCCGTAACATCTGTGATCGGCGGAGGCGAGAGCACTAGCGTGACCTTCTCCACGGCAGGATTGGTGAGTGGCGATGCTTATACTTTTTTCTGTTCTTTCCCCGGACATTCGTACAGTATGCGCGGTGCATTGACGGTTAACCCGTAAAGACAGATAGAACTAAAAACGGCCACTTTTTGTGGCCGTTTTTTTGTCTCAGAGATAGTCAAATAGCCCTTATTTGTCGACAAATGCACGTTCAATAACATATTCGCCCATTTCCCCTGCGCGTGTCTCAGAAAAGCCGCGAGCCTCTAAAATAGACCTCATATCTTTGAGCATGCTGGGGCTTCCGCACAACATAAAGCGGTCATCTTTTTTGTTAGGCAAGGGTAAGTCGAGATCTATAAATAATTTACCGCACGTCATCATGTCGGTTATGCGCCCATTGTTCTTAAAGGGCTCTCGTGTCACCAAAGGGTAGTACCTTAATTTTTTCTTCACTAATTTACCAAAATATTCATGCTCAGTTAGTTCGTGTTGAATATAGTCGCTGTAGGCCAGTTCAGAGACATAGCGAACCCCATGGGCGAGAATAATAGTGTCGAATCGGTCGTATATCTCTGGGTCCTTTATAATGCTTAAGAACGGGGCTAAGCCTGTCCCTGTGCCAATTAGGTAGAGATTTTTTCCTGGCAGTAAATGGTCAGCGACCAGAGTTCCGGTAGGTTTGCTGCCAATCAATACTTTATCGCCGACACTTAGGTGCTGCAGTTTTGACGTTAGGGGTCCGTTTGCTACCTTAATGCTAAAGAACTCTAATTCATCTTCATAGTTGGCACTGACAATGCTGTAAGCACGCATTAACGGCTTGCCTTCATGCTCAAGGCCGATCATCACAAAATGACCATTTTTAAACCTAAAGCCCGCATCACGAGTTGTTTTAAAACTAAACAAGGTTTCGTTCCAGTGGTGCACTTCGGTCACTGTTTCTGTTATTACCTTCGGCATGAAGCAATCCTGTCTAAAAAGGTACCCTAAAGTGGGTATCGTTAAGGCGCGCAGTATAGGAAAAATAGGCCTCTAGGTATAGAGCGACATAATGGATATGCACTGTTGCTATTGGGCTGGAGTTATCTGTAAAGACAATTCAAATAGTCCATGGTGCTGGCGTATCCCCATCTATTTCATATCGGTTTAGTGCAGCTGTTAGCACTGAATATTCGATTATTTCCGCTTTGGCAAGTGCTTCAATGGCAGCGATAACGATACTTTTACTGTCTACTTCAAAAAATTTACGCAGTACGGCTCGTTTATCACTGCGGCCAAAGCCGTCAGTCCCTAAGGCAACGAGGCGCCCTTCTACATAGGGGCCAATTAATTGAGGCAACGCTCGGACATAATCTGTCGCTGCAATAATAGGAAGATCTCCGGGTAAACAAGCCTGGACATGACTGATTTTTGGCGTCTTGCTGGGGGAAAGACGATTCGTTCGTTCTATAGCTCGAGCCTCACGCTCTAACTCTGTGAAACTGGTTGCACTAAAAATATCGCTCGCGATATTAAAATCATTAAGCAGACAGTCGGCGGCAGCAATAACTTCATTAAGTATAGTGCCGGAGCCGATTAGGCGAACCCTTATATGCGCTTCTTTGTCACCTCGTGTCCCCACCTGGTAGAGACCTCGAAGGATGTCATCCTCCACTCCTTCAGGCATATTGGGTTGAGCGTAATTCTCATTCATCACAGTGATGTAATAAAACTCATCGACGTTTCGCTCCATCATCTGGCGCATTCCATGATCCATAATCAATGCCAGCTCATAGGCATAGGCAGGATCATAGGCTCGGCAGTTTGGAACAGTCGAAGCGACAATATGACTGCTGCCATCTTGATGCTGTAAACCTTCACCTGAGAGTGTTGTTCGGCCGGCAGTTGCGCCTAATAGAAAGCCTCTAGCCCGCTGATCCGCTGCAGCCCAGATTAGATCACCAACGCGTTGAAATCCAAACATCGAGTAGTAAATATAAAAAGGTAAGGTGGGAGTATCATGCACAGAATATGAGGTTGCAGCTGCAGCCCAAGATGAGATGGCACCGGCCTCATTGATCCCTTCCTCTAATAGCTGACCATTTTTGGCTTCCTTATAAAACATCATAGACTCAGAATCTTCGGGTGTATAAAGCTGACCAAGAGGGGAGTAGATGCCTATTTGCCGGAACAGGTTATCCATGCCAAAGGTTCTCGCTTCATCGGCTACGATGGGAACAATTTTGGGGCCGAGAGACTTATCTTTTAATAAGGCTCCGAGCATGCGAACAGCAGCCATTGTGGTAGACATCGATTTTTCATCAGCATGCAGTGCGAACTTTGCATATTGATTAATCTGCGGGATCAACGGGGCTTTTTTATCAGCGCTTGAGTCGGCTTTCTGCGCCGCTTTCCGTGAGGGGATATGCCCCCCTAGCGCGACGCGACGAGAACGCATATAAATCATCTCTTCACTATCGTCGGCCGGCTTATAAAAGTTCAGAGATTCAAGATCATTGTCGCTTAGGGGCAGTGAAAACCGATCTCGAAAAGCGGTTAACGACGTCATATCAATAGTTTTAGCTTGATGAGAGGACATGCGGCTTTCCCCTGCGCCGCCCATACCAAAGCCTTTTTTAGTCTTGGCTAATATAACCGTAGGAGCGCCTTTATGAGCTTTCGCTGCTGCAAAGGCTGCATGTAACTTACGTAGATCATGACCGCCACGTTTTAATTTGTTGATTTCGGCATCAGTCATGTGGGCAACAAGGTCTTTGGTGTCTGGATCGGCATCAAAGAATTTAACGCGATTGTAATCTCCATCTTTAGAACCTAAATCTTGGTATTCACCATCGACTGTTTCCGCAAAGCGTCGCAGTAAAACCTGATTAGTATCGTGGGCAAAAAGGCTGTCCCATTCCGAGCCCCAAAGGACTTTAATGACGTTCCAGCCAGCGCCGATAAATAGGCTTTCTAGTTCTTGAATAATTTGCCCGTTACCACGCACCGGGCCGTCTAATCGTTGCAGATTACAATTAACAATAAAGGTAAGGTTATCTAGCCCTTCGCGTGCGGCAAGGGTCAGGCCGCCGATGGATTCAGGCTCATCCATTTCGCCGTCACCAAAAACCCCCCACACATGGCGCCCTGCTGTTTCCGCTAAGCCGCGGCCTTCAAGGTAACGCATATAGCGGGCTTGATAGACGGCGCTGATGGGTCCAACCCCCATCGAGCCTGTCGGGAATTGCCAAAAATCAGGCATTAAGTAAGGATGAGGATAAGAGCAAAGACCTTTGCCAGCAACTTCTTGTCGATAGTTTGAAAGTTGCTCTTCATCTAGGCGGCCTTCTAAAAAGGCTCGGGCATAGACACCTGGAGCAGAATGAGGCTGAAAGTAAACTAAATCACCGCCAAAATCGTCAGTTTGGGCGCGAAAGAAATGATTAAATCCGGTTTCAAAAATCTCGGCGGCAGAGGCATAACTAGCAATATGGCCGCCAAGCCCGCCATAGGCTCTGTTGGCACGCATGACCATCGCCAACGCATTCCATCGGGTAATTGCGGTAATTCGTTCTTCCAGCTCTAAATTACCTGGATAGGACCCTTGTTGCTCCAATGGGATAGAGTTCCGATAAGCTGAAAATGGTTGCCCGCTTGCCGTAAATCCACTATTTCTAACTACTTCCTCAAGCTGCCGAATTAGAAATTGAGCTCGCTCAACCCCTTGCACTGAAGTGACGGCCGATATGGAGTCGAGCCATTCTTTAGTTTCGGTAGGATCACTATCGATCAATTTAATGCCGTAGTTTGAAAACTTCATAAGGTTACATTCATGGCCAAGAAAGTCGGATTGTAAGGAGGATTCGTTAGCATGTGTTGCCGTTTTAGAGTCAATATGAGACTCTATAAGGCATAAATGATCCTATATAGCCTAAAAAGGCAGCATAATATGCCGAATAATAAGATTGATTCCATAGATTTAAGAATTTTACGTGAATTACAGCAGTCAGGGAAATTATCCAATGTCGATTTGGCAGGTCGCGTTGGATTGTCGCCGTCGCCTTGCTTAAGTCGAGTTCGCTCGCTGGAACAGCGAGGAATTATTGATCGTTATGTCGCCTTGGTGAGGCCGAGCAGTGTCGGTCTATTAATTAATGTGTTTATCCAGATAACCTTGGAGCGACAGGTCGAAAGAGCGCTAGAAAGTTTTGAGGCGCAGATGCAGCGCTATCCTGAGGTCATGGAATGCTACCTAATGACCGGCAATAGTGATTATTTAATCCGTTTATTAGTGAGTGATATTGCTACTTTAGAAGCGTTTATTGTACAAAAGTTATCTACCATTGAGGGTGTTTCAAACATCCAATCTAGCTTTGCATTAAAGCAGGTTAAATATAAAACTGAGCTACCTATTACGTCATTCTGACGAATAATGTTCAAGCTTCTTTAATGAGTAATTGTGACATAAGGCCTTGACACTCAGTGGAGCGGTTTAGGTTTTTCTATGTGACTTTATTGTGCTCTACCTAACTTTCAAATTTAACTCGCTGCTTTCTTAAGATTGCCGATTATGTTGATCATCCCTTATAACAATCAAAAAAACCCATGATGAATGGCCGTAAAAATTAATTAAAGTCCACTGTATCTCTCGAACAATCAAAATATATCTAGCCATGGTGATCCAACATCCATACAAACTCGTAACAATTTTTAGTTTTCCGTAAAAGCTAGGCTGCTCGTTCATTTATTAATCTGCATTTAGTACGTGGATTTAGGCTTGAAGTCTGACCTGAAACTAGGTTTACAGTTGACTAACCGAGTGGTGGTAAATGCTAGTCATTTCTTGGCTTGTACCGCGACATAATAAAAACACATCATTATGAAGGGTTTAGATATGAGTAATAATTTAGTTTCCGGCGATTATGTCGGTATGTCCTTTTGGTTAATTTCCATGGCTCTGGTTGCTGCCACAGTTTTCTTCTTTATTGAACGTGATCGTGTTGCGGGCAAATGGAAGACTTCTTTGACGGTTTCTGGTCTTGTTACATTGATTGCCGCAGTTCATTACTTCTATATGCGTGATGTATGGGTTTCTACTGGAACGTCTCCAACTGAATTCCGATACATTGACTGGCTCCTAACTGTGCCGCTGTTGATGATCGAATTCTACTTGGTTCTGTCTGCAGTAACTAAAGTGCCTTCTGGTGTCTTCACGCGTCTCCTTGTTGGCTCTGTCGCCATGCTAGTGTTCGGTTATATGGGCGAAACAGGCATGATGAACGTGACGTTGGCGTTCGTTCTTGCAATGTTAAGTTGGGGCGTTATTCTCTGGGAAATCTTCAAAGGTGAAGCAAGCCAGATCAATGCCGGGCTTTCAAATGCAAACGTTCAAAAAGCATATAAGTGGATGCTTATCTGCGTTTCAATTGGCTGGTCGATCTATCCTATCGGATACGCGATTGGCTACTTGGGTGGTGGTGCCGATCCAGCAATGCTAAACATTGTTTATAACCTAGCTGATTTTGTTAACAAAATCGCATTTGGTGTAATCATCTGGTCAGCTGCAGTGGCTGATTCAGAAGCATAGATATTGGTTAGAAGAAACGTTGAAAGGGCCAGTTCGCTGGCTCTTTTTTCTTCGTATGACAAAGAATAACAATAAAAGTTGCCAATACGAGCAGAGACATAAAATGATAATAAGGGAACTAATAATGTCCCCAATAAAAATAGCTACATCTGGGTTAGACGGATTACAGGAGCTTGATGCTCTGTACCTGCGAGAAATGCCGCATTCGCAAAGTAGCCTTGCTGCAGCGGCAACCTACCATTTTAAAAATTCAGGCAAATCCTTTAGGGCGCAATTAGCGCTGACTAGTGGTGTCTCCCTGGGTTTAAATTCAAATGATAATTTACATTGGGCGGCAGCCTGTGAGCTACTGCACAACGCTTCTCTTATTCATGACGATATCAGCGATGCCAGCACCCACAGACGGGGCCAACAAAGTATTCACCAGTATTTTGGTTCGGATATGGCACTGTGTTTGGGTGATTGGATGGTGGCCAAAGCCTTTGAGTTGGCCGCTCGCAATACCCATTGTGGCGGCGCGCTAGCGGCTCTATTAGCTCAGGCTATGCAAGAAACCTGTACTGGCCAAATCTCTGATATCACCCAGCGCGAGTGTGCTGGTTTAGATGAATGGCAGCGAATTGCCAAAGGAAAAACTGCGCCACTATTAATAGCACCCATAAAAGGCGCTGCGATTGCTGCCGGGCTCAATGCAGAATTAGCCGCATTGGAAACATTGGTTGGTTTTTGTGGTCTAGCCTATCAGGGGCGCAATGACATAGATGACATAATTCCCTCAAGCCATAGGTCAAGTGATCTGGATGGGCGAAAGCCAAATTTGGTGATATGTCTATTTGCCAGTGATGGCATTGGCCGTGAGGACTTTAATCGTTGGTACCGTTCAAATGATTTAAGTGAGTTGACTCACTGGCAGCGCAGAATAGCTTCCAGCAGTGTAATCCTGCAGGCCAATCAGTCTGTTGATTTTTGGCTTGCCCAGGCAGAATTATTAGTGACCAGCCTACCCCCTCAATTGCGGCCAGTGGCCCAAGGCTTAGTCAGCTCTGTAAAACAGAACGCAACCCTTAAACGTGAAGGTCTAATCGCTTGACCTCAAAGACATTTGGGCAGGGCAAGAAAGTGATTATCATCGGTGCAGGCTTCGCCGGAATCGCCACTGCGTTGAGACTCAAAGCCATAGGATACGATGTAACACTACTAGAGCGACTCGACAGTCTGGGCGGCAGGGCACAGGTATTTGAGCGAGGCGGCTATAGACATGATGCTGGGCCAACCGTCATCACAGCGCCTTTTCTGTTTGATGAGCTGTTTGCGTTGTTCAATGAAAATCTGTCCGATTATCTAGACTTCGTTCCTCTTGATCCTTTTTATCGATTTCATTTTGCCGATGGTAGTCAATTTGATTATCGCGCAAGCATTGAAGACACCTTAACTGAGATACGTCGCTTTAATCCCGACGATGCAGATGGCTATCTAAAGCTCCTAGAAAAATCTAAAAAAGTCTATGATGTTGGGTTTAAGCAACTAGTCCACCGCCCATTTACGCGGGTCTGGGACATGGTTAAACAAATACCTGCCTTACTCGTTCTTAAGTGCTATAAAAGCGTGTCACAGATGGTTAATAGCCATCTTAAGCATCCTCTTATTCGCCAAGCATTTTCAATTCATCCCTTGTTGGTCGGCGGAAACCCCTTTAAAACAACGGCAATTTACACCCTGATACACTATTTGGAGCGTCGCTGGGGTGTATTTTTCTGTATGGGCGGTACCGGAAAGTTGGTTGATGAGCTGGGTGCTTTAATGCAACGACATGGCATTCAACTTCAGCTCAATACCGATGTGGATGAAATTGTAGTCAAAAACAAACAAGCCACAGGCGTGCGCACAAGTTCAGGGGCAATATTAAATGCAGATCTCGTCGTTTTTGGTGGTGATCCTGAAACCTGTTACGAGTATCTGCTACCTAAGAAGAAAATCCACCGGCCAAGGATAAAAAAACAGTACAGTATGGGGTTGTATGTTCTCTACTTTGGCACTAAAAAGCTCTACCCAGATGTTGCTCATCACAGCATTTGGATGGGCCCACGCTTCAAAGAGCTGTTAACTGAGATTTTTGATCGCAAGGCAATGAGTGAAGATTTTTCACTCTATGTCCATCGTCCAACAGCGACGGATAAAAGTTTTGCTCCGGATAACTGCGAGTCTTTTTACGTGCTTTGCCCGGTACCAAATTTACAGGGTGGTCTTGACTGGGATAAAGAAGGCCCAATACTGCGTGACAGAATCGTTAGCGCACTGGAAGAGACTATACTTCCAGAGCTTTCATCTGTAATCGAAGAGGTTTTTTGGATGACGCCAGAAGACTTTGCCAAAGATTATCGCTCAATGCATGGTGCGGGATTTTCCATTGAACCACGGCTAACGCAGTCCGCATGGTTTAGATTTCACAATCGCGATAGAGATGTATCGAATCTCTATTTTGTTGGCGCAGGCACTCATCCTGGCGCGGGATTACCCGGCGTGGTCAGCTCCGCTAAAGTGGTGGAAGAATTGCTGACGGGTGAAGAAGTGGGCTCCGGTGGGTAAGTAATGCAAGTACTTCAGCCCCAACAGACTATGGCCAAACATGGTAAATCATTTTATTGGGCTAGTATTTTTCTCGGCCCGCAACTGGCCGACCGCGCTGCTCGTCTTTATCAATTTTGTCGATTTGTAGACGACCTGGCTGATGGCGACCTTCCTGACCGACAGGAATCTTTAGTCGATATACGCGCTCGCCTCGCGAGAACAAAAATTAGTGCCGGGCCGGAAATAGAAGACTTTATCGAGCTTGCCAAAGAAGCTGACATACCCCTTCATGCTGCCGAAGAATTACTTGACGGCATGCTATCTGATCAAAAGCCGGCAGCCTTTTTAGACGAGAGGGCACTCCTACGTTACTGCCATGCCGTCGCCGGAACCGTTGGCTTAATGATGTGCAGAGTTCTCAACTGTGAACACTCGCGTGCTGATCAATTTGCTATTGATCTTGGCGTTGCTATGCAACTAACTAACATTGCCCGAGATGTGCTTGAGGATGCAAAAATGGGTCGTCGCTATTTACCAGAAGCTTGGATCAATCTTGATGCTGCGATGCTGGCCAACCCAAATAAAGAGCAGCGTGAAGCTGGTATCATTGCCATACAAAAACTACTTGATCTTGCAGAGAGATACTACCAAAGCGCGATGCTCGGTATTCAGCTATTACCTCTGCGCTCAAGGCTATCGATCACTATAGCGTTGAGAGTTTATAGGCAAATTGGCATAAAACTTCAGCATAACCATATGGCGTGGTGGCAGGGTCGCACAGTAGTAGGCAAAACCAGCAAACTCTGGCTGAGTTTTAAAAGCCTCTTCGATCTTATTCCAGTAAGAGTTCCTGATCATCGACATCAGTTACATAGGCATTTGCAAGGATTATCCGGTGTCGACGCCAGTTGATATCGCCATTATCGGCGGCGGTAACGCAGGTATTAGCCTAGCGGCTGCACTAGCTCTGCACGATTCTCCGCTGCGAACCGTTGTCATTGAACCCAGTCTGCCACAACAGCGAGACTGTAGTTGGGCGCTCTGGGCAAATCGCAAACAGAGTGCCGAGCTGAAATTCGCAATTAAAGGCCAATGGCGACGCTGGCAAGTCATAGGTCACAGCGGCGCAGTTAAGCATCACAGCAGTACATACAGCTATATTAGCCTCAGTGCAGCAGCCTACATTGAAGAGCGTGAAGCCTCCCTAGACGATAAAATTGATCTAGTTCGCGAAAAGGTGGTGTCGGTGGATAGCGATTCAACGGGTGGCTTAGTGGTCACCGACCAGCAGAGCTTTTTGGCCAGCCACATATTTGATAGTCGACCTCCTAAAATGGCTGACGCTAGTTTGCGACAACATTTTCTGGGCTGGGAAATAAAAACCAGCAAACCCATAGATGATGCAGATATCGCCACACTCATGGACTTTAGGGTTGATCAATCTCGCGGGTTGCATTTTATTTACGTGCTGCCCTTTAGCGACCAACATTTGCTCATCGAATCCACATTAATTTCAAGCAGCTTGGAAGACAAACAATGGTATCGCGATGCCCTTAACCAATGGCTGTCTGAACGTGAGATTAAAATAGAATCAACTGTCATGGAAGAATATGGTGTGATCCCTATGGATGTTGTGCAGGCACAGCAATACAGTACACCGACAATAGGCGCTTCTAGCGGTGCCGTGCGGCGTTCGTCGGGCTACGCGTTTAATCATATTCAACAACAGACTCGCGAACTCGCAGCGGGCATCGCCAAGGGAAACTTTGACGTACCTTTGGCGATTAGTAACAAGTTAATCGCCATGGATACCATTTTTAATGGTGTGTTGGCTAATAACCCACACCTTGGGCCGGAGCTTTTTATACGCACCGCCAAGGCTTTAAATGGCGATCAATTTGCCCGATTCATGCTCGGTAAAGCTAATCTGTGGGATTGGCTTAGAGTGATATTTGCGATGCCAAAAATACCTTTCATAAGGCAACTTTTCCGTGGTTAGCACCTTGCTTTTAAATCCAATAAGCTACTTAGCTATCGTAGCGATACTGCTGGTTGGCGTCCCTCATGGTGGACTTGATGGTGCCGTAGCTCGACGCTCAGGCTGGCCTCAGCATCGAACTGCATGGCTTAGTTTTCATGCCGTCTATATTGGCCTTGCGGCATTGGTGGCGTGGTTGTGGTGGCTGGCACCTCTTACTAGCTTGATTGTATTTTTAGGAATTTCGGCATTCCACTTTGGCAGTAGTGATATTTGCCACATTGAGTCCCCCAGCCATCCCAGAGCATGGCCAGCACTGACGGCTAATGCAGGGTTGGTGACTATAGCCATACCCACTTTCCAGGCAGGCACGGTGGGGCCTCTATTTACAGTATTAGTGGGTTTTGAAAACAGCACATGGTTACTGGCCCAGATTCAAAATATTTTCTTACCCTGGATGTTGACGGTGTTTGGCTTTGTGATCTACGCCCTGTGGGTTCCTCAGTGGCGTGTTGTGCTGGCCAATCTCTTATTCCTTATCATTCTCGCCTATAGCTTGCCGCCGCTGGTTAGTTTTGCCTTATATTTTTGTTGTTGGCACAGCCGCAGGCATCTACAGCGCACCTGGCGCAGCCTACCTGTCGATCACCGTCGACGCTGTGGACGTGAAGCCTTGCTTTATAGCCTTATGGCTTATAGCGCGGGGGCTCTATTTTTGCTGTGGTATAAATCCCAAGGATTAGAATCCTTGTCTGAACTGTCTTCAGCAATCATCCAATTGACCTTTATTGGCCTAGCCGCACTTACTGTGCCGCATATGCTGCTGGTAGATTTTTTTGATAAAGCGCCGTTGTCATTAAGTCACCCTCAGCCCACCACCATAAGAGATTATAAAGATGCCTGATATTATCCGCCGCAAAGCTGATCATGTTCAATTAGCTCTATCTTTAGATCACCAGTCATCCCAAGGTGCAGGCTTTGACCGGATGAGTTTTCAGCATAATGCTTTGCCTGAGCTTGCATTGTCGTCTGTTGATAGCAGCACAGAGTTTTTGGGTCACCAAATAAGTGCGCCCTTTTTAATTGGCGCCATGACCGGTGGTTACGCACATGGCGACAAGATCAATAGACATTTAGCGGAAGCTGCTGAGCAATGTTCTATCCCTATGGCGCTTGGGTCGCAGCGGCCCGCACTTGAGCAAAATTTAAGCCAAAAGGTCCGCCGCTGGGCGCCAAAGGCAATATTGTTGGGTAATATTGGTGGTACACAACTTGCGCAGTTGGGAGTTGATCTTGCCTATAGAGCAGTTGAAAGTATCGAGGCTAACGCACTGATTATTCACTTAAACCCATTGCAAGAGTTGGTTCAACCTAATGGCGATCAAGATTGGCGTGGTGTGCTTGATGGTATTGAGCGTTGTTGTGAGTCTCTTCCGGTGCCGGTGATCATCAAAGAGGTGGGTGCCGGAATATCTCCCTATACGGCCCAGCGTTTGGTGGATGTGGGCGTGCAATGGATTGATGTTGCTGGTCGCGGTGGTACCCGTTGGGCCAGCATTGAGAGCGCCCGCAATAATGCTACCAGAGTACAGCAGGTGGCCGAGCCCTTCATGGATTGGGGAATGGATACGGTGGACCTGGTGCCTATGGTTCGTCAGCAGTGCAGTGAGACAAAATTAATTGCCTCTGGCGGTGTTCGCCATGGCCTCGACATTGCATGCTCCATACGTTTGGGTGCCCAGATGGCAGCGCTGGCGCAACCTTTTTTGCAGCCGGCACTTGAGTCCACAGAATCGGTGGTCAATAAAATTGAACTCCTTAGGGATCAATTACGCTGGGCCATGTTTTTAACCGGCTCCCCCTCATTATCGGCATTGCGATCTGCACCCTTGCAATAGAACAAAAATAGACTAGATATGAAGCTTTAGGGATCGATATTGTGTCTCGGTTTATTGTTTGTGAGCTCACGAAATCAGCTATGCTAAAAGTTAATGCTAGAGCCGTCCTCGATCCTGTTGTTAATAGCTGGGTATCAGCTTAATTAATAGGCATTGTCTGATTGTACTTTTGTTGATTCTAGGTCTTTATTATCTAAACTAAGCCCAATAGTCGACGCTGGCGAAAGATATCACCGCTTTATCTCATATTAAGTGCGTTTAATCTCAAACATACAGCACCACCATCCAGACTGTTTTAATCTTGGGGACGTATAAAATGCTGACGGAAGTTTCTTAGCGTGGGGACTATAAATTAAAGTAACGTCATGCTCGCGGCAGCAGTTAAAATAAAATTTAAAATCGGTACTTAATTTCAGGGGATTTAAAATGATATTCAGAAAGAGTCTACTCTCATCAAGCGTTGCATTAGCGCTGATTGGCACTGCAGTTCCGGCGTTCGCTCAGGACGAGGGTGTGATAGAAGAAATTATTGTCACAGGCGGCATTAGGGGTAGCTTGAAAGCCTCTATGGATATCAAACGTGATTCACAAGGCGTTGTTGATGCCATTTCTGCCGAAGATATGGGTAAGTTCCCAGATCAAAACTTGGCAGAGTCCCTGCAGCGTATTACCGGTGTTTCTATTAATAGAGAGCGTGGTGAGGGAAGTAGGGTAACAGTGCGAGGCTTTGGCCCTGACTATAACCTAGTCACCTTTAATGGTCGACAGATGCCAACCCACAGTGACACCAGTCGCTCGTTTGATTTTGGTGACTTAGCCTCTGAGGGCATTGCAGGTGTTCAGGTTTACAAAACTGGTAGAGCAGACATACCTACAGGTGGTATCGGATCTTCAATCAATATTTCTACTACGAAGCCTCTGGATGATCCCGGTCAGAAAATGAGTGGTACTATCAAGATGGTAGCGGACACCTCAACTCGAGAGGGTGATGAAATCACTCCAGAGTTCTCAGGTATCTACTCTAATACGTTTGCAGATGACACTATTGGTATCGCGATTACCGCTGTGTCTCAGACTCGTCATAATGGCGTCAATGCTGTTGAGACCCAGGGCTGGTTTACTAGTGCAGGTGATATATCGGGTGCAAATGGTATTCCCAATGATGAAAATCAGGTTAACCGTCCGCAAAGCGCAGATGAATTCTACTCGATCCCTCAGCAGGTTGCCTATGCTATCAATGAGTATGAGTCGGTTCGAAAAAATGGGCAGCTAGTGTTGCAATGGGCGCCAAGTGATGCGATCACCGCTACGGTAGATTATGTTCATTCTGAACTTGATTTAGAGCGTCGAATGAGTGATATGTCTGCGTGGTTTAGTAATGGCGCAGCGCCAGGGCAGTCCTCGACATGGACGGATGGACCTCAGGCTTCACCATTAGTCTATCAAGAGGATGTGAACAACGCTGACTTTGCAATGGGCATGCACCGAGATGGTAGAAAGAGTGAAAACAACTCGGTTGGTTTTAATCTTGAATGGCAGGCCTCAGATGCTCTTGTTTTAGAACTGGATTATCATGATTCAAGCGCAGAGTATGGCGCAAATAGCCCCTATGGCACTAGTTCTTTGGTGACCATTGCCAGTTTCAACAAGGTTGGACAAACTGTTTATTACGGTCAAGAAATGCCCGTCTTAGAGCTAGATATGAATTCTGGCGGTGAAGCGAATCGCCCACTGTACAAGAACGACATCGTGGTAACGGGTAGCGTTTTTACTAACAGTGCAGCAAAAATGGACATCGAGCAGTCTAAGTTTAGCGGTACTTTTGATTGGACTGACGAATCTAGTATTGACTTTGGTGTGCAGTTGACTGAAGTATCCAACCGAGCTGTCAGCAAGACTGTTCAGTTAGATAATTGGGGTGGTCTTACACTGCCCGGTGAGTTGAGTGATATTGTGGTTCGTTCATCCATTGATGGCCAGTTTGATCAACTGGGCGGAAGTAATGATCCGCGTCAGCAGACCGAATACTTTACAGCCGATTTAGCAGATGCAATAGCCGTTGCTGAGGCACGTTATGCCACGCTCGGTATTCCATATGCCCAGGTAGGTGATTGTGGTACTGGATACTGCGCTTCTACCGACTGGAATGTAGACAAAAGAACTACAGAAGAGACAACGGCAGCCTATATTCAATGGAGGCTTTCGACCGAGTATGAAAGTATGCCGGTCAATATGAAGCTAGGCATTCGTCACGAATCAACCGATGTTACTTCTGCTGCCTTAGCACCGACCTACAGCGACGTGTATTGGGTTGGTGGCAATGAATTTACTCTTGTTGAAGCATTAGATGCAGATGGCAATTCCATTCAGGCGTTTGATGATTATACAGGCGACTATGATGTCGTGCTGCCTAACTTGGATTTTGACATTGAGGTTATGCAGGATGTCATCCTCCGGGCTTCTTGGAGTAAAACAATTACTCGACCTAGCTTTAAAGATATTCAGGGTGGCGTAACGGTTAGCGGTATCTCCTTTAAAAATAACGGTGGGTTTGCCGGTGGTGGTAATCCTGGTCTAGAGCCCATTGAGTCAACTAACTTTGATCTGTCTGCTGAGTGGTATTACGATGAGTACAGCTACGTGTCGGTCGGATACTTCGATAAAGATGTTAAAAACTTTATTGGATCTTCAGTACTTCCCGCCGAGCCACTGTTTAACTTAAACTGGCCCTTAGGTGGTGTGCTGTATGATCAGGCAGTTGCAGAGAGTGGTATTGATCCCTTGAACTACTCTGAAGTTGGTGCCTACATTTTACAAAACTATGGGGGCAACGTGGCCATTTCAGAAGTCGGTGGTCAGCCAGCCATATTTGGCGTCGATGGTGATCCAATTCTGACCTTCCAAGTGACTGCGCCGGCTAACCAAAGAGATGCTAAGGTTGATGGTATTGAGCTTAATATCCAGCATAATTTTGGTGATAGTGGTTTCGGTATGATTGCCAACGCTACCTTTGTAAATGCTGATGTCGCCTATGACAATATGCAGATCGATTCTCAGTTTGTCCTTGATGGCTTGAGTGACTCAGCTAACCTTGTCGGCTTCTATGATAAGGACGGCCTTCAGGTACGATTAGCTTACAACTGGCGTGATGATTACTTGGCGGGCGTAGGGCAGGGAGCAGGTACCTATACTAACCCGACGAATGTTGAGGCCTTTGGTCAGCTGGATATTAGCGCAAGCTATGAGTATAGCGAGAATTTATCCTTTTTCTTTGCAGGTATTAACGTGCTTGAAGAAACCTATAATGTATATGGTCGAGATAAGTTGCAAGTATTACAGGCTGGTCAAACCGGTGCACGGTATGACCTGGGTGTAAGATATACCTTTAAGTAAGCTTTAAAACCTTGTAGGTATAGCAGATTGTAAAAGTGGCCGCTTAAATTTTTAAGCGGCTTCTTTTTTTGTGGCATGTAAAGCAATAATATTATTTGAGTTGTGGCTCAGTGAGTTAAGCTATTGAAGCTAGCGTTTTGAGCGGCTATTCTAGGTTGATTACACGGCGTAGGTACTAGGCATTGGAAGAGCAAAAAATTACTCGTTTAGTCATTGTTGGTGGCGGCACTGCAGGGTGGCTTACGGCCGGTATTATTGCTGCCGAACATTTCGTTGATTCTAAAACAAAGACCAATGAGCATAGCTTTGAGCTGACCCTCATCGAGTCCCCTGATATTGCAACCATAGGCGTGGGTGAAGGAACCTGGCCCTCCATGCGTTCGACATTGCAGAAAATGGGGATCTCTGAGACTGAGTTTATTCGCGAATGTGATGCTAGTTTTAAGCAAGGGACTCTCTTTAAAGGTTGGAAAACTGGTCACGACGATGCCTACACGCACCCTTTTACAATTCCCCATGCATATGCTGAGACTAACCTAGCCCCGCAATGGCACAGCTTTCGGGATAAGGTTGATTTTGCAGAGGCGGTGTCATCACAAAACACTTTGATGTTTAAGGGCTTGGCTCCAAAACAAATATCGACACCAGAGTTTGCCTTCAATGTGAACTATGGTTACCACCTCGATGCAGGTAAGTTCGCTGAATTCTTACGTCGGCACTGCGTCGAAAAGCTTGGGGTTAAACACCTTAGGGCTAATGTTACTGGGGTTATTTCAGCTGAAAATGGTGATATAGCCTCTGTCACTACAGATGTTTGTGGCGATATTCAGGCAGATCTATTTATTGACTGCAGTGGTTCGCGAGCGTTGCTATTAGGCGAGCATTATGGCGTTGCAATATCCTCTAAAAACGACGTCTTATTTAATGACACGGCACTGGCAGCTCAGGTCCCTTACACAAAAGAGAGCGATGCGATTGAGTCGAGTACACTGTCAACGGCCCAAACTGCGGGTTGGATTTGGGATATTGGTTTACCGTCAAGACGTGGCATTGGGCATGTGTATTCTAGCCGCCATAATTCTGAGGGGCGTGCGACGGAGGAATTACTAGCCTATATAGCCTCAACAGTGAGTCAACAGGCAGCCGAGGCCGCCACTATTCGTAGGCTGGATTTTATACCTGGCCACAGAACTAAGTTTTGGCACAAAAACTGTGTTGCCATAGGTATGTCGGCAGGGTTTATTGAGCCTTTGGAGGCCTCAGCGCTTGTATTGGTGGAGCTTTCAGCGGCTATGATAGCCGATCAACTACCGGCGAATCGGCACATAATGGATATTGTGGCTAAGCGGTTTAATGAAAAGTTTTTATACCGATGGGACCGCATTATTGATTTCCTGAAATTGCACTATGTTTTGAGTGAGCGACGAGACACTGCTTACTGGCGAGATAATTGTGACCTGAGCACGATTCCCAAAAGTCTGTCTGAAAGGCTGGAGATTTGGCGGCACCAATGTCCCTGGCACAGGGATGCTGTCCATGTAGATGAAATGTTTCCTTCAGCCAGTTTTCAATATGTGCTCTATGGCATGGGTTTCGTCACTCAGCAGAGCTCTTTAGGGTCTCGCACCGATCGAGAGGCTGCCAATATAGGCATGCAATTATTCCAAGAGAACGCGGACAAAACGCAACGGTTGGTTGGTATGTTGCCGAGCAATCGAGAACTGATTGATAAAATTAGCACTTACGGTTTTCAAAAAATATAAACTAGTGGTCTTTTAATTGTAGAAACCAAATATTGCGGGAGAAAAAATGAGTAACTCCGTCATACTCAACAATGCTATTCATAAAGATTTAAAGGTGATTACCAAGACAGGTGAGGCCTATGGCAGTAATGTTATGCACGCCATGACCTTTCCTGCGGAATTTCGTGATGTACAATCTTGTTATCCCATCTTCTTCTGTAAGGATCCAGCGACTGGGCAATTTTATCCGACCGCACTGTTTGGCTTTGAGAAAGACCAAAATCTGTTTCTCCATGGCGATAGTTGGGAGGCCAGCTATATTCCGATGATGATTAAACGGCATCCATTTTTAATTGGTTTTCAGGCTGATCCAGAGAAAGGCGAAGGGGCTAAAAAACCTATTATTTCAATCGATATGGATAATCCTCGTATTAGTCAGACTGAAGGTGAGGCATTATTTACTGATAGTGGCGATCCTAGTGAATACCTAAAGCAGTCAATGGCCAGATTAGAGGCGATACATCGTGGCCATGAGCACAACAAGCTCTTTATCGAAGCACTACTTAAAAATGAGTTATTACAGTCATTTACCTTAGAAATCACTCTCAATAACGGCTCTAACAACAAGCTTTCGGGCTTTTACACCATTGATGAGGAAAATTTGCATAAGCTAGGTGCAGAGGCTTTAGCTAGCTTGCATTCCCAAGGGTTTCTGCAGGCAATTTATATGACGGTCGCCTCCTTCGCCCGTATTCGACCTATGATAGATAAACAGAACGCCATACTCGCCTAGTATATGGGCGATATTTTTATCATTGTGCCAAAGGATAAATAGCTATGCTGAAGGTTGACACGAAGGTTCAGGAGATAGAGGGCTGTTTTCCTGGGCGGCTTCCTGAAGAGGTACTTTTGTCTACCCAACCACTGGTGATGAGAGGGCTAGTCGCTGATTGGCCCATGGTTAAGGCCGCAAACAAGTCATCAGACAATGCCTTAGATTACCTAGGGCAGTTTGATAGTGGGCGACCTTTAACCGCTATGCTGGGTTGTCCAGAAATAGAGGGCAGGATTTTTTACAATGATGATTTAACGGGCTTTAATTTTGACTATGCTCGAATAGACTTACAAGAGGTTTTCTCTCGGTTAAGAGATTCCCAGGTAAAACATAAACCACCAATGGTGTATGTCGGCTCAACTAATATTGATAATTGGTTGCCGGGGTTTCGCAAAGAAAATGATTTAGCGCTAGATGATTACAGCCCTATGGCTAGCGTCTGGATAGGCAACCGCAGTAGAGTGGCCGCCCACTATGATTTTCCTACTAACATTGCTTGCTCTGTGGCTGGCCGTCGTCGTTTCACGCTGTTTCCGCCTAATCAATTAAATAATCTTTACGTGGGGCCGATTGATGTAACTCCTGCAGGCCAACCAATCAGTATGGTTGACTTCTCAAACCCCGATTATCAGAAATTCCCACGCTTTAAAGATGCTTTAAAAACAGCGCAAACCATTGAGCTCGAGCCGGGAGATGCGATTTTGGTACCCAGCATGTGGTGGCACCATGTGGAGTCGCTTAGCGATGTTAATGTGCTAGTTAATTATTGGTGGCGGACCACACCTTATTATTTAGGTGGCCCTTTAAATGTGCTTCAACATGCCATGCTGGGATTAAGGGACTTACCTCCAGAGCAGAGAGATGTTTGGCGAGATATTTTTGAGCATTACATATTTAACCCATCTGACGAGAATTTGGCCCATATTCCTGAAGAGGCTAGGGGCGTTCTTAATAAAATTGATGAGACCACGGCCACAAAACTACGTGATCTCCTTATCAATAAACTGAAACACTAGAATAGTAAGAGGACTTTTGTTTGACTTCTAAAAAGATAAAAAAAGTTGTCATCGTAGGTGGTGGAACAGCTGGCTGGATGACCGCAGCCTCTCTTGCCAAATTAATTGGCAAAAATCTTGATATTACATTAATTGAGTCCGATGAAATTGGCACTATTGGTGTGGGTGAGGCAACCATACCTACCATGATGACGTTACATCAATTGTTAAAGATTAACGAACAGGAGTTTATGGCAGAGGTCCATGCCACGTTTAAGTTGGGCATTTCCTTTGAAAACTGGAAGGATGTTAATCACGATTATATTCACTCTTTCGGTTTTACCGGCCAAGATTGTTGGGCTGCTGGCTTCCAACACTTTTGGCTGAAAGGTAAAGAGCGAGGTATTAGTCAAGAATTTGGCGACTACTGTGTCGAATTACAGGCTGCAAAAGCGAATAAGTTCGCTGTACTACCCAATAATGGCTTGAATTACGCCTACCATATCGACGCTGGTCGATACGCAAAATTTTTACGCCGATTAGCAGAGAGACACAGCACAAAAAGAGTAGAAGGTAAAATTACGGTCGTTAATCAACATGACAATGGTGATATTAAGAGCGTGGTCTTAGGGTCAGGAAAAATAGTTGAAGGTGATTTATTTATAGATTGCAGTGGGTTTGCAGGCTTACTAATAGAAAAAACATTGAATACCGAATTTGAAGATTGGTCTCAGTGGTTGCCCTGTGACAGCGCGGTAGCGGTGCAGACACAATCGGTCAGTGAGCCAATTCCCTATACGCGTGCAATCGCCAGAGAGGCGGGTTGGCAATGGCGCATTCCGCTGCAGTCACGAGTGGGTAATGGGTTAGTGTTTTGTAGTCAATATCTATCTGATGAAGAAGCAATGCAGACGCTTCTTGATAATGTGGAAGGTAAAGTGCTCACTGAGCCAAGAGTCATTAAATTCCGCACCGGCCAGCGCAAACAACATTGGAACCGTAACTGCATTGCCCTAGGTTTAGCGGGTGGTTTTGTGGAGCCCTTAGAGTCGACTAGTATCCATCTTATCCAAAGAGGCATCATTCGCCTGATGCAAATGTTCCCTTTTGATGGTGTTGTTGAGCCAGACGTCCAAGAGTTTAATACTCAAATGAAAGACGAGTTTTATTTTATTCGTGATTTTATTGTCATGCACTACCATTTAACAAATCGGACTGATACGGATTTTTGGCGGCACTGTAAGACTATGGCGATTCCAGAGTCCCTTCAGCACCGACTAGACTTGTTTAAGAAAACGGGTCGTATATTTCAACAATCCGGCGATGTTTTTGCTGAAAATAGTTGGTCTCAGGTCATGTTAGGGCAAGGCTTGATTCCTGAACATTATCATCCGATCGTTGACATGATGAGCGATGACGAGCTAGAAAGATTCCTTAAGAATATTAGTATGTCGGTTCAGCAGTCAGTGTCTAAATTGCCTTCACACCAACAGTTCTTATCTCATTATTGTTCCGCTAAACCTATTTAATAGATGGAGTGCTCCGGCGCTTAAGGTTGTGCCTAGAGGCGTTTTGCGTAAGTATGTAACTGACGTAAACTAATAATAGGTAATCTAAAAAAAGGGGCTGACCAATGAGCTTATACGATAAATACATCTTACCGAGTTTTTTGAACTGCGCTTGCGGTTCAAAACCAATCAATTACCAGAGGGAAAAGGTGGTTCCTCAGGCTTCAGGGGTAATTTTAGAGGTGGGTATAGGCTCTGGGCTTAATATCCCATTTTATGATCAATCCAAAGTTGAAAAAGTGATTGGGCTTGATCCCTCTGCCGAGCTTAACGCGATGGCAAAAAAGGTTGCTGATAAGCATAACTTGCCCGTTGATTTTATGCTGAGTGGTGCCGAAAATATGGCACTGCCTGATAACTATGTAGATACGGTCTTAGTCACCTATACCATGTGTACTATTCCTGATGCCTTGAGCGCTAATAAGGAAATGCTCCGCGTATTGAAACCCGGTGGTAAGCTTATATTCTGTGAACATGGCCTGGCACCTGATGCCAATGTATCAAAATGGCAGAGCCGCATAGATCCATTTTGGGGGAAGATTGCCGGTGGCTGTCATTTAAATCGAAATATACCTGAATTGATTCGGTTCGCAGGCTTTAAGATAGAAACGTTGGAAGAGATGTATTTGCCCAGCACACCAAAATTTGCAGGTTACAATTATTGGGGAACTGCGGTCTTATAGATTGAACTCCACCTGTGTTGCGATCAGCTTGTCACCACATTGATCACAGCGTACCTCGGCCTTTAAATTCCCACCGCAGGGACTGTGCTTGACCAACATTGGCTCGCCTTTTCCCGTTTGGCACCACTTATTACCCCAGCTTAAGAGAGTGACAAAATAAGGGAAAAGGTCACGACCCTTGTCGGTTAGGTGATACTCATAACGCAAGGGACTGGATTTATAGGGTTGTTGGCAGAATATGCCTTCATTGACCAACAATTTCAGTCTATCGGAAAGGATATTGGTAGCAACGGGCAATTCTTTGTGGAAATCGTCAAACCTTTTTAGTCCGTGAAAAGCCAAAGCCACGAGGTTTGCAGTCCATCGATCGCCCAGTAAATTTATAAGATTTCTGTAGAGAGCCCTGCCTAGGCCATCGCGTTGAATTGAACTAGATCGGCGGCGCGTTTTAGTCACTCGTTGATCTTTTCCGGCGCCAGGCCCTGGGATAAACACTATGTCTTCACAATGCACACTTTGGTTACAGCAATCACATTGCATAATAGGCCAAAAGACTTTTCCACAGCCATTATGGCTTAGCTCTACAGAATCCAATTCTGGTGTCGAGAAATACTTGCGCTCCCAGTTCATCGCCATCAAACCATTATGGTAAAGTTCAATAGATTTTTGGGTCATATGATAGGTGGGTCGTGTTGGGTTAGATTTATTTTTTCGCAGACAGTCGACCGATTGAAGCCAATTGAGTCTGTCGCTTAACACCCCTCGGGAGGCCCCAGTAGCAGATAACATTTCAGTAAAGGTGTTAATTCCCCAAAACACTTCTTGAATAATTAAAAGACACCATTTGTCACCAATTTCGTCAAGAGCACGATTTATCGAGCTAGCTTTAGTGCGGAGAGTATTCTTCATAAAGGCAGGTACCCAGAGCTTATTTCCAGAGATCCTCGCCGCGGCTCCACCAGGCATGGAATCCAGAGGGGACCCTATGGGGTATCTTTATTCGCGCAATAGGTCCTTGAGTAATATCTTGAGCATCAAGAATTTGTAATTCCGATGCCCATGTGTGGCTATCGGTTACCAGCGACATTATGTACCCATGGTCCTCGGCACTCTCACGGTTAGCGCCTTTAACTGGGGCAAAAGGCGTTTCGCTGCCGTAAACACCATCCCCATAGTCCCATTTCGAAGATTGACCGGTGTCATTGTTATATTTGACCACGCCATTAAAGCGCAAGGTATGGCCGCCTTCTTCTAACAGCGGGATTCGCTGATGGTAGGCATATTTTGATTTAACGCCCTGATAAATTTGGTTGATTTTATTGAACTCTGTATTCAAATCATCGATGTCACCTTCCCTGACCTCTCCGGTGACTAAATTAAATCGCCAGCGGTAGTTGTTAGCCTCCAATCTCATATAGGCCAACATATGTGACAAGGCACCGTCTTCATTTGTTGCAGTAGGCATGGGATTAGTGGATCGACATCCGTCCATAAAGACCCAATCGCCTTCCTCCCAGCAATTTGACACATGTAAAATAAAGCAGGGCTCACATTCAAACCAACGAACGTCAGCGGTTTGTCCATAACGCGGGATGATGCCAAAACGGGTTGGGATGTCTTGGTGAAAGCGCAGTACGCGCATATTGTGGTTGCGTAAAATATCCAGATCATGGAAAAAAGGCAAATCATGCAGAATGGTGTAGTTGGCACTGAAACCTATATCGTGGGGAAGTCTTGGTCCGGGTAAATCTATGGCTACTTCATGTCGAAGTGTTCCATCTGGATTGGCCACGCCATAGGTCATAAAAGGCGCTTCATCACCATAGTCCATAAAAATTAATTCGCCGGTGTTCCAGTCCACATGACTGTGGGCTGACATATTACGAAGTGAGCGACCCTTAACATCGAAAACACCTTGATTTTCCAAGGTAAGGGGGTTCATTTCATAGGGAACGCCTGCGTTGTACCAGGTTGGTATGAGCTTGCCATTAAAAACGATGACATCGGTATTGCCGGTATCTTTAATAGGAAAGTCCGGCAGAGAAAAATCAAAGGGTCCCATAACCCCAGGCCATACAGCTTTGTGCTCTGCCAGTTCATGCTGCAGAGCTGCGGTATGAATATAACTATTGCGGTAGGAGGCTTTTCCGTCTCTGATATAGACGGCATGGACCATGCCATCACCATCAAACGGGTGGTAGAGGTTTTTCGGTTTAAAAACAGGATTGGGCCCATTGCGATAATAGGCGCCAAATAAATCAGCGGGTAATTCGCCAATCACCTCAAGATCGTCGATGGCAATTTCGTCGGTTGTTGGTGCATAGGCGCCATGAAGATAAGGATTATCTAACTCATAAATCCAATCTTGAGTATTATCGAATTGCGGCGCTGATCCGATACATTTTTCAGTAATCTCAAAGGAACTGCTACTCATAATACTTAACCCTACTAGTCTTTGATCAAACTATGCCTCACAATGGTCTATTTATGCAAGTTTAAGGCCCGTTTTAGCGGGATTTAAAAGAGGATATTTGCCAGTACCTAACCAGTTGGTTAGTATTTGAGCATTGACTGGTCTAACTATAAAACTGAGACTCCAGTATATGGAAAAACGCTAATGTCATTTACCAATCTTCGTTTGCCTGTGATTCAGGCGCCGATGTTTTTACTTTCCGGACCTGAAATGGTCATAGCCAGTTGTCGAGCTGGCATTATTGGATCATTTCCTTCACCGAATGCTAGGACGGTCGAAATTCTAGATCAGTGGCTTCGGACGATTACTGCTGAGCTCGCAGACTCTCCGCAAGCGGCGCCCTGGGCTTTAAATTTGGTGATGCATCGCTCCAATCCACGCCGTCATGATGATTTGCAGCTAGCGACAAAATACAGAGCACCTATTGTCATTACCGCGCTAGGAAGCCCCTCCGAAGCGGTCGAGGCTGTGCATGCCTATGGTGGTAAGTTGTATGCTGATGTCACCACTATTGAGTTTGCTCGTCGCGCGGCAGAAGCAGGTGTAGACGGCCTCGCATTGGTTTGTGCTGGTGCAGGTGGCCATACAGGACAATTATCGCCCTTTGCGTTTGTTGATGAGGTAAGGCAATTTTTTAAGGGTGAAATAATTCTCTCAGGCGCTATAGGCAATGGCCGCGCCATTCGCGCTGCGCAGATTCTTGGTGCGGATTATGTTTATATGGGGACGCGATTTATTCCCACCGAGGAATCTTTGGCTCAGGATGATTATAAGGCGATGGTGGTGGAAGCCAGTGGTTCTGACATAGTCACCTCAGACTCAATTACTGGCGTCAAAGCCAATTGGCTCAAGGGCAGTCTAATTAAAGGAGGGTACGATATTGATCGTATGCCTCCACCTGGAGCGATTAACTTTTTAGAGGCCGCTAGTGATGTAAAACGTTGGCGAGACGTGTGGGCTGCTGGACAAAGCGTGGGTTCCAGCGCTAGCTTGCAGACAATCGCGGAAGTGGTAGAGCAGTTAGATCAAGAATATAGGGGCTGTTTATGAAGACGTCTTCTCAACAACGGATTGATCTTTACCGCCAGAAAGGATGGTGGGGTGATGCCACCTTGCATGGACAACTAGAATTACATGCACGAGAGAATCCAGATTTACTAGCGGTTGCCGACCAACCAAACCGCAAAGAGCTAACCGGAGATGAGCCTCGACGGCTCAGCTATGCTGAACTTCATGCAGCGAGCACCCAGGTTGCCTGCCAACTTCTTAATAAAGGTATTGGTGCCGACGATAGGATTATCGTACAACTCCCTAATATTGTAGAGCTTGTGATTTGTTATATGGCGGCCAGTAAGATCGGGGTCATCATATCGCCAGTCCCGATACAATATGGCAGCCACGAATTACATCATATTCGTACAACGATTTCGCCGGCGGCAATACTCACCGTAGATCACTTTGGCACCACAGAGTTAGCTCAAAATGCAGCAACGATTGAGCAGGATAACGTCCAATTATTAGTCTTTGGAATTGATCTAATTTTTACCACAGAAAATGATCCAGGCAGCGACAAACAACTCAGTAATTACCAGAGAACTCATCCCTCAGACGCTGATGATATTCTGACCATTTGCTGGACATCGGGTACCACGGGAACACCAAAAGGGGTGCCAAGATCGCATAACATGTGGTTTGCGACGGCTCGATCTTGCGTCGAGGCTGGCGATTATCGGGCGGGGGACCGGTTTTTAAATATCTTCCCTTTGGTTAATATGGCCTCTATAGGCGGATTTTTGTTTCCCGCGTTATTACTGGGCTGCAGTATTGTTTTGCACCACCCTTTAGACCCAGCGCTTTATTTGGCGCAGTTACAGAATGAAAAGATTAGCTTTACTCTTGCACCACCGGCGCTGTTGAATCAGCTCGCTAAATCAGCAGACATGTGGGGCCAATTTAATTTCTCTCACATGCGTTCAATAGGGTCTGGTTCAGCCCCTCTAGCTCCTTGGATGATCGAGGTTTTCAATCAACAATATGGTCTAGAAGTTATCAATTTTTATGGGTCCAATGAGGGTATTAGTCTGTCCTGCACGCCTTTACATACCGCTGACGCTGAGGTTAGAGCGACTATGTTTCCAAGGGTGGGCTGCGGTATAGATCATTTTGATTCCTACTCCAACACAGCTTTACAAAGTAAGGTGGTCGACACGGAGACGGGAGACGTCATCGTTGAATCTGGCAAGGTAGGCGAACTACTATTTGCGGGCTCAACAGTGTTTGATGGGTACTTGGGTGCTGACAACACAGGACTTTTTAGTGACGATGGCTATTTCCATACCGGCGACTTGGTTGAGATATGTGGTGATCCTCCATGGTTCTATCGCATTGCAGGGCGCAGCAAAGACATTATTAACCGTGGTGGTATGAAGATATCGCCGGTAGAAATCGATATATTACTTGAGGGCTTATCCTCTTCTGTTGAGTCGGCTGTGTGCGCCTACCAAGATGATCAGCTCGGCGAAAAAGTATGCGCCTGTGTGGTACTTGGCCCGGACACAAATAATATTGATTTAGCGGATGTCATCAAGTTTCTGTCTGACCAAGGACTTGCGAAATTTAAGTTGCCAGAGCGCGTCGAGTTTTTTGAAAGTTTACCTCGAAACCCTCTTGGCAAGGTTCAGCGTTTCATATTGGAAGAGCTAGTTAGCCAAAGACATGAGGAGTTTAAGTAATGAATGCACCAATCTATGTTTTGGGGGGATCCCAAACCGACTTTGCTCGCAACTGGGTTCGAGAAGATCTGTCTATTTACGATATGTTTCGAGAGACTCTTGATCAGGCTTTGACCACAACGGGCATTAGCCCAGATCAAATTGAGGTCGGGCATGTGGGTAATTTTGTGGGTGATCTCTTTACAGGTCAGGGACTAATAGGCGGGTTTTTTGCCGAGGCGCACCCTGAGTTGTCGTCCATACCAACAAGCCGACATGAGGCCGCTTGTGCTTCAGGGTCGATTGCCATTTTAAGTGCGATGCGGGACATAGAAAGCGGGCACTATGATTTAGCCTGTGTTTTGGGTCTGGAATATATGCGCAATGTAAATGGTCAAACGGGTGCTGAGTACCTTGGCGCAGCAACATGGAAAGGCAGAGAGGCCACCAATTGTGAATATCCTTGGCCCTATATGTTCAGTCAGATTATCGATGAATATGATGCGCGTTATGGTATTAACTGCGATTATTTGAAATCTATTTCAAAAATAAACTTTGATAATGCTCGCCGTAATCCCAATGCTCAAACTCGGAACTGGGATTTCCCACCCCAATGCTATAGCGACGATGATCAATACAACCCAGTGATTGAAGGTAAGATTAGAAAAATGGATTGTGGGCAAATTACTGACGGTGCAGCCTGTATCTTTCTAGCGAGCGAAAAAGCCGCCAAGACCTATGCTGCTGAACATAATTTAAAGCTGGATGATATACCGACTATCAAGGGCTGGGGCCATAGGTCTGCGCCAATTAGTTTGGCAAGTAAATTAAAGTTGAGTGCTGGTAATCCCTTTATATTTCCCCATGTTAATCAAATCATGACTGATGCCTTGGCTCGAGCAGGCTTTACCAGCATTACAGACCTTGACGGCTTAGAAACCCATGATTGCTTTTCCATTACCGAGTATATGGCGATAGACCATATTGGCCTTACAGAGCCTGGAGAGAGCTGGAAAGCTATCGAAGAGGGTCGTATTGGAATGGACGGTGATTTTCCGATTAACCCCAGTGGAGGCCTTCTTGGTTTAGGCCATCCGGTTGGGGCCACAGGCGTGCGCATGTTATTGGACTGTGCAAAACAAGTGACAGGTCAGGCCGGTGATTATCAAATTGCTGGGGCAAAGAACATGGCTACGTTTAATTTGGGAGGTAGCACCACCACCTGTGTAAGTTTTATTGTCGGCGTTAATTCATGAAACAGGCCTTTATTTATGATGCGATCAGGACGCCAAGAGCCAGGGCCAAAGCCGATGGTGGGCTAGCAGGCTTAACCCCCTTTCAGTTACTAGAAGTACTTTACAATGCCCTTGAAAAGCGTACTCACCTAGACAGAAATCGCGTTGAGGATGTAGTGCTCGGATGCGTGACACAGGTGGGTGAACAAGGCGGTAATATAGCAAAAGCCTCATTACTTTATTCTGGATGGCCTGATCATGTCCCAGGCTTAACGGTTAATCGTTACTGTTCGTCGGGAATCGATGCCATTAATATCGCTGCCATGAAAGTGATGACTGGGCAAGCACAGTGCACTATAGCCGGAGGCATAGAAATGATGTCTCGGGTGCCTATGTTGTCAGATAAGGCGACCCTATTTTCAGATTCAGCCCAGGCTTTGCGTCATCGCATGCTAATGATGGGCAGCGGCGCTGATCTCATCGCCTCCCTTTTTAATATGAGTCGTCAGCAGGTCGATGAGATTGCTTTTCAAAGTCAGCAGCGAGCCGCCCATGCTAGAGCTGAAGGATGGTTTTCATCTATTATTCCTGTCTTCAATCCCGTTAAAGACATCATGGTTAGCGATGATGAATGCATTAGAGAGAGGATTTCTATGGATGACCTGAGTGCGTTAAAACCCTATTTCGCTGACATAGGTGCTCAGGGTGTTGATGCACTGCAATGTTCAGAGCATTCTCAGCTTGATAGCATCCGACATATTCACACGGCCGGAAATTCGCCTGCCATGGCAGATGCGGCGTCTCTACTCTTAATTGGCGATGAGTCGTTGTCAAAGAACCTTGGCAAAAAGCCAAGAGCAAGGATCGTTGCAGTCGCTACTGTGTGTGATGATCCGCTGGAAGTGGTCTCAGGTTGCGCTAAAGCGACCTCTGCATTAATGAGCAAACAAGGACTAAAAGCAGCAGACATAGATCTGTTTGAACTCCATGAAGCCTTTGCAGCAACGAGTATAAAATGCCAGCGTGATTTAAATATTGATGATGAAAAGTTAAATGTTAATGGTGGTTGTATTGCCTTAGGTCATCCTATGGGTGCTACAGGCGGAATCATGATGGGCACTTTATTAGATGAGCTAGAGCGTAGAAAAAGCAAAACTGGTATTGTTGCGGCAAGCGGAGCAGCTGGAAGTGGTACCGCGATTTTGATTCAATGTTTGTAATTTAAAATCTTCCTCGGGAAAATATTATTTTGCTTTGATCAAGGTTTAGGATCAGAACGAAGTTATTAGAGGTCTTATTTTTCCGTGCAAACTCTCCGGCGCGACATTTTGCTCTGATTAAGGTGGTTTTATGAGAAGTGTTATTCAACGAATTCTTGTTTTAGTCGTTTTTTTATTTATGTCCTCAGGGTCGTATGCATCTGAAGGGCCCCAGGTTAAATCCTTGAAAGGCCTAAAGCCAAACCGAATCCTGTTTGTTGGTAATAGCTACCTTTACTACAACGATAGCCTGCATAATCATGTGAAGAGGATGGCTGCAGAAAAATTCCCTGAAAGAGCTAAGCTCGTTAGCTATAAATCTTCCACTATTGGCGGCTCACGTTTGGCGCACCATAATCTTGATCACCTGCTGGATTCAAAAAATATTGGTGTAAGGAAAAATTTTGAACTTGTTATTCTCCAAGGCGGCAGTATGGAGCCTCTGTCAAAGAAATCCAGACGACAATTCCACGAGCAAGCTGAAAAAATGATCGAAAAAATAACAGCCAGTGGTGGTAAGGCCGCACTTTATATGACGCATGCCTATGTGGAGCCTCATGAAAAATATGCTCCTGGAATGATTAATGACATAAAAAGTACATATATTAAGGCGGGAAACGATAATGAGGCTCTAGTAATACCTGTTGGTTTGGCCTTTGAAATGGCCTATCGAATTAAGCCAGGCATTAAATTACATAAAGAATTTGATGGTAGTCATCCTAGCCTTCTTGGTACCTATTTAGCGGCCAATGTTGTTTTTGCCACTCTCTTTAAGACCTCCCCCATCGGATTAGAGTATAACTATTTTGATACTATTTCAGATACGGACAGGGATTTTTTACAAAAAATAGCGACAGCAACGGTTGCCGAATTTTTTAAGTAGATGGATAAATGTTGTTTGAATTAGAAATGATGAATTGGGTAATAGTAAAATTATATCGGCGGAGAAGATAATGACAGAGTCAACAATAACTAAAATAGATTCTGATAGAGCAGGTTATCTCGCGATATATTGATCAGGAAAAGACCTTGTCTGATGCATTGTCTGCGCCCAGGGTGCACCCTTCGGCAACGATTGACGGCAATAACAAGCGTGTTGTTCGATTAAGGGCCTTTGAAGCTGAAATGAGTGGTCCAGGGTGGACAAATGGAGACTTAAACTATTGGCGGTCTGTGGGGTTTGAGGTTGCTGAGGTCGACTTGGCGGCATCATTTGGCCGCGTGCATGTTATTGCGGGCGACCAAGGTAGTTTGTTGGGAGAGGCCGATCCAGACTGGGAAGGCACAGCCAGCGCAAAGCAGGTTTGTTCAATGGCCTCATACAACTAGTGATGGCAGGGAATTACGACTCTAAGGAAAGCGAAAAACCGTTTTGGGAATAAACAATATAAATGGAGCATTACAGTGATAAGTAAATCGCAAAGAACTCTTCGGATTATAGCTCAGTGGAGTTTGGTGTTGGCTGTATTTGGCGGAATACAGCCGGCAGTAATGGCTGCGGAAACTGCCATCATCGATCCGAAATCCCGTTTCCATCCTGTGCATGGTAGGTCTGGTATGGTTGCATCTCAAGAGATCGTCGCTAGTCGGGTGGGGGCTGATATTCTGAGTCAAGGAGGCAACGCTATCGACGCAGCGGTTGCCACAGGCTTTGCACTTGCGGTGACTCTTCCTAGAGCGGGAAATCTTGCCGGGGGTGGCTTTATGATGGTGCACCTAGCCGAAGAGAACAAAACGATTGCCCTTGATTATCGGGAAATGGCGCCAGCTGCGGCATCCAGAGATATGTTTTTGAAATCAAATGGAGATGTTGATAATCAATTAGCCAGAGACAGTCTTCAATCCTCCGGCGTGCCCGGTACTGTTGCCGGTCTTTTGTATGCGCACGAAAAGTACGGCCAATTAACATTGAAACAAATTATCCAGCCTGCAATTGATCTAGCAGCTGAAGGTATTGCTGTAAATGTTGATTTGTCATCTTCTATTAAATCACGCGCTAAACGGTTGAAAAGAGATCCATCAACTAGACGATATTTTTTTAAAGAGGACGGTACCTTTTATGAGCTTGGCGATAAATTTGTGCAGTCTGATTTAGCGGGCTCTCTGCGTAGGATCGCCGCTAATGGACGTTCCGGGTTTTACCAAGGCAAAACGGCGCAACTCATTACTGATCAAATGAAGCATTCGGGAGGCCTAATTAGTTTAGACGATCTTAAAAATTATCGCGTTGTGGAGCGGACACCGGTTTGTGCTGATTTTAAAGCCAATAAAATTTGTGCAATGCCACCACCTTCATCTGGAGGTATTCATCTTTTACAAATGTTAAACATTCTCGAGCCTTGGGATCTTAAAGCCCTTGGCCACAACAGTGCAGCCTATATCCATCGATTAGTTGAAGTAATGCGTCGAGCCTATGCGGACAGGAGTGCCTATCTTGGAGACCCAGATTTTTACTTAGTCCCTGTCAGTCAGATTATCGACAAAAAATACGCGAAAGCATTGCGTCGTCAGATTGATCTTAAACAGGCTAGCTCCTCCGTTGATGTATTACCAGGATTACCTATCGACCCAGACACTCTTATTAAAGGCGCCCAAACGGCTATTGCAGAGAGTATTGAAACGACCCATATTTCAGCTTGGGACCAGTGGGGTAATGTGGTTAGTACGACGACAACCTTAAATTTCTCGTTTGGTAGCGGCATTACAGTGTCCGATGCTGGTTTCTTGCTCAATAATGAGATGGACGACTTTTCAGCAAAACCCGGATCACCCAATGGTTATGGATTAATTGGTGGAATCGCCAACGAGATACAGCCTGGCAAACGACCACTTTCGGCAATGACACCCACCATTGTCTTTGATGGAAAAGGCGATCCGATACTGGCCACTGGAAGCCCTGGAGGTAGTACCATTATTACGGCTGTCTTACAGGTGTTACTGAATGTTTTGGAATTTGATATGGGCATTGCTGACGCCACGGCTGCTTCACGGGTTCACCACCAATGGTTGCCTGACCGTATGGGATATGAGCCAGGAATATCGCCAGATACATTACATTTGTTAACCCAAATGGGTCACAGTCTAGAGCAGGAAGCGCGTATTCTTGGTTCCACTCAATCGATTCACAAGGGGGTTAACGGCGCGACAATGGGTGCCTCTGATACTCGACGAGACGGGGCAGGGGCGGTACCGCAAAGATAGGTCGGGCTCCATGCATGTATATCGGCTTCTTAAGATCCGCCTAATAATGTTCAGATGAATCATGAAAGTTTAGTTGTTGATAAGATAATTAATAGCGAATTTCTTATGTATACTATGTTATTAAAATAAAAAGTGGCGTTGGCATAGCAAGCGCACGCAAAATAATAACTAGGGTAAAACTCAATGGGTGATCAAAAAACACTGAGCAAGAGCTATCGTAGCTTTGCTCTTGTCTTACTTACTACCGTCTACGGTTTTAATTTCATCGATCGACAAATAGTAGGTATTTTGGCGCCCTTTATCCAAGAGGATCTTGGCCTTACAAATACCCAGTTAGGGCTATTAATTGGTTTGGCCTTCGCTACGTTCTACACCTGTGTTGCTATTCCTATTGCCTGGTTGGCTGACCGTTATAGTCGGGTGAATATTCTCTCTATTGCGCTGGCAACCTGGAGTGGTTTTACCGCGCTGACAGGCATGGCGGGTAATTTCATGCAAATGGGTTTTGCTCGAATGGGGGTTGGCATCGGTGAAGCGGGAGGAAGCCCACCGTCCCACTCGATCATCTCTGACATGTACCCCAAAGAAGAGCGCGCTGGAGCACTAGGCGTCTACGCAATGGGTATTCCTCTGGGTATTATGGCCGCCTACTTTGCCACGGCATCATTGATGGGTTCTTCCGGTCAAGATGTTGATTGGCGGCGCATCTTTATTTTTCTTGGCGTCACCGGAGTTGTTTTAGCGGTACTTGTTAAACTAGTTCTGCGCGAACCGGTTCGAGGGGCAATGGAGTTTGATAATCGCACTGACATTGTTCAGCCACCCTTTAGCGAGTCGCTTAAGACTTTACTTAAGATTCCAGCCTGGTGGGCGATGTGTTTTGGAATCGCTTTTGGCTCTTTTGTTTCTTACGCTACCTCGGCATTTCAAACCAAATATTTAGTCGTTCTTGATCCCAGTTTTGATTTCCAAACCTTGGTTATTGTTCTAGGTGTTATTAACGGCACGACCTATGCCGGCGGTGCTTTCTTCGGCGCAAAACTAGCTGACAAATGGGGCGCCAAAGACATACGAGCCTATGGTTGGCTGCCGGCCATCGCAATAGCCGTGTGTATGCCGATTGGTATACTCAGTTTTTGGGTGGCATCAGTTTGGGCTCATCTGGCCTGCACTACAGTTTTTTTACTGTTTTTAGGTATTTATCTGGGACCGAGTTTCGCCATCGCACAAACCTTGGCGCCGATTAATATGCGCGCTATGTCCACCGCATTATTCTTTTTTATCCTGAATATGGTGGCTTTGGGCGGTGGACCCACATTTACCGGCTGGTTGATCGATGTATTTAAAGAGGGTAATCCTGATCTAGAGTCCATGCGCTATGCGATGACTGTCACCTCCTGCATGTTTATTCCTTCAATCATCAGCTTTTTGGTGGTTGCCCGTGTGTTACCAAAAGATTGGGCAGCAGCGGAAAAACGTAATGAGGAATTGGCTCGTAGCTAGCGAGCCTTTTTTAATTCATCTCGGTAATGGCTTGATAGGTCAAATTTCTGAATTTGGATCTGATGGCTTCGGGGCTGTATATCCGCTGTACCATTAATATTGCAACTAGCTCATGTTCTGGATCAACCCAAAATAATGTGCCGGCCATGCCACCCCAACTATAGGCGCCAACCTCAGTTGCAGATAGTTTTTGTTCGCTAGTAGCTATGCCTATGCCTAGGCCAAAGCCAACCGTTCCAGCGGTATTGGGGCGGTCAGAAAATCCCCTAGAACTAGTATCGGTTAGTTGATTGCGCTGCATCAGAGCGACCGTTGTTGGGCTGAGGAGTTGCACGCCATTTAACTCACCGCCATTAAGTAACATTTGGGCAAACCGCAAATAGTCCATAGTACTGCTAACTAGACCACCACCACCGGAGAAGAGTGACACAGGCTTACTATAGTCACTCGATTCTGGTCGATCGACTACGATCAAATTCCCATCTTTATCTACGATATGATTGGTTCCAAATCGAGCAATTTTATTTGCGGGAATTTCAAAAAAAGTATCGTTCATCTGTAGAGGGTCAAAGATCTCTTGTTGCATAAATTCGTCCAGCGGGCGCTCTGAAATTACCTCGATAAGGCGACCTAAAATATCGACAGAAACGCTGTATACCCACCGCGAGCCAGGTTGATAGAGTAGCGGAATATCAGCTATGGCTTTCGACATCTCATCGAGATTGGCTACTTTGAGTTGAATTGAGTCACCACGGTAGTTGGTTAAATCCAATACGCCCCGGTCCCCCCAGAGCGCCTCTCTGTAACGCTTGTCTACTTCAGTGTTACTAAAAATGCCATAGGTCAATCCTGCGGTGTGGCTAATTAATTCTCGAATGGTTGGCGCATGATCGGGTTCGACAAGGACGTCATTTACTAATACTTTTACATTGGAAAATTCCGGTAAATACTTGGCGATAGGCTCATCTAATTGAAACTTACCTTGTTCAAATAACAACATGGCAGCAACACTAGTAATCGGTTTAGTCATCGAATAAATACGAAACAGGGAATCTTTTTCAATGTTGGCACCAGTGTCTAAACTTAATTTCCCTACCTGTTCAAAGTGAACAATTTTACCTTTACGCGCAATAAGGGTTTGAACACCCGCAAACTTCCCTTCATCTACATAGCTCTGCATCAAAGGTTTTATCCTCGCCAGTCTATCGCTAGACATGCCCACATATTCGGGCTTTACCGTTTTTAAGTCTGCTGCATTAAGAGAGGTTGCGGTGAGTATTAGTATGGCCAGTAAGGACGTTCTTATTCTCATTATTTAAGCCTGTATTTATTAATAGTAAGATTTTTAATTAATTTACATTCTATCATCGAGTATTTAATTGAATTAAATCACGAGCTAAAAACATCTGTTGCTGCCAAGCCATTATAATATCATCTTAGTAGGAGAGAATGAGCACAGCTAGCGCATGAATATTTTCATGCGGCAGGGTTATCTGACACCTCTCCTCCGTATTGTTTGTTTTTACTGTTAAACTTGAATATTAATACCCAATTTCATGTCAGAAGGAGTTTTCAAATGTTGGTTGATATTAAGGGGCCTATGGTTTTGCGGATGATCTTAGCCATACACGGTTTGATGTTCATCTCAGTTGCCAGCGCCCAAGAACTTATTTCTTCAGCTCCTGGTGATGCACGGGCATACTTTATTCAGCCCGCAGACGGTCAGGTCATTGAAACAATGGATGATAGTGGGGTGGAAATAATATTCGGTTTGACGGGTATGGATGTTTCACCCGCTGGCATGGTAGTGCCTAATTCTGGCCATCATCATTTGTTGATTAACATGGATCAATTGCCGGATCTGAATCTGCCTTTACCCGCCACCGATCAAGTACGGCATTTTGGTAAAGGTCAAACTAGTACTAAGATTAGTTTGCCGCCCGGCAAACATAGGTTGCAGTTACTATTGGCTAATCATGTCCATATTCCTCATAGCCCTGCGGTGATGTCCGACGTGATCGAAATTGAGGTTAAATAACTGTAACCTGCTCCCGCTTTAAAAGCTGGCGCAGCGACTGTTCGATTTTTGTAGTAACCTCAGGGTAGCAGCGGTAATTTTAGATAAAAGGAGTTATAGAATGAAACAAGGTTTAGTAGAGCGACGACAGTTTCTAAAAAAGATAGGCTTAGGCGCGGCAGGTGCCACCACCGCGGCTGTAATGACTGAGAGTTTATCCCAGATTAAGCAAAGTGGCGCTGCCGCCAAAGAAGAGGTTGATAAGTTATCTCAAAAATATGCCATGTTGGACAAGCGTTCAAAGTTAATGATGCGGGGAATGTTTGTCTTGCTCGGCATTGACGTACTGCTGTTGATATAAACATAGAACTCCAAATACCGACTGACAGCACGTTTAATTTTGCAGACAATTTAAAATAAGGCAAGCCCGACACAGGTTGGGCTGTAGTATAGATTTATGATTAATCTCAAAAAAACCGCAACTTTACTAACAATTTTATTATTGTCCGCTCTAGGTGTTGGTGCCTGCTCTGATAGGGGTGATTCTAATCCATTGCCAGATTTCAGTATTTACACAGACGTTAAGCAGAAAAAAGCCGCTTTTTTTGGCTATATTTTTCCGCTGGTTGAGGAACAAAATCAACTAATAAGAGACGATCGAGGTAGGCTTCTGGGTTTGGTTGGCACCACGGTTGAAACCCAGAAAAAAGCTGACCAGAAGTTCATTAAAGAGCTGGCTGGGTACTACAAAGTTGATGCTGAGAAGCTTAACAAGACAGTTATTGATGCGCTATTGTTGAGAGTTGACCAAGTGCCTGCGTCCTTAGCCTTGGCCCAAGCTGCCATGGAGTCGGCCTGGGGTACGTCACGGTTCGCGGTGCAAGGGAATAATTTGTTTGGACAGTGGTGTTATCAAGAGGGCTGCGGACTTGTCCCCCTAAGACGCAATCCCGGAACCAAACACGAGGTGGCAAAATTTGATAGCGTGCGTGATGCTATTAAGTCTTACCTTCGTAATATTAATACCCACAGAGCTTACAGCGATTTACGGCTGCACCGAGCCACTTTGCGTGATCAGGACCAGCCGGTGAGCGGCCATTTGTTGGCTGAAAATCTGATCGAATATTCAGAGCTTCGTGAAGCCTATGTCCATGAAATTCAGGCTGTCATACGAATCAATAAGTTGGCTCAATACGACTCTGGGTTAACGCGCCAAGCTAGCGATTAGAGCAGATCAGTTAATCATACTCTCTAGCTCTCCAGACTCTATAAGGGCCCTTAGATCGCTGGATCCCCCAATCAAGATGCCCTTGACAAATATCATTGGGAACGTGGGCCAGCCAGACCACATTTTAAGAGCATTGCGCCGCCGCCATAGTTTAAAATAGCTACCGTATTCAAGATAGGTGTAGTCAAGGTTGATCTCATCTAGCGCCTTTCGCGCTCTTTTAGGTGCAGGATTTTGTGCCATACCGACGACAACAATGTCATTGTTGGTAACGGCTGTCTGCACCTCCACAATAATATCTTGGTGAGTTCCCGCTACTACCTTTTGAATGCTGGGATGTATATTGTTGGTCGCCAAAATGGGTCTAGTCATTGGTCACTATTATCCTTTAAAAAGGTTTAATCGCGGTGGATTCAATATTCTGGGCGCAAGCATAAAGGTTTTTTAAACGTCGCGGTGAGAATTAGGGGCGAATATACGAAAATTCATGATAGGTTTGCATATCTTTGCTGTCGATTTATTATGGTTAGTCGGCAAGTTTGGTGTTGAGATTAGCTAGCCTTTGTCTTTAGAATGATTAGACTTAATTTAAGAGTGCAGGCGTATGAGTGATTTATCGAGAATAGTGTTAGTGACTGCTGGTGGTTCGGGAATAGGACTTGCTATTGCTAAGCATTTCGCAGCTAAAGGTTGCAGGGTACATATTTGCGATATAGCACAGCAAACTATTGATGATTTGAAATCTGAGTTTCCTGATATTACGGCAACCTGTGCCGATGTTTCTCAAGTAACCCAAGTAGACAAAGTATTTGATGACCTCCAGAGACTTTATGGTGGGCTTGATATATTAGTCAATAATGTGGGCATAGCCGGGCCGACCGCAGCGGTTGAAGATATTCGCGTTGAAGACTGGGAAAATACGATTAATATCGACTTAAATAGTATTTTTTATGTCACTCGCAAAGCCGTTCCCTTACTGAAAGAATCTAAGGGCAACATGATTAATATGTCTTCCAATGCGGGGTTATTTGGCATGCCTCTTCGCTCGCCCTATGCTGCTGCAAAGTGGGCGATTATTGGATTAACCAAAACCTGGGCCATGGAGCTTGGCCCTTATGGTGTGCGAGTAAATGCTATCTGCCCGGGGAGCGTCAATGGCCCGCGTATTGACCGCGTTATTGATTTAGACGCAAAGGCCAGAGGCGTCTCACCGCAGTCAATTCGCGATGTTTATTTACGTCAGAATTCACTGAGAGTCTTTGTCGAAGCAGAGAATATAGCTGAAACTATTGATTTTCTATGCTCTAAAGCAGCGCAACATATAACGGGGCAGGCAATCCCTATAGACGGACACACAGAGGGTTTATCCAATTGGTTGGATTGATCTGCAAAGGAACTCAACATTATTGTTAGGAAAGACTTATGAAAGCAGGATGGTTCGAAAAATTTGGTGCTGCAGAAGACGTTATTCACGTGGGTGAGCAGCCAAAACCGACAGTCGGGGTGGGGCAAGTTTTAGTTAAACTAGCGGCCAGTGGAGTGAATCCTTCGGACGTTAAGAAGCGCGCCGGCGCATTTCCTCACTTGCTCGACAATGGACTGGTGATTCCTCACAGTGATGGTGCTGGAACCGTTGAGGCTGTTGGCAAAGGTGTATCGGCGAGCCGAGTAGGCCAGCGAGTGTGGGTTTATCAAGCCCAATATGGACGCCTCTTGGGCACTGCCGCAGAATATATTAGTCTAGATGCTAATCGAGCCGTAGCCTTACCTGACAATACAGACTTTAGCATTGGTGCCTGTTTAGGTATTCCTGCTATGACAGCACACAGGTGCGTCCACGCTGATGGTGATGTTAGAGGCAAAACACTATTGGTAACTGGTGGTGCAGGACGTGTTGGCTATTATGCAATACAGTGGGCGAGGATGGCCGGAGCAACGGTTATTGCGACTGCGAGTAATGCAGTAGACAAGGCCATGTGCCTCGAGTTAGGCGCTAGTCAGGTAGTTAACCACCGACAGTTAGATTGGGCTCAGCAGGTATTGCAAGCAACTGAGGGTAAAAAAGTTGATCGCGTAATTGATGTTGAGTTTGGCGCCAACTTACCCGAAGTCCTCAAATGCATTGCCACCAACGGGGTGATTGCAACCTACTCATCCACCCAGGTACAGCAACCCTCGATCCCTTTTTTAGACATGATGTACATGGACCTTACATTGCGTATGATTATTGTTTATGCCATGCCTGAGACTGCAAAAGCACAGGCAATAAAGGATATTACTGCCGCTTTAGAAGCAGAAACGCTGCGACACAGAATAGCCCACATAGTGCCTTTAGATAGTTTAAGTCAGGGGCATCAGCTTATTGAACAAGGTGGATTTGGCGGTTGTGTCGTGATTTCTATGGAGTAATTCACAAATGATCTCAGTAAAGAAACTATGGACTAAATTATTGCTTTTTTGCCTGCTAGTGACGGTTAATGCCTGCAATGTGAGTACCGAACCGGACTCCCTTGAGCGACCTTCGTTGCGCCTGAACGATGTTTCAGTCTTTGAGGGGCAACTATCTGAGAGCGGAATCACTGAGTCATTTTTGGGTGTGCCTTTTGCGCAGCCACCAGTGGGTGCGCTTAGGTGGGCACCACCACAACCATTACAAATGACCCAAGGTATTTATCAAGCTGATACATTTGCACCCGCATGCATGCAAGGGGATCATATTGCCAAGTGGTATCAAAATGTAGCCGCTGATTTCGGCGGAGATCCAACCCTAATAAAGCAACCCAAGGTCAGCGAAGACTGCCTATACCTTAACCTTTGGCGGCCAGTGCAAGATAAAGAAAATCCTCAGGCACTGCCGGTGATTGTATATATCCATGGTGGAAGCAATAAAGCAGGCTGGTCCTATGAGCCTAATTATATTGGTCATAACTTGGCCGCGAAGGGCGTTATTGTGGTGTCTATCGCTTATCGTGTTGGCGTGTTTGGGTTTTTCTCTCACCCCTCACTCGTCCCGGCAAATTTTGGCTTGCTTGACCAAGTTGCTGCACTGCAGTGGGTCACTGACAATATTGAGAACATCGGTGGTGATTCACAAAAAATTACGGTGATGGGCGAGTCAGCAGGGGCCAACAATATAGACTACCTCATGGTCATGCCTTCTAGTAAGGGTCTCTTTTCTAAAGTAATTCATCAAAGTGGAGGCTCCTCTTTGACCAACCGCAGTGTTAGAGAGGCTCATTTGGCATTGGGCCATGTTTTTGCTCAACAGACAGTAGGCGATGACGTCGATGATCCTATACGGGCAATGAGACGACTGCCTGCTGACACTATTCTAGAGGCCGCCGACACAGTTTTTAAGAATCATTATTTTGATGCAGTGGTGGATGGACACAGTGTAAGGGAGTCCATTATGGACACCCTAAGAGATGGGAAAATACATTCGGTTGATTTGTTAATAGGGTCAAACGATGATGAATGGTTAATGTATACGGGTGATCAACCTGATATCGAAGGGTGGTTGGACGCCGAGGTTGCACCATCAAGTGTAGATACATTACATACGATTTTGGCAGCTGAAACCGATGACCGGCGAAAACTGGATTTATTGCGTACCGCAAAATACTATGTCTGTCCTTCGCTGGTACTTGCCCAAAAGGTGTCCAATGTTGGACGAAGAGCTTGGGTATATCACTTTACCCGTCAACGCGAGGGTGATTTAGCCGCGACGATGGGCGCATATCATGGGGCAGAGCTGCCCTATGTTTTTGATACCCATGATGTATGGTTGCCCACCGTTGAGGCTGACCATAGGCTCACTAAAGTCATGCAGAGTTATTGGGTAAACTTTGCTACCAACGGCAATCCTAATCAGTCAGGCCTGCAACCTTGGCTTCCGTTTAAAAGTGACTCAAGAAAAATCCAATCTATTGGTGATACGCTTTACTCGTCGAAGCACCCCAGTCAGCCACTGTGTGCATTTTTGTCGCCCACATAAAATCAACAGATAAAAGAGACCTATTCCTATGATCTTATACAAAGGCATTAGCCACCCTTCACTTTGCGATGTAATGGGCCACATGACGACACGTCACTATGTGGCTATGTTTGACGATGCATCCTATCACCTGCTTTATACCGTCTTTGGTTGGACTGGAGCCCAGGCTAAAGCGGCAGGAAAAGGTTGGGCAGACGTTCGACACGTCATAGAGTATCAAGATGAGGTTGCTGAGGGTGACTTGCTAGAAATTACCGGCGCTCTTACTAAGCTGGGTAATAAATCGGTAACAGTACTTTACACTATGCACAATATTGGCAAAGGGACTGTCGCGGCAACATTAGAAAGCACTAGTGTCTTCTTTGATTTGAATGCAAGAAAAGCTATTCCCATGACTGCCGAAATGCGATCAGGGGCTGAGCCATACCTAGATACAGCCGAAAACTAGGGCATTAAGCTACTAGAGCTAAAGTACGATGACTTTAGCTATTCCTTAGCAGAATAAACTCCGCGGTTACTTAATTTCCTACCTGCAAAATATAGTTGGCCACGGCCAGCTGTGTTTCTGCGTCTAGATAGTTTTGTGCTGGCATCTCTGGGTAATCAGTGCGCCTAGGTGTTGGAGCATTAATGTACTGAACCAGCGCTTCGGGCCGATTGGCGTACAGCGCCTGAATCTCTTCCACTGACGGACCAATTAACCTACCAGCATAAGCATGACAACCGGTACAAACGCCTAGATAGGCAATCTCACCGCGCTCTGAAGGAAGTATTACCCGTGGTTGTGCGCCACCGGCCAGCAGGTAATTGTCGATATCATCGGTATTGGTGAAGTCGCAATCGGTAAAATCACCGATGCCAACAGTTTTATAACGGTGGCGGTTAATAATGCAGCTACCTTCGGTTGGCCCTATCTGAAAGATATCAATATCACCGGTATGCAATTCCGTTAATGCAAAGGCTCGCACCGCATCAATAGTGTCATAGCCATTATTAAGCATGACGTTATCTAAAATCATCGCGCCATCTGCATTGGGGTCAGACTCAGGATCTAACGTAAGATCATCTGCATTACCATGGTCAGTGATTAAAATACCTGCAGTTTTATGGTTACTAATGATATTACCTTCCACTACCACATCATCGGCCGCCATAATTAAAATACCCGTACCGGGGGGTATACCAGCAACGGTGGAGCCTGGTGCGCCAAAGTTGGGGGTGTTGTTATCCATAATAAAATTATTTCGAATAATGACATCATAGGTATCTTTGACGGGTAGTCCTGGGGTGATAAACGCCAAAATACCGCCGGTGTTGTGATGAGTATGATTGTGCTCAACAATGGCATGGCGGCTGTTTTCTATTTCAATGCCGGCCACGCTATCAAATACCTCGTTGTAGGCCACATGAATGTTATCGCTCATGCCCACATAAATAGCCGCATCGGCAATGCCCGACACTACATTGTGTTCAATTAGACCGTTCTTGCCCAGTTGGGGGAAAATGCCATAAATACCTGTATCAATAATTAGGTTGTTGCGAATCTCAAAATTATTGCCGGCTTGGCTCATAATGCCATTGCCTTTGTAGTCGATTATCTTGAAGTTCTCGATAATAATATTGTTACCAGAAAACAGAATCGCATCGTTTAGTGTCTTTAATCCATCTAGGGTTGCTCGCTCACCCTCAACAATAACGCCTCGTAAGTGAATATCATCTTTGTCGATATAAACGGTCTCTGAGTATGTCCCGGGCATAACCTGAATGGTGTCTCCCGGCACGGCTAATTCAACCGCGGCTTGAATCAAGTCACCTGGGTTTACCACGTGAGTTTTTCCCTCAGTGGTTCGTAGTTTAACCGCACGGCTTGATGCAGCCTCTGTCGCCTGTTCATTCACATAGCCGCCAGCATAGCTTTTACCACCGGCACTGCTGGTGATCGTGAGTGCATCATTACTACCACCTAAATACCAACCGGCGGCAAAGGTAACCAGTGCAAGACCAATAGCTAGACTGTTAAGTTTTTTCATGAGCATTCTCCATGTGTTTAAACGGCAGGCCAGAGGGTGCCTGCTTGGGTGTTGCTGGGGTAAAGCTTTCATCGCTGAGCGTTTTCATAAAGTCTACCAGTTGGTCAATTTCATTGCTGGTTAAATTAGGTTCTGATATATGCCAGTGTAACAACAAGTCTTCGCCTTTAGGCACCGCATGACCACGACCACCGGTGTAAAACTCGGCTGCTTCACGCAGGGTCTTAAAACGCCCAGAGTGCATATAAGGGGCCGTTTGGGCAATGTTGCGCAGGGTCGGCACCTTAAAGCCGCCGCGCAATACCTTTGAATTAAACGTTTTCTCTGCACCAACATCTCGGGCTAATCCTTCAGGCTCGGGGGTGCCAATCACGGCCACCTGTTGGTTAGTGAACAAGGGGGGTGTGTGGCACTGGGAACAACGTGCAACAAACGACCTAAACACATTTAAGCCGGCTATCTCGTTGTCAGTTAAAGCTTGATGGTAGCCGTGGGCATATTGGTCATAGCGACTATTGAGTGATACCAGCGAGCTTTGAAAAGCTGTTAAAGACGTAATCACATTATTAACAGATAAAGCCGTTTTTTGATTCGGAAACGCCAGCTTAAACAATCTCTTGTAGACTACCGCACTATTTAAACTAGCCACTAACTGCTCGGGCGTATTACCCATTTCATTGGCACTAAATAGCGGGCCTAGGGCTTGTTCCTCTAGACTCTGGGCGCGGGCGTCCCAAAAAAATGACGACAAAAAGGCACTGTTCCACAGTGTGGGCGCTGAGCGATTTTGTACATGACCGTTAATCCCAATACTACGGTCCATGGCATCGCTAAATCCTTGCTTGGGATTGTGGCAGGTCGCACACGAAAGACTGTTGTCGACAGACAATATGGGGTCAAAAAACAACAAACGCCCTAAATCAATCTGTTGAGGGCTAAAGCCATCGCGAGCTTTAGGCAGAGCAGTTTTCAGTCCACCAATGCCGCTGTCTTGCAGAGAATCGTAAAGTTGGTACATATGGCGAAGAGAGCAACGGTTGTCGTCGCTCAAGCTAAAGCTAGGCGGGCAGGTGTCGCGCAACTGAATGTCTGGCTCTGTAGCAAAGGTGCTCGACATCGACAAAAGACCAGCACATAACAACCCCCAGGCACTTATCCAAGCACCGTTTTGGCAGTTATAAAGTAAGGCTTTACCCATCTACAGACCTGAGTCTTTGTTGTTATTGCGCTTACCTCTAAGGGCGGGTAAGTCATGTTTGCGATAAGCTCCTATATTGCCATAGGTAAAGCTATAAATCTTTAGTGCGTGCTGGACGGGTGGTGAGGGTCATGATTACTTAAAGTGGATAGATTAAGTCAAGTAAATGGCTCGACAATGGATGCAAAATGATTGGTTGTTTTGTAGGTTAGCCAAGGCTTGTTAAATCCCTCACTCAATCTATACTTGTTCGTATAATTCTGGCCAACATTTATTTGAGCGGACAAGCAATGAACTTTGATATTTCAACCCTAGGAAATCAAGCAAAATACCGATTACTTAATGGTGGAGTAACACCCAGACCTATTGCGTGGATTAGTACACGATCCAAAGACGGGGTCGATAACCTTGCGCCCTATTCTTTTTTCACAGTGGCCAGCTGCAATCCCCCCGTAATCCTCTATACACAGGTTACGCCAAGAGCCGGCCTTGGCAAAGATACGCTCAAAAACCTCATAGAAACGGGTGAATGTGTGGTCAACATTGTTAATAGCGACCTAATGGACATAATGAATGCTACCAGCGCCAGCCTTCCTATTGACCAAAGTGAGTTTTCTCATGCTGGGGTCGAGTATTGTGTTAGCCAAAAAGTATCAGCATTGTCGGTGAAGAAATCACCTGTTCGTTATGAATGCAGGTTAAGAGAAACACTGTCTATTGGAGATTTAGCTGGGAGCGGCACAGTTGTGTTACTAGACGTAACCTCAGTTTATGTGCGTGATGATTTGTATAGTGATGGTATGATCAACCAAGAGCATCTTGATTCTGTTGGCAAGATGGGGGGAGATGGCTATTACGTATCCG
>JACNKP010000029.1 GCA_014381985.1 SAR92 clade bacterium
GCAATGAGCGAACCGAATGCGGGCTCAGATGTAGTGGGCATGGCGCTGAAGGCTGAGAAAAAAGGAACCCACTATGTGCTTAATGGCAACAAAATGTGGATCACCAATGGTCCTGATGCACATACCTATATTATCTACGCCAAAACCGACATAGATGCAGGATCAAAAGGTATTACCGCTTTTATCGTTGAGCGTGATTATCCAGGGTTCTCTCGCCATCAAAAGCTAGATAAGTTAGGTATGAGGGGCTCCAACACTTGCGAACTGGTATTTCAAGATTGCGAGGTTCCCTCTGAAAATATTCTCGGCGGTGAAGGCCGAGGAGTGGAGGTATTGATGTCTGGTTTAGACTACGAACGGACCGTACTTTCCGGTGGACCCGTTGGCATTATGCAGGCCTGCTTAGACGTTGTACTTCCCTACATTCATGAGAGAAAGCAGTTCGGCCAAGCCATCGGTGAATTCCAGTTAATGCAGGGCAAAGTCGCTGACATGTATACAGACCTCAACGCATCACGCGCTTATCTTTACGCTGTCGCCAAGTCATGCGACATGGGCCAAGATTCACGCAAAGATGCCGCCGCTGTGATTTTATTTACTGCGGAAAAGGCCACACAAATGGCACTACAGACAATTCAAGCTCTGGGTGGCAATGGATATACCAATGAATATCCGGCAGGTAGGTTGTTGCGTGACGCCAAGCTTTATGAAATCGGCGCTGGTACATCTGAAGTTAGGCGCATGCTGATTGGGCGCGAACTTTTTTCACAAAGTAGTTAAGAGGACACCCATGGCCATTATTAAGACCAAAATCAATACTAAAAGTGCTGACTTTTCGGCTAATGCAGAGGCCATGGAGGCCAAGGTCGATGATCTCAAAAGCACCCTTGTCACTATTAATCAAGGTGGCGGCGCCAAGGCGCGCGAGCGGCATATTAGCCGGGGTAAATTATTGCCGCGCGAGCGTGTCCAAGGGTTGCTTGATCCAGGCTCTCCCTTTCTTGAGTTGTCTGCTCTGGCGGCCCACGGCGTTTATGACGAAGAGGTTCCCGCTGCGGGCATTATTACTGGCATTGGCCGTGTTAGCGGGCAAGAATGTATGGTGGTGGCCAACGATGCCACCGTCAAAGGGGGTAGTTACTACCCGCTTACCGTGAAAAAACATCTACGCGCCCAAGCTATTGCGGCGGAAAACAATTTGCCCTGTGTCTATCTGGTTGATTCCGGTGGTGCCAACCTCCCCCGTCAAGATGATGTATTCCCCGACCGAGAGCATTTTGGTCGTATCTTTTTTAATCAGGCCAATATGTCTGCGCGCAATATTCCCCAAATTGCAGCAGTTATGGGCTCCTGCACTGCTGGTGGAGCTTATGTTCCTGCTATGGCAGATGAATCTATTATCGTCAAAGAGCAAGGCACTATTTTTCTTGCAGGCCCACCGCTAGTAAAAGCAGCTACTGGCGAAGTAGTCACTGCCGAAGAACTCGGGGGGGCCGATGTCCATTCTCGAATCTCAGGCGTTGTAGATCACCTTGCCAACAATGACCATCACGCGCTGGATTTAGCTCGCAAGGCTGTATCTAGACTCAACCGAACAAAGCCTGTCAATGGTGATTTGAAAGAGACAGTTGAGCCTGATTATGAAACTAAAGAAATCTATGGCGTGGTCCCTGCAGACGCTCGTAAATCTTACGATGTGCGTGAGATTATCGCCCGGATTGTTGACGGTTCTGACTTCGATGAATTTAAAACCCTGTACGGCACAACATTAGTCTGTGGCTTTGCTCGAATATTTGGCTATCCGGTAGGCATTGTAGCCAATAATGGCATCCTCTTTGGTGAATCGGCGCAGAAAGGCGCGCACTTTATTGAGCTCTGCGCTCAGCGTAAGATTCCCCTGGTGTTTTTACAAAACATCACCGGCTTTATGGTTGGAAAGCAATATGAGAACGACGGAATTGCAAAACATGGTGCCAAGATGGTGACCGCAGTTGCTACCGCCAATGTGCCTAAATTTACCGTATTGATTGGCGGCTCTTTTGGCGCGGGCAATTACGGCATGTGCGGTCGCGCCTATGACCCTCGTTTTATGTTCATGTGGCCCAATGCTCGCATTTCAGTGATGGGCGGCGAACAGGCCGCCGGTGTGCTGGCGCAGGTCACAAGAGACAAACATGAGCGTGATGGTAACGAGTGGAGTGCTGAAGATGAAGCTGCATTTAAGCAGCCGATTATTGACAGCTATGAGCATCAAGGTCACCCCTACTACGCCTCAGCGCGACTTTGGGATGATGGTGTGATTGACCCCGCGGATACCCGCATGGTCTTGGGCCTGTCAATTTCCGCAAGCCATAACCGTGTCATTGAGGATACCAAGTTTGGTGTCTTTAGAATGTAAGTAAAGACATCACTTAGATCGAGAACCAGCAATGGATAAAGTCACCACCCAAATTGATAACCGCGGCGTTGCTCAGGTCACTCTGAACAATCCTGACAAGCACAATGCCTTTGATGATCAGATGATCATCCAACTCACCAACGCTTTTAACTCAATTGCGGCTAATCCTGCCGCGCGAATTATGCTCTTGACCTCTGAGGGTAAAAGTTTCTCGGCTGGCGCTGATCTTAGCTGGATGAAGCGCATGGCAGGTTACTCATATCAAGAAAACTTAAACGACGCACATGCATTGGCTGCAATGCTTAATGCCCTTCATCAAATGCCTATTCCCACCATTGTCAGAGTACAGGGCGTGGCCTTTGGTGGTGCAATAGGACTCATCAGTTGTTGCGATATAGCCGTAGCTTCATCCAAGGCGAGCTTTGCGCTCAGTGAAGTTAAGATAGGTCTAGTTCCCTCAACCATAAGCCCCTATGTCATTGCCGCCATTGGCGAGCGCCAAGCAAAGCGCTACTTTATGACCGCAGAACACTTTGATGCCAATACCGCACTGCAAATAGGTCTAGTTCATGAGGCGGTTGACGAGCAGTTTTTGGTCGACAAAATAGAACAACTAGTCGATGTAATACTTAGTAATGGGCCTGAAGCTGTAGCTGCAGCCAAGCAACTAGTCTTCGCGGTTAGCGGTAAAGCCATTGATTCAACCTTGATTGAACATACCTGCGAGGTCATTGCCGGTATTCGCGTAAGTAGGCAAGGACAAGAAGGTCTAAACGCCTTTCTAGAAAAAAGAAAGCCAAACTGGTTAAAGGATTAACGTAAATTATGTTTACTAAGATATTGATTGCCAATCGCGGCGAAATCGCCTGCCGAATCATTAAAACTGCACGTGTTATGGGCATTGCAACTGTGGCTGTTTACAGCGACGCAGACTGCACTGCACTGCATGTGGAGATGGCCGATGAAGCCGTTTATATTGGCCCAGCTCCCTCCAATGAATCTTATCTGGTTGTCGACAACCTAATTCAAGCGGCTATAGATAGTGGCGCCCAAGCAATACACCCTGGTTATGGCTTTCTATCTGAGAACGCCGAGTTTTGTCGTCAGTGCGCCGCCCACAACATTAGTTTCATAGGTCCACCTGTTGAGGCTATTTTGGCTATGGGCTCTAAGTCTGCGGCTAAAACCATCATGGCTGACGCCGGCGTTCCTTTAGTGCCTGGCTACCATGGAGAAGATCAAAGCTCCAATACATTGAAACTCGAAGCTAACAAAATTGGCTACCCTGTTTTACTAAAAGCGGCCGCTGGGGGAGGAGGCAAAGGCATGCGCTCTGTCTTTTCAGAGGCTGAATTTGAATCAGCACTCGAATCAGCTAAGCGTGAGGCAATCAGCAGCTTTAATGATGACATAATGCTAGTAGAGAAGTATCTGCTTAAACCGCGCCATGTCGAAATTCAGATATTTTGCGACAGTCATAATAATGCAGTTTATCTCTTTGAACGCGACTGTTCTGTGCAGAGAAGACATCAAAAGGTCATCGAAGAAGCGCCTGCTCCGGGTATAACTCAAACACTTCGCCTGCAAATGGGCGACGCGGCGATTAAAGCGGCCCAGGCGATAAACTATGAAGGCGCGGGTACCGTTGAATTTTTGCTTGATTCTAAGGGTAACTTCTTCTTCATGGAGATGAATACACGCTTACAAGTAGAGCATCCAGTAACTGAAATGATTACTGGCCAAGATTTAGTGGAATGGCAGCTCATAGTGTCTGCAGGTGGACACTTACCATCCTCACAGAGTGAGCTGAAAATTAATGGTCACGCTTTTGAAGCTCGTATTTATGCTGAAGATCCTGATCAAGATTTTTTGCCCTCTACGGGCAAACTCAACCTTCTGCAACCACCAAGCGAGAGCGCCAATGTTCGCGTGGATACAGGTGTTGTTGAGGGGGACGATGTCAGTATTTATTATGACCCTATGATATCTAAACTCATTGTTTGGGATACCGACCGTGATCGCGCTCTAACCCGCTTAGCTAATGCACTAAGTGAATATCGGATTAGCGGTTTAATCACCAATATCGGCTTTCTCTACAATATAGCCACCAGTAATGCGTTTAGAGCCGCAGATGTGGATACTGGCTTCATCGAAGAACATGAAGAAGAGATATTCCGCAAGCGTGAGCAGGATATTAGTTATGCTGCCCCACTGGTAACAGCGGCCATACTTAAATTGCGCACGCAAAAGGCGTTGCACGATGCGCATCAATCAAACGAGCCCAATTCTCCGTGGCATTTAACCTGCAGCTGGGGAATAACCCAGCAACAGATCAAGGCTCAAGTACAGCAGGCTATTATTGATGGAATGCCTAACCCTCAAACGAGTCTAGACAAAGTTACGATAGTCGATGAGGGTGCAAGCTTTGACCTGTTTACGCCGCAGGGCTTTTTCCATTGCGCCGAAGTACAACCAGATTTGGGCTTGGATGGTCAAGATCTCGATAGCGGCAGTCTCAAAGCGCCGATGAACGGCACCGTAGTGGCCTCATTTGTTAATGTCGGGGAACATGTCAGTAAAGGCGAGGTTTTAATGGTCATGGAAGCGATGAAAATGGAGCATGCAATAACCGCCCCTAGTGATGGCATGGTCATAGAGTTCTATTTTCGGCATGGTGACCTTGTCGACGGCGGTGCAGAGTTATTAGCGTTTGAGGCTGACAACACATGAGCTATCCCAGCAATGTCAGAATAGTTGAAGTCGGTCCGCGTGACGGCCTGCAAAACGAAAAAATAATCGTTGATGTAAATACCAAAGTTGAACTAATCACACAGCTTCGCGAGGCTGGCCTAACCTACATCGAGGCCGGAAGTTTTGTCAGCCCCAAATGGGTTCCGCAAATGGCAGGTAGCCACGAAGTATTTGCTGCCCTCTCGATGCAGCCCCCTAGTAACTTAGACATCACCTATGCTGCCCTTACCCCTAATATGCAGGGATTAGATCGAGCGATCGCGAGCGGTGTCAAAGAGGTGGCTGTTTTTGCTGCCGCATCGGAGACCTTTAGTCAGAAAAACATTAACTGCTCCATTGACGAAAGTCTTGCGCGTTTTTTGCCGGTAATGGCGAAAGCTAAGTCTGAAAATATCAGCGTACGCGGTTATGTTTCCTGTGTATTAGGATGCCCCTATGAAGGCCCAGTCAGTGTTGCGCAAGTCGATGAAGTCGCTCAACAGCTTTTGCATATGGGGTGCTATGAGATCTCTCTGGGTGACACTATCGGTGTAGGCACACCTGCATCGACCTCTGCCCTTCTGGATAAATTATTAGCCAGCATTCCCACTGACAAACTTGCTATGCATATGCATGACACCTATGGGCAGGCCCTAGCAAATATTTTGATCGCCTTGCAGATGGGGATTTCGGTGATTGATAGCTCGATCGCTGGGTTAGGTGGTTGCCCCTACGCCAACGGCGCCTCTGGTAACGTCGCCACCGAGGATCTAGTCTATATGCTTACCGGTTTAGGCATTGATCACGGTGTAGATCTGGATAAATTACTTATTGCAGGCAATAATATCGTGGCAAAGCTTAACAGAGCCAATGGCTCCAAGGTTGCTTGCGCCCTTTCACCTGAGGCGTAAATCAAACTTCTTACTGAATAGACGTTAGTATATAGTCAGCAGTGAATCAATTGTCGCCGAGGCGTTTTAATGCGTATTTTCTCAAACTGTTTAGGGGTTATATTTTCAGGGATATTAGCAGTTACCAGCCCACTTTTCTCACAAAATGTTACCGCTGCAAGTCTAAACATCGAAGAGGGTGACAAGGCTATATTGATCAAAGGATCAGGCGTATATCACCGCACAATATCCACACAGGAACCCCTAGCGCAGCAGTTTTTTGATCAAGGCCTGCGTTATGCATGGGGCTTTTACTTTCCCGAATCAATCGCGTCATATCAACAGGCTGCGCTGCATGACCCTACTCATCCTATGGTCTACTGGGGCCTGGCACATGCTATGGGGCCAAACCCTAATAGTCGCTATTCAGGCATGCCTGATGACCCCAAATCAGAGGGCTTAAAGGCAATCAAAAAAGCTCTGAACTTGATCGATAAGGCAGCCACTATTGAACGAGAGATGATTAATGCGTTATATGTTTTATACGATCAAGAATCTATTTCAGACAGTCACGAACGCGACCTTGCATACTTAGCAGCGGCAAGAGCACTTCAAGAAAAATACCCTAATGATCCAGACATCGCGGCTCTATATGCCGCCTCATTTATGAATATAGGGCGATGGAATTACTGGAATCACGATGGATCGCCAGTAGGTGATACTGGCAAAATAGCAGAGGTGCTTGAGAGCGCCCTTGCCTCCCGCCCAGATCACCCTGGGGCTAATCATCTCTACATTCACTTGATGGAGGCCTCTAGAGAACCGGAGCGTGCTTTAGCGTCAGCTGATCGACTTGCAGCCACTATGCCAATGGCCGGTCATATAGTGCATATGCCATCACATATTTATGTTCGCGTTGGTCAGTTTGATAAAGCTGTGGCCAGCAATGTACGCTCACAAGAAGTAGACAAAGAGTTTTTAGAAATATGGGGCGATCGCCCACTGCCAAATCTGGGCACCTACCCTCTTTCGGCCAAAATTCATGCACCCCACGCAATCGATTTTATTAAATATGCCGCGTCCTTCCAAGGTGACTATGCGGTGGCCATCGATGCCGCCAAAAAACTGGCTGCTGATATCAATTCGGACGATTTAGAGAATGGCAGGAACCAGAAGCGCCTATCCGGCGTGTGTCTGGTGAATAAGATGTTCGGCCACTGGGAAGAGATTCTAGATAGTAAGCCAACCGCGTCAGGCACTCCTTACCTTGACGGTATATGGAGCTATTGTCTGGGCGGTGCCTATGCCGCTAAAGGCGACCTAATTTCAGCGCGTCGCGAACTTGGCAAAATTTGGCAAATTTCATCTCTAAAAAATGTCGACCAATACCGTGTTGGCCCAACGCCCGTGTCATCACTGCTCAAACTTGCAGCCTTAGGGCTATCTGGGGAAATCAAACAAGCCAGCGGTGCCTTGAGTGAATCGATTGCAGACTATCAGGCGGCTGTAGAGTTGGAAGATAAAAATGGTTACATCGAACCACCTGACTGGCCTCAGCCAATGCGACATTACCTTGGAGCCGCATTCCTTAAAGCGGGTCGTGCAGCAGAAGCTGAGACTGTTTATCGTCAGGATTTAGAGTGGCATCAAAATAATGGCTGGGCTCTTTTTGGTCTATGGCAAAGTCTAGCGGCCCAAGGTAAAGCATTAGAGGCCGAGGAAACCTTCAAAGCCTATAAGCATGCCTGGCGAGATGCTGACACTAAACTATCAGGCTCACGTTTCTAGGCTTTCGTAGTTATTGCGTGACGCTTACTTAATCAACCATTGCTGTCTATAATGCGGGTCTTTCAACTCTTTTGGGAGTAGCTACCTTGACCGCCTTTCGCCCCTGTATTGATCTTCATCAAGGCAAGGTAAAGCAAATAGTTGGCGGCAGTCTTTCCGACTCCGGCACCAAGGCTAATTTTGTCAGCGATCATCGCTCTGATTACTACGCGGAACTGTATAAAAATATTGGCCTCCAGGGCGGGCACTTAATATCCTTGGGCCAAAATAATCAACAGTCAGTGCTTGATGCGCTCACCGCCTATCCAAAAGGATTACAATTTGGCGGCGGAGTCAATTTGGATAATGCACTCAACTATCTTAATGCCGGTGCATCGAAAGTCATCGTGACGTCTTATGTATTTGAGGGCAACCAATTTTCCTGGGGAAAACTATCGAATATCAGTGCCCTAGTTGGCCCTGAAAATTTAGTCCTTGACCTAAGTTGCAGAAAAACCAATCAGGGTTGGATGGTGGCTACCAATCGCTGGCAGACCATTACCAATGTTAAAATTGATGCACACTTAATTGAACTGCTGCAGCCTTACTGTGCTGAATTCTTAATCCACAGCGCGGACGTGGAAGGTCTTCAAGCGGGTATTGATGATGATTTAGTTAGTGCATTAGGGAAAATCGTTTCTATCCCTACGACCTATGCCGGTGGTGCCACCTCGCTACGAGACTTAGATAGAGTAAAAGAGCTTTCAGCGGACAAGGTAGATTTGACCATAGGCAGTGCCTTGGACATCTTTGGTGGATCAGGGGTTACGTTGGACGAGTGCGTGAAGTGGAACCAACAAAATAACGCTTGAGCTAAAAAAAATCTAAAAACGTAGGTCCCCCAAGTAAAAGCCACCTTGAAGTCAGCAATAGCTGACCTAAAGGTGGGCGCTGATCAAACTTTAACTCTCTACAGTAAAGGTAAGGCCTGCATTTTCTTGAAGCCTTTCAATTAACTCTGCACCCATCACTGGTGCCGTGGTCCAGATTCCACCAGAAGCCAGTTGAGGATTTTTAACTAAGCAAATAGCGCTCTCTGCAATCATTTTAGATGTCGAACCATAACCCGGATCCCTATCGCCTTTGACACTGACCCGCACAGAGCGGCCATCTGTATGTTCTCCCACCATTAAAATATCGTAGAAGCCATTTTCGCGTTCTTCTTTGCTCGGCCCTTCTCCCGGCTGTATAGTGCTCTTTGCCATAGAAGTGTCCTCTGTTACCGCCTTTGCGATCGCCTCACCTTTGTCCCCCGGCCCAGTAACCATCATTTCGTCATAGACAAAATCTTTACCGTAGGAATGGCCTAAAAGCATGTTAGAGCGATGTACATTTTTAGTGTTAATACTTGCCATTACAAAGGGAGCAATCCAGCTCTGCAATGCCTCATCGTATTCCGGCTGATTACCCAGAGGTTGTTCAGCTCCTTCAAAGCCTGATGTCAACGCAAACGGATTACGTAGTATTCCGATAAGGCTTCGGTCTCTTCCCGCCGCGGCCATGGTCTCTTTGAAACTGGCCAAGGTTCCACCAGACATAGTTCCTTTCATTGCCCGCACTCGCCCTTTGACGCGACCTACCGTACTACCGAAAGTACTCACAGCGTGTTGCTGCAAAAAGAATACGCCTAAATCGAAGGGAATTGAGTCAAATCCGCAAGAAAAGACGATGCGAGCGCCACTTTTTTCAGCCGCCGCTGAGTGTGCGGCAATCATTTTATGCATCCAGGCCGGCTCACCACAGAGATCAACATAATCAGTCCCCTGTGCGGCACAGGCCTCGACTAACTCATTGCCATAAAGTTGATAAGGGCCGACCGTTGTCAATATTACCGACGTGCTGGCTACCATTTTATTCACAGACTCTACATCAGAGGCATCCGCGACAATCAAAGGCACATCAGACCCAACACCCATTTCATCTCGCACAGCTACTAACTTATCTCGGCTACGCCCAGCCATTGCCCATTTAACTTCTCCATTGACACCGTACTGCTGATTAAGATATTCAGCGACCAGACGGCCGGTAAATCCGGTGGCGCCATAGACAACGATGTCCAATTCCCTGCTGATTTTCATAAAATTCCTCTTTTTTAAGTTTTAACGTGGGTGTGAGCTTTCAGATCGACGACGATAATCTCAGAGTCAATTCAACTATGCAATCAAAGCTTCAAAAATATAGGGGCGTATACGGTCTTAAGATCCTGTTAGTCCAAACAATACTAATTTGCTCCGGTAAAGAGACGACATTATCACTAACACTTTGTTTAACTTTTGTGCAAAAATTAAATGAAAAGAGTTTGGAGAATATCCTTGGCGCAATCGCAAGACAATTTAGACTCTCACATTTCTGGTTATGTGCAAGAAAAACCAACGCTTACCTATGTGCAGCCTTCGGACCCTTGGCTGGTGCAAAAGTTCATCTCGTCTGTTGAAATCCTGTTTGGTCGACGAAAAATTGAAGCTCTTTATGACCAACTAAAAGAAAAGCCTTTTAACGTAGAATCCTTTTTTTCAACAGCACTAAAAACCACAGGAATAGAAACCCATTACGACGCCAATAAATTAGCTGCACTGCCTAAATCAGGCCCATTGGTGTTTGTGGCCAACCATCCTTTTGGTGTAGTCGATGGCCTAGCCCTTTGCGATATGGCGATAAAAGCCCGAGGTAATTTTCGCATCTTAATCAACGCAATGCTGTGCCAAGACAAAGATTTAGCGCCCTATTTTTTGCCGATCGACTTCAAAGAAACTAAAAGTGCCATCAAGAATAATATACGCACTAAAAAGATGGCTTTAGAGTGCCTCAAAGAAGATATCCCGCTACTTATTTTCCCTTCAGGCTATGTCTCCACAGCTGACCGAAACGGCCTGGGCAAGGCCGTTGACGCTCCCTGGACAACCTTCGCTGCTAAGTTGATTAGAGACGCCCAATCCAATGTTGTGCCAATCTACTTTCACGGACAAAATAGTCGTATTTTTCATCTAGCATCTCATGTCGCAGAGCCTCTACGCATGGCGTTATTGCTCAACGAAGCACGTAATAAGTTCGGCCAACCCATTCACGCTGAGATTGGCGACACTCTTGTCTGGGATGACCTAGACGGCATTGGCAATAGACAAGAACTGACGACTTATCTTTATAATAAGGTGCAATCTTTAGCTTAAGCCGCAATTTAGATAAACTCTAAAACCAAAACAATCCCACCAACCAGCACTAACGAATAGAAAAATATTTTCCAAAGAGAGAAACTTCTCTTCGTCCAGTCAATACGATCATCTCGATCAGTTTGCTTAGACGACGCTTTAAATCGCCCTAAGTAAAAAAAGATAGCTAATGAAATGACCGCCATCGACCCAAAGATGAGCGTATTAGCATCCACTAGCGACTTCTCAATTTAGCGAGCAGCCGCAACATTTCAAGGTAAAGCCAGATCAGTGTAACCATCAGCGAAAATGCGCCAAACCATTCCATATATTTAGGCGCACCCATTTCAGAGCCCTGCTCGATAAAATCAAAATCTAACACCAGATTCAATGCGGCGATAGCCACCACAAACAGACTAAAACCAATACCGAACAGGCCGTTAGAATGGATAAAACCGACGCCACCGGAACCAAACATATTCATCAACATACTGACCAAGTACAGTAACCCAATACCCATGGTGGCCGAGGTGACCATCAACCGGAAATTTTCAGTTGGCTTGACGATACCCGTTTTGTAGAGAAACAACAGTGACGCAAGTGTGCCCAACGTAAGCCCTACCGCCTGAATGACAATGCCGGGATATTGCGCTTCAAAAATAGCGGAAATTGCACCCAAAAAAAGCCCTTCCGCCAACGCGTAAATTGGCGCTGTAGTACCCGCCCATTGTTTTTTAAATATGGTGATCAGCGCAAAGATAAAACCAACAATGGCTCCACCTATTGCAAGGGGCATAACAGCACCAGCATCACCACTGTCGAAAAACAAGTTCCATGTGTAGGTTGCAGATAAAACAACCAATGCCAACAAAATGCCCGTTTTGTTAACCGTTCCTTGCAGCGTCATCGTGCCTGAAGCCATCGACTGAATGCCGCCGGATGAGGAAGTTCCTCGTGCACTCTGGCTAAAGGTGTCAGCTTTAAGAGCTGGATTCCCAGAACGACCGAACATATTTAGCGCTTTGTGATTGGACATAACCTAACCTTAAAATGTAATTAAAATGGGCTGCAGTGGGTAGTCACATGTACCCACTGCTTAGACTTCAAGTGTATCAAATATAAAGGAAAGCAACAGTGCTGATGGTATCACCACCATCATTACTCACCCTGCCATATCGAAACAATTCATTGGCAATATACTGAACTCTTTTCTGCCAGCTTAAGGCCGCGTTATATTTGCCCGACAGAGCGGTTACTCAGGTACTATGGCGGGCTTAAACAACGCTTTAGAGGAACTACGTCAACATGGCTTTAAGTGCAAAAATCTGTAAAGCGGAGCTAAACGTCATCGATATGGATCGCCATTATTATCAGCAGCACAGCCTCACAATGGCCCAACACCCATCGGAAACTGACGAGCGTTTAATGGTTCGGCTATTAGCCTTCGCCCTAAATGCCAGTGAATCACTTAGCTTTACCAAAGGCTTGAGCACAGATGATGAACCAGACCTCTGGCAGAAAAGCCTCAGCAATGAAATAGAGGTTTGGATTGAACTAGGGCTACCCAGTGAAAAACGCCTCAAAAAAGCTTGTGGTCGCGCCCAACAAGTTATCGTCTACAGCTATGGAACCGGTTCAGCAGATCAGTGGTGGAAACAGCTAGAGCCACGAGTCGCTCGCTTTAGAAACCTTAAAATACATCATATTGAATCAGAGGTGACCACCCATTTGGCCAGTACAGTGCAACGTAATCTCGACATACAGGTCAGCATTCAAGATCAAGAGGTCACATGGCACAATAATGGGCATTCCATCAATTTTACCCCAAACATTAAGCTTTAATAACAACAGCACCCTTTGCTCTTATGTATGAAGCGTTAGTCATGATCTCTTAATTGGGCTGTCCAGAGTTCAAAGTAATGCCCTTTAAGCGATAGTAGTTCGCGGTGGGATCCCTGCTCAACCATAGAACCCTGGTCTAAAACGACGATCCTATCGGCATCGACAACCGTGGACAGGCGGTGAGCGATAACCATACTAGTGTGACCTTGAGAGATTTCCTGCAACGCCGACAATATCGAACGCTCAGATTTACTGTCTAGAGACGACGTAGCTTCATCAAAGACTAAAATCGGCGGCCGCTTAAGGATGGTTCTCGCTATAGCCACTCGTTGCTTTTCCCCACCAGAAAGTTTTAACCCCCTCTCGCCCACCACTGTGGCAGAACCTTGAGGCAACTGAGCAATAAAATCTTCGAGATGTGCAAGGCTTATAGCCTGTACAACCTCTTCATCAGATGCCTGAGGGTTGCCGTAGCGAATATTTTCAAAGATGCTTTGATTAAACAGAACGGTGTCTTGGGGCACGATACCAATTGCGTTACGTAGGCTCAGTTGACTGACTTGACTGACATCCTGACCGTCAATAAAAATACTGCCTGTATTAGGGTCATAGAAGCGAAACAGCAGCTTAACTAAGGTGGACTTGCCCGCACCACTAGCACCGACAATGGCGACCTTCTCCCCGGCCTGAATGGTAAAGCTGAGATTTTCAACAATGGCTCGGTCATCTCTATAATGAAATGACACGCCATTAAAGCTGATAACTCCCTGAGTAATAACTAACTCAGGCGCATCTGCAATGTCCTCGACGCCAGAGTTGAGATCTAAAAGAGCAAACATGTTTTCAATATTAGCCATTGACCCTTTAATCTCTCGGTAGACAAACCCGAGGAAATTAAGCGGTATAAATAGCTGCATCATAAAGGCGTTGATCAATACGAAATCACCTAGGGTCATACTGCCTTGAGCGACACGCTCGGCTGCCATCCACATCATCGACGTCATGGCGACCGATATAATAAGCCCCTGCCCTGCATTTAAACCTAATAAGGAAAGTCGATTTCTACGCTTAGCCTCTTCCCAGTCAACTAAGGACTTGTCATAACGATTAGCCTCGTACTTTTCATTAGTGAAATATTTAACTGTTTCATAATTCAACAAGCTATCTATGGCAATGGTGCTTGACGCAGAGTCTGCTCGGGCCGCTTCACGGACAAACTTCGTACGCCAATCGGTAGTTACCATCGAAAAGAGAATGTAAGTAACGACCGCCAACATGGTTACTACTGCAAAGGCAACATCATAATAGTAGAGCAACAGTCCAATCCATATGACTATCTCAATTAAAGTGGGGGCTATGTTGAAGACGAAAAAGCGCATTAAAAAACTAATGCCATTGATACCCCGCTCGATATCTCGAGATAAACCACCGGTGCGGCGGTTAAGGTGAAAATCTAAATCAAGGCTATGGACGTGTTCAAAAACCTCTAGCCCAATTTTGCTCATGGCTCTTTCAGTCACACGGCCAAAGACTGTATCTCTTATCTCCCCCAAAATAATCATAGAGAATCGAGCAAAACCATAGGCTAACACTAACCCCACAGGCACTAGTATCAGTCCGTTGACCCCGTCTTCATTCAGTGTGTCCACTATATTCTTGAGTAAAAATGGTCCTGAAACACTAGCGGCTTTAGACAATACTAAACAACCAAAGGCAAGAGCTATGCGCGATTTATATTTAAACAAGTAGGGCCAAACGAATTGAAACACCTTCCAGTTAATTTTTTGTTCGGCATTATCAGCGTAGTCACTGGATCGCATAGAGAGGCTCAATTAAAAAGAGGATAGTTTTCAGCGACCGGAAGTATAAAGTGATACCAGATTTTACGCCAAAGAGTTTTCAAATTTAAACACTTATATGCACCCACAAAAAAGACAGAACTACTGACTAATCTTGCCTGTAGGTGTATAAGGAGTGATTCTTTTAGACATTATCACTGAAACTTGAATACGCAGAGTTCGTATTGGATAATTCTCTGATAAAAACAATAGATTGCTTTGTCACTGTTTCTCGAAATACACACTCGAATACGGTTGCTGCTAACAAGTGCAATGAGGTCAGTGTTATGAATCGACGGTCAGCTATTTTCGCTCTCTTAACCGCAGGGTTAGCTTGGGGCACGACCGGAATTTATGTTCGCGTACTGGGACTGAGAGGCTTTTCATCCTTTGAACTCTTGGGATTACGTCTTTTAGTTGTATTTATGATATTGGTGCCCATTCTATTGTTGCTGCACCTGCGTCAATCACCGCAGGTGCAGCCACTGACCATCTCACAACGAAAAACCGCATTTACAGTCAGTTTTTTGATGTTGTTTTATTATTTGGGTGCCATTGTCGCGGTTCAGCACCTACCTTTGGTAATGGCTGTGTTACTTTTTGGCTCATCGCCACTCATTGCATGGACACTGAATCTGGTCTTGGAAAAGAGATTGCCCGCCAATAAGGAACTGACTCAGAGTCTGGGGGTATTGTTGGGGATGACTGGCTTGATAGGCTTGGCACTAAGCCAACATGGGGGTTCTACAGCCCCAGAGGATGCAATCCCTGCCATAGGTTACTTGGGTGGTATTACTGCGGCGGCAATGACAGTTGCCAATGCGCGAATTTTGCGACGGTCTGGTGAACAAGCGCCTGCATCATTGAGTATTTCAATGCTAACAGCAATATTAGGGACGCTACTAGCACCATTATTATTCATCGATTCGGTCGACTTATTTGCTAGAATTCAAGGAAGCTGGGGTGCGCTACTCGGTTTGGGTGTGCTGGCGACATTGATACCTGGTTTTGCTATTGCTCACGCCGGGTCAAGGCTACCGGCTACGGCAACATCGACAGTGTCAATCCAGCTCCAGGTCTGGACTATTATTCTGGGCTGGATCATTTTAAACGAGACATTATCAGGCGCTCAAGTTGCGGCAGCACTGGCGGTTATGCTGGGTACCGGCATCTGTTTGTTGCATCATGAGTCTCATGAAATCAAACTTTTGAGATAAATTCAGAGGATTATTGTCGTATTATCAGCTGGTTTTTAAGGAAATATTGAATGACAAGAAGTTTACAGAGTTACGATTACATTGTTGTAGGTGCCGGTTCTGCCGGAGCTATCGTAGCTTCACGCCTTAGCGAAGACCCTAAGTCTACTGTGCTGCTAGTTGAACATGGTGGCAGCGACAGCAGTATTTTTATACGCATGCCTACAGCACTAGGTATTCCCATGAACACGCGCAAATATAACTGGGGATTTGAGTCTGCTCCAGAACCTTATTTAAATAATCGGCGTATGAATTGTCCTCGCGGCAAAGTGCTTGGCGGCTCTTCATCAATCAACGGTATGGTTTATGTAAGAGGCCACGCGCTTGATTTTGACGAATGGGAATCACATGGCGCAACCGGATGGAATTACCAAAACTGTTTACCCTATTTTAAAAAACTAGAAAACCATCGATGTATTACTAGTGAATACACAGGCAGCAACGGGCCGGTTGCTGTTAGTGGCGGTAATAACATGCGTAACCCTTTGTATCGCGCATTTATTGATGCCGGTGTAGAAGCAGGATACAAGGAGACAGACGATTACAATGGTTATCGCCAAGAAGGTTTCGGCCAAAAATTTATGAATGTTGATGGTGGTATACGCGCGTCTACCGGTTACGCCTACCTTAAAAATGTAAAAAACCGTCCCAATCTAACGATTTTGAAGCACGCCCTAGTGACACGTATTATCTTTGATGGAAAAACTGCAACAGGGGTTCAATGTGACATAGGCGGCCAGGCTAAGGTTTTTAGTGCGCAACGGGAAGTTGTTCTCTGCGCTGGTTCCATAGGTTCACCGCAGTTATTGCAGGTGTCTGGTGTTGGCCCACGAGAAACCTTGGCAGCGGCTGGCATAGACCTAGTTCATGAATTACCTGGCGTTGGAGAGAATCTGCAAGATCACTTGGAGTTTAATTTTCAATATCGCTGTAAACAGCCTATTACCCTTAATAGTGAGTTAGGCTTATTTAAAAAGGCCCTAATTGGTGCAAGATGGTTGTTGTTTAAAACAGGTTTAGGGCGCACTAATCATTTTGAATCATGCGCCTTTATTCGATCTAAAGCCGGTGTCCAATGGCCTGACATACAGTATCATTTCTTGCCGGGAGCTATTAGTTACGATGGCACCGTCGCCGTTAAAGGGCACGGATTTCAAGTGCATGTGGGACACAATAAACCGACTAGTCGAGGTCATGTGCGGGTGGTTTCGGGAGATGTTAAACAGCATCCTGAGATACAATTTAACTATTTAGCAACAGAAGAGGACAAGCAAGGCTTTCGCGACTGCGTGCATCTAACCAGAGAAGTCATGCGCCAACCTGCAATGGACACTTTTCGTGGCGAGGTTATCCAACCAACAGACGACGTGCAAAGCGATGAGCAAATCGATGCCTTTATCCGAGAGGCCGTTGATAGCGCCTACCACCCTTCTTGTACATGCAAAATGGGTATTGATGCTATGGCGGTTGTAGACCCAGAGCTTAGAGTGCATGGGCTCTCAAATATTAGGGTTATCGACTCTTCGATATTTCCTACTATTCCCAATGGTAATTTAAATGCACCCACCATGATGGTGGCAGAACGGGGCGCCGATTTAATCAAAGGCAATGTTCAACAGCCTGTAACAATGGCGGTCTACACGAACAAAGACTGGCAAAAACGGCAAAAATAAGACCCCCCTTAACACTCGTCCAACAAAGGTCCTGTGATTGATGGCTGTAACAACGGCAACAACTAAAATCGACCCAATCCTCACCACAGGTGCTGAGGATCTTACTGGCCCATTGACCGAGACTGTCCAAAACGCCAGTCATCTCATATGGGACACCGTTGCCGCCAATCTTCCCAGAGATCTGCATTGGCAGTTTGTTCTTGTAACCTTGATCATCGCTTTGTCTATCTGGCTCATTAGAGATGGGCACGGATCAAGGGATGCTGACGGGCGAGAAAGGAAAGCTCATTTACTGCAATTTTTACTCCCTAAAGATATTTATACCCATGTCTCCGCTCGAGTAGATATCTGGTTATGGGTGACCGAGCGCATATTGCGCCCATTGTGGGTCGTTGGCCTGCTGGCAACAGTAGGCCCCAGTACAGAATCTTCTGTCATTGATTTTCTGCAATGGACATTTGGTGCAACGCCTGCAATAGCCGTTAACTACGGGTGGATGTTGCTGTACAGCTTAGTGACCTTACTATGCTACGATTTTGTCTTCTTTCTGATTCACTACACCATGCATAGGGTGCCAGTCCTCTGGGCTCTGCATAAGGTTCATCACTCGGCGGAGGTGCTAACACCTCTGACTCGATATCGAGAGCATTTTTTAGCGGGTCCCATTTGGGCGGCGGGTGGCGCGTTTAGTTATGGCCTCGCCGGAGGGCTCTTTGCATGGTTATTTAACGGCGGAATTGTCGCCGCAACACTGTTTAATATTGGTTTCTTCGCTCTAGTATTTGGCTTCAATGGGTCTTTTCGTCACTATCATGTCCAATTTAATTATCCTCGCTGGCTTTCTTTATGGTTGCATAGCCCGGCAATGCATCATGTTCATCACAGCTATCTGCAACAGCATTGGGATAAGAACTTCGCCGCCGTAACCAGCATTTGGGATAGATTGTTTGGGACCCTGTACGTGCCTGCAAAAGATGAGCATACACCCTGGGGTATTGGTCCAAATACGCAGTCAGAGTATCGTACATACTGGCAAAATACTGTTGGGCCCTTTCGGGACTGGTACAAGATGTTACGCGGTGGAAAGTCGCCACAAGCCGGCGCTACCAAAAATGTAAACTAGGCCCTCATGGCAGATAAATAAAAAGCCTCCCATTAGGAGGCATTTTCGCATGGAGACGACCTAGAACAATTGACTTAACCTATCGCTTAATGATTCCACCAAGCTCGATCTGAAAATGAACGTAAGTCCATTTCATGGGTCCATACAGATCTATGTTGTTGATGTATGTGATAGTAGGTATCCGCAATTCGCTCAGGCAACATTAATCCGTCATGCTCCATACCTTTTGATTCCCTAAGGGCCTGAAATTTTTCTTCACCCAGCATCTTACCTAGTGTGTCTGGTGCATCTACTGCGCCATCAAGGACTATATGGGCAACGTGAATCCCTTTGGGCGCGAACTCAGCATTGAGCGATTGGCATAACATACGTCGACCACCCATTGCAGCGCCATGAGAATGTTGCCCAGCATTACCTCGAACAGCGGAGGTAGCCGAGGTTACTAAAATAGTACCTCGCCCTCTTTTCTCCATTAGGGGAGTAACCGCAGATGCTGTTCGAAATAAAGCAAAAGTAGCCATGCGCCAGCCAATTTCGAAAGCTTTATAACTGGTATTGGCCAAAGATCTGTCACCAATCTGGGCCCCTAGATTAAACACGACAGCATCAATAGGGCCTATGTTAGATTCAACATCTGCGATGCACTCCTCTAACCGGTCAGGCTCCACGGCATTGAGCAAAAAACCTGACGCCGAGCCACCATCGGCCTCAATCTGGGCCACCATTTTATGCAGGCCATCTTCATCGCTGCGACGACAAAGAACCGTATGGTAGCCCTCTTTTGCGAAACGGTTCGCTACATTGCCCCCAATCCCCGCTCCAGCACCTATTACTAAACAAACCGGCTTAATCAAATTCTGTCTCCCAATTAACTACTCTGATAACCTAAACCTATGGTGAGGCTAAGGCAGAACCTTCTGTCACTACAGCACATATTCTTTTGCTTTTCCACCCAACAAATCAGCCATGGCAGATAAATAAAAAAGCCTCCCATTTAGGAGGCTTTTTCGTATGGAGACGACCTTATTTCAATAGACTCAATTACAAGCTAGTATCAACTTCAGTTACTTTAAAATTTATTGTCTTTGCCACAAAATCGACGATCCCAATTGCCAAGTTAAGGTTGCCATTGCTGGTAGGGTCAAAACCGTACAATTTAAATACCTTGCCTTGTTTAACATACGCGCCTTGTAAAGTCGCAGTGACAACATTTTCACCATTTTGAGTCCAAGCGAATCCTGTATATTCACCGCCCGTACCTAAACTCTGCTTGTCAGTAAAGACGTACGAAAGATATGCTCGCCCGTAGGGCCCTGCTTCTCCAGAAGCCGACACCTCATAAGTTGTACCGCCATCTCTGGTGAACGTAGAGTCGATCTGAAACTTTGCGTCGAATGTCGTTTTAGTCAGCATCATATCCTGAGCAGTCACATTTAAATGGAAGAGCGACATCAAAAGAGTAAATGCTAGCGTAATTTTTTTCATGATTAATCCTTATTAGTAATATTTATAAGAAAAAAAGCCCTCTATAGCAGAGGGCTTTTAGACTACGGCATTTACTTAACTCGAATCATCAAGTCATCTGTATGTTCTAGAATATCAAGTTTCATGTCAGCCAATTCATTTTCATGGATATCACCGATAGCTTTAACCTTGTTGGCAAAATCGGCGTAACTGTCATAGCCACAGACGAAGTACCAAGCCTGTTCTGGCCCAAAGAAATGCTCCATCATGTTACAACCGCCAAAGGCAGTATCAAATGCACTAAACAAAACTTTAGCGTTGGCTCTTTTCTCGTTATCAGTTAGATAAGGACCAAAGGTATAGGACGCCATAAGAACATACGGCGTCATTTTGGTCAGATTTTTTTCAGTAACAGCAACTAAGTGATCACTATGATCCCCGTAAAGCTGTCTAGACGCTCTAGCAGCTGGCTCGTTACTGTCATTGATCTCAGCAAATTGCTCCCAACTATCGAAAAAACAGTAGGAATAAAACGCGCGATCTCCACCAAACTGATGACGCAACAACCCACAAGCGTTGTATCCGCCTTTTTCGAGAGAATCAACATCCTTTTTCAGGCTATCTGCCATTCGGTCAGCATTTGATCCTGCAGGCATGGTGTAAGACGACAAATATGCAAAGTTATTCTCTTGCACCTTTGTCGCTGTCTCGTCTTCTTCGTGATGAGCACTTAAAGCAAAAAAGCTAGTGCTAAGTAATGACAATACAATAAGTATATTTTTCATAATTAATCCTCAAAGTCCGAAGCTTGTGTTTTGTGGACGCCACCATAACTAGCTGGAGAATAATGAGCACTGCTTAATACCCAGTT
>JACNKP010000027.1 GCA_014381985.1 SAR92 clade bacterium
TCCTTTAAGGTTATCCAACATCGCGGGGCTATTATTTCCCGAAAATTAGTTGATGGGCTGTTTAAAAGTGGGTAAAGCAGTGTATAACCAGCACTTTCGAGCACCATAAAAATCGCCTTGCAACCTATAGTTTTTATGAGGCTAAATTTATTTGCACTACTGAGTTGGAATTACCTAAACAAAAAGAAAATATTTACAGTCACTTAGGATCATAGCGCCCTCAAGTAATATGGCGTAAATATCGAATACATCAGAGTATCGCGTCATATGCTATCCAAAACAAATTAGGTAGAGTTAATAATCGGGGTTGGTCTGAAATTTTCTGGAAAAGCTGGATGTACTTAATAAGTGAGCCAGAAATTTGTGTAATAAAATCTGCTGCCAGCCAACGTTACAAAATTTGCGAGTGCGATTTGCCTAACATCTTGAAAATAATAGGATTCACAGTGATAAGCGATGTGCCTAATTAGTGGACTGATTTACAAACCAGTTACAAACTTGAAAATAGGCCGTATAACCCATTGTTTTTATTGGGCTAAATATAGCCCCACTATTGAGTGGGAGTAAAAAAGAACAAAAGAAAGCGGTCAATAAGGGTAAGACTAAATTGAAATATTCTACGTGACAGGCGTCAATTAATGAAAAAGTCTGACGATTATTTGGGCATGGATCGGCCTATCACTCGACGAGACATACTGAATGGATTGGCGGGGTTAGCTGTGACCAGTTTAATGCCACAGCTAAGTTGGGCTGAGCAGGCTCGTGGAACAAAGCCTGAAGACCTAATTGATGCCACCTACTACCCCCCACAACTTAGAGGCTTGCGTGGTAACCATGAGGGTTCCTTCGAAGTTAGTCATCAGCTTGCGCGCAAAGGTCAGACCGACTGGGGGCCAGTGCACTTAGGGGCGAACTTTATCTATGATTTAGTGGTAGTTGGCGGCGGTATTAGTGGACTATCAGCAGCCTATTTTTATCGTAAAAAACATCCTAATGCGCGGATCCTTATTCTTGAGAATCACGATGATTTTGGCGGCCATGCTAAACGCAATGAATTTGAGGTTAATGGTCGAACATTGATCGGCTATGGGGGTGCTCAGACCATGCAAGAGCCCTCGAGCTATAGTCGTATTGTCAAAGATTTGTTAGGTGATCTTGGCGTCGAACCCAAGGTGTTTAACACAGCCTATGACCAAGAGTTTTTTAAACGACATAAGCTGGGTGCAGGTATCCACTTTGATCGTGAGGTCTGGGGTGATAAGAGAATGGTACCTTACGATTTAGGCCCATTTCATGACTATATGATGGTCATGCCATCACCACTAACAACCAAACAAGCAGTCGATAAAATGCCTATCTCTGCAGAAGCAAAGAGGCAATTTGTCGGTTTACTGTCCGCGACCGATGATCGACTTTATAAAATAGCGAAGGCTGATAGGTGGGACTATCTTTACAATATTAGTTATCGCGATTTCCTCGTTAAACATATGGGTATCAGTGAGACCGAGGTGCTAAACGTCTTGCAAGATCTGGCTATTGACTCAGGAGTTGGCATAGATTCGGTTAACGCTCTTAATGCGATGTCTTATTCAGGTTTGCCGGGGTGGAGTGCAACGGGACTGCCTGAGTTAGAGTCAAATGAGCCATATATTCACCACTTCCCCGATGGAAACGCGTCTATTGCTCGCCAGTTGGTGCGAAAGATGATTCCCGCAGTGGCGCCTGGTGAGAGTATAGAGAGCATTATCACCGCACACTTGGACTATTCGCAACTTGATCAGGCACACGCCAAGGTTCAGCTGCGCTTGAATAGCACTGTGACACATGTGCAAAACAGTAGCGATCCTGAAGATACTGCCCAGGTAACTGTGTCCTATGTGCAAAATGGGCAGGCTTATCAAATTAAAGCTAGAGGATCTATTCTCGCCTGTAACAGCAGTATGATTCCTTATCTGTGCCCTGAACTACCGCAGGCACAGCGAGAGGCTTTGGCTTTTCAAGTAAAAATTCCTATTCTTTACACTACAGTGGCACTGCGTAATTGGAAGGCATGGAAGACACTAGGTATCGGCGCTACGGTGTGCCCCGGTAGCTATCACATAAATGCCATGCTCGACTTTCCCGTTAGCCTTGGTGATTATCGCTTTTCAGAAACTGAAGATCAGCCGGCGATAGTTCATATGGAGCGGTTTCCTCATCGTTATGATGAGGGCTTAACTGCACAGCAGCAGTATCGGTTGGGCCGTTATGAATTACTGACCACTCCGTTCGACGTTATAGAGCGCAATGTGCGTAGCCAGTTACAAAGTATGCTTGGGGATGGTGGGTTTAATGCCGCAGAGGATATCGTTGGCATTACAGTTAATCGCTGGTCTCACGGCTATTCCTATTGGTACAACCCATTGTTTGATACGGTTTATGACGACGACGACGATCCTCGTTATCCCCATATGATTGGGCGCAAGCCCTTTGGGCATATCAGTATTGCGAATGCAGATTCTGCCGCCAATGCAATGATGGAATCAGCGATCGAGCAGGCTCATAGAGCCGTAGCTGAGTTAAGTTAACCCGCGCAAACTATAAAAAAGGAATTTTGGTATGCAAAAAAGATCCGACGTATTAATGCTCACTTTTTGGATTAGATGGATTGGTAAAATTCTTATTCTACTCGGGCTGATCGCAAGTGTTGGCTCATTATGGAGTGAGACTGCGTGGAATCTATATGCGCCTATTTATCAGTATCATGAAATTATGAGGCTTGTCGAAGCGCTAGTTCCATATTACCCCTTTGTGCCGTTTTTACCGATGCTTCTTATCTCTACGGGGGCCTATATAGTCGTGAAACTAAGAGGTTAGATCTTGCAAGCATTGATCGCGTAAGGGCCTAAATATTACGGTACCGAATAGTCGTACTTAAATTATTAAAGTGAGATAAATACAGTCTAAGCTTAGACTGTAGATTATTGATAATAATAGGGATAATTATGATAACCAGACTAATTCCAGCCACACTAGTAGCCTTATTGCTCGTTTCCTGCAATGAGCCCGAGACCTCCTTATTACCTGCAATTGAAGTAGATCGAGGTCCTGTCGCATTTGAACCGGGGAGTTGTGAGGCTTTCGACGAAAATCGCACTGCATTATTTGGTGATTTACATATCCACACCAGTTATTCCTTTGATGCCGCCGCTAATAGCACTGGAGCAACACCAGAAGATGCTCATCGCTATGCTCGGGGTGAGTCGATTCCTATTTTTCCTATTAACGATCAGGGCGTTGCGGTTGGGCGTACAAAAATAGATCGGCCACTAGATTTTTTGGCGGTTACCGATCATGGAGAATTTCTTGGTGAGCGAGCGCTTTGTCGCACCGCTAATTCCCCAGTTTATGATACGGAATTTTGTTCATCCTATAGAGCTGATGAACGCCAAGGTATGATTATGTTAGGTTCTGTTATTACCACAGAGACACCAGTCAGGATTCCAGAGATCTGCGGTGCAGATGGAGGTCTTTGTCGCGATTATGCCCGGTCTCCGTGGCAAGATATTCAAGTTACTTCTAATAATGCTAATACTCCCTGCGATTTCACTAGCTTTGTGGCTTATGAATACACGGGAACCCCAGGCACCTCCAACTATCACCGCAATGTGATTTTTAGGAATGATTCGGTTCCAGAACTACCCGTAAGTTACATTGATGCGCCTATCGATAGTAAATTATGGTCCGCCTTAGATGCTGTTTGTGACGCTGAGAACGGTTGTGATTATTTAACCATTCCACATAACTCCAATTTAGCTAACGGGCGCATGGCGCCTTATATGCAACTGGAGGACACTACGGCGGCAAAGCGCGCCTACGCACAAAGTCGTCTGAAGCGCGAACCGATCATGGAGATTTTTCAGCATAAAGGTGGTTCCGAGTGTATTAATGGCTTGAGTTCAGTATTTGGCGCGCCAGATGAGCTTTGCGATATTGAAGCAGTCAGGCGTATGGGTGAAGATAAAACTTATCTGACTAGTGATTCCAGCTCCACTGAGCTTGTTATTATAGAGGCATCTAAAGTGACGGTGGAATGCCAAGAGGGCACTATTGGCACCTACGGAATGCTTGGCGCTGGTTGTGTTCATCCGACAGATTTCCAAAGGTCGGCCTTATTGGTGGGCCTTAAAGAAGAGCAAGCCATAGGGCTCAATCCGGTTAAGCTGGGTATTATTGCGGCTACAGATACTCATTCAGCGACCTCTGGTGGTGTTAAAGAATCAGCCTGGGTAGGCGCTGTTTCAGGTGAAGCTAACCCAGCACAGCGGCTACAGCCAGGATTATTGACCAGTGGCATTGACGGTAACCCTGGCGGTTTAGCCGGCATCTGGGCGCCTGAAAATACCCGCGATGCGATCTTTGATGCAATGTTACGGAAAGAAGTCTTCGGCACCTCAGGCCCAAGAATCAGACCGCGGTTGTTTGCGGGGTGGGGGTTCGATAGCAACATGTGTGAGAGCAACGACATGATCACTCAGGCTTATGCCGGTGGCGTGCCCATGGGAGCTGATTTAATTGGTTCTAACAAACTCAGCAAGCCGACATTTTTAGCCTATGCAGCGAAAGATCCTGACGGCCAAAAGCTTCAAGAACTGCATCTCGTTAAGGGTTGGATAGACGCCTTGGGTAAAATGAATACTCAGGTAATACCCATAGCAAACGAAGAAGCCGGTGCGGATAGTCTGTGTAATGTCTATACCGATGACAGCTTTGATTCTACCCAATCAGCTTATTACTACCTGCGTGCAGTGGAGCCTCAGACCCCACGCTGGCATACCTATGATTGTGCAGCTATTGCAAAAGCCAACCGTCCAGAGGTTTGTACCGATGGTCGATACCCAAGTACCATTCGTGAAATGGCATGGACTTCACCTATCTGGTATCAGGGGCAGTAGTTAGGTGTTTTAACAGCAAAGGTTAAATTATGACCGCCGAGCCTATTAAACCGGGATCTTATCCGCTTGATGTTCGGCAGGTCGTAAAGATTGTTGTGTACTCACTACTGTTAGTGAATTTCACCTTGTACATCCGTGATGATTGGGTTATCGCCGAGCACACATTGCACAACACAAGCTCGTTGTTAGATTTAACGCGAGCTTTTGCCACTACTATCGATGAAAGTGCGTGGATCTTCCTGTTAATTCTGTTTGAACTAGAAACCTATCTTTTGTCCGATGAGCCACTGCCTCGGGCCAGAACTTTGCTGATGCAAGGCATTCGAGTGATATGTTACATATCGTTAAGTCATACACTTTATGCTTATGCGACTAACCTCGTTGAAATATATGGTGCAGTTCCACTTGAGGGCATCACCAGCCTTTGCCAGATGATCGACCAAGATGTCTCCTACGCCTATAACTTGGTTTATACAAAGGTTAGTGAAGCTAACTGTGCGGCTTTGTCCAGTGCCACTCAATTTGTTTATATCGATCCACCTACCCACTTTATTATTGAAGACCGCGCGGGTCTGGTTATAGAGAAGCAACTAGGGTGGGTTGACCTCATTGAGGCGACGACCTGGTTGCTCATTCTTTTCACTATTGAGGTAACCGTTTGGTTGCAGGATCGTAATATCATCGAAGGTAACGTCTTCAAATTCCTAACAATTATCAAAATCTTTTTATACACGCTGTTGTGGGGGGCTATTTTTTACTGGATCTATCGAGCACACTATATGTTTGCTTGGGATGAATTCGTCTGGATAGCGGGCTTTATCGCTATTGAAATGAATGTTGTTGAATGGCGTGGTGAAATCAGAGAGTCAAAAAAATAATGACTATTTCTAGGTGAGCTGAAACTAAATTACTTTTCATGGCGTCTTAGTGTCACAAGTTTATTGGGTATTAAGTTAGCAATTTCTGGAAAACCCCATAAACTGTCCCCATTTTTAAAACATATGGAAAGTGACTGCGTTTATGTCTAAAAACCCCTGCCATTATTTATTGCTCGTCATTCTAAGCTACCTAGTGGTGCCCGTTTCCTTCGGGGCCATAACGGTTGATGGACTCCTTAATGAGCCAGAATGGGCAGATGCTCGGGTGTACAGTGACTTTGTTACCGTCGAACCTCTCACCAGTGAGCCGGCTAAATATGTCACAGAAGTGCGGTTGATCACCAACGAAGAGGGTATTTTTGTTGGCTTTACTAACTATCAACCAGCCTCAGTGAAGAGGATTAATAGACGATTTGCTCGGGACGCGGATATAAAAGCTGACCGAGTCATGGTTGGAATTGATTTTGATGGTACCGCTGAGTCGGCTTACGACTTTACGGTGGGTTCTGCTAACTCTAGGCAAGATGGTGTCATGGGCGGCGGAACACACTCTACTGACTGGGATGGTACTTGGTATTCCCAAACATCTAGTGATAAAGATTACTGGTATAGCGAGATTCATATTCCTTGGACAGTGGCGCCAATGTCAGATGCTGGAGGCGGCACCAAAAATATGGCATTTTGGTTTTCGCGAGTGGTTTATAACGAATCTCTGCGTTTTGCTTTCCCCAATGCCTTTTATACTCGATCTACCTTTATGGAGGACTGGCACCCAATAGAGGTTAAGCAGGTAAAAGCGTCTACCTTGGACTGGTTTCCTTATGCCAGCTACAACCATAATCTGCGCGGCAGTGACGATACTGATGATGCCAACGTTGGTCTGGACTTTATTTGGCGGCCCAATAGTAACACTCAATTAACGGGGGCCTTGAACCCGGATTTTGGTCAGGTTGAGAGTGATGATTTAGTGGTTAATTTTTCTGCCTTTGAGACGTTTGTGAGTGAAAAAAGAGCGTTCTTTACTGAAAATCAAGGTCTTTTTAATAGCGCCCAACCCAATGAAGATGTTGTTCTTTACACTCGTCGCATCGGTGCCGGTGTCGATAAAGGCTTATTAGATGTCGATGTCGCAGCGAAGTTAACGCACTATGGCAAGACTGTGGATATGGGTCTTTTTGCCGTCAAAGAAGACACTTCAGGGGAGAGTGCTGGCGGTGAATTTATTTCCAGTAGAATCCAAAGAAAGTCTAATAATTTGGCTGTTGGGCATCGATTAACTCATGTCACGCGCAACTTTTTAGAGCGTGAGGCAACAGTTCAAGGGGTTGATGTTAGATGGGACTCCAGTGACAAAGTAAGAGTGGCCGCTCAAATTTTGCATAGCGATATCCACCAGAAGGCCAATAATAACAACGACTATCAATCGGTTGATCAGCAAGATTATGCTGGATGGGTTAACTGGTCTTATACGCCCAGTGATGAATGGTCTCATGCATTGTATTACTCTCATTATGGTGATGAGTTTGAAATGAACGACATGGGCTATATGCGGCGAAATGGATATGACGAATTTTATGGCTACCATCGATATGATCAACGTAAATACGATCAGGAGTCATCATTGCTGTCGGGTTCTACTGAATTTGCATATTCCTATCTAGAGAATACAGCGGGCAAACGCTTGTCTCTGTGGTCTGAATTGAAACTCAACTGGGTATTTAAATCTACGCGCAAGATATCTGCAGACTTTGAAACAACATCGTCGGGCTGGGATGATCGCATCACCCGAGGTAATGAATCCTATTTTCGGCCAGCAAAGTACAAAGCTGGGCTGAGATATGAGAGCCCGAGAGGTAATGATTTTGTGTTTAGCGCTAAAGTCTATGCGGGCACAGAGGATACCGGGGAATTATACTATGGAGCCTTTATCCGACCGGAGTTATATCTAACTGAAACCTTAACCCTTGGCGGAAGAGTCGGTTTTAAAAAATATAGAGAATGGCTTTTGTGGGATTCTGAAGTCTCTCAGTTGGCCGGTTATGAAACCGACAGATACTCTGGTGATATTCGCTTAGATTGGTATCCCTCCAATCGTCAAGAAGTGCGTGTTAAATTTCAATGGATTGGTTTAGATGCCGAGGTTATTAATAGTTATCAGCTAGATAATAGCGGTGACCTACAGACGTCAGGTACAGAATCCTCGAGCTTTAGTATCAGTGATACCGCATTTCAAATTCGTTATCGCTATCAACTCGCTCCTCTCTCAGATATATTTTTGGTCTACAGCCGCGGTGGATTTTTCGGCAGTGATAGTGGAGATAAAGGCCCCAGAACATTATTTAATGAGGGTTGGAGTGGAGTCCAAGTTGAGTCGTTAATTGCAAAAATACGCTATCGTTTCTAGTACCTTGGTGCCGCAGATAACTAACAATCGATGAAAGGATAGTTGACAAGCTGTCTTCAGCCAATTAGTTTATATCAATAATAATACCTCCACACTAACGTAAGTTTAGAGAGTCAAAAATGACCGTAATAACTGTCAATGGAACTGAACAAGAGCTCCAGATAGATCCTACAACGCCACTACTTTGGGTGTTACGCGAACAGCTTGAGCTCACCGGGACGAAATTCGGCTGTGGCATCTCCCAATGCGGGGCATGTACCGTACATGTTAATGGTGTCGCCATGCGTTCTTGTATCACCCCGATCTCGGCGGTCGCTGGGCAGAATATCTCTACGATTGAAGGGCTGGCACCTAGCGCTGATGTACTTCATCCACTGCAACAGGCTTGGATCGACGAGCAGGTGCCTCAATGCGGCTACTGTCAGTCTGGCCAACTTATGTCTGCAGCGGCACTATTAGCGAAAAACCCATCACCCTCAGATGCGGATATTGATGACGCCATGGCAGGCAATATTTGTCGCTGTGGTATGTATAGCCGTATTCGCAAAGCCATTAAGTCGGCTGCCGGGGTGCAACAGTTCGATCCCGCCCTAGTTGATTTTGTGCAGGAGGTGACCAATGGGTAAGTGGACCAGACGCGGTTTTATTAGTGCTGGCGTTATTGCCGGTGGTGGGTTAATTGTGGGTGTTGCGATTCGCCCAGGCAATCGCGCCAGCGAACTGTCCAAACACGTGACAGGCGAGGGTGAAACACTCCTTCATACCTGGGTAAAGCTCGATAGTGATAATGTGGTTACGGCCATCGTTCCACACTCGGAAATGGGCCAAGGCGTTGGCACAGCACTGGCACAAATGCTTGCAGATGAGCTTGATGCCGACTGGAGTCTGGTCAAGTTCGAGGAAGCTCCGGCCATTAGCGAGTTCGCTAACTATCCGATGTTTAAAGGCATGTTGCTTGCCGGCGTCGACATGCCGGACTTTGTGGTTCCTACTGTCGATGGCGTTCTCATTCGTACCGCCCAAGCGCTTGATCTGCAAATTACCGGTGGCAGTCTCAGCGTTCGCACCACGGGGGCCTATGGCATGCGTGTCGCAGGTGCTGCCGTCAAGGAAATGCTGCGTATCGCGGCGGCTCAAGCTTGGCAGGTTCCAGTGGGTCAAGTGCTAGCGCGTGATAGCCAGATGATTCATGAGGCGACGGGTCGAAGCGAACCCTATTCGGCATTTGCGGGCGCGGCCGCAGAGATGACGCCCCCGGCATCGCCTACATTAAAGACGCCCGATGAGTTTAAGATTATGGGGCGGCATGTTCAACGACATGACCTTCCTAGTAAAGTCGATGGTACTGCTACCTTTGCCCTGGATGTAAGGGTGCCTAACATGCTGTATGCCACAGTCAAGCGTGCACCCACCTTTGGTGGTGGCGTCGACAATATTGATGACACTCTGACCCGTGCGATAAAGGGTGTTGTGGACGTTGTTCGGCTTCCGCCTGCTGAATTCAGCGCATTGGTCGGCGGCTTCTCTTCTGCGGAATCGGTCGCGGTTGTTGCTGAGGGCTACTGGCAGGCAAAAAAGGGCATGGACGCGCTTAATATTCAGTGGCGTGCTACCGAGAATGATGCCGTGTCCAGCGACACTATCTTCGCGCAATTTGATAGGGATATTAGCGCCGCTGTAGATCGTCAACCTGATGTTTCGCAGGGTGACTTGGCCGCTTCCATGGCTAATGCCGTTCAAGTGATAGATGCGGATTATCGGGTTCCCTTTTTAGCCCATACCTGTATGGAACCTCTGAATGCCACAGCCGTAGTTAAGGACGGTTTCTGCGAAATTTGGATAGGCTGTCAGAGTCCATTAAGTTTCCGGCAAGCCGTCGCTGACTCTCTAGGTTTTGAGGTTGAAAATGTGATCTTGAATAACTGCTTTATGGGTGGTGGCTTTGGCCGGAAATCTCGAGCCGACTACGCCATTCAGGCAGCGCAGCTAGCTGCTAAGGTGGGGCGTCCCGTGCAACTTATTTGGTCACGTGAAGAAGATGTTCAGCAAGACTTTTACCGCCCAGCGGTTCAGAGTCGCTTCCGTGGAGCACTGGATGAGGCAGGCAACCTCACGGCGTGGGAAAATACCTATGCGGGAAAAATGGAACCTGTTGAAGCACCTCTCATCCCTTATACCGTTGCCGCTAAAGAGATTGGTCATGTCGCCAGTCCAACCCATGTGCCTTTAGGCGCATGGCGCAGTGTGGATCATTCCCAGCATGGGTTTTTTACCGAATCATTTATAGACGAAGTGGCCGTCGCCGCTGGTCAGGATTCTTATGAGTATCGCGCTACGCGGCTTAAACATTTACCGCGACAACTCGCTGTTTTAAGAAAAGCCGCTACCGAGGCTCAATGGGATGTGCCACTCGCGCCAGGGCGTGGACGAGGCATTGCATTGCAGGAGTGTTTTGGCTCCATCGTCGCAGAGGTTGTTGAAGTGACAGTCAAGGATGGTAACTTATCTGTTGACCGAGTGGTGGCAGTGATTGACGCGGGATACGCGATTTCGCCCGATGGAATGAAGGCGCAAATTGAATCGGGTATTATTTATGGTCTAAGTGCTGCTCTGTATGGCGAGATCACCATTAAAGACGGGGCGGTGGCAGAGAGTAATTTCCATGACTACTCATCGGTAAGAATGTCTAAGGCGCCTGTTATTGAGACGCACATTATTAACAGCGGCGAAACCATGGGTGGAGCGGGCGAGCCTGGTACACCACCGATTGCCCCAGCACTGGCGAACGCTATTTTTAATGCCACCGGCAACCGAATACGTCAGCTACCGATAAAGAACTCTACGCTTAATGTTTAACAGAAGTGACTGTTAGATTGCAAATTTGCTTGTTCAATCAAGAGCGAAGAAATACTCACCAACACCCGACGGATCAGGCCATCAAAACGATGGCCTGATCAGTTGTCGGTTTTTATAGTTAACGCAATCCTCACCCAACCTCATTGCGCTTTCTCTGTCTGAACATAATCCAGCTGGCGATGATAATGCCGATGCTCACTGTGCCGATAATAAGCGTAGCCAATGCGTTAATGTCGGGTGTGACGCCCAGCTTAATTTTAGAGAAAATCACCATGGGCAAGGTGCTAGCGCCGGCGCCTGAGGTGAAGCTGGCAATCACCAGATCATCTAATGACAGAGTAAAGGCCAGCAGCCAACCAGACAGCATGGAGGGCGCTATGAGAGGCAAGGTTATATCGAATGCTACTTGTATGGGTCTGCCGCCTAGGTCCATAGCTGCTTCTTGCAGGGATTGGTCCATGCTGGAAAGGCGGGATTGCACAATCACCGCCACATAGGCCATAGAGAAGGTGATGTGAGCGATGGTAATGGTGCCGGCACCACGTGACACGGGCCAGCCGATCAGTTCTTGTAGGCTGACAAACATCAGCAACAGCGACAGTCCGGTAATGACCTCTGGCATGACCAATGGCGCGGCGATAAGGCCAGTGAATAATAGACGGCCACGGTAGCGCCCCATTTGAGTTAAAGCTAGGCCAGCCATGGTGCCCAGAATGGTTGCGAAGGTCGCACTAGTGGCGGCAATTTTAAGACTTAGTAGTGCAGCCTCAATAATTTGCTCGTTGTCGAACAAGGCACTGTACCAGCGCATTGAAAACCCTCCCCATACTGAGGAAATGGCCGACTCGTTAAATGAAAATACAATCAGCACCAGTATGGGTATGTACAAAAAAGCAAAGCCAAAACATAGGGCGGAGAATACAAAGCGCGAGGACCTTTGCATAGCTACTCTTGCTCCTGCTGGCTACGCTGAAACAGCATGATGGGTATGACCACGATAATCAGCAATATAGTGGCAACCGCAGAGGCCAGAGGCCAGTCACGGTTAACAAAGAACTCATCATACAAAGTACGGCCAATCATCAGAGAGTCGATACCGCCGAGCAGTGCCGGTATGACGTATTCGCCAATCGCGGGAATAAACACCAGGAGTGAGCCAGCAATAATGCCAGGCATGGATAAGGGCAAGGTCACATCGATAAAGGTTTGCCAGGGTTTAGCCCCTAGATCAGCGGCCGCGTCATGCAGGCTGGTGTCCATTTTTTCCAGGGTGGCATACAAAGGTAAAATCATAAATGGAATGTATGTGTAAACAATACCTAAATACACGGCCATGTCGGTATAGAGCATTTGCATCGGTGAGTCTATAAGCCCGATATTCATGAGCAGTGAATTAACAATGCCATGTTTACCCAGCAGTCCCATCCAGGCGTAAACCCGCAATAAAAATGATGTCCAGAAGGGCAGTATCACTAGCATGAGCAGAATATTGCGAGTGGTGGGCGTGGCGCGAGCAATACCATAGGCCATAGGGTAGCCAACTAATAAACAGATGAAGGTAGAAACGGCGGCAATTTTGATCGACTTAAAATAGCTAACCCAGTAAAGATTGTCTTCGGTGAGAAACTGATAATTGTCCCAGGTAGCCAGTAACCACTGGCTGGCATTACCAGTAAAATCGAATAACTGGGTAAACGGTGGTTGGGCGACAATGGGTGTAGCAAAACTGATTTTAAGCACGATAGAAAACGGGGCTAGAAAAAACAAAAGCAGCCAAAAGTAAGGCACGCCAATGACGAAGTGACGCCATAGTTTATCCCCCAGCGGTTGGTGATAGGCCTTAGTGACAACTGGCTTGGAGTCACTCATTCAGATAGCACCACATTACAACTAGAGTCCCAAGATAGGTATACCTCATCGTCCCACTCCAAAACTAATTGCTCAGAGCGCTGATTGTTTTGTGCGCTGACTTGAATGATTCGACCGGACTGACTGCGTACTCGATAAATACTGCGATTGCCGTAATAGGCTAGATCTTCAACCGTGCCTTTGGTAATAGTGAGGTGATCGCCCTCTGGACGTTCTTGGCTTACACTGATTTTCTCAGGCCTGACAGCAATAGTGACCTCATCACTCGCGGAAAAATCACCTTCAGTTTTAGCCTCTAATTGTGTGCCGGTTTTCTCCAACTGGGCGGTCAGCGTTTTAGTCTCTGGGTGGATGCTGAGTACAGTGGCGTTAAAGAAGTTAATGTTGCCAAAAAAATCGGCGACAAATCGGTTGCAGGGTGATTCATATACCTGGGTCGGCGTACCAATCTGGACAAGTTTACCGGCGTCCATAACAGCCACGCGGGTTGACAATGTCATGGCTTCTTCCTGGTCGTGAGTAACCACCACAAAGGTAATGCCTAGTTCGTACTGTAAGTTCATTAGCTCAAATTGAGTTTGTTCGCGAAGCTTTTTGTCCAGTGCCGCCAAGGGTTCATCCAGCAATAATACCTTGGGTTGCTTAATTAGGGCACGGGCAAGGGCTACACGCTGGCGTTGGCCCCCAGATAGTTGGTGAGGCTTTCGCTTGGCCAGCTCACTGAGTTGCACTAGATCAAGCATGTCGTTAACCCGCGTGGCGATTTCAGTTTTGCCGAGCCTGTCTTTTTTTAGACCGTAGCTAATATTTTGCTCGACAGTCATATGGGGGAATACGGCGTAGGATTGGAACATCATATTCACTGGGCGGTCATAGGCGGGGATGCCAGCCATATCCACGCCATCAATCATTATTTGTCCTGCGCTTGGCGTTTCAAAGCCCGCGAGCATGCGCAGTAGCGTCGACTTACCGCAGCCAGAACCACCGAGAATGGTAAAAAGCTCTCCCTTATGGATATCCAGATCGACATTATCCACTGCCGAGAAATCATCGAACTGTTTGCTCAGGCCTTTGATCTGAATAAAAGGTTTAGCCTCTGGATCTAACCATGGTGTTTCTGCAACATAAGGCTTAGTTGGTCGCTGAGCCTCTATTAATTTTTCTTTTTTCATAGCCTATTCCATAGTCCTGCGGTTACAGTCCAGTTTTAATTTTAGTCCAAGTTCTTGATCGGTTGCGTTCTAGTTTTGGCGCCAAGGCTTCAGTAGGCTGAAGTCGTAACAACGTTTCTTCATCAGGATAGATCGCAGTATTTTCCGTTAGACTGGGGTCTACAAGTGCTGTGGCCGACAGATTCGCATTAGCATAACCAATATAATTACTAGAGCTGGCAATGACCTTGGGACGTAACATGTAATTCAGAAAAAGATAAGCATTTTCACGATGCGGCGCATCCTCAGGAATGTACATGTTATCAAACCACATTCCGGCACCTTCCTTGGGAATTATGTAATCCAGGTTGATATCAATGCCTGCTTCACTGGCGCGAGTAGAAGCCACTGAATAGTCTCCCGACCAACTCATTGCTATACATACCTGCTTACTGGGTAAGTCTAGAAGCATTTTAGTTGAGCTGAAATAGGTGATATAGGGTCTAACGGCTTTGACTAAGACCTCAACTTCTTTGAGATGTTGCACATTTACCGAATTAGCTGGATAGCCTAAATACATCATAGCCATTGGAATAACATCGCTTGCGGAGTCTAAAAAAGAAATGCCACAATCTGCAAACTTAGAGATGATGTTGGGATCAAATATCAGAGCTGAGCTGTCTAAGGGTGCATCGGGCATGCGCGCTTTAATCATATCAACGTTGTAGGTAATTCCCGTGGTACCCCAAAAAAAAGGCACGCCCCAAAGGCCATTGGAAAATCTTTCATCAGCGAAACGCACCAAGCTCTGATCTAAATGATGCCAGTTAGGTAGTTTATTCCAATCTATCTTATGAAAGATCCCTACGGGTGCTAGTCGGGCCGTAAAAGAAGCGGCATGGACTACAATGTCGTAACCACTGTGACCGGTCATCAACTTGGTATCGACGATTTCACTGGAGTCATAAATATCGTAGGTGATATCAATACCGAATTCCTCTTCAAACTCGGTGATTGCGTTCGGGTGGATATAGTCGGCCCAGTTATAAATGTTAAGTTTTTGCGGCGTGCCTTGTGCGGCGTTAATTAGGTCTTGTTCAGAGGCTACACTTACTGTTGGAGTGGCAATAGCAATCAGTACCAGCCACATCTGTCGAGCTAGTTGTCGGGCAAGACCATAAGATCGCCGTGATGTCAGCACATTACATCCCTTTTAAACCTCGTTTTTGTAATGCGCGGGCAATTACCATACGTTGCATTTCGCTACTGCCTTCCCAAATGCGATCAACCCTAACTTCTCGATAAAACCTCTCTACGGCGTTGTCTCTGCGGTATCCGCGGCCGCCCCAAATTTGCAAACAGCGATCGGCCACACGGTTAGCCATTTCAGTTGAATACAGTTTAACCATTGAGCAGCGTGCGTGGAGGGACTTTAAGTCATCACCACGGTCATGGGCCTCGGCGGCTTCATAAACCATGAGTTTTGCTGCCCAGAGTTCAGTGGCGCTGTCAGCCAAGCTAAATTGAATGGCTTGTTTTTCAATGAGCTTTTCGCCCTGAATATCGCGCTGAGCTGCCCAAGCTGCCGCTTCTTCTATCATGCGTGTGGCAGCGCCAAGCATACGCGCAGAAATAGTTAGGCGTTCATGGCGAAACCAACTGCGACTATAATCCATCCCCGAGCCTTCACCGCCAATACGGTCTTTTTCGGGCACAAAAACATGATCAAATTTGTATGTTGGATGATGGGACGGGAAGGTATGAGAGAAAAGCGGGTTTTCAATCATGGTGACGCCAGGTGCGTTGATATCGACAAAGAATAGGGCTTCTTGGCCGTCGTCAGTTTTTGCTTGAACAAAAAAGAAATCAGCCATGTTAGCGGTGGTCACGAACCACTTTTCGCCGTTGAGTGAATAGCCACCATCGCAACTTACAGCGGTAGCGTTGGTTACCTCGTAAGACCCAGATTCTGCCTCGGTAATTGCATAGCACTCACGAAGAGAGCCATCCATAAGGCCCTTCAGATAGGTGTCGATCTGATAGTCGCTATCGGCACAGGCTTCAAACATCCAGTGCTGTGCCTCAGGAAAACACCAGCAAAGTGCATTGGTCACCCGGCCTAGCTCTTCCCAGGCAGCGACCTGATCGACCATGCTCATACCGAGGCCACCATGCTCTGTGGGTGCATCCATCTTTGAAAGACCTAGTGCAATTGCCTGATTTTGCATCTTTTTACTCACCGGTTCAGGAATCACGCCTTGATTCATTTCAGCTTCGATCTCCCACGGAATTAATTCAGCATCGACAAATTGGCGAACCTTTTTCTGCCAGTCAATGGTACTTTGCCTATGTTGAATTTCCATGGTTTTGCTCCTGTGTCTAATGTCCTGTGTGGCTTTTAAAATGATTTGGAAATTGGGTGGCCAAATAATGCATTGCTACCGCTTGTGCCTGAGCCGGTTTTAACCCTTTGGGGGTTATAAGAAGATCTAGCCACAACCCATCAGACAGGGCGGTATAGCAGGTGCACACCAAATCTGGATTAACGGTTGAATAACCACCTTGTTGTTTAAGTAAGGCAAATAGGTGGGTCAGGTTGTTGGCGATTTCACTAATATAGCTGGCGCAAATAGACAGGTAAGTGGGGCGGGATTTGGTTTCACCCCAAAATGCGAACCACACCGCCAACTTATTGCGATCGATAATTTTACGACTAAAATCAAAATTAATGTGAGCAAGAATTTTCTGCTCCGCGGTCAAGTTGTCATCGTTAAATATTTCATTAAGTCCGCTGGTGTACTCGTCAGAAATATAACTCAAGGTCTCGATCAGTAACTTTTCTTTGCTTTGAAAATGCAAATTAACAATCCCCAAGCTTAAACCAGCTTGCTGTGTAACATCAGCCATGGTGGTGCCAGACAGGCCTTTATCGGCGATACATTTAATAGTCGCCTCAATAAGCTGCTTGCGCCTTGCCTGCTTGGACAATGATCTTGGGGTTTTATTGAGTTCGGCTTTAACCGCTTCCATTCACCGTTCCTATGCTCTGGCTACACTAGCTTACTGTCGCGTTACGCCAAACCATAAACCATTGCTTAGGTCTGCGCAACTGAATGAATAACCATTCATTTTTACTAGACAGGGGATTTAATTTTTGGCATTCTTGAGTCAAACATTAAAAAAAGAGCGTCAGTTGGCGCTAGCCGATTGTTTGGAGTGGCTTAATTTTATGAAAAAATACGATGCGATTATTATCGGGGCAGGACATAACGGTTTGACCAATGCCGCTTATTTGGCAAAGGCAGGGCTCGATGTGTTGGTGCTGGAGAAAAACGCTTACATCGGTGGTGCCACGGTTAGTCGTGAGCTTTATCCCAATTGGAAATATTCCAACTGCTCTTATGTTTGTAGCCTGTTGCGACCTGAAATTATCCGAGACTTAGAGCTACCTAGACACGGTTTACAGGTTGTTCCCTATGGCGGCGGTGTAACTTTTAAGGAAAATGGTGATTACTACGGTAATTATGCAGACCATGAGCGTTTGTTGCGCGAGGTTGCTCGACACTCAAAGCGTGACGCGAGTGCTTATGAGCGGTATGAAGCAGATGTAATGAAGCAAACTCGTTTGATTCGTCCATTTTTGATGCGCACACCACCTGATCCTACATCGTTAAAGCCACGAGATTTAAAAGAGCTAAGAGTGCTGGCGAAGTCTTTTGGTAGTATGGGTGAGCAAGGTTTGGCAGATACCATGCGTTTCTGGACCATGAGTATTGGTGACTTTCTTGACGAGTATTTTGAGTCCGATGTCATTAAGGCTCATTTAGCAGGTAGTGGCATTATTGGCACCGCTTTGGGCGTTTACTCCCCGGGTACTGCCTATGTGTTGTTGCACCATTATATGGGTGACGTTGATGGTTCTGTTGGTGCCTGGGGTTTTGCTCGTGGAGGTATGGGCGCAGTATCTGCTGCACTGTCGGCGTCTTTCCAGTCATTTGGCGGCACCATTCAGTGTGATGCTGAGGTTGCTCAAATTATTGTCAAAAATGGCAAGGCCAAAGGTGTGGCTCTGGCCAATGGTGACGAGCTTTATGCCGATATCGTTGTGTCAAACCTTGATCCCAAGCGAACCTTCTTAAAAATTATGGACGAGGGCGATCTGCCTGCAGATGTCGTCAAAAAGGCCAAAAACTTTAAAATCCGCGGCTCATCCGGCAAGCTTAATATTGCTCTGGATGGTCTGCCGACCTTTACCGGTTTGCCTAAAGACAGCCCCCTTTGCCTAGGTGAGAAACACTTTAGTGACTCTCTACCAAAAATGGAGAGAGCCTACGATGAGTGGAAAGACGGGACCTGGTCGAAAGACCCCTATGTGGATATGCTCATTCCCACTCAGATTGACCCGACAATGGCGCCGCCGGGTAAGCACATGATGTCGGTCTTTGTACAGTACGCTCCACCTAAAATTCATGGTGGCGATTGGACTGCTGAAGATAAAGCGGGCTTTGAAAAAACCGTGATCGACCAGATTAGCAACTACAGTCCTGACTTTAAGGATTTGATTTTGCACTGTGAAACGCGAACCCCACAAGATATTGAAAACGAGGTTGGCCTGACTGAAGGTAATATCTTTATGGGTGAGTTGACCTTTGATCAGTTACTGTTCAATCGTCCATTTCCAGGTTATGCCCAATACAGGGGTCCAGTAAAAGGTATGTATATGTGTAGTTCTGGCACCCACCCAGGTGGCGGAGTGATGGCTGCCCCTGGCGCTAACGCGGCGCGGGAAATACTCATGGATCTCAAGCTAACCAATACAGTGCCTGGAGGGTATGACGATGATTGATCTTGATAAAAGCTATGATGTCATTGTCGTTGGTGGTGGTCACAATGGTTTAATTTGTGCGACCTATCTGGCTAAATCTGGCCGTAAGGTGCTGGTGGTTGAAGCTAATCAAGCCGTTGGCGGCGCTTCTGCTACAAGTGAGTTTAGCGACCAGTTTTCTGTTTCGTCTTGCGCGCACTGGCTATTCCAGTTAAACCCAGATGTTGCCTCAGATATGGGGTTGAACAAGCAAGGTTTAGAATTTGCGGCCCGTGATCTCAATACCATTGCGCTGGCTGAAGATGGTAATCATCTTATTATTGATGGCGATAAACTAGAGGGTGCTGGGATATCTGATAAAGACCGCAGTGCCTTTGTCGACTTTAACAAGCAGATACTTAAGTTCTCTAAATTGTTGTCGGGCGCGTTTAATCGCCGAGCGCCAAAATTAGTTGAGGGCAATCTTACTGATCGCATTACTTTGGCCAAGTTAGGTCTAGGTATGAAAATGCTCGGCAAGGCAGACATGAGTGATTTGATGCGACTGGCGTTGATTAATATTTATGACGTAATGGAAGAGAATTTCGACAATGACCTATTAAAAGCCGCCATTAGTCTTGACTCGCTATTAGGCTCGCATATGGGTCCGCGGTCACCCAACACCGTTTACGGTTACCTCTATCGACGCATGGGTGACATATACGGCTTCAATGGCCCAGCGGTGGTTAAAGGTGGTATGGGTGCAGTAGGTGAAGCGATGGCTAAGGCTGCTCGTGCTAGTGGTGTCGATATTAAAGTAGGCACTGCGGTGAGCAAAATCAATATCGATATTGATCAGGTCACGGGTGTCACCTTATCCGGCGGACAAGTGGTCAATGCCGGATTGGTGGTATCTAACGCAGATCCAAAAACAACGTTTAATAAGTTAGTTGGTCTGACTAATATTGAAACGGGTATTGCGCGTCGTGTTAAAACTGTGCGGATGAAAGGAGATGCCGCCAAGCTGCATGTTGCCTTGGACAGCTTGCCTAACTTCACAGGTCTTAGTGAAGAGCAGATGGGTCAACGATTATTAATTGCACCCACCATGAATTACCTTGAAAAAGCCTTTAATCACTCTAAGTATGGTGAATATTCAGCGGCGCCAGCCATGGATATTAGTATTCCAACGATTCACGATACCAGCCTTGCCCCTGATGGTAAGCATGTTATGTCGGTGATTGTGCAGTTTGCCCCTTATGAGCTAGAGGGTGGCTGGAATGATGAAAATAAGGAAGCGTTTAAGCAGCTGGTGATTGACCGCATTGCTGATTACGCGCCGGATTTAAAAGACAAGATTGTTGCCAGTGAATTACTCACCCCGGCAGACCTTGAAGAACGATTCCATATTCACGGTGGTCATTGGCATCACGGAGAGATTAGCCTTGATCAGATACTAACAATGCGTCCTTTCCCTGGTGCTTCTCAGTACGGAACGTCAGTCGATGGGCTATTTTTGTGTGGTGCGGGCACTCACCCTGGTGGTGGTGTGATGGGCTTGGCAGGCCACAATGCGGCAAAAGAAATTATAAAGCGAGGTAAATCAGCATGATTCCACATGACGAAACTATGATGCTAAAAACACCTTTTTATTCTCGCTGTTTGGCGGCTTGTGAGATCAACATGTGGGAAGACTGGAAGGGTTATACGACCCCTCAGGCATACACCAGTGTTGAGCAAGAGTATTTTGCAGTGCGAAGTAATACCGGGGTGTTTGATATTTCTCCAATGATCAAATACCGCTTTACCGGTCCGGACGCCGGTGTCTACCTCAACCGTCTGGTAACACGAGATATCCGTAAGATTGGTGTTGGTCGTGTGGCTTACACCGTTTGGTGTGACGATAATGGCCAGGTTATGGATGATGGCACTATTTTTCATCTCGCTGAAAATGATTACCGCCTGTGTGCTTATGCTCGTTGTCTTG
>JACNKP010000065.1 GCA_014381985.1 SAR92 clade bacterium
ACAGTGGTTCTGTATAACCACTGGGTTGCTCTAAACCCTTGTATACCAGGTCGCAAGCGGCGCTAAAGGCTATGCTGGTGTCAAAATTGGTACTCATGGCGACGTATTCTGGGTCGCTGCTGTTTTGGCCGTCAACCACAATAGCCATACGTTTGAGTGTTTCCATGACCTGTTCGCTAGAGCAGATACCGTGATGCAGCCAATTGGCAATATGTTGGCTTGAAATACGCAAGGTTGCGCGATCTTCCATGAGCCCGACGTTATTGATATCGGGCACCTTAGAGCAACCAACGCCCTGCTCTACCCAGCGAACAACGTAGCCGAGCATTCCCTGGACGTTATTGTCCAATTCAAGCTGAATATCCTCTGCAGTGAGATCTTGGTCGCCAAGCAGCGGAATCGTCAAAATATCGTCGACATTAGCTTTTAAGCGCGTTTTTAGCGTCTCTTGGAGCGCTGGCACGTTAATTTGGTGATAATGCATTGCGTGCAGGGTTGCTGCCGTTGGCGAGGGTACCCAGGCAGTATTAGCGCCGGCCTTGGGGTGACCAATCTTCACCGCCATCATCTCAGCCATGTTGTCTGGTATGGCCCACATCCCTTTACCTATCTGGGCCTTGCCTTTTAGGCCGCAGGCTAGGCCAACATCGACATTGTTGTCTTCATAGGCTGTTATCCAGGGCATCTTTTTAAGGTCACCTTTTAGCGCAAACGCTCCGGCTAGCATGCTAGTGTGGATTTCGTCGCCAGTTCTGTCCAAGAAGCCGGTATTAATAAAGACCACGCGGCCTTGGGCGGCGCGAATACACTCTGTTAGGTTGACTGATGTCCGGCGTTCTTCGTCCATTATGCCAACCTTAATGGTATGTCTGGCAAGGCCTAACAGGTCTTCTATGGCATCAAATAGATCATTGGTAAAGGCAACTTCTTCAGGCCCATGCATCTTAGGCTTAACGATATAAATGCTGCCTGCCGCCGAATTAGTGAGCTTTGACTGATTATTGAGGTCGTGAACAGATATTAGGCTACTAATCACGCCATCCATGATTCCTTCGGGGATTTCGTTGCCTTGAGCATCTAAGATCGCTGGGTTGGTCATTAAGTGGCCCACGTTCCTTATAAACATCAGGCTGCGGCCGTTAAGCTTAAGATCAGAGCCGTCGGGGGCGGTATAGGTTCGATCTGGGTTCATTGATCGGACAAAACTGCTGTCACCACGGATAATGGTCTCTTTTAGGGTTCCTTTAATCAATCCAAGCCAATTACCGTACGCCAAAGCCTTGTCGTCGGCATCTACCGCCGCAACGGAGTCTTCGCAGTCCATAATGGTGGTTAGCGCTGACTCTAGGACGATATCTTTGACACCCGCCTTGTCAGACTGTCCAATTATATGATTGCAATCAACTTGAAGTTCAAGATGTAAGTTATTGTTTTTAATTAATATAGAGGACGGATTGCCGGCATCTCCTAGGTAGCCAGATAGCTGATCTGGTGCCTGTAGTGAAGCGCTGGTTCCATCCTCCAGCGCGATCATTAACTGACCTGCCATTACGCTATAGCGGGTCGCTTGATGGTGAGAGCCATTAGACAGTGGCGCTGCCCCGTCGAGGAAGTCGCGGCCATAATCAATCACCTTTTGCCCGCGGACCGCATTATAGGCCCCTGACTTCTCTGCGCCTTCTTGCTCCGAGATCACGTCATTGCCATAAAGCGCGTCGTAAAGGCTCCCCCAGCGAGCGTTTGCCGCGTTAAGCGCAAATCTAGCGTTCATTATTGGTACGACCAGTTGCGGGCCCGCTTGCTTAGCAATCTCGGTGTCGACATTTTCGGGGCTTACGGAAAACTCGCCACCCTCGGCAACTAAATAGCCTATCTCTTGAAGAAAGCCCTTATAGTCAGCAAACTCAAATCCGCTAGTATTAGCCCGATGCCAGCTGTCTATCTGGCTTTGGAGTTGGTCTCGTTTATCTAATAGGGCTTTATTCTTTGGGCCGAATTCAGCCAAAATTGCCGCAAAACCGTCCCAGAAAACGGCCGCAGTAACACCTGTACCGGGAAGTATTGATTGATTAACAAGATCGTGGATTGGTTTGGCGACCTGTAGGCCTGATTCTTCTATGCGCTGACTCATGGTGCTGTTTCTCCGGCAATTTATACACTTGCTGTCAGTTTATTGACCCAGCCAAGATTTTCCAAATCTATTGCCTATATCTTTGCTATTCAGGAAGCAGATACTCGATCTTTTGGATATAGGTTACCGAAGCATTTCCTCGGATACTTTTTTGATTAACTGACGGATCCATCTATGCCCTGGGTCATGCTGTAATAGTGGGCTCCAGACCATTTTTAGGCGTAATCGTGGAATGTCAAAGGGCGGTTCCAAAACAGCGACGCTTGCGTCATCTTTTAGCCTTTCAGCGGCCATTGAGGGCAATGTGACAATGAGATCGTCTTGCTCACCCAAAAAGAGCGCGGCCTGATAATGTCGTGTAAACACAGTAATGTCCCGTTTTGCACCGATCTTCTCTAGAGCATCATCGACCCAACCTAGTCGCTGGACGTCGTCTGGGCTCATTCCCACACCGACGCCCATGCCGGTTTTACTAACCCAGACATGTTTGCTTGACAGGTATGAATCAAGATTCCAGTTTTTGGTAACAGGGTTTTTGGCGCTTACTACGCAGGAAAAGCTGTCATCCCAGAGGTGTACCTGGTGGAAAGATTGCGGCAACGTGTCAAATCGGTTGATAACGAGGTCAACCTTGCCTCTTTCAACGTCATGAAAACTCACATCACTGGGGGTCATGATATCTAAACGAATACCAGGAGCTTGTTTACGCAGGCTAGTCAGTAGAACGGGTAACAGAGTGGATTCAGTGTAGTCACTTGCCATAATCCGAAATATTCGGCTTGAAACTCCAGGATCAAAGTCAGTCTTAGGTAACACAGCCAGCTCTGCCGCAGCTAGCACTGAACGAACTAGCGGCTGCAACTCTAGCGCCCGCTCTGTCGGCGTCATACCGTCGCTGGTGCGGACTAAAATAGGATCATTAAACAGGTCTCTTAACCGTCGTAAGCTGTTAGACATGGCGGGCTGACTGATACCGAGTTCTTCAGCTGCACGGGTTACGTTACATTCACGAAGCAGGACATCAAGGTAAACGAGAAGGTTTAAATCCACTTTAGACATATTCATACAAAAAATACTCAAGATAGAAATGATAAACTAGGATAATGACGGCATGATACCTAAAATGGCCCCACAGTCAAATTTTACAACTCTAATAAGGTTTTTTACATGACCACTTTTAATCAAGATTATGCCGATTTGGCAAAAGTTATAGAAGGCAATAAGGGCAACTGGAGCGCTATCGACGCTGATTCTGCTGCGCGTATGCGTGCTCAAAATCGATTCAAAACGGGCCTTGAAATTGCTAAGTACACCGCTGGCATCATGCGCCAGGATATGGATGAGTACGATGCTGACCCCACAGCCTATACGCAGTCACTGGGTTGCTGGCATGGGTTTATTGGACAGCAGAAGCTGATCGCGATTAAGAAACACTTCGGTACGACTAAGAAAAAGTATCTGTACCTTTCAGGTTGGATGGTAGCAGCGCTGCGGTCTGAGTTTGGTCCCCTTCCCGATCAGTCTATGCACGAGAAAACCTCGGTAGCCGCTCTTATTGCCGAGCTATACACCTTTTTGCGACAGGCTGATGCACGTGAGTTAGGCGGCCTATTTCGCCAGCTAGACGCGGCCCAAGGTGATGCTAAGGCAGCTATTCAAGCGCAGATCGATAATTTTGAAACTCACGTAGTGCCAATTATTGCGGATATTGATGCGGGCTTTGGTAATGCTGAAGCGACTTATCTTATGGCTAAGCAGATGATTGAAGCTGGCGCGTGCTGTATTCAGATTGAAAACCAAGTCTCTGATGAAAAACAATGCGGCCACCAAGACGGCAAGGTCACCGTACCTCATTCTGACTTCCTAGCTAAAATTAACGCGGTTCGATATGCCTTCCTAGAATTAGGTATTGATGACGGCGTCATTGTTGCACGTACAGATTCATTGGGCGCAGGCCTGACCAAGCAAATCGCTGTAACCAATGAGCCAGGCGATTTAGGTGATCAGTACAACGCGTTCTTAGATGTTGAAGAAATATCGCCAGCGGACATGAAGAATGGTGATGTAGTCCTTAACCAAAATGGCAAGCTGGTTCGGCCGATACGCCTACCCAGTAACCTTTTCCAATTTAAGGCCGGCACGGGCGAAGCGCGTTGCATACTTGACTCGATCACCAGCCTGCAGAACGGCGCGGATATGATCTGGATTGAGACCGAGAAGCCGCATATCGGCCAGATTGGAGCCATGGTTGATGAAATTCGCAAAGCGGTACCTAACGCTAAACTCGTTTATAACAATAGCCCGTCGTTCAACTGGACACTTAACTTCCGTCAGCAGATCTTTGATGCATGGCAAGACGCAGGGACAGATGTTTCGAGCTATGAGCGCGCTGATCTTATGAATGCCGTTTATGACCTCACTGATCTTGGGGTAGAAGCCGACGAGAAGATTCGAACCTTCCAAGCGGATGCGGCTAAGGGCGCGGGGATTTTCCACCATTTGATTACTCTGCCTACTTACCACACTGCCGCCCTTTCTACTGATAACCTTGCGAAAGAGTACTTTGGTGACCAAGGTATGTTGGGTTATGTTGCTGGTGTTCAGCGCAAGGAAATCCGCCAAGGCATTGCGTGTGTTAAGCATCAGAACATGGCTGGCTCAGATATGGGCGATGACCATAAGGAATACTTTGCCGGTGAAGCTGCACTTAAAGCGTCGGGTAAAGACAATACGATGAATCAGTTTTAATAGCTGATTGACTAGCAAAACCTAAAGGGCGGATTTTAATCCGCCCTTTTTTGTGGCTGGCCTTTTTTCACGATTGGAAATAGGTTGCACTGATAGAGCATGCTGTCTAATCTTGTGATTTAAAGGGCTACTAACCCTAAACGAATGACACCGAGTGATGAGATATGACCATAAAAGGAATGAGTGTAGGTGTAGGGGTATTTTTGATTTTAGCGTGCGTTTGGTTCTACCCAAAACTACAAGCGCTGTACCTTACAATTCATCTATTTGATGAAGATAGAATTGTCGAAAACTTCCGATCTGCTAAAACTATTTGGCCTACCAAACGGTTAGAGCCATCTAGCCAGCCTTATCGCTACTCGGTCGACTTGCGTGAGTCACTGCCTACGAGCTTTAGCTATGATGAGCAGAATTATGTGACACAAACCTTTCTTAAGGACTCCTGGACTACTGGCTTTTTGGTCATTCAGGATGATGTGATTGTGACTGAAGATTATTTTTTGGGTAATAACCAGACCACCCAGAATATATCATGGTCGATGGCCAAGTCGTTTATCTCGGCGCTGATAGGCATCGCGGTTGATAAAGGCCAGATCGACAGCATTGAGCAGACTGTTGATGTCTATGCTCCAATGCTAAAAGGATCGGGGTACGAAGGCGTGCGTATTAAAGATGTGCTGCAGATGTCTTCTGGAGTCGCCTTTAATGAGGATTATGGTGACTTTTACAGTGACATTAACCGCTGGGGACGAGACTTTGCCATAGGAAATTCACAAGACGATTTTGCTGCCAGCCTCAAGCGAGGTGTTAACCCTGGCACCAAGAACCATTACGTGAGCATAGATACTCATGTACTGAGCATGGTTCTTAGTCGTGCGACCGGTCTCAGTGTGACCGATTATATGCGGGATCATTTTTATGAGGTCTCAGGAATGGAACACGAAGGCTATTGGATTGCCGATGGGGCCAACACGGAAATGGCTCTAGGAGGACTCAACTTGACGCTGCGTGACTTTGCTAAAATAGGATCTATGTATCTTCATGGTGGTGCATTTAACGGCAAGCAGATCGTTCCTCAGCAGTGGGTTAAGGACTCGATCACTCCAGATGGTGCTCATGTGCAGCCAGGAGCTGACTTTGGCTATGGTTATCAATGGTGGATACCGCCCGGTAACGAGGGTGAGTTCATGGCAATGGGGGTCTACAATCAATATATTTATATCAATCGTGCCACCAACACGGTGATAGCCAAATTATCGGCTAACCCGCACTATAATGACGTGACCTATACGCCCGCTAGCGATTGGCTGCACCTAGCCCTGTTTAGAGCCCTCGCCCACCAACGAGATAGTCACTAAGGTGATAAGAGCTGTTATGTTTAAACTACTGTTAATCGCTTTAGTGTTTGCCTCACCCTTGGCTCTTTGTGGTGCCTTTACCGGGGAAAAAACGTTTCCTCATGAGGGGCTACAGCGCACCTATTGGTTGCATCTGCCTGCTGACTTGAAGCCAGACGCGCCCTTAATGGTGGTGATTCATGGCTACACTGGCGCGGCCAAATATATTATGGATTACTCCAAAATGAACGATATAGCCGACCGCGAGGGCTTTGTTGTCGTCTATCCCCAAGGAACAGTAGACCTAAGAGGGAACACTTTTTTTAATGTCGGTTATGATTTTCACAAAGACTCCGATGTAGATGACTTAGACTTTATTCGAAATTTAACCATTGATGTCAGGCAACGGTATAGCTTAAGCCCCACAAAAACATTTGCTACGGGCATGTCAAATGGCGGTGAGGTGAGTTATATGCTCGCCTGCACATCAGCAGATATATTTCGCGCGGTAGCCTCTATTACCGGTGTTTTAATGAAGGGTATCGCTGACTCCTGCAACACAAGCAAGGCTATCCCTTTGCTTGAGATGCATGGGACGGCAGATGATATCTCCCCTTTCGGGGGTGATATGGATAACAGTGATGGATATGGCGCTTATTATGACCTGCCCTCTTCGACCCAGTTTTTTGTCGAAGCAATGGGCCTGAGTGAGAAAACCTCAACTAGCCTTGAGGACAAGGACCCCAATGATGGCAGTTCAATAACCTTTGAGCGCTACTTTAGGAAGGATAACAACCAGCAAGTCTGGTTTTATATTATTGAAGGTGACGGCCATCATTGGCCGGGTGCGCAGGTACCCTGGTGGCAATACCCTATGGATTGGGTCCGCGCGCAGTCTGGCAATCGCGATATTAACGCCAGCGAAGAAGTGTGGTCCTTTTTTAGCGAGTACTTATAACTAGTAAAAGGTTTCTCCGTTGGCCGCCATATCACGCATTCTATCGGTGGGTTGATAGAGCGGACTGATATGACTGTATTGATCACCCAGGGCGCAAACCTTAGCTAATCCAATCTCGTCCATCCAGCGACAGATACCGCCTCTAAACGATGGAAAGCCAAGCCCGTAAATCAAGGCCATGTCAGCTTCAGTTGGAGATGCCACAATACCCTCTTCCAAACAACGCGCCATTTCCATTCCCATAGGCAGCAAAACACGGGTCACGATCTCTTGCTCATCAAACGGACGTGCTGTGCCAAATTGTTCTTCGAAACTTCGAATAACGGCTGGGTCTGGCGCTTTTGCTGCGCGACCCCTCTCGTCATTTTGATAGCCGTAATAACCAAGACCATTCTTTTGGCCTAGCCTATTTGCATCTACCAGCATTGCAGATGGGCGAGCTGGCGAAATCTCAATGAAACGTTCCGGTATTCCAGCCAGCATGACGGAATAACAATGAACAATAGTGTCCAATCCGACCACATCTGACAGATAGGCAGGCCCCATAGGCAAACCCCATGTCTCTAAGGCATGATCTATCTGCTGGAAGTCAGCCCCTTCAGCGATAAGCATTTCCATGCCAAACATTGTGGCGAAGAGTACCCGATTGACTAAGAAACCAGGACAGTCATTGACGACAATTGGTTTTTTGCCAAGACTTAGAGTGTAAGCACAGACCGCTGCAATGGTCTTATCTGAGGTCTTCTCTCCACGAATAATCTCTACAAGCGGCATAGCGTGAACGGGATTAAAAAAGTGCATGCCGCAAAAGTTTTCTGGACGTTGTAACGACTCCCCAAGAGACGTAATAGAAATTGTGGAGGTATTAGATGTGATGATGCTTTCCGGACTTGATAGCTGTCCTTCAACCGCGGCTAAAACCTTAGCCTTGACCGACTCTAATTCAACAACCGCCTCCACGACCATATTGCTGTCACTAATGGCGTTATCGTCTAGGGTTGGCTGTATTTGACTGATGATTTGTGCTGACTTAACCTCAGTTAGCTTACCTCGTTGAACACCCTTATTAAGTAGCTTACTTGCCTCGCGCATACCTAAGTCCAGCGCAGGCTGGGCAATGTCCTTCATGACAACCGAATATCCCTTTAAGGCATTTTGATAGGCGATGCCGCCTCCCATAATCCCCGCGCCAATAACCGCAGCGCTAGTAATGGGCTGCGTCTCATTCTTAAATGGCACGCTACGGACCTTTGCTTGCTTAACCACGAATTGAGCCCCCAAAAATAGCCCGACTAGTGCTCGAGCCTCTGGGGTATGACACACTTCATAGAACGCTTGGTTTTCTAGGTGAACGGCGCTGTCACGGTCAACTAAAACAGCGGTGCTTAACAGATCTATGACCTTTAAAGGTGCTGGATACTTAGTGCCTGTTCGCCCAAGAATGGCACCTTGAAGCTTATCTGATATCTGCGTGATCTCATCTGAACTAATATTTAATGCTGAGCATTTATTGACTCGACGTTGCTCATAGTCCCGCTCTCCATTGGAATGAGATGTCAATAACGCCAGCGCGGCATTTCTTACGCCTTCAGGCTCGGCTAACTGATCAACAGCACCAGATTCCAATGCTGCTTGAGCGGATTGCTGCACGCCTGACGAGATCCATTGCCCTGCTGTGGCAAAACCAACCAGTCTGGGAAGACGCACGGTGCCACCCCAGCCAGGTATTATACCCAGCCCCGTCTCAGGTAATCCTATTGCCGATTTAGTGTTCATAACCCGAGAATCGCAGGCCAAACAAATTTCCAGCCCCCCGCCCAGGGCAAAGCCATTGATAGCCGCCACTGACGGATAGGGCAAGTCTTCAATGGCCGAAAACAATCCGTTAACGTGCTGTGCGCCGGCTATAAATTCGTCTTTTGGCGCGGCGAACATGGCCGAAAACTCGGTAATATCTGCACCCACAACGAAAACCGATTTACTGCTCGATACAAGCAGTCCTTTGATCGAAGCGCCTCTCGTTAGCATATCCACAGCAGTTTCTAGTTCAGCCAGCGTTTGTTGATCGAACTTGTTAACCGAGCCAGAGAGGTTATTAAAATTGAGTTCAGCAAAATCGTTTTCGATCATATTTAGCGTAAGCGTTTGTCCACTGTACATAGGTCGTCTCTGAAAGGGTTATGTTTGAATATGGATATTCTAACTTCCTAGAAAGTTTAGTCTATGGTTTACTTCTACTAATTCTGATTATCACTAATATCTATCTAGAACGGGTCAATACAGATATGTCTTTACGCGACAAAATGAATGCAGAGCACGCACTTAAGTCGCTCTATGATGAGGCACGCGATTATGCTTTTGATTATGCGAACGCGGTCCCGGAGCGCAACGTGTTTCCCTCGGCCGAGGCGATAAGTAACCTCAATCATTTTGTCGAGGACATGCCTATTGAAAATGGCGATGGTTCAGAGATTCTTAAACAACTACACACCCTAGGTTCTCCCGCGTCGGTGGCACACACCGGCGGCCGTTACTTTGGCTATGTTAACGGTGGGATTATCCCGGTGACCCTGGCGACTAAGTGGCTCACTGATTTTTGGGACCAAAACACCGCGCTTTATTTAATGTCGCCGATCGCGTCAAAACTCGAAGCCGTTTGCGAGACCTGGTTAAAACAACTATTTTGTCTACCCGATGAGACCGTGGCTGGTTTTGTTAGTGGAACCTCCTCCGCCATATTTTGCGGTCTTGCGGCTGCCCGATTTCGACTATATGACAACAAAGGGTGGGACTTTAATCGGCAAGGAATGAACGGTGCACCGGCACTGCGGGTTATTACTGGCCGTGAAACCCACGGCGCTGTGGTCAAAGCATTGGCGTTATTAGGTTTTGGCTTGGATAATATTGAATATGTCGATTGTGATGATCAGGGGCGTATCTGCGCTGAAAAGTTGCCTGCACTAGACGACCGCTGTGTTCTTGTATTGCAGGCGGGAAATGTCAGTTCTGGTGCCTTTGATCCTTTTGATGAGATTTGCACGCAAGCTGCTGATGCTGGCGCCTGGGTGCATATTGATGGTGCCTTTGGCCTATGGGCTGGCGGAACAACGCAGCTAAGGCATTTGACCAAAGGCATGGATAAAGCACAGTCTTGGTCTGTAGACGGGCATAAGACGCTTAATACGCCCTATGACAGCGGCATACTACTATGTGCCGACAAACAGGCTCTTACCGGCGCTTTGCAAGCATCAGGCGCCTACCTTCACTTCAGTGAAAATCGCGATGGCATGCACTATACCCCTGAAATGTCGCGGCGGGCTCGGGCGGTGGAACTATGGGCCGCGTTAAAGTACTTGGGCAGCAAAGGTGTTGATGAACTAATTGTTGGTTTGCATGACCGGGCTGTTCAATTTTCTAACGAACTTAGTCAACAAGGTTTTAGCATTCTTAACGATGTGGTCTTCAATCAAATAGTGGTCAGTTGCAATACGAGTAACACACACACTGAACAGATCATTCAATCTATTCAAGCGTCAGGTGAATGCTGGGTGGGCGGTTCTATGTGGCAAGGACAAAAAGTAATCCGTATTAGTGTCTGCTCTTGGGTCACAAGCGAGTCCGACATTAGCCGTTCTGTAATGGCCTTTGTAGCAGCAAGAGCTAAGACTCTAAAGGCTTCCTAAAAATTATTACATCTGCGCCAATAAACGCAGGTGCACTATCCCACTTGTTGCCAAGATACTGAAAGCTACGATTTGAGAAAAAACTGATATGCGTTGGGTCATTTTTGTAGTGCCAACGTCCGAAGGATTCCGGGTCAGTCACCTGCTTAGTCATTATTCCCAGATAACCCCCAGGTTTTAAAAGAGCCCATAGCTTTTCCATTTCAAACCCTGGGGCTGCAAGATGCTCCACCACTTCGGTGCTTGTGATGAAATCATAGCTACGACTAAGAGCCGCCTCATCCGGTGCATAATAAGGGTCATAGATAGCAACTCGATGGCCTTGTTCTTCTAACATAAGCGATAGAGTTGGCCCAGGACCACTGCCAAAGTCTAGGCCCAAACTGTTAGGCGCAATCTGCGCCAGTAGAGGTTGAGCGAGACGACTTAAAAACTTTCGATAACCTGAATCGGTTGGGCTATTTTGGTGATTATCATAAGCCGCTTTCTCGTTTTCAGGCGACAAGTGAAATTGCCGCGGCACAAAGACTAGCTGACATTGGGAACAGTGAAGGTACGATCGAGTTTTATCACTATGATAGGCTAAAACCTCTGCGCTCCCGCACAGAGGACAGTCTTCAAGTGCACAGTCGTAATCATGCTTCGGCAAGCCTGTATCTCCTAACTAAAATGAACCAAATTATCGCAGAAGCAAACCCAATGAAGCGGATAGATATACATCTTTGACGATTTAAAATTTACTAGATTTTACCCCATCTCTATAGTGAGAAGCATTAATGCATCATGCCTATGCAGTTTATTGCTAGATGTCATCATTTCGCATTGACGAAAACCTGCTCGGTCAGTATCATGCGCGCTCTTGAGAAAGACCGTATGGAAAGCTATTCGGGGATTAGCGCAGTCTGGTAGCGCGCCTGCTTTGGGAGCAGGATGTCGGGGGTTCGAATCCCTCATCCCCGACCAACTTTCCGGCTTAAAGGCTATGCCGCCCATAGCTCAATTGGATAGAGCATCCGCCTTCTAAGCGGAAGGTTCCAGGTTCGAGCCCTGGTGGGCGGACCACGGTTTTTGTCTATAGTGTTTAAGACGCAAAATTCTCAAATATATCGCTTTAATGGTGGACGTAGCTCAGTTGGTAGAGCCCCGGATTGTGATTCCGGTGGTCGCGGGTTCAATCCCCGTCGTCCACCCCATTAATATTTCTAACAGATCAATGGCTTACGATTATTTTTGGTGAAAATATTGGTCTTTGGGCAGTTTTGTTTTAAGACCACCTCGATCTAGTGGCAATATTTACTTTTTTACTTTTTTACCTTTGGCTTTTTCTTTGGCTTTGCTGCTTTCCTGTAACCCTTGTGACCTTTACTGGGCGTTGAAAAACTTCATTATTAGTGGCCACGTTTGATCTAGATCATAGCTATGGCCCATCGTACTGCCCCGACAATCAAGAATTGGAGGAATAGCTCCGCCCCCAGCGCAGTCATTCCAACTCCGGCACTCCAGACTAGGCCCGACACCTAGCTTGACAATCTCCGGAGAAACAGACGTATCACACCGTAGTGTATTAGCCCATTTTTCCGCAATTGCGCTCGCCCCAGTGTAGAAGTAAGCCTCACCGTTAGATGTAGTGGTGAAAGATTTATCGTTCCAGTTACCCGGTGGAACAGCGGTGTCGAGCATACCCGTTATTAGAATAACTGGAAGGCCATTAACCTTTTGTGGCTCTGACAGGTAACCCCGATGAGGAAGACCAATTATTGGAGCAACAGCGCGGAAAATATCTGCGGTTAGCTCATTCTGGCCTAACTCCCAAACAAACATGCCACCATTGGAACCCCCTGCGGCGAAAATGCGTTCACTGTCGATGCAGAGATTTTGCTGTGCTTGTGCTACGAGGCTCTTAACGAAGCTAACATCGTCGTCTAGGCAATGAGTCCAAGAGCAACTATTAGCGGCCACACCTTGACATGACGGATACGTATAGTCAGGCGTTATATTGGCATTGCAAATTTTTTCGGAATCGTTTGACACCAACGCGTTAATTCCGTCTCCATCGAGTCCCGTTGTTGACCCGCTGAAGGACCAAGAGGAGTAGAAAGATCCTGACTCTTGAGAGCCAAGGCCAAGAGGAGAGATCATTATATAGTTGTGTTCATTAAGCTGGTTTTGAACGGCCGCATTGTTAAGAAATTCGTTCTGGTCTCCACCCCAGCCATGAAAACCAATTATTAGAGGGGATGTGACGTTGTTTTTGTAGTTGGCAGGCACATGAACTCGGATTTGTCGCTCAACTCCATTATGGTCTATCGTCATAGTCCCGGAACTCCAGCCCGTTTGAGGGCATGCACCGCTATCGGGAGTAGAGATTAGAGTCTCTAAATGAGCCTCAATCTCTTCTGCAGTAGTTCTATCAGCATCACCTGCCACGACCCCATTAATAAGCGTATCGCCCTGTAAACCAAATAGATAACGTAATGTAAGCAGACCATCTGTAAGGGCATTTATTTGGCCATTACCGTCTATATCAGCGAGGTAACCAAGGGTTTCAATGCGAGATTCGATATCGACTGAGTCAGTATAAATAGCATCAGAAGCGATAGTGCCAGTTACTAATGCACTGCCATCCAACCCAAACATACTTCGAAGGACCAATAGTCCATCGGTAAGAGCGTCAAATCGACCGTTACCGTCTATATCTAAATTTGACCCTGAGCTAACCGTAGACGCAAGGAGTTGGTTAGACTCAGATTCCGTTTCCCCGAGCGTGGAAAACGCAACGAGTAGAGTCAATGCTCCAATACCGACGTTCTTTTTCATTGAACCAACTTTCACTAAAAATTAAATATTAAATCATTCAAAATCATAAATACACACTTTCCGTTATTTTAGTCAGGGGTCAATCACTATCATCCATGGTTTGCGGCTCTGTTATTCGCAACTTGTATCCGTAGTATTTGAAATCATTGGCATAAATACTATTGATCTTTTTTAGCATTTCATTATTCATTGAGCAGTCCGCATTTAGCTTCTTTGTGCTATTCATGCTCACGTTGGAATCAAATCCTGTCAGATATGAAAACTCACTCATATGGGATAGGTTTTCGATCTTAAAAACTGACAACTGCTTTTCATGGACATTTAGGTTTTTGAAAAACCGGTATTGAGGATGATTAAGTATCCAATGTTGCGGGTTTACATGTTCATCAAGGTGATAGCATTGAGCAAGCATATCTATAAACATCTCAAAAGAGGTGCCTAATAAAGCCTCTCTAATCTCTTCATTACTAGTCTTATTGTTCAAGCCTAACAGTGGGAAAAATATTTTTTGCGGCGTTTCCCATTTTAAGGATGAATCTAACGAATACTTTGCGGGATGTTGCTGAAATTTATCTTTGTAAAAGGACGCAACCCTCTCATAGGGATCACGCACGGTGAAATAAACTAAAGGCTTACTGTAGGCAATGCGCAAACATGCTTCGGCCCGCTTTAATTTAATAAAGTTTTCGGTTCTTTTGAACGAGCTGAACATCACCTTGAAGTTGGTGATGAGCAGTATCTTTTTATTCCTAACTTTAAAAAACGGCATCGAAATTCCAGAAGCAAAAATTTAGAGTACTTGAAATCAACGAAGAACGCTTTTAGTTATATAGAAAATTTGAACTTATTTTTGACGGCAGATATAAACACCCTCACAGATTTGAGTCACTGCCCGAAATCACCCACAAATATATCGTCTCGACGTAAGCCGATTTAAAATCCCGCTGAATGCTCCATTATGAGTTAGCATAACCATATGTTGGTTAGGATTGCGCCAGCCACTTAACTCTGTTGGGAAAGCCTCACTATGAACCACTTTAATCTCTCTTGCCTCACCCTTACCCTCATGCTCGGTATGAGCGCCTGCACTGAATCAATCAACTCGGTTGCCGATAATCAAGTCGATACCGCTTCAACACCTAAATCAGAGGCCATAGAGGCTCAGCGTCTGTCGGACATTGTAAAAGTCCTAGCTTCGGACGAGTTCGAAGGCCGAGCGCCCGGCGGGCCAGGAGAGGTGAAAACCATTGCCTATTTGGTCGACCAGTTTGAGTCCCTGGGTCTTGAACCCGGCGGTACTAATGGCACCTGGACACACGCCGTGCCATTGATTCACACCCAACTGGCACATGACGGCAATGTGAGCGTTTCGGTAGGCGATGTGAGTCAAATTTTGCAACAGGGGGTTGACGTTGCGGTGAGTACGGTACGCGCCGTTGAGGCTGTTGAAATTGATGCAGCGCCGCTAGTCTTTGTTGGTTTTGGTGCCAATGCACCTGAACGAGGCTGGGATGATTACGGTGATATTGATTTAAACGGAAAGGTCGCTATATTTTTGGTCAATGATCCGGATTTTTCAGCGAAAGTTGACGAGCCAGTAGCTGGGCGCTTCGGCAACAAACGCATGACTTATTATGGCCGCTGGGCCTATAAGTATGAAGAAGCTGCGCGCCGCGGAGCGCTTGCTGCCTTAGTGATCCATGAAGACAAGGCCGCCGGTTACGGATGGAGCGTAGCATCATCGGCCCCTGGGGATCAATTTGCACTGGCAGGGACTAGCGGTCCGTTACCACCTCTATTACAGGGCTGGCTTCATTATGATGCGGCCAATGCATTGTTTGCGGCAGCCGGTCTAGATCTTGTCGAGCAGCGCCGTCTTGCACGAAGCGATGATTTCACTGCATTTGAGTTACCTCACGTCTCCTTGAACGCAAGCTTCAATGTTGACCTCGAGAAAATACAGTCCCAAAACGTGCTGGCCCGCCTGCCTGGTAGCACGCAAGCAGACGAAACTTTGATGGTGTCGTCGCATTGGGACGCCTACGGTCAGGGTGAGCCAGACTTGCAGGGCCGAACGGTCCGTCCCGGTGCAAACGACGATGCTCTGGGCACCGCTGGTGTGATCGAACTAGCACGTGTGCTAAAGGCAGGGCCACCCATGGCGCGCAGCGTTGTGTTCGCGGTCTGGACCGCAGAAGAGAGTGGTCTACTGGGCTCAGCGGCATATGCGATGAACCCTATTTACCCACTGTATTCAACCGTGGCTAATTTTACTCTGGATATTCTGCAGACTGCTGGACCATCGCGAGATGTCATTTTAGTTGGTGAAGGCCAGAGTGACCTAGAAGCAGATCTGAGGCGGGCCGCAGCACTTCAGTCACGTGTGGTCACGCCTGAAAACCTACCCGAAAATGGTCTATTTTTCCGTGCCGACCATTTTTCTCTTGCGAGACAGGGTGTGCCGGTGTTGTTGCTAATGGGTATCGCTGGCGGAGCAGATTTGCTTGAAGGTGGTCGTGCCGCCGGTGATCAGTGGATTGCTGATTACACCGATAATTGCTACCACCAGACCTGCGATGCCTGGAGTGCTGACTGGGATCTGCGTGGCGCGGTTGAAGACATTGAATTGTTTCATACAATTCTGCGAGATTTGGGTGATTCGACCCGATGGCCGCAGTTGAAGAGCAGCTCTGAATTTAGTGCTATTCGTGCCGAGAGCGAAATGCAGCGGGCCATGGCGCCACCTAACTAAGTGAGGCGCTCAAATGAACCTGCAAACGACATCAGCGGCTCAGATCCTTTTTTCGGCTGTCTTGCCAGCGTCAGCATCACCGACATAAAAGTAACCTTGACCTATTTCCGAAGTTGATTAGATTGCCTATTCAGTTATTATTGATCTAAAAAGGAGAACCACATGAAGATAGCAGAGCTAATGAGGCATGAGTCCATAGGCACCCTTTTCGGTTGGATGTGGATAATAGGCTGCTTTTCAGCTGTTTATTTCTTTGTTCAAGCTTATATGTATCAAGACGCTTCGTCGTGGATTCCTTTTTTGTTGGCATTAGCCATTGGTGTTTTGGGGAAAAAGCTGTTGAAAGATTTTGAAGCCGGTAAGGATGGGTAATTAAGTTTGCCGTTTGGGAGCACACTTCTTGATGCTGCGCGACTACGAACCGACCGCACTAAAGTTTACAAATTATACTCATAGTCGGTTTAGTATGGAAAAAGACGATTAACTTAGCTATCTTTGCTATAAACAGGAAATACCAGACTTAATAGCCATCAAAATTATTTCGAGGGAACCAATCCATGAGTACCCCTTCTCGTTACGACATTTTGTTTGAACCTGTCCAAATAGGACCTGTAACCGCGCCTAATCGCTTTTACCAAGTACCACATGCCAGTGGTATGACAGAAGCCAATCCGAGAGTCAGAGCTGCTTTTAGAGGCATGAAGGCTGAGGGTGGCTGGGGTGTCGTTTCAACGGGGGCTGTATCTACACACCCCTCCTCTGATGACAGCCCATTGCCCTTCGCACGATTATGGGATGATAACGACGTTCGCTCTCATGCGCTTAGCTGTGACGCCATTCATGAGCATGGTGCTCTCGCAGCAGTCGAGTTGTGGCACGGTGGCGCCGCTTGCATGAATCGCACCTCTAGAATTGCACCATATTCTCCATCTGGTATCTCTTGGGCACCCACTCATGTTGGCTTTATGGGACAGTTACGCCCCCGCATTATGGACCACAATGACATTCGTGATGTGATCGGTTGGCAGGTGGCTGCGGCTAAAAGAGCGCAACGCGCCGGTTTTGACATTGTCTACATCTACGCAGGTATGGGTTACCTAGGGTACGAGTTTTTACTGGAGGAATACAATCACCGAACGGACGCCTATGGAGGTTCGGTAAGTAACCGAGTGCGATTTGTTCGGGAATTAATTGAAGCTACCAAGGATGCGGTAGGCGACAAGTGCGGCGTGGCGTTGCGTATCAGCTTAGAAGAGCTCCGTGCAAAGCCAAACGATCATTATGCTTCAGAAGCGCACGAAGTGGTATCACTGCTTTCGGACTTGCCAGATCTCTGGGATGTAAAAATGGACTCCAGCCCAACAGATTGTGGTGCCTCTCGCTTTCGTCCTGAAGGTGCCCATGAGCCGATTATTGATTTTGTTAAAAAGGTAACCAATAAGCCTGTCGTAGGTGTTGGTCGTTTTACCTCTCCTGACACGATGGTGTCGCAGATAAAACGTGGCGTCCTTGACTTGATTGGTGGCGCTCGCCCGTCTATAGCCGACCCTTTTCTACCCAACAAGATCCGAGAGGGTCGTGAAGATGAGATACGTGAATGCATTGGCTGTAATATTTGCATAGCCAGTTGGCATGATGGAGTTCCCGTGCGCTGCACTCAGAACGCTACCGCTGGTGAAGAGTGGCGCAAAGGCTGGCATCCTGAGAAATTCGCACCCACTGGCAGTAATGACAAAATACTAATTGTTGGCGCGGGACCCGCTGGGCTCGAGGCTGGTTTAATAGCCGCTCGGCGCGGTTACGATGTGACTATTGCTGAGAAGTCCAATGAGATGGGTGGGCGCTTGTTATTTGAAACTAAACTGCCGGGCCTCAATACATGGGCCAGAGTGAACGAGTATAGGCTTTACGCGCTCAAACAGATGTCTAATGTCGAGCTATATTTGGATAGTGAATTGGACGCCGAGGATATCCTTAATTCGGAACATCAACGTGTCGCTATAGCCACTGGCGCCCATTGGACCAAAGCGCTCTACTCATCTCTAGAAATCCCTCTCGGCGAGCTCAATAAACCTAATGTTTACACGCCAGACGACTTGGCGAGAGGCGTCACGCCAGAGTCTCCTGTTTTAGTTTATGACTTTGATAACTACTATTTGGGTGGTGTAATTGCTGAATCTCTAGCTCAGCAGGGTCTTGAGGTTGCTTATGCAACCCCTGCAGGCCATGCTTCAGCGTGGACCATAATGACCAATGAACAACCCTATGTGCACCAAGCATTGGATAAGTGTAATGTTAAGGTACATACCCAAAAATTACTCAGTGATTTCGGCTCTGGGGAGGCGATACTTAGTAATATATTTACCAATAAGATTCAGCGAGTCGCTGCAAAATCGGTCGTGCTGGTGGGGCTAAGGCTTCCCAATGATGCCTTATACCAGTCACTTCAGGCGCGATCAGAGGAGCGTGCTAAGGCAGGCATTAAGTCGATCGAACGGATTGGCGATGCTCTGGCGCCCGGGGCCTTGGTTCATGCTGTGCATAGCGGTCACTCATTTTCGCGGGAACTAGATCGTCAAACCAACGAGTTATATCTTCGTGATATACCCATCGCGGAGTACCCACCCGGTCCTGTCATTTAAGCCTCGACATAGGGCCCAATGCGGTCCTTAACGTATTGGCGGATATCCAAACTCCAGTCTTCCATAGGCGAGAATACCCCTTGGGTATGGACTCGAGAGCTCATGCCGGTCTGGACCCGCTCACAGATTGACCAGTCTTGTCTATTTACCAGATGCCAGAAGTCTACGGCATCCGATGGGTCAAAATTATCGAGGTTAATTTCGTCTTGAGAAAACAAAAAATGACAGTCAATACGCGTTTTTGTGGGACCTTCGGCGTGCAGGATAAAAGCGGCGACATGATCGGAGGCTAAGCTCAAGAATAAATTGGGATAGATTAAATCGCCCTTGTGACGCTCCTTTTCAAGCTCATCTAGATTAGGAAAGGGTTTACGATTTGTCGTCCCTGTCATGGTGAAACTCGTAGCACCCTTTCGATGAGGAACACCATTATCCCAGTCAAGATCGGCACCACCGTTTTCTTTAAAGGCCGGAACTAACTGACACAATTCCGGGTGCACAGGACCACAGTGATAACACTCATTGTAGTTCTCGCAGAGTACCTTCCAGTTAGCGTCTACGTTATAGCTCAATGTTTTTGCGACCACAAGTTCGGCTAATGGATATCGTTTAAACCGCTCAACGCTCTCACCGAGGTGCTCTGAAAATGGCTTAGCCAACTCTGGACTAAGGTGCAGGAAGATAAAACCGGCCCAAGATTCACAGGCCACTGGGTGCAATCGGATTTCGTCCAGATCCAATCCCATCTCAGGCGCCAGATGCGGAGCACGTATGAGCTGACCATTTAGGTCATAACTCCACGCATGGTAGGGGCACATAATTGCTTTGCCACCCACTACGCCCCCTTTTAAGGGTACACGGTCATCGGAATTCTTTTGGTCTGCAGAGGGGCACAGTTGGGCTCCTCGATGACGACAGACGTTATAGAAAGCTCGCAGTTCACTCTCGTTATTACGCAACATTAAAATACTCTCACCGTATAGGCCAAGTACCTTGTGGTCACCCGGCTCTGGTATCTCTTCTTCGCGACCAACGCATATCCACTCATTAAGAAAGATGTGCTCTTTCTCAAGAGCGAAAATATCATTGGACAGGTACCAATCGCTTGGGAGGGTCAATGTCATCGCCGAATTTTCCATTAACTCTAGGAACTCAGTCATTGGTTATTTCCTCTGCAATAGTTTCTACGACTGATTGAATGGGTGTCTTTCGCACTATTTGCTTCATTAAATGGGCACAAAAAGTACCAATCAAGCAAAGTATCGCAATCGCACCGTAATAGTACCTGTAACCCTCAGCCCCGGGATAAGCATCTAACAAGATACCACCAAGCAACGGCATGAAAACATCTGGGGTGAAGCCAATAGCCGAAATTACCCCCACAGCCGTGCCTGTTGCCGCTGACGATATCCCACCTTCGGAAAGGAGAGCGAAATATAAACCCCGGAGCGCAAAAACCCCGATGGAGATAATTACCACGTTTATCAACATAACCACCAAATACGCATCGCCCCCCGGTAAAACGGAGAACACACCAAAACAGAGCGTCATGGCTAATAGGCAATAAAAAACGGTATTGGCCACACCCAATTTATCGGCAGCAAAACCAGCGCAGACGGCAACAACGGGTTTAAGCCACATTTTTCCC
>JACNKP010000005.1 GCA_014381985.1 SAR92 clade bacterium
TTCTCTTGATGACGCCATATTCAACGATGTCTCCTTATTCTTCTAACTGAATCATGTGGAGCCTAGCGGGATCGAACCGCTGACCTCAACACTGCCAGTGTTGCGCTCTCCCAGCTGAGCTAAGGCCCCAAAAAGGAAGCCGCATAATAGGGATCAGGACACCTCAAGTCAAGCCCGTTTCCACGCATAGTATGGCTTTCAGAGATTAATCTAACCTGGTAATAGTAACGGTTGGTCGGTTTATTCACGTTTGATAAAAAACCATGTTCATTGCGATTAGTGTATTGAACCAATATTGATTTCTATCACCTTCGACACCGTGGCCAACGGCAGACGCAACGAGACAAAGGAATACCTAATTGCGTAGCTGACAGATCAAGAGCTTAGAGCTATCATACTGGCCGATGCAAAACCTCACGACAAACGTTAATTGTTTATTTAACCTTAAATTTATAATGGGAAATTCTATGAAACTCTACCTAAGCTGCATTGCCATGGCGCTTAGCCTATCTGCCTGCAGCCCCGCCTCTGAAGACTCTAATAATGTTGCTCCAGCAGCCCTGACCTCTGGTGTGATCAAAGAAAATATGAACCTGGCAATTAAACCTGGTGACGATTTTTTTAATTATGTGAATGGCACATGGCTGGATAAAACCGAAATTCCGGCAGATAAGTCAAGTTACGGCGGGTTCACGGTGCTGCGTGACGAGGCCCAAGACAATGTTATGGCGATTATTACATCTACATCAGAAGGTAGTTTTGCCAAAGGTACTGATGAACAAAAAGTAGGCGATCTATATCGATCTTATATGGATATGGAAACCCGCAACAAACTGGGCATTGCGCCGATCAAGCCTGAGTTAGCAAAAATTGCCGCTATCAAAAACTATGACGATTTGGCAGTGTATTTAGCCCACTCGAACAAATACAACTATGGCTCGCCGTTTAGTGTTGGACAATATGTGGACTTTAGAAATCCGTCCAAGTACATGATTCTGACCTGGCAAGGCGGCCTTGGATTACCTGATCGTGAGTACTATTTTAAAGAGGACGAAGCCAACCAAAAAATTCGCGCTGGTTATGTTAAGCATATTGCCAAAATGTTTACGCTGGCTGGCCTAGATAATGGCGATGCTAACGCCACTATGATTATGGCGCTAGAAACTCGACTTGCTGGCGAGCATATGAAAAAGGAACAAACCAGAGATATGGTTGCCCTGTACAACCGAGTCGAACAGGCTAATCTTGCGAGTTTGATGCCAACGTTTAACTGGACTGCATTTTTGCAAGAGGCCGAACTGGCTGACGTGGATGCTTTGGTTGTTACCCAAGTAGATTACATGCGCGCACTCGATGAGATTATTACCTCTACCACTATTGCCGACTGGAAGACCTTCCTTAACTGGGGTCTGATCAACAGCACCGCAAGTCAACTTAACGCTGAACTGGATCGAGCTAGCTTTGAATTTTACAGTAAGCTGCTTAGAGGTGTCGAAGAGCAATTACCCGAGTGGCGCAGAGCGGTAAATCTCGTTAATGGCACGGTTGGCGAAATCATTGGCAAGGTGTATGTAAAGCGCCACTTCCCTGCCGAAGCTAAAGACCGCATGTTGGTGCTGGTCAATAATCTACTTAAGGCCTATGAGACTAGTATTAAAGCGCTAGATTGGATGACAGAAGAAACTAAGGTGCAGGCGCTAGACAAGCTCTCCAAATTTACCCCGAAAATTGGCTATCCAGATAAGTGGAAAGATTACTCGCTACTAACAGTGGATAGCACCGATCTGTTCGGCAATATGCAACGTTCTGCTGAGGTTCAGTATCAAGAAATGTTAGTTAAGCAGCAAGGTCCAGTACAAAAACATGAATGGGGTATGAACCCACAAACTGTTAACGCCTACTACAGCCCACCGATGAATGAGATTGTTTTTCCAGCTGCCATACTACAGCCACCTTTTTTCAACATGGAAGCAGAGGACGCCGTTAACTACGGTGGTATAGGTGCGGTTATTGGTCATGAAATCGGTCATGGCTTTGATGATTCCGGTAGTACTTTTGATGGCGATGGTCTACTGAGGGACTGGTGGACAGACGCAGACAAAGCTGAGTTTAAGAAGCGCACTGGCAAATTAGTGGCCCAGTACGACTCTTACGAGGCCCTTGAAGGCCTTAATGTTAATGGTGAGTTCACTCTGGGTGAAAACATAGGTGACTTGGGCGGTATAAGTATCGCGTTAAAAGCCTATCAGGCATCCCTAAATGGGCAAGAGGCGCCCGTTATTGACGGTTTTACGGCCAGTCAGCGTGTGTTTATCGGTTTTGGTCAGGTATGGGCAAACAAGTATCGGGATGAAGCTCTGCGCAATTTGATTGGCACCGACCCTCATTCTCCAAGCAGGTTTAGAGCCAACGGATCTATTCGTAATGTACCTGAGTTTTATGAAGCCTTTGCTGTGCAAGAAGGTGATGCACTTTATTTGGCACCAGAAGCACGGGTTAAAATCTGGTAGCCCCTGTACCAGTGGCTATGTAACTGCTAAGGATACAGTGTGATACAAAAAATCCCGCACAGGAGACTGTGGGGGATTTTTTGACTGTGGAACTTAAACAGAACTCAGGGTCCCTAACCACGGATCTAGCATAGCGCGGTTATGGCCTTTAGGCTTGGCCGCAGGCCACATTAGGTCAGCTGCTGATACGCCTTTTCCATTTTTTTAAGTTTCTTTTTACCTACGCCGCCCAGTAAGTCTATGGCGTGGCGTAATCTAGCGCGGGACATATCTGCACCCAGTAAATTCATGGAGTCCATGACGGAGATCGACGCACTGCTGCCGGCAATCGCAATAAACAGAGGCGCTAAGAAAGGTTTCAGCTTGATATCCATAGCGTCGGCGACGCTTTTAAGGCCACTAAAGATGTTGTCGCGGCTCCATTGCTGCACCGATTCTAAACGCCACAGGGCGTACTGTAGGACCTCCAGCAGTTGATCCTCTTCCATGCCAGCAGACTTTAGGTCTTCTGGGGTAATAGGCAACATACCTGAGACTAGATAACTACCCAAGGGGGCAATATCAGATAGGGTTTCCATGCGCTGCTTAGCAAATGGCAGAAAGGCCATCAAGGTATCGCGATTCAGCGCCCATTCTTGTAGTCGATCGGCTAACTGCTCGTCAGATAATTCTTCACGAATCCACATACCATTGAGCCAACTCAGCTTTTCAACATCAAATACCGGACCACCCAGTGAGACACGCTGAATATCAAACACCTCAAGCATCTCTGGCAGGGTGAACTTTTCCCGCTCATCTGGCATTGACCACCCCATGCGACCTAGGTAGTTAAGCAAAGCCTCTGGTAAATAACCCATACGCTGATAGAACAATATGCTGGTAGGGTTTTTACGCTTAGATAGTTTGCTTTTGTCTACGTTACGTAACAATGGTAGATGACAAAAAACTGGCAGGTCCCAGCCAAAATATTGATACAAGAGAATGTGTTTAGGCGCTGAATTAATCCACTCTTCGCCACGAATCACATGACTGATCTCCATGAGGTGATCGTCGACAACGTTGGCAAGGTGATAGGTGGGCATACCGTCGGCTTTTAGTAATATCTGTAGGTCAATCTGTCCCCAGTCTATTGTAATCTCGCCGCGCAGCATGTCAGTAAAGGTGCACTGCCCTTCTCTAGGAACTTGCATACGCACTACATGCGGCTCTTTTTTAGCAACGCGCGTTGCAATTTCGTCTTGGCTAAGTGACAAGCAGTGGCCGTCATAGCCAATCTGCTGTTTGTCTTCCATTTGCTGGCCCCGTAATGCATCCAACCGGTCAGACGAACAGAAGCACCTAAACGCATGGCCACTATCGAGAAGTTGGTCTGCATGCGCGCGATAAATGTCAGAGCGCTCGCTTTGTCTGTACGGCCCTTTGTGGCGCCCG
>JACNKP010000004.1 GCA_014381985.1 SAR92 clade bacterium
ATTTCTGATATACCAGGTCGTTGCCGTAGCATTCGTGGCTGGTGTGTTAGCTGTGGTAGTCTTGACAGCCGCTGCTGCGCCGGTAACAGCCGCAGAGGTAATACCGTCGTGGCTGACTGCCTTCACACGCTGACCATGAATAGCTTTCTCATTCTCAACCAGAATATCGCGTCCATCATTTGCGTATAAAAGTACCTTATAATCGCTCGTGGCAGTCGCTGTAACGCCTGTGCTTCCAGAGATCGCGTTTATCTTGTCTACAGCATCGAGCACGTTAGAAGAACTGACAACAAACTCACCCGTCGTCTTATTATTAATCTTCAGGCTGGCTGTTTGATCTGTTTTCCAAGTAGAGTAGTAGTGAGCATAGGTCTTTGCTACCGCACTAACACCAGTCTCGCCAGAGACTTTGTTGATGTTTGCAGCTACATTGGTTGAAGAATCAGCATCGGCAACGGCTATCGTCTTAGATAAGCTGTTACCGTTGATGATGATATCGTCCGCATCGTCAGTGATGTTGCCATAAGCGCCAGCACCATCACCTTTAAATGCTTCGATTCGATCACCGGTTACTTTATAGGCACCAAGTTTGTCGCCTGATACCGAATCCACAGAGAACTGAATGGTTTCGCCACCTTCAGTACCTACCTGCATCACCTTATTAGTAAAAGTACCGTCTAATACTGTCATTTGATTAAATCGAGTATTTGCGGATATCCGAGTAATCTCTGCTATTAAAAGGTTTACCTCTGACTGCAGGAATGCTCGGTCAGTATTGGTGTTAGTATCGTTAGCTGATTGAACAGACAATTCTCGGAGACGCTGCAGCATATCCGCAACCTCAACCAAGGCCCCTTCAATGGACTGCGTTAACGAGATACCATCGTTCGCATTTTTGACTGCCATGTTCAGGCCATTGATCTGAGCCGTCATTCGCTGAACGATAGCCAAACCGGCTGCGTCATCAGAAGCGGCGTTAAGACGACTGCCGGAAGACAATCGTGCCATCGCTTTATCAAGCATTTCACCTGACTCAGCTAAAGCTCTTTGAGCTGTTAATGAACTCACGTTTGTGTTTACTACTAGAGACATGATGTGTCCTCCACCTATCTAAGTTTTTGCGTTAAGGCGACCAAGCAGGTCCTCCCCTTGGTTCGCTTGGTCGCCCTATAGCGACAGAAGTTAAGTCGGGGTGGCCACAGCCTTCTTTAGAAAACTTTGGATAAAAGGGGATATATTTCAGGAATTATGTGAACTCGGTAACTGGAGACCGGTTTGGGGGAATTAAAACAAAATTGGGGAAACTATTTGCCGACACTTCGGGTGATATTGCCGCTTTGTTCACAGTTAGTGTGTTAAAGACCGGATCCTAAAATTAGCCTGTTACAACACAAAGGCAATGCGCATCCGACTTGACTGCCGCCTTTTCCAGAAACCGGCAACCTGGCGCCAAATACACAGTAAAAAACACATATTTACTCAGAAATAATATTAGGAAATTCTATTACTGACCGGCAGATAAGAGGAAACTCAGGGAAAATAGCGGTATCACTAGCAAATAGGCCCGGATTAATCACTTTCCTGGATCAAATCAAAGCAAAATTCTTGCTGCGCTTCAACATGACCCCACATATGTGTAATCTTCTCTTTTTGAGCATCAACACGGCCTCGTAATTCCAACAACGCTTCCTTATTACGAGTAGCTGAATCATATACCCCTTCCAGGCTATCAAGATTATCTTGCGCTTTTTCGAAAACAGCCTGGTGCTTATCAAGATTTTCTGTAGTCAACTCGTCAACTCTTTCTATTTGACTTAGCGTCTCTGCGTAATCTTGTTGAGCAAACTGATCACCCGAAACGAGTGAATCTAGATTATATTCGAGCAATTCATCATTGGTCTTCAAGATTTCACCAATCATTGCAACTAACTGCGTATTAATATCGGAGAGTTTTTGGTTTATACCTAGAACCGCCTTATTTAGGCTTGACCTTCTTTCAAGATAATCTAATTCTGCTTGGTCAACGATGCCTCTAGTCAATTCATCTGGACAATCTGCCTGAGAGCCTTGGTGCTGTAGGATAACCTTTTTGTTTCTAACGATAGCTTGGCAAGCATCATTTAATAACTGCCTACTTTCATTAAAAGCTGCGTTAGCGAGCTCCATTCCCACATGTGTATTCTCGGCGATTCTGATTCTATTGGTATAGGCGCGAAGCTTGTTTGCATCAACTAAAGCTTCTAGTTCGTAATAAATATAGGCAACCTGTTTGGTAATCGTTGCGGGGGGTTTAGTCATATCCGATCCTAGACGACTCTTACAATACCTAGCCCGACGTTAGCACAGTTTATTTGACTCTACATTAAGAATGTCTTCAAATTTATCTTTTGAGGATAAATCGTCATTAACATCTTGTGCGTTTTTGGCTTGATTGCTTGAATATAAAGCTGTCAAACCAGCCGGAGAGACCCCAACTAAAATTTCCTGTTCTCCATATTCAATTACTAATATGGAATGCTTTGAATCAATGACCAATTTCTGCCGGACCCTAAGGGCCTGGGCTGTGCCATAATCCATCTTATTTAATCGAAACCTCATCGCCCACACGGCAGCAATAATCAATCCTGCGACGAATAGCAAAGCTATGACTACTCGAACAATATAGCTCGAATCAATTCCTTCCGGCATCACAATCTAAGCCGATCGAATTCTTTCAAGCGGACTCACGATTTCAAGTACACGGATACCCAGTTTGCTTCCTGACAAAGTAACCACCTCGCCCTTTGCAATAACACTTTCGTTTACCTTAATATCCATCAAATCACCCTCTGTTCGATCTAATTCTAAAACAGTACCCTGCGCCACCGCCATCAGATCTCTTAACTTCAACTTTGTCTTACCAACCTCAACATTCAAAACTATTGGTATGGACAGGACAACGGAATGATCTATTATGCTATGACTCTCAGAACCCTTAGAGTCGACGTCTTCTTCTCCATCCTGGTCTTCAGTTGTCTCGCTCATCTATCCTTCCCTTTCCAGTATATTATCTTCTATTTTGATCGCTACCTTCGATCCCTTGATACCAACTTGTGCCTCATAAAGAGGAAACCCGTTCACCGTAACTTCAGCCATTTCAGGAGGATCAAAAGAAAGTATGTCGCCTTCAGATAATTTTGAGAGCTGTTCGACGGTGGTTTCTAGGTGGCCTCCTGAGACCAACAAACTAAAATCAACCTCGCTGACCGTATTACGTAGACGCGCTAACCAATTCTCGTCTGCCTCCTGAGATTGGATACGACTCCTCAAAATATCTCTTTGTAAATTAAGGCTTTGATAGGTGTAAACAACATCAATGTACGGATCGACAGATTCATCGCTTAATTTAAGTGCAAAACGATTTACTACAACAGACTCATCATCTGCGGCAATGTTGGCAAATAGTGGATTGATGTCTCTGTTAATAGGTCGAATATCTATTTCTACGTAAGGAGCCCACGCTTCTCGCATGGACTGAAAAATTAGATCACATAGCGAATCAATGATTGCATTTTCATTTGATGTAAATCCTCGTTCTTCAGTGATGGTCAATGGCCGAGCCTGACCCCCATACCAGTTATCTAAACAACTGAATATCACCTGCGGGTGTATAATAAATAAAGTCTCTCCCTTTAGAGGGCTCATTTCAGTTATATTAATGGAGGCTGGAGAGTGCACGCTATGAATATACTCGTCGTACTTCATCAGCTCCGGTTCTGCAACCGCCATTCGCGGATTGTAATCAAGCTCAGTTAGGAGCCTGTTTCGAAAAAA
>JACNKP010000059.1 GCA_014381985.1 SAR92 clade bacterium
CCTGGTGTGCCCTGAAACACCCCCTCCTAAATCCGACCAAAAAATTCCCGATTTCCCTGCTCTTCGATGTACCTATCCGGTGAAAATAACCTTAATGCATTCTCATTATCAACTACCGCCTGTAAGGGTTTTATCCACGTATTGAATTGATGTGCGGTCAATTCACTTTCCAGAACTTGCAAACATTTTTGCCAGATTACTACCGCCACAGACCCTCCGTACAAGCCGTGATGCATGTTATTATTTTTCGAGACACGTTATTTGAGAAGCAGGGTACTACAGAAACGCGTTTCACGAATAGTAACTCCAATTGTAGTTGCAAGCCAATAGTTGTCATAAAAAAAGGTTAAAAAAAACGCCTTATTTTTCAATATGTTATACACAAATATAGTAGGTAAGCGGTGGCTAACCTGTGAACAAGTTGTGGATAAAAAAACGATGCATTTTGCAGCCCGATCAATTGTGGATAAACCTATCATTTCAACACAGGTTACCCACAAAGAAACTTCCACCCTAACACTGCTTATGCACAGACTTACAACCGCCCTAAACTACTGAAAGCTATGAATAAAAGCTATTGATACACAATTATTCGGTCCCTAATAAGAGTAATAACAATAAGTTTATATATATAAAGATCTCTTTATTAAAAGAAGGGGTCTTAGAGCCTAGAAAAATATATCAAAACTCAAATTGACTCAGTCATGCATCTTGATTAGACTTCGCGCTCATTTTTGAACCAACACATTTTCGGAATAAATATCATGAAAAGAACTTTTCAACCTAGCGTTATCAAACGCAAGCGTACTCATGGTTTCCGTGCCAGGATGGCAACTAAAAATGGTCGTCTAGTGCTAAAAAGACGTAGAGCGAAGGGCCGTAAAGTACTCTCCGCGTAAGTATCCTTCCTTAGGCTCAAAACTGACTCGATGTCTTAGGACTAACTATTTCATTGAAGGTTGACAGTTCGCAGTCTAAGACCTTGCTAGACATGGTAATCTCCTGGCACAACTTTTGAATAACCAGGTAAAAGACGACAGCATTGATTTCTCAAAGCTTCTCGAAAGAAAACCGAATCCTTAATTCAAGGGAATTTAGTGACGTCTTTGATCGTGCCCAATACAGGGTCGGTTGCTCCGAGTTTCTTGTTCTGGCTATTGATAGCAGCCTTCCCTCAAGCAGGATGGGAATGGTAGTGGGTAAGAAAAACACCCGTCTAGCTGTAAATCGCAATAAGATTAAGAGAATATTCAGAGAATCCTACCGAAAAATTGCCATCTCAATGTTCAGCAACGACTGCTTGGACATTGTTATCATCACCCGTCCCGGAGTCATTAAGTGCTCTAGCGAAGAACTATTTGGACAATTATCAAAAGTGTGGCTAAAGCTTCGTGAAAAAGTAAGCAAGGTGCGTAACAGTGTTTAGGAAAAGCCTCATCGCAGTGATCAAACTCTATCAGTTTTCCATCAGTGCGTTACTGGGTCAAAGGTGTCGGTTTTATCCGAGCTGCTCAAACTACACCATTGAAGCAATAGAGACACACGGTGTAGCGAAAGGTTTATACCTGGCGACGAAAAGAATCACAAAGTGTCATCCATTCCATCCGGGTGGAATAGACATGGTCCCTCAGAATAAAAATTACGAACAATAGGTTTACCCATGGATTTTCAAAGAATATTTATTTTGTTGGGTCTAGCAGTTACAGCGTATCTGATAATACTTGCATGGAACGAGGACTACGGTTCAGGTAGGAAAGTTGTGGCTGACCTACCGGGCGGCACCGAGTTCATCACAGACAATGGAAATACTGCTAGTGATATTTCCGAAGCAGTGCCAACAATTGAAGATAGCTCGAGTCTAGATAGCGTTACTGATTTTATACCTACTGTCGAACCAGAATCTCGGAGTCAGACACCAACAGCTGAAACACAGGCCTTCAACGAGAGCAGACTTGTTAGCGTTAAGTCTGATCTGTTGCATCTAACAATCGATACGCTAGGAGGCGATATTGTTAAGGCTTCGCTAGTAGCTTTTCCAACCACTATCGATACACCAGATTCACCGTTTACACTTATAGATCCAGGGAATAGCTACGCCGCTCAAAGTGGGTTGATTGGTAAAAATGGCACGGACACCAGTGCGGGTCGTCCTCAATTCAAAGTGTCCAGTTACAACTACTCTCTCAGAGAGGGCGAGTCCGAGCTGCAGGTTGACTTTACGCTAGAACAAGCTGGGGCAACGATCATTAAACGATTCACACTAAGGAGGTCTGATTATCTCATTGATGTAGATTACATCGTAGATAATATGTCTGACGAGGCATGGCAGGGCGCACTTTTCGCCCAAATAAAAAGAGATCGAAACGCGCCAATAGTCTCAGATGAAAGTGCTATGGGTCTGCAACCTTATACCGGCGGGGCTACTTTCGTTCCCGGTACGCCATACAACAAACTTGAATTCGACGACATAGAAGAAGAATCCTACAAAGAAAAAGTTGATGGTGGCTATATCGCCATGGTGCAGCATTACTTTGTTTCCGCCTGGGTGCCAAAAGGCGATGCATTAAACACCTATCAAGCGAGATATCTCAGGCAACAGGATGTTTTTCTTTTCGGGTTTACAAGTCCGATCTGGAGAGTTGAATCTGGTCAACAGTCGACTAAGGGAGCGCAATTTTATGTTGGGCCTAAAGACCAATATCGCTTAGAGGAAATTAGCCCCGGGCTTGATCTGACGGTTGATTATGGTTTCTTGTGGTGGTTAGCCCAATTTTTATTTTTTTTGCTAGACAAGATTCATGGCGTGGTTGGAAATTGGGGTTTCGCCATCATAGGGCTGACGATATTCGTTAAAACAGCACTCTTTCCTTTGTCAGCCGCCGGGTTCAAATCAATGGCTAAAATGCGAAAGTTACAACCTGAAATGGCTCGCTTGAAAGAAAGGTTTGGTGATGACAAGCAGAAGTTCTCTCAGGCTATGATGGAGCTATATAAAAAAGAGGGCGCCAACCCACTGGGTGGATGTTTCCCTATTCTATTGCAGATGCCAGTATTTCTCGCATTGTACTGGGCCCTAATGGAAAGTGTAGAGTTGCGCCAGGCGCCTTTTATTCTTTGGATAGATGACCTATCGGTTATGGATCCATACTTTGTGCTGACGATACTGATGGGAGGGTCAATGTTCTTAACGCAGCTTATGCAGCCTGAACCCCCGGACCCTATGCAAGCGAAAGTAATGAAATTAATGCCGATTATGTTTACTTTCTTTTTCCTCTGGTTCCCTTCTGGGCTTGTCTTATACTGGTTGGTGAACAATATACTTTCGGCTGCCCAGCAATTCTACGTTAACAAAAAGGTAGAAGCGCAACCCTGATATAAAACACCGATAGGTGACGAACTTGGCTCATGGTAGCAAGGACACAGTAGCAGCGATAGCCACGCCAGCGGGAAAGGGCGGCATAGGGGTGGTCAGGGTTTCAGGGCCACTCGTCGCAGAAATTGCAGTTAAGGTGCTCGGTAAATTACCAAAACCTAGGGTCGCGACTTTTTCAACTTTCTCAGATAGCGATGGTCAAAACATTGACCATGGTCTTGGTTTATATTTCCCTGCACCCCACTCTTTTACCGGCGAAGATGTACTGGAACTTCAAGGGCACGGCGGTCCCATTGTCATTGATCTTTTGCTTCAAAGAATGCTTGAACTGGGTGCCCGAATTGCTAACCCAGGGGAGTTTTCACTCAGGGCATTTCTCAACTACAAAATCGACCTAACCCAAGCCGAGGCTATAGCAGACCTGATAAATAGCTCTA
>JACNKP010000078.1 GCA_014381985.1 SAR92 clade bacterium
ATTTAAGATATTGATGCCGGTATACAAAGACACCGTTTTACCGCTACCCGTTGGGCCGGTGACTAAGATCATCCCCTGGGGCCTTGCCAGCGCAGCCAGATACTGTTGTTTTTGGTCTTCATCATAGCCTAAGGCATCAATACCCAGTTTGACACTGGAGGAGTCCAAAATTCTCATGACCACCTTTTCGCCAAACTGCAGTGGCAATGTATTCACCCTTAGATCGATCGTCTTAGTGTCTGATATAACCACCCTAATGCGTCCATCTTGGGGAATACGCCGCTCGGTTATGTCCATTTGCGCCATCACTTTAATTCTCGCCACCAGACGCGACGTCCAGCTGTGGGGAGGCTTAAAAATCTCACGCAAAACACCGTCGATGCGAAACCTGACTCGATACTCTGTTTCATAGGGTTCAAAGTGCAGGTCAGACGCCTTTGCCTCAACCGCATCTGTGATCATTTTATTAATAAAGCGAACTACCGGGGTTTCGGTGCTGGCAACGTTACTGTCAAATAAGTCTTCAACAGAATATTCAATAACTTTTTCTGTTGGCTCATAGTCGGTGCTGTTAATGGACAATGATTCGGCTATAGAGTCAGCTTGATTGCTCAGCAATGCCTCTCTTATAACCAAAATGCTCGAGTAAGCACAGATAACAGCCTCGACCGACATTTTAGACTGAAACTGGATCTCTCTAAGGCACTGAACATCAAAAGGGTCTGCCGTGGCAATAAAGAGCTTCTTGCCGCGGGTAAAGAGCGGAACCACCACATGTTTACGCATGGTTTTTCGATCGATCAGGTCCTTTAATTCATTTTTTATCAGGTGTTGCTGCACATCGTAAACCACCATGCCAAATTCTTTTGCGGCGGCGTGGGCCAATTTTTGGTCATCAATTAAATGGTTTTCACAAATAAAATTAATCAGCGTCACATTAGCTGTCTTTGCGCTTTTGACGGCTGACAACATGTCGTTGGCCGTGATTAGATTTTCATCAACTAATCGTTTGGGGAATCCTCTAGAGATATCGGTTGCAAGGTTCAAGACATAACCGTCGAGTGACTTTGTGAAAACAAATTTTATCGGCAACGGGCACTTTAAATGAGACGTGCGTCACAAGTTTAGTATTTTTATCCCTTTTAACAGGCTTTTTATAGACTACCTATAGAGCTTAGTTAACGAATGGGACAGAATCCCCTCCTAAGGAACGACGTGTTTTATTAAACGCTTAATACCTGAAGTGCATAAAAGATAGGCCCCTAAATATGAGCGTTTATTGTAGTTTTAGAGGTCGACGTAACCAAGACTAAAAATATACCTTTTTGGTACACCTATGGAATTATTTTTTAACTTAAGGAGATACACAATGAAACTTAAAAAAATGCAAAAGGGTTTTACCCTGATCGAACTAATGATCGTTATTGCAATTATTGGTATTTTGGCATCGCTAGCATTGCCGGCTTACAGTGACTATACCAACCGGGCAAAAATGTCTGAAGTAATTTTGGCAGGTTCAACCTGCAGAACAGAAGTTACTGAAGTCATTCAAACGGGCAGTGCGTTGACAGCAATAGGTGCAACTACTGGTGCAGCTGTTGGCTGTGCGAAATCTGGTGGAATATCAAAATACGTTACTTCGGTTGCAGTAAGCACAAGCGGTGTCATTTCTGTGGTTGTACCTGCTACTTTGGTAGCAGGAACTGTAACATTTACACCTTTTGATAATGCAACTACTCCGGGAGCGCTTACCTATGGTGCTGGTACTAACACTGGTTGGTCGGACGGTATCTCTGAGTGGCGCTGCACCTCAACGACAGCTGGACTGTTAGCGTTACTTCCTGCCTCCTGCAAGGGTTAATATTGGGCAGTTGACCACAATGGGACCTAAAAGAGCGGTTTTAAACGTTCTTTTAGGTCACTGCCAACTCGCATTATTGGTTAATAACGATAAACGAAAGCCTCTGCCGAGGGTCACGTAAAGTTTTATAAGAATCTTAGCTGAACGATTTAGCCCTTTTGTAAATCGAGCTCTTGTTTATTTAATCATGTCTTGTTTTGATCATCACTAGCGCAGAACATAGAATAAAAGTGGACTCTGCTAACTACGTAATGAGCCTATTTAATAAGGCGCATGGACAAATCCACTGCCTGCACATGTTTGGTTAGACTACCGGATGAAATGTAGTTCACCGCAGAGCTTATATAGTGCTGCACGGTTTCATGGGTAATATTACCGGACACCTCAATTTTGGTTTGACCAAAGTTGAGGTGTTTTAGGTTTTCAATATCGCTGGGTGAGAAATTGTCTAGCATCACCACATCGGCCTGGGCATCCAAGGCCTCGTTCAGCTCATCTAGATTTTCCACTTCCACTTCCACTATTTTCTCGGGCGCTATTTCACGGGCTTTTGCCACTGCTAAGGCGATACCTCCGCAAGCGGCTATGTGGTTTTCTTTGATCAAAAAGGCATCATACAAACCAATGCGATGGTTGTTACAACCACCCACGGCCACCGCGTACTTTTGTGCGAGGCGCAGCCCGGGTATGGTCTTGCGGGTATCCAAAATCTTCACCTCACTGCCTGCCGTTAGCTCAGCATATTGCCGTGCGAGGGTGGCGGTACCTGACAATAATTGTAAAAAGTTTAATGCGCTGCGCTCGCCAGTCAGTAAGGTTCTAGCATTACCACTGAGGGTAAATAATACTTGATCTGGTACGACCTGATCACCGTCTTGCACCAGCCAGTTAATGGTCGTTTTAGGGTCCAGTTGCCGAAACACTTCATCGACCCATGCTGTGCCACAGATCACCGCATGCTCGCGGCATAGCACTTCACCCTTGGCCTGTTGTTGCTCAGGTATGAGCATGGCGGTGATGTCGCCCTCGCCAATATCTTCACGTAGCGCGCGGGCAACGCAGGCTGGTATGTCGGCTAGGGTGTCCACAAGTAGCGTACTCAACGTCATCTAACTCCATTTTTACTGGGCGAGAATTGTAGCATTAATTCGGTGTTTGGCTTTAACCCACTGATCTGTTTCAATAACTCTACATTAGTGTGATACAGAGAAATAGATCCCATGCGTATTGATCAGGGCTGGCTATCAACAGCAACGGCATTGGCATCGCCCAATGCCGACCAGCGCCCAGACAAGTCTGACATTAGCCTGTTGGTCATTCACAACATTAGCCTGCCACCGGGGCAATTTGGCGGCGGCCATGTTGCTGAGCTGTTCACTAATACCCTAGACCCCAATACTCACCCTTACTTTGCCGAGATTGCCAACCTTAAAGTGTCTGCGCATCTCTTGATCGATCGTGAGGGGGTTGTCATACAGTTTGTGCCTTTTGATCAGCGTGCTTGGCATGCTGGTGTGTCAGCGTTTGCTGGGCGCCCAGCCTGCAATGATTTTAGTATTGGTATTGAGTTGGAAGGAACCGATACTGACCCCTACACTCATCTACAATATGAGCGCTTAGTTAAGATAACGCAGTGTTTAATGGCTGAGTACCCGGCATTAAGCAGTGAGCGAGTTGCAGGGCACAGCGATATAGCGCCAGATCGCAAAACCGATCCTGGCCCCGCATTTGATTGGGCGCGCTTTAAAGCGCTAATTTGAAGACAAAATTAGCGGGTACTAGAGGCGAACACATCGACTAACAGTTAGTTTTGCTGTTCCATAGGTTCCCCTGTAACCTTGATGTAATTGACTGGTTGCACCGACACTGGAGTATTTGGAAATGACCGAGACACTGACTTTTTTAGCTGTCGTGGCGGTAATTGCCTGTATAGGTTTCCTAATGCCAACTTTTCGGCCCTATCGTCGGCCGATGCCTTTCGTAGCTTTTTTACTGGGCATATCCAGCGGGTTTCCGTTGACTTTACTACTGGCCACCATGACTTTTTGGTTGTCAAAAGAAGGTATTGATAAAACAGCTATAGGCTTTGCAATTGGGCTGACAACCCCCTATACACTCAAGTTTCTCTGGGCTCCCTTAGTAGATAAGCTGTCTATCCCTATTTTGACACCGCTGTTTGGGCAGCGTCGAAGCTGGCTATTTCTTACTCAGGGCCTCTTATTTGGGTCTTTATGGAAGCTAGGCGCTAGTGACCCCGCTAATCAATTAGGTGTGTTTGCGGTGTGGGCAATTATTGTGGCCTTTCTCTCAGCTACCCAAGACATTGTGATTGATGCCTACCGCATTGAAATTTTGAGCGATGAGGAATTGCCTCATGGTACAGCCATGAACCAATTTGGTTATCGCACAGGAAATCTTATTGCCGGTATAGGCACAATCTGGTTGGCCTCTAATGAAGGTATGTCCTATGGCTGGGCCTTGGCATACGGACTAACCGGCTTTTGTGTGTTGCCTGCGACCTTGGGTGCACTTTACGCGGGCTCAGGTAATTTCGTTGAACGTCATGTTCGTGGCGCCGGCCAGAGTTTTGGTGGGTGGATAAAGCAAGCGGTAGCTAATCCATTTAGAGAGTTTTTAAGTCGAGACGGTGCTCTGTTAATTTTATTGTTTGTACTGGTCTATAAAGTTGGTGATGCTATGGGTCAGGGCATGCTCAACCCTATGATTGTTGAGCTTGGGTTTACTGACACAGAGTTCATCACTGTTAATAAGTTGGTAGGATTCTGGGCTCTTATAGCAGGTGCTGCTGTGGGTGCGCCATTTATAGCATGGTTGGGTATGGGCAGGGCGTTACTTCTGTCGGGTCTCATGATGATGCTGAGTAACCTGTTATTTATGCTGTTGGCAGTGGTAGGTCACGATCCGATGATGCTGGGCATTGCAGTAGGCACTGAAAACTTTACCAGTGGCATAGGCTTAACAGTGTTTGTGACCTACCTATCTGGGCTATCTAACTTAGCGTATACAGCGACGCAGTTCGCTCTGCTCACCTCATTTGCGGCTGTCGGTAGAACATGGCTAGCGGCACCCGCAGGGCTTCTGGCTAATGGGTTGGGCTGGGTAGGGTTTTGGGGTTTCACGGTCGTAGCTGCTATTCCAGGAATGTTGTTACTCTGGTTATTATGGCGACGTGGGTTTATTGTAAGTTCAGTGCGCCAATCACCACCTGATTTGAGTCATAAAAAGTCTGGATCTAATTAGATATCAATAGGGTCTATGGCTTCCACAGATATTGTTTTAGGATGATTTGTGATCCTGTCAATATAATATTTTCTGCGGTGAGTCGTTTTTTCTGCTCATTAAAAGAGTCACTACCCTCAGGCATACTGATCTTGCCAGCAGCATTAATGACTCGGTGCCATGGCAGCGAGGTATCTGCGGGTAAACCACTTAAAATTTTGCCGACCAGTCGCGCGGCGCCGGGCAAGCCGGCTAAACTAGCAATCTGACCATAGGTCGCCACTTTGCCTACTGGAATGCCTTGAATAACAGTGTAAAGTCTAATCTCACGATCATTATTGTCCATGAGTAAAGACTACGCTATTCAGTCAGATGTTGAAATAGTGAAAACTACCCCAATACTACTCTATAGAGCGAGTTAAAGGAGTTGCCTGTGAGGTACCTGTTACTGTTATTTATTGTCATGCCGGTGTTGGAAATGTGGCTATTGATCACCGTTGGTAGTGAGATTGGTGCACTGCTGACTATTGGTCTAGTGCTGTTGACCGCCGTTGTTGGCGCAGCTTTATTGCGAGAGCAGGGCTTTGCTACGTTGTGGCGCGGTCGCCAAAAACTACAAGAAGGCAAATTGCCAGCAAAGGAAATGGGAGAGGCTATTATTCTCGCCGTGTCTGGTGCTCTGTTACTGACCCCTGGGTTTGTTACCGATGTCATTGGGTTTGCTGGACTAATACCACCCATAAGAGCCTTAATCGTGTCACGAATTTTGAGTAAAATGGTCGTAACTGGTTCTCCCCTCGGTGGATTTCATACCGATGGGTACTCTAGCCAAACTGCCGATCAGACTGAAAGTTCTGGCAATGTTATCGATGGAGAATCTTGGGAACGCAAGGATCTAGATTAAAACGTCTTTTTATTGTAAAAAATTGCTGTTTGCCCTTGAAAAAGAAAAGGTCTGGCACCATATAAAGCAACAATTGCGAAAGTAATCATGTCGCAAGTGAACTTTAACAACTGAAGATAGAATAATTGGAGAAGAGAACCATGAAAATTCGCCCATTACACGACCGAGTGATCGTTCGTCGCGAGGAAGAAGAACAAAAAACAGCAGGCGGAATATTATTGCCAGGCTCTGCACAAGAAAAACCTAATCAAGGTGAAGTTATTGCCGTAGGCAGTGGCCGTATTTTAGATAGTGGTGAGTTACGTCCGGTTGACGTCAAAATTGGCGATATCGTCGTTTTTGGTCAGTATGCGGGTAATGACAAGATTGATGTGGATGGCGAAGAATTAATCATCCTCAGCGAAAGTGATATCAAGGCTGTAGTTGAAGCTTAAATTTAAATTGAATTGTTTTTAACAGAATTTGGAAGGAAAAAATCATGGCAGCTAAAGAAGTAAAATTTGGCAACAATTCCCGTCAAGCCATGCTTGATGGTGTGAATGTTTTGGCCAACGCAGTGAAAGTAACCTTAGGTCCTAAGGGTCGTAACGTGGTTTTAGATAAGTCATTTGGTGCACCCACCGTGACTAAAGATGGTGTGTCGGTAGCCAAAGAAATCGAGCTCAAAGATAAGTTCGAAAACATGGGCGCGCAGATGGTTAAAGAAGTAGCGTCAAAGGCGTCAGATGATGCTGGTGATGGTACGACTACTGCAACAGTATTGGCACAGACTATTGTTAATGAAGGTCTGAAGTTGGTTGCTGCGGGTATGAACCCGATGGACCTAAAGCGTGGCATTGAAAAAGCAGTCATTGCAGCCACTAAAGAAATTGCAGCAATTGCAAAGCCTTGCGCAGAAAACAAAGAGATTGCTCAGGTCGGTACTATTTCTGCTAACAGCGACAGCCACATTGGCGACATCATTGCCGAGGCAATGGGCAAGGTTGGTAAAGAAGGCGTCATCACTGTTGAAGAAGGTAGTGGTTTAGAAAATGAACTAGATATCGTTGAAGGTATGCAGTTTGATCGTGGATATTTATCTCCGTACTTCATCAACAATCAAGAGAACATGAGCACCGAACAGGACAGCCCACTTATTTTGCTGGTCGATAAAAAAATCTCCAATATTCGTGAGCTACTACCTTTGCTTGAAGCGGTTGCTAAAGCGGGTAAGCCACTGTTGATTATTGCTGAAGATGTTGAAGGTGAAGCATTGGCAACTCTAGTGGTGAACAACCTACGCGGTATTGTTAAGGTTTCAGCTTGTAAAGCGCCTGGTTTTGGCGATCGTCGCAAGGCAATGTTAGAAGATATTGCTATCCTGACTGGTGGTACTGTGATTTCTGAAGAAGTTGGTCTTGATCTTGAAGGCGCTACTTTGGAGCATTTGGGTACGGCTAAACGTGTCAGCATGACCAAAGAAAACACGACCATTGTTGATGGTGCAGGCGAGCACGCCACTATCGAAGGGCGAGTTAAGCAAATTCGGGCTCAGATTGAAGACACTAGTTCTGACTATGATCGAGAGAAGTTGCAAGAGCGCGTCGCCAAATTGGCCGGCGGTGTTGCCGTGATCAAAGTAGGCGCAACGACTGAAATCGAAATGAAAGAGAAGAAAGCCCGTGTTGAAGATGCGTTGCACGCTACTCGCGCTGCTGTTGAAGAGGGTGTTGTTGCCGGTGGCGGCGTCGCTCTTATTCGTGTCTTACAAAAGATCAAAGACTTACAGGGTGAAAATACAGATCAAACCGCAGGTATCGGGATTGCTCTTCGCGCCATGGAGACGCCTTTGCGCCAGATCGTTGAGAACGCAGGAGAGGAAGGCTCTGTTGTCGTCGATAAGGTTAAACAAGGTAAGGGTAACTTCGGTTATAACGCAGGTACGGGTGAGTACGGCGATATGATCGCTATGGGTATTCTTGACCCCGCTAAAGTGACTAGAACAGCGCTACAGGCGGCTGCTTCGATCGCTGGACTAATGATTACCACCGAAGCGATGGTTGCTGATGCGCCTGATGAGGGCGGTGCTGCTGGTGGTGGTATGCCTGATATGGGTGGTATGGGTGGCATGGGCGGTATGGGCGGAATGATGTAAACCCATCCCCAAAAAACAAAAAGCCCTGCACTAACCTGCGGGGCTTTTTTTTGAGTTCATTTTTTGATCTCGAGATATGCCTTGTCTTAATGCTGGCAGTGGCAAGCAAGCCGATGATATTTATCATCAAATACCGTGTAAAAACGCTATAAAACCCATAAAAAGCCTATCAAAAAATCCTAAAAAACCTATAATGAAGCTAAAATAAACCTATAGCCTGTAAGGGTATTAATTTCTAGAGGACTTGCTCATGACCGCCGAATTTATCAATCTACTTGCCCGTTGGGGACATCTTTTATTTGGTATCACTTGGATCGGAATGCTCTACTATTTTAACTTCGTGCAAGGTGGATACTTTAAACAAGCTTCAGCTGAGGGTTTAGCTGATGCAAAAGCTAAACTTGCGCCTAGCGCTCTCTGGTGGTTCAGATGGGGTGCTATGTTTACGTTTATCACCGGCCTTCTGCTACTAGAAGGTGTGATGCGCATGAATCAAATGAACAACTACATCGTTATCGGTGTTGTCATGGGTACGCTGATGGCGGCAAATGTCTGGATGATAATTTGGCCTGCGCAAAAAATTGCCTTAGGTCTTGTTGAAGGTGGTGATAAAGCAGCGGCGGGTGCCAAGGCGCTTCTTGCTTCTCGAACCAACACTTTATTCTCGGCGCCTATGCTGTTTGGTATGTTAGCAGGACCACACTATGCGGGCCTTGGTTATGGCACCGCCGTTGGCGGTACTGGATTAACAGTTGCCTTAGTGATTATTATCGCTTTGGAAATTAATGGATTAAAAGGTAAGCAAGGCCCAATGACCACGGTTAATGGTGTGATTGGTTCTAGCTTGGCGCTCACTGCGATATTGGTTGGTGCACTTAACCTGCTTTAAAGTTGCTTAGACAAAAAGCCGGTGTTAGGTAATCTTCACCGGTTTTTTTGTGGACGGCATTTTTATATATTGGCCAAGATCAGCGTATAATTTGGTGTAATGAGATAGTATTGAACTTATCTCTGTTGAAAGATGACCATGGAATCAAAAAAAGATATGGATAAAAAGCCTAAAACGTCAATTGTTGCCGAACGGGACGATATGATTGGTCGCAATATGCCAGAGTCGCGCGGTGACGGACCGACCTCAAGAAACGGCGGCCAGCCAACTACTGCAGGTATGCCTGGGCTGATGAAGTTTATTTTAATACTGACCTTTTTGGGTTTGATTGGAGCGGGTGTTTTTGGTGGATTGCAGTATCAGGACCTTTCCGCTAAGCATGAGTCTCTATTGGCACGATTTGATTTGCTTGAGTCACGGCTTAGTAGCACAGATGAGTCGGTTACCCAGTCGGGTGCGGCGATGCAACTCAATATTAGTAAGCATGGTGAAGAATTAAAAAAGCACTGGAGCGAAATTAGGAAGCTCTGGGGCATCACTAACGATATCAACAAAACTAAAATTGCCGACAACAAAAAAGATATTGCTTTTCTAGCGGCTAAGCGCGTTTCGGCCCAAGAATCTATTGCAGCGGTGGGGACTCGCATTGATAAAGAGAGCTCTGCTATTAGCGATTTGAGCGTTAGCCAGTTGGGACTTTCTGCTGACATAGATAAGGTTAATGAGGTGTTGCGTGAATACACCGATGAGCTTAATCGACTAAAAGCTGCGTTATCGCGCACGGACCGTGATCAGGCTAATAATGCTGAGGCTATGGAAGCTATAGAGGGCTTTCGGCGCCAAATGACGCAAAAAATCTATCAGCTAGAACAGCAATTGGCGGCTCCGGCGCCTAAGCCTGAGCCTGAGCCTAAGCCTGAAACCAGCCCTGGGCAACCATTAGTCGAGGGTGGTTGAACGGTCCAAACGAGATAGTAACGCTTATTTACGAGGGGAAAGGATTTAAACTATGGCAAATACTTTCTACTGGCATGACTACGAAACCTTTGGCGTTGACCCCTCTAAAGATCGGCCATCACAATTTGCTGGTTTAAGGACTGACGAGGATTTAAACCCAGTGGGTGAGCCTCTGGTCATTTATTGCCAGCCTCAAAAAGATATACTACCGGCGCCTCAAGCCTGCCTTATTACCGGAATTACCCCTCAGTTGGCCATGGAAAAAGGGTTGTTGGAGCCTCAGTTTATCGAGGCTATCCACCGGCAGCTCTCAGTGCCAGGCACCTGTGGAGTGGGTTACAACAGTATTCGCTTTGATGACGAGGTCACTCGTTATGCTCTCTATCGAAACTTTTTTGATCCCTATCAACGAGAGTGGAAAAACGGCAATTCTCGCTGGGATATTATGGATATGCTGCGGTTGACGAGAGCATTGAGGCCGGAGGGCATAGAATGGCCAGACCATGAGCCTGGGCGTCCGAGTTTTAAGCTCGAGCATTTGACTGCAGCCAACGGATTGGCCCATGAAGCGGCTCATGATGCACTGTCTGATGTAACCGCAACGATTGCGGTAGCTAAATTGGTCAAAGACAAACAGCCTCGTTTATTTGACTATGTAGTGAACATGAGGAGTAAAAAAGCGGTTGGAGAGATGTTGAATTTGTCTGACCGAAAACCCTTTTTCCATATTTCAGGCATGCTCCCAAGAGCCCATATGTATGGTGCGATTATGATGCCGTTGGCTCAACATCCGACAAATAGTAACGGCATTATTTGCATAGACTTATCATTTGACCCTGAGGTTTTGATCAACCTAAGTGCAGAAGAAATTGCACATCGAGTGTTCACGACATCTGAGTCGCTGGGGAATGGAGAAGTGCGCATTCCGCTAAAGGTAGTACATATTAATAAGGCTCCTGTGGTCACCACTCATAAATTAATAGATGAGGCTGCGGCTAAACGCTTGGATATTGATGTACAGCGCTGCGAATTACATTGGCAAAGGCTGAATCAAATTGATTTGTCCGCCAAGTTAGCGGCGGTCTTTAATAGTCAATCGTTTCCCGAAAAGCCAGAGGCTGAGCAGCGTTTGTATAATGGTTTTTTACCCAATGCTGATAAGCATTTATTAGAAGAAGTACGCCATGCCAGTTTTAAAGACCTTACTGAGCATGGCTTCCATTTTAGTGATGAGCGCTACAATCACCTGTTGTTTAGTTATCGGGCGCGTTATTTTAACGGCTCGTTGTCAGATCAAGAGCGTAGTGTTTGGGCAGAAAACTGTCGCTGGAGATTAACCGATGAGAAGTCGGGTTATTTAACCATAGAGCAACAGGGCGCTGAGATAGCACAGTTATTGGCCGACGAGGGTTTGTCGGCTGAAAAAGTCGCTATACTAGAGTCACTTAAGCACTGGGCTTCTCAGGTGAATGATGAATTTTCGTTATCGAACTAGAGTGCAGCGACGAAAAAGGCTAAAATCCCTCCCATCAACTTTTTGCCCCGAGGTTAAATCTTGAACTTTACCGGCGCGCATATCCTGTCAATCAACCAGTTCCAGCGTGAAGACGTCGATCGTATCTTTGCTGTGGCTGATCAGATGGAGCCTTATGCTCTTCGTAAAAAGGTAACCAGAGTCCTCGAGGGTGCCATTCTTGGCAATATGTTTTTTGAGGCCAGTACCCGTACTCGCGTCAGTTTTGGTTCTGCCTTTAATTTATTGGGTGGTGAGGTTCGTGAAACAGCCGGTTTTGAGAATTCCGCATTGGTTAAGGGTGAGTCTCTGCAAGATACCGCGCGAGTCTTATCAGGTTTTAGCGATGTTATCTGTATGCGCCACCCTGAAGCGGGTTCGGTAGCAGATTTTGCCACTGCTAGTCGAGTCCCCGTGATAAATGGTGGTGATGGTGCTAATGAGCATCCTACTCAAGCTTTGTTGGACCTATATACCATCCGTAAAGAGCTTGCTGATAAAAGTCGGACGATCGATGGAATGAGTATTGCCATGATTGGTGATCTGCGCCACGGCCGCACAGTGCACTCTCTTGGTAAGCTGTTATCTTTGTATGACAACATACATGTGGTGCTGATTTCTCCCGCCGAATTGGCCTTGCCGGACTCGATTATTGAATCCATGCGCAGCTCAGGGGTTGAGGTCACTGTGTCTCATGAAATGACCCAGAGTATAGTGGATGTTGATATCGTCTATTCAACGCGAATTCAGGAGGAGCGGTTCTCGACAAAGCAAGAAGCTGACCTTTATCGAGGTAAGTTTAGACTTAATCAAGCGATCTATACCGAATACTGTCAGCCCAATACGGTTATCATGCATCCACTGCCTCGCGATTCACGAGCTGATGCCAATGAGTTGGATATTGATCTAGATGACAATCCCAACCTAGCCATATTTCGCCAGACCGACAATGGCCTATTAGTGCGGATGGCGTTGTTTGCTCTAGTGTTAGATGTTGCCGATAAGGTTGATGAATTTTCTCATGAAGTGCATTGGTATAATTCCCGCCAACGTCCAACGAAACGCTAGATAATAACAATTAGTCGACTAATAGCATGAATGATTTTGACGATATTCGTCCGTACCACGATAGTGAAGTGCCTAGCGCGTTAGCACGTATGATAGCTGATCCTGAGTTAATGGATCTTCTGCTTTCGCGTGAGTTTCCGCGGATGACGAAAATTCTACCAGGTGTTTTTACACGGCTCGCAAGACCCTTTTTACGGCGCAAACTGCGAAAACTTATGGTTGAGGTTTCTACTGTGTCTGACTTTCAGGCGCATATGACCTCACGACTCATATCTGTGCTTGAAACAACGACTGATAGCTACGGGTTTAGCGGGCTCGATAAAACACGCTCGGATAAAGTTCATTTATATATGAGCAATCACAGGGATATTGCCCTAGATCCAGCCATGGTTAACTTGGGTCTTTTTCTAGAGAATCGATCGATGGTTAGAATTGCCATTGGAGACAATTTGCTCAGTAAGCCTTTTGCCGCCGACTTGATGCGAATTAACCGCAGTTTTATTGTTAAAAGGTCAGTCAAAGGTCGTCGTGAGAAACTTGAAGCCCTTAAAAACCTTTCTCGCTATATTCGGCACAGTATTAGTCAAGAGAAGGTGCCGATCTGGATTGCTCAAGCTGAGGGCCGAGCGAAAGATGGACAGGACCGCACTGAAACAGCCCTGCTCAAAATGTTAGCGTTGTCAAAGGATAAAGACCAGAGTTTTGCTGCTGCAATCGGTGAATTGAATATTGTGCCTGTAGCCATTTCTTATGAGTATGATCCCTGTGATGCTGAGAAAGCCAGCGAGCTTTATGCTCAGCAACGGGGCTTAACTTATACCAAAGATCCATTCGAGGATCTTGATAGTATTGTAAAAGGCTTTCTTGGGTACAAGGGTCGAATCCAGGTTAATTTTGGTGATCCCGTAGCTGATAAATATGAGGACGCAGATGGCCTTGCTGCTGAGGTTAATCGTCAGATTGGTCTCAACTACCAACTTTTTCCGACCAATATTATCGCCTGGACAATGCAGGTTGCTGAACAAAAATTAGATGTTTTAGAGAGTTTAAAGAGCCTTTGGCCTAAGGAAGACTGGTTGTATGCTGAACAACAATTTAGAGACCATATCGGCGCTCTACCCAATGAGCATCGGGCCATTGCTGTGGCTGCTTATGCTGCCCCTGTCGATAACCAGCTGCACTATTTGTCACAGCAGGGGCACTAACGCTTGTTAGACGCCGACACTAGAGACATCATTCAGCAGGGCTATCGAAAGTTCTTAGAGACCCGAGGATTGCAAGCCAGATTAGGCCAAAAGCAGATGGTTGCTGCCATAGCTAATAGCCTGAGTGATGATGACGCAGACAAGCGACTATCGGTTATTGAGGCGGGCACAGGCACAGGTAAGACCGTTGGATACCTTATTGCGGCTCTCCCTATTGCTCGGGCATTAAAAAAGACGGTTGTAGTCTCTACAGGAACTATAGCTCTGCAGGAGCAGCTCATCCATAAAGATATCCCAGAGCTCCTTGAGGCTTGTGACTGGGATTATAGTTGCGCTCTGGTTAAAGGACGTGGCCGCTATGCGTGTAATCTTCGCATGGAGCAGTGTTTAGACTCTATTAAAGCAAAAGATGCAGGTCTATTCTTGTTTGAGGACGAGCAGCAGTTTAACCCTAACGCACAGACCGAAACTTTGTTTCGAGAGATGTCCGATGCACTTGAAGATGGCAGTTGGAACGGTGATAGAGACTCTTGGGATACCCATATTAAGGATATTGAATGGAGCGCTTTAACTGTCGATCGCCGGCAGTGTTCAGGTCGGCGCTGCAGATTCGTCAATCAATGCCCATTTTTTAAAGCGCGTACTGACCTTGAAGAGAGTGATTGCATTGTTGCTAACCATGATTTGGTGATGGCTGATTTAGCTCTCGGCGGGGGTGCCATATTACCACCGCCAGAAGATTGCATTTATATTTGTGACGAGGGCCACCGGCTCGGCGATACGGCAATTCGACACTTTGGTGCCCAGTGCAGAATTAATAGTACGCTGTCATGGTTAGAGCGTATTCCTAAGCAGTGCAAAGGTCAGGCGCCCATTTTTGCTAAAGATACTGCGCTTGCTGAGCAGTTACCACGGATTGAGAAAGAAGCGGCAAAAATAACCGAATTACTGTCTATGGCTTATCCTCTCCTCAAAGAGCAGATGGATAAGGCTGATGATTATGAGGGTATCTATCGATTTTCCCACGGCGATGTTGGCACTGCCATTCGTGACATTGCTACACAGATTACCCAGCATACCAGTGGCTGGTTAGGGCGGCTTGAGGTCCTTGAAGATAGCCTTAATGAAGCCTTGAGCGATAAGCAATATCCCGTAGCGACTCCTGACATAGAGCTTTTTTATCAGCAAGCGGGGACATGGCTGTCTGGTGCTGAGCGTCTACTCGCTTTGTGGGATCGGTTACATAAAGAATTACAGCAGGGCAACATGCCAATGGCGTGTTGGCTGAAACTTGAGGACACCGGCGGCGGTAATGTTGATATCTCGGTGAATGCTAGTCCAATACAGGCGGCTGAGATTCTTCGTGAGCGTCTCTGGGGTAGCTGCTATGGCGCAGTCTTAACCTCAGCGACTTTGCGTTCGCTAGGTAATTTCAACACGCTGCAAAGAGAAACGGGCGTTCCTGATTCCGCTCATTTCCTTTCTGTTGCGGGAGCTTTTGATTATGCTAAGGCAGCGTCGTTGAGAGTGCCGTCTGATGCTGTTGAAGGTAATAATGTTGATGATCACACCCAGCATATCGTCGACAATATTGAATCTATGGTTGAGAAAAAAGCGGGCACGTTAGTGTTGTTTTCCTCTAGACGTCAAATGCAACAGGTGCATGATGAATTGCCCAATGACCTCGTTAAACTAATATTAATCCAAGGACAATATTCCAATCGGGAAATGGTTCGACTGCATAAAGAGCGCATTGATCAGGGTAGTACCAGCATGCTGTTTGGTTTGGCCAGTTTTGCGGAAGGGGTCGATTTGCCGGGAGATTACTGCCGTCATGTAGTGATTGCTAAGCTTCCCTTTGCCGTGCCAAATGAACCGCTACAACAGGCCTTAGCAGAATGGATTGAAGCTCGCGGGGGCAACTCGTTCTTTGATATATCGCTGCCACTGGCGTCACTGCGTTTAATTCAGGCCTGCGGAAGGTTATTGCGCACAGAGTCAGACACTGGAACGGTAACGATTCTTGATAAGCGGTTATTGACTAAACGTTATGGTAAGCAGCTATTGGATGCTCTACCACCTTTTAGGCGAGAGTTAGGGTAGGAATCGATGGACACCTATCAACAGCTAAGTGACATGCTCAAGACGCTCGAAGAAGGCCTCCAGAGGGAAGAGTTATGGTTGGCTCAAACACCCTCTAATGATGCTTTAAGTAGCGTTGAACCCTTCGCTGTTGATACGCTAACGTTTATTCAGTGGTTGCAGTTTCTATTCTTACCGCAAATTAAACAGATCTGCCAAGAGGCGGCTGAACTGCCCGCGGTCTGCAGTATCGCACCGATGGCTGAAGAATATTTTAAATCTATTCACATCAATGGCGATACTATCGTTTCTCAGTTGACCCAGATTGATCAGCTTATTACGAACGCTTAGGCTTCTTGGTATAGGTCTTTTTCTTTTTTAAGGGTGCACTGCCATCGTTGCTCGGAGCACTGCGATCACTGCGATCACTACGTTTTGATTTTGAGTCCTTATCAAAGGTTTTTTTACTGCCGGTAAAGACCTTCTTTGCTGGCTTTTTAGGCTCTGCAGTGCGTTTATTCTCGACATTGCGAGAGATAGTTTTCTTGTCATCACTGTCCGCAATTTTTCGCTTACGTGGGCTAGCCACTTTCTCTACGTATGGTTGCACGCTGTCACTGCTACTTCCACCTCCACTTCCACCAAGCACACTGATTCGCATGGGTTTGGCGCAAACTCGAACCTTTTTTAAATGGTTCAATAGGTCAGCAGGCATGCCCTCAGGTAAGTCAACTGTGCTGTAGTCGTCATGCAGCTTGATCTCACCAATAAAGCGACTTTCAATATCGGCTTCGTTAGCGATGGCGCCGACGATATTACTTGGTGAAATACCGTCATTGTTACCAACTTCTAGGCGATAAGTGACCATTGGAACACCATCACGATTAGCGTCGGCATCCTTCGCTTTGGACTCACGTTTGGGCTGTTCTGAGCGATCTCTTCGCGGTTCTGCGCGCGAGTCCCGGTTCTCTGTACGCTGGCCGCGATGCTCTTTGCGGTCACCACGGTCTTTATTTCTATCACCGCGGTCTCTGTTGCGCTCTCGACCTGAATCTCTGTCGCGATCTTTACTGGTAGGTGCAGTGATGGTTTCAAGTTTAGGGAAAAGTGGCCGTTCTTTTTGATTCTCAAAGACCAAGGCAGCTGCGACATGGGCCATATCTAATTCATTTTCGTCAGCTAACTGCTGGATCAGAGAGCGGAATTTATCTAACTTAGGTAATTCCATGGTTTTCAGTAGTTGTTCAGTGAACTGCTGTATCCGCTGACCACTAACTTCTTCATTGCTAGGCATGGCCATTGGTTTAATGACTTGACGTGTTGATTTCTCGATAGAGCGTAATAAACGATTTTCTTTAGGCGTGATAAAAAGAATTGCCTTACCATCTCGTCCAGCTCGACCTGTACGGCCTATTCGATGTACATAGGACTCATTGTCATAGGGGATATCAAAGTTAATGACATGGCTAATACGCTCAACATCTAAACCGCGTGCAGCAACGTCTGTGGCAACAACAATATCCACTTGACCCTTCTTAAGACGATTAATGGTGCGTTCTCGAATAGCTTGGCTTAGGTCGCCATTAAGGGCTGCAGACGAAAAGCCTCGCGCTTCAAGGCGTTCGGCAATGTCGACAGTTGACGATTTGGTGCGTACAAAGATGATCATGCCGTCAAAAGACTCAACTTCGAGCACGCGTGTTAAGGCATCCATCTTTTGATGGCTTTTACAGGTCACATATTGTTGCTCAATGCGCTCTACGGTTTTTGTTTTATTCTCGATGCTGATGGTTTCCGCATCACCAAGGTATTTCTGGGTCACTCTACGGATAGCGGGTGGCATAGTGGCTGAAAATAGCGCTCGCTGACAATCATTGGGTGTCTTAGCAAGGATGGTTTCTACATCGTCAATGAAACCCATGCGTAACATCTCGTCCGCTTCGTCGAGGATTAATCCTCTGACTTGGCTCAGATCCAGACTGCGTCGACGCAGATGATCGAGCATACGACCTGGCGTTCCTACGACAACCTGAGCGCCGCGCTTAAGGCCTCGTAGTTGGCCGCCTATATCTGCTCCACCATAGATAGGAAGGACGTGAAAACCTTTAATATGCTTGGCGTAGCTTTGGAAAGCCTCTGCTACCTGAATCGCTAATTCGCGAGTTGGGGTCAATACTAAGATTTGCGGTGTTTTTTGCTTATCATCCAGTTGGCTCAAAAAAGGCAGAGCGAAGGCGGCTGTTTTGCCCGTACCAGTTTGTGCCGTTCCTAACAGGTTTTTACCGTTCAAAAGAATAGGAATACATTGCGCTTGAACTGGGGTCGGTTGCTCATAGCCGAGTTGCAGAACGGCTTTAAGTACAGGGGCAGAAATACCCAGTGATGCGAAGTCAATTGACGACATTAATTTACCTGTGGCTTGGGGTTTTTAAGCCCTGGATTATTAGGGCGCGCAGTATACGCCTAAGTAGTTCATTTTTATAGTTTATTTACACTTCATTTAAGCTAAATCATGAATTGTTGTGAATGTTAGCTAATGATGATCAGAGCATTAAAAAGCAACCTGTTAATCGCTAGTCACTCGAGACTACCCACCCTGTTATAGAGTGGATGTAGTACATAACGTCTATTTTGTAATTACCTAGCGTTTATGCCCTTATAAGCAAGGTGAATATGAAATATGCTGCTGTTATCCCTATTAACCCATAGTGTTTTGCGTTTAAATACGCTCGGGAATAAACGTACTTACTTTAATGCTAGGAAAGTCTAATGAGTGAACTCCACCTCGTGCGCCATGCGCAGGCCTCTTTTGGGTCGACAAATTACGATCAGTTGTCAGATCTAGGCCATCAGCAATCGCGTTTTTTGGGCGAGCATTTTAAGTTACGGAATATGCGTTTTGATCAATTAGTGGTAGGGGATATGCACCGCCATCATCAAACGATGGATGGTATTTGTGAGGGTTTGGGAATAGATGGCAGTGATCGGTTAGTGCTGCCCGGGCTCAATGAGTACAATTTCGTCGACATGACGGAGGCTTATGGGATGATTCACGGTGATACTCCGTTGTTTCAAAGCGTGATGAAAGATCCTACCGATAAGAAGAATTATTATCGACTGCTCCGCCAGGTTCTTAACGCATGGACGTCTGACAGTATCCCAGGGGTTCCTGAAACCTGGGTGCAGTTTAAAGCCCGAGTCCAAGGCGCTCAAGAGCAGATCAAGGCCATGGGAAGCACCGGCAATAGTATTTTGGCCATTGGTTCTGGCGGGTCAATAAGCACTTTTGTTGGCCTGGTCCTTGGGATTTCCGATGAAAATGTCT